>NZ_CQAZ01000003.1 GCF_001152565.1 Yersinia pekkanenii | reverse complement strand
GGTATTGGGGACTAAAACCCTGATGGCCGGTCAGGTGGTACAGCTTGCCGAGGGCGACTACTCGATAGGCACCTCAGCCAGCATGGTCACCAAGGTCGGCAAAGACAGGAATGACGATGTTGGCCAGAATCAAAATATCACAGTTGGCCATAACCAAAATGTCACGGCTGGCCAGAGCCAAACAACCGACGTCGGCGCGCACTCGCTGAGAAAATCGCCGGTATTCGTCGCAGTGTTGCCGCTGCTCAGGAGCTTATCGCACCCACGGTTCGCCTGGGTACCGACGATATCAACGTACTGACATTGCTCACTGATACGCTGGATGTGATCCAAACCCTCGCCCAGCAAACCGCCAGCCACAACCACACCAACACCGGCGGCCCACTGAATGCCGGCGAGATGAACAACACCGCCAGCAAAGCCGCATCCCTCGCAACTAAGTACAGCCCCCTTATCGCTTAAATTGGGATATAATGCCGTCATAGCAGACAGATAACGTAGGGGAAAATATGACAATCATTCATTCTGACATGCAGGCCGCTTATTCAAAGGCGCGACAGAAAAGAAGTGAACTGCAAGCCAAATTAAGAAATGCAGCCGCCGAGCTTATGCGCGAATATATTGACTCCCTCAAGCCTGATGTTGGGAATGCCAAGGACTATGTTGTTATCGCTGAAATGATTAACGACCATTGCGAAAGGAAGCCCATAACAGGCATTGAACTGAGCCAAGACAAGGCACTTCGGTTTCTTATTACCACAACAATAGATGGCTCTCCTCTGGCTAAGTTCATCATTTCCGTCTCAATTATGATGCGAGCGGAAGATGGAAGTTTATCCATCACAGTAGAGAGCGATCCTTTACCCATCATCGTTCTTGGTGACGGCACTGAGGATAGATTCTATGAAGTGGTGGAAAAAATAAAATCAACGATATTGACGAAAATAGAACTCATTGCCTGATAAGTTCCATCCAATAATCTGGAGAACAGACATAACCGTCTGTGCTCCAGCATCTCAAATACCCCCAAGCTGTAACAAACTTACGTAATATCCCCGTTAAAATTACTGAAACATTTCACATTGCCCGCGCCGCAAGGCTGACGCGTATCACAGGTAACGTGCTGGAAGCCTCACCACGGCCCGCGCCATTCGCTGTGCCTCAGGATTCACATTCGAGCGCGATAATCGCACCATAACCCGCCAGTGAAACATGCGAGGTAAATCCAGCCACGTAAAAGAAACGGGAGGTAAAACGCACACGCCCACCACGCCTGCACAAAATAGTTGGAGGGTTTATTACAGATTGGTAACTCTACAAATACCCAGACCAGACCGCGCCAGCGCTACAGTTCTCCCACCAATCCAAAACTGTAATGTGTGAAAAGAATTTCAGTAAATTACAGTTAACGCGAAATTTCACGCTCGCCAATAAAAATCAACATACTGAAATTAATACTATTTTTTATTTTACGTCACTTTTTTCCTTGTGACTCTTTTACGCTAACTCAATGAGTGAAAGTCGGTGGGGCCATATACATCAAGGGTTTAAGATGAAACAGACAAGGAGCGCGTGACTGAAAAAAGTGACGACAGGGACGGTAACTTTTTCGAACATTTCCCGCCAGGCAGTGGCGGAGCCAGGTTCATGAAAAACGCGAAACACACCAGCGCCATAAACTTTACGTCACTGGCCGCACATGCGAACAAAGAAGAAATATCATCGTTGCGCCGTTGTGATGGCCGGGTGTCGCCAATACGTCCCCACGGGAGTGCTTGCGGAGATGGCAAGCGGTGCGACACTTGCCAGTATTGAGTGCCGCACAGACAAAGTGGCTTAATTACCAACAAACTAAATAACCAGCAATAAACAAACAAATACATAACTTATCTGTTTGATAAACGCGCGATTATACCTATACTCAGAATTTTAGGGGGGGTCTCGGAAAACCCTTACAACCCTTACAAATTTTAAATATCTCTATATTAGTATGATTATAAAGAATAATATTCAAACTCCAAGCCCTTACAAAAGGCTTACAACACACTTACACGTAAGACTTACAAACACTTATATATTATATATATAACTTATTGTTTTCATGGAGTAATAAGTATAAGTAAGGACGGTGTAAGGGGTTGTAAGGAGTAAATCCTTACAAGTGATCATCATTAAAAACAATATATTAAGGTGAATTTTTGCCTGATTGAGAAAATGTAAGCGTTTTGCGGTGGCGAAACCAAAAACATAAAATAACTACTCAACAAAAAACCAACAATCCACTCAATCAAAACACTAATATCATCAGACCCAGCAACAGAATCTTTCTTGTTGTCATCTATTGAGCGCAACAGCCCACTCCTTCATGGCAGTCAGTGCCGGGTCATCATGGAGAGTCCGGTAATCAGGTCTGGCACAACAGGCAATGCGTTGCTACACACAATACCGATTCTCACCGTGACCATAGCTAAATCATGGAATAACCGTCACCCTCGCTTGAGTCTGTAGCAGCATGACTCAGGTTCCGGCACTGACCACCTCGCCACCGGCACCGTCAGCACCAGGCATCATGGGTAGCGCCGGGCTTGCAGCGCAGCTATCGGCTGAGGAGGCAACATCGAGATGACCGGATTCCATTACTGACTTCATTGCCAGCGACACCAGGCATCACGGGTAGCGCCTGGGCTTGCAGCGCAGCCATCGGCTGAGGAGGCAACATAGAGATGACCGGATTCCATTACTGACTTCATTGCCAGCGACACCAGGCATCACGCGTAGCGCCTGGGCTTGCAGCGCAAGCATCGGTTGAGGAAGTCGCATCAGTCATAACATCTTGCCAGTACCGCTGTAACCGCCAGCGCCAGGCATCATGGGTAACACCGGGCTTGCAGCGCAGCCATCGGCTGAGGCGGCAGCATCGACCATGATCAGGCTCCGTTGCTGACCGCCTCGCCAGTGCCAGCCCACCATTGGCCCCCTGGCGAACAGCGCCCATTACCGCGCCAGACAATCCCGATCTTAATTGCTTAACAGAGTCACGCGGGGTAATCGTCACCCGGCCATCAGGTAGCGGCCACATGACTCAGGCCCCTTTGCCAGCACAACTGTAGCCGCCAGCCCCAGGCATCATGGGTAACGCCGGGCTTGTAGCACAACCATCAGATGAGGAAGTGGCATCAGTCATAACACCTTGCCAGCCCCACCAGACCGAGCATCCAGCACCACGGGAACCGCTAGCGCCGGACATCATGGGTATGGGGGGCTGGATGTGGTGGCCGAAATGGTAAAGAATGTCGCAGTTTTACCGCGAATTAGATTGATATGATGGCATCATAGAACGCTGGAAATTGCCGTCATTAGCATGAGGCGCAAAAGTGAATTTTGAAGATAAACAATTTTATTATCCTATAACTCAAAAATGGCCCAGCTTTCCGTTGCATATATTATTAATATTAAGCTTTATAATGACCGCAATACATTATCCTATATAATTCCAGATCTTGTGGGATGGAATACTCGGCACTAGAGTCATTAGAGTGGATGTTTAATGCATGATTATATTTATAATTTTGAAAAGAAGTGATTATGTCAGAAGATAAGGGAAATGGAAGTAATATACACCCTATTATAAAAACTCTTGATTTGGCTTGAGAGTCTTCATTGATTTTGAAGTTTTTTTCTATTGTTTATTTATAGACATAGTATGTTTCCAAGTTATAGGCCGCGGATTGTGGTTGGTAAATATGAATGATCTTAGTAGTATTAACATAGGAAATACTTTCGGTATATTATTTTTTTTGACGTTAATGCTGCTGTTATTGGATTTTTTAGAGTCGTGCTAAAGGTAACTCTGGGTGAGTTATTGCCGTATAGAGCTAATTACAGAAAAATACAGGGTACTGTCTCACCAACGGAATTATTGATAGAGGCTGTGAGAGCTGACTCTGGTGTTTTTTATAATCTACATGTAAAAGCGACGCAGGCGCAAAAAATAGAATTAAATCATGTCGAAGAACAGAAATTGCTTGCCTGGGAATTTAATTTTTTTATGATAATTGAATGGATAATAGTAGTTAAAAGTGAGGGGGCGGATTATTTATTGAATGGGCATGGCGTATTATAAAGCCTTTTTCAGAAAGCCCAATCTCTCAAGGAAGTATCGCATTCATTGCCTGCTTACTTGCTTTTTTCGCAGTTGTTTTTGTATATATAAATGAAGATAATTTTTACGCTGACTATGTGAAATGCTTATCTTTGTATGAAAATTAAACAACAAATAAACATAAGTTAATTAATATTGTTACTAATAGGGGCATACAATGCCCCTATTAAATTACTTATTGAAATTAATACTTTCAATCACTTTTGACATATCTCTAAAGCTATCTTCTATAAATATTACTGTTCCATTTGTATTTACCTCTATTACTTCTTCATGTGGAAATTCACCCATTAAAAGCGTTGCCTTTTCAATCGTAAAATATGCCTTATCAAAAAATACTTTTATTTCATCTAGAGCATCGAATGATGACTCTATTTCAAGGACGCCAGATGTATGTTTACTAAATGTTAACCCTTTAAGTTTAGCCTTGGAGACTTTAACATCAATAAAGTTCTCCCTTACAGTTTTAATGAAATCTTCAACTATAATATTTAGATTAGAAACATTAAAGTCTGAGGAAACTACATTTTTCATGTTTGCAATAAAACGCTTAATAGACCGTGGTGCAGATTCTATAGCTAGTAAATAGTTACTCCCGCTTTCTTTTTTTAACCAGAAATTAAATTGTATGAATTTAAAATATTCAATTAATGTCTCATTTCCAAATGGATCAGTAATTATTTCCTTCATTTCCATGCGTTCAATATATTTAGCAGACAAGGCATCACTCTCGTAATGATTGATGCTAAACCCCCATCCTCGGTCATCTTTGAAGGGGTTTTTTATGATTGAGTTGTAAATCTCATCATATGACTTTTGGAAGTTCGCATTAAACCATTTAGTCTTCATAGTACCCTCCAATTACTTGATCTTGACCTTTAGGGAGTTCCTTTCAATAATTTCATCTGAAATATTACGAGCAGTTTTTTCTATCAATGAAGATAATAATAATTCTCTATCTTTTTCTACATTTTGCCTATTTGTATAATAAGCTACAGACTTGTATTTATACTGGCCTCTTACCAAGTAGGAAAATAACTTGCAGTTATCTGTATCAACAAATTGGGCTTCGAACTCAAATTTATTAGAGTCAGCGAATCCATTAATTACAGACACCCACACTACTTTAGTTATATAAAAACCTTGATCAAGTAGGTCATTTAGTTCTTTAGACTCCAAAACGCCCCTACCTTTTAGTGACGCTTTGGAAATATGGCAACCTAGGTCAACAACCAAATCGTCTTCATCTTCATCTTCTTCATCATGACTTTCTTTTTTCTTTTCCTCTAAAATAGGGTGTGTAACGAAAACATCCGTTACATCAATGCGACTGTAGCCAGGTATGCTATCTATGAGTTTTTTAAAGAAATCAGTCCGCTGGGTATGCTCCTTTACACTCTCAAGTGTTATTTCATCTACAGAAACATCGATATCAGTATTTTCAGACTTAATTTTATTGATAAGTTTTTCATTAAACTCTCTAGCCTTTACGTTCTGAGGGAATCTTGCGATGAATTCATTATTCTCATTCTTCTCAATAAGAATAATCGCTTCCCTAGTAGATGATTGCCTGAACTCATTCATTGTGTAATCGAGTTTTACATATTTTATTTTCACCTCTATACCATTTTCAGTATAAATGAAGTCAGTATGATCACCCTCTTTTTGTAATTCCTCACACACGAGTTTTACGGCTATTTCTATATCATTTTTTTCGACATCAGCATTGATTATGTTAACGGAAACCTTTTCTCTACGCCCAACCGAGCCAAGAATGTCTGAAAGACGTTTATAGTCATCAAAACCATGGAAATACCGGGAGAAGTCTAATGCAAGTACTTTTCTTTTGGTATCTTTAGAAATAATAATTCCTCTTTTAAAGAAAAGAGATTTCATTTCATCATTTGTTATCTTCGTCTGATTTAATGCATCAAATAAAGCCTTATCAGTAACACTATATAATCCAACTTTCATTATTATCGCTCCCAACCTATTTCGACAGAGCTAAAACTTGGTTTAGTAAAATCAACAACATTAAACTCGATAGACTTAATTATTGAATGTTTGTGTTTATCAAACCCCCATTCGCGTGAATAGGTTTCTATTGCACTATTATAAATCCCTCGTACATCCTTGAATATGTTGGGATAAATTAATCTAATTCTTATTTTTTCATTGCCATCCAAGAGTTGATATTTTGATAACGTGTCAAATATATAGATGAATTCATACTCGTCCTTCCCTTCCCCGTTGTAATAAATGACATATCCATTCTCGTATGTCTGTTCTGGCTGATCCGTTTTCTCGTTTAAGCGTTTAACAATACCATGCTTTATGATGAAAAATGGCCCAGTTAGAGATTCAATTGTAGCTGGTAAATTTTCTGGGATACCGCTGACTTTATGAAGTGTTAGGTCAGGATAGTAAAACTGATAATTATCGCCTTGAGGGAAAGTACCTTGATGGCTTAACTTAGTTAAGTCTGATATTACAGATTGAAGGTAATTGATTGTTCTTGGCTCAACAATATGTATTTTTTGTCCCTGCTTTAATGGCAGGTTGTCCAAATTTATACCTTTTTTGGCTTTCGTACCTTTTGTTTCTTTAACTGCATGAAAAACATCATAAAACAATTGATCAAAGTTACCATCATGATTATAGGCAAATAAAAGCCCTCTAACTTCTGATGAACCAGTTATGTAAGAGTATCTATCCTTCCACTCCTTACTCCCCTCCGCGCAATCAATAGAGTGTGCAAGTGATGATAAAGCACTCCTCATTGAAGTCGCTGTTATAGATCCTTTTGCATAGCTTTTAAGATCAGTATTGAAGAATACAGTTCTATTTAGGTAAGGGTCGTGATACTTGAAGACAACGTCGTTCGGGTGTGTCCCGCTTTTAGTCCCATGATCGTTATTTTTAAGGCACTGGAAATTTTCGTTTGAAGAGCCTACTTGCTCCCATTTAAACCACCGAAACAGCTCAGTTGAGACCTTATCAGCCATTAATGATATGTTTTGCGTTTCACCAGCCATGCGCAATTACCTCAGTTTTTTGTAAATACATAAACGCTCTCCTATCTAATTTATCAGCTTAGTTTTTAATAAGCTTAAGTGCTGTAGAGATCATTATCACATCAATAAAATTTATGCATCAGCCTGCATGCATATGCATAGTTTTCTTTGCCCTTTTTCACATTACCCAAACCAGTGCAGACAGTGCGTTACACTCAAACCCAGCCGCATAAAGCGGGCTGACGTGGCGGGGATAGCATTACGAGCGGTATTATTCATTTGTTCGCAGATAGTCTGAGCGCGTCGCAGCGACGATGGTATCGACCATAACCTAGTTCCGTTGCTGACTACCTCGCCAGCGGCACCACAGGAACCATCAGCACAAGGCACCACGGGAACCGTCAGCACCTGGCATCATGGGTAACGCCGGGCTCGCAGCGCAGCCATCAGATGAGGAAGCAGCATCGGCATGACCGGGTTCCATTACTGACTTCATTGCCAGCGACACCAGGCATCACCGGTAGCGCCTGGGCTTGCAGCGCAACCATCGGTTGAGGAAGTTGCATCAGTCATAACATCTTGCCAGTCCCGCCAGACCGAATATTCAGCACCGCTGTAATCGCCAGCGCTGGGCATCATGGGTAACACCGGGCTTGCAGCGTAATCATCGGTTGAGGGTGCAGCATCGAGCATGACTCGGGTTCCGGCACTGACCACCTCGCCAGTACCAGCCCACCACTGGCACCCCTGGCGAACAGCGACAATTGCCGCACCAGATAACCCGTTTTTGACTGTTCAACAGGGTCATTGTCTCTCGGGCGTCAGGTGGCGGTCACATGACTCAAGCCTCTTTACCAGCGCCAGGCATCATGGGTAACACCGGGCTTGCAGCGTAACCATCAGTGAGGGGCAACATCGGCCATAACCTGGTTCCGTTGCTGACTGCCTCGCCAGTTCCGGCCCCGCCACTGGCATTGACGAACAACGCCCATTACCGCACCAGGGAACCCCGATCTTCATTGCTCAACAGAGTCACACCGAGATCATTGTCACCCGGAGGTCAGGTAGCGGTCGCATGACTCCTCCTTGCCAGCACCGGACATCGTGGGTAACGCCGGGCTTGCAGTACAGCCATTGGTTGAGGGACAACATCGAGCATGACTCAGGTTCCGGCACTGACCGCATCGCCAGCGGCACCGGGCACCATGGGTAACGCCGTGCTTGTAGCACAGCCATCGGTTGAGGGGCAATATCGGCCATGATCAAGCTCCGTTGCTGACCACATTGCCAGAACCAACCCATTCAACACAGTCGGTTATGTCCGTGTTGGACATCGAACCCATAACAGCAAATGCAGATATTTTTAACTATGGAGCAGATAAATGGAAAAAAGTAACGAGTCATCGCTTGTAACTCCGCCCAAGGCAGTTATGAGCAATGCCCCAAGAGCGAGTTGGCCATAATCGGCGGTGGTGATTCCGTGGGGGTGATTTGTCGATTTCGTGGGCCACGATAGAGGCCGATAAATGCAGGTTGGAATGGAATACACATCCGGCTAGAATTCGCTCTCGATGGTCAATAATCTCAGGATGAAACGATGTTACTCACGTTAGAGATGATATGGTCGCACGACCTTAAACGCACCATGCTCACATTAGACGAACTGGACATGACCTATGGGCCAGAGTTGGTAGAGGCGATTAATAACTACACCGCTAAAAGTGCGTTAACACCCCCCGGACTCTGGACACGGAAATACAAAAATCACCACTATCTGACTCAGAGCGTTGAGGCATTACCTTTTTTCATGTTTTTGAAAACGTATGAGCTTGTGCCGGTTGTAGGCGAGTTTTTAGGGAAGAATTTCAAGTTCGTGTGGCCCTCTGACGATAACCACCCTGACACCAGTTTTAATGTCTGGATTGGCACCCCAACAGAATCCGAATCTGTGGCAATTGCGATGCAATTAACTGCCTAAAAAGAATAGCGAAAACCGATAAAATGACATAGCAGCAATAAAGCCCACAAATGTGGGCTTTATATCGAAGTGTGGTCGCGTTGTGGACAGCGTTAATAAAAATCCTTTTCTATCAACATAATATTCTATTGACCTTACCCTTGCTGGAAGGTTTAACCTCCATAATTAGTGAAAACAACATTGTCAGTCAAGCGGAATAAAATCTGTACAGCCCATGGTTACGGTAGGATCGACGATTAGTGTAGATAACAGCCGCAGATGCGATATATGACTGGGAATACCGACTAAACTTATCCCGACGAAATTAACGGATAGGTTGCTACTTGATAAGGAGTTAATTATGTTGCATACCACAGTGCTCGCCTTACAGGGTCTTTCCTGTATGAGTTGTGCTAAACGGGTGAAAACGGCGTTAGAAAACCGTGAAGATGTTCATCATGCTGAAGTGAATGTTCACTACGCCAAAGTAACCGGTGAGGCCGAGACTAATGCGCTGATTGATACTATCAAACAAGCCGGTTATCAGGCCGCAGAAGCTCAAACCCCCGATGTTGAGTTACCGCTCTCCGGTTTGAGTTGTGGTCATTGTACCGAAACCACACGCAAAGCACTTGAAGCGGTTCCCGGTGTGATTGCAGCAGATGTGACACTCGATAGTGCCAAGGTATATGGCAAAGTTGAGGCTCAAACATTGATAGATGCCGTGGAGCAAGCGGGTTATCACGCCATGTTGCCAGACAGCCAATCGCCAAAAACTGAGCCGCTGACTCACTCAGCCCCATCTTCGCCGGAAAATCTGGCAGCGGCCTCTTCAACTCTTCCGGTTGCAGCAGTGACTTCGGTAAAAGCAGTTATTCCTGCCAAAACAATTATTCCTGCCAAAACAGGCGATGCTAAGCCATCAGATAACCATCAAACAACAGCAACGATACCGGGCAACACATTGGCAACAGAACCAAATGCCGCGGATAACGATAGCGTTCAGTTATTGCTGACCGGCATGAGTTGCGCCAGTTGCGTATCCAAAGTTCAACATGCACTGGAAAATGTTGATGGTGTCGAGGTAGCTCGTGTCAATCTGGCCGAACGCAGTGCATTGGTCACCGGTAACCCGAGCAATGAGGCCTTAATCGCGGCAGTCAAGAATGCCGGTTATGGCGCAGAGATCATTGAAGACGAAGGGGAGCGACGCGAACGCCAGCAACAGATGTCGCACGCCAGTATGAAGCGTTTCCAATGGCAAGCTGCACTGGGCTTGCTCTTGGGTATTCCATTGATGGGATGGGGGTTATTTGGCGGCAGCATGACGCTAACACCAGAGACCCAAACGCCGTGGCTTATTGTCGGGGTTATCACCCTGTTGGTGATGATATTTGCAGGTGGGCATTTCTACCGTAATGCCTGGGTCAGCCTAAAGAATGGCAGTGCCACAATGGATACTCTGGTGGCATTGGGTACCGGGGCCGCCTGGGCCTACTCCATCACCGTAAACATCTGGCCGGATGTTTTCCCGATGGAAGCTCGCCATCTTTATTATGAAGCCAGTGCCATGATTATCGGCTTGATTAATCTTGGTCATGCCATGGAACAGCGGGCCAGACAGCGTTCATCTAATGCGCTGGAACGGTTGTTGGATCTGGCCCCCCCGACGGCGCGGATAGTAACAGACCAAGGCGAGAGAGTGATCCCGCTGGCGGATGTCCAACTGGGCATGACCTTGCGCCTGACCACCGGTGACCGCGTACCGGTTGATGGTGAGATTGTTCAGGGTGAAGTGTGGATGGATGAAGCTATGCTGACCGGTGAGCCTATCCCACAACAAAAATCAGCCGGTGATAAGGTACATGCAGGAACCCAGGTGCAGGACGGCTCGGTGCTATTTCGCGCTAATGCCATCGGTAGCCAAACAACCCTGGCGAGGATCATCAAACTGGTGCGCCAGGCACAAAGCAGTAAGCCAGAAATTGGCAAACTGGCAGATAGGATCTCGGCGGTATTTGTGCCGACCGTGGTGGCAATTGCCGTGATCGCCGGGCTGATTTGGTATTTCTTCGGCCCGCAACCGCAGTTGGTCTATACCCTGGTGGTCGCGACCACGGTGCTGATCATTGCCTGCCCATGTGCCCTTGGCTTAGCCACTCCGATGTCGATTATCTCTGGAGTTGGACGGGCCGCCGAGTTTGGTGTGCTGGTACGTGATGCCGATGCGTTGCAGCAAGCCAGTAATCTTGACACCTTAGTCTTCGACAAAACAGGCACCCTGACCGAAGGGCAGCCGCAAGTGGTGGCAATCCATACTTTCAACGGGGTAAGCGAACAGCAAGCACTGGAGTGGGCGGCGGCCCTGGAAACCGGCTCTAATCACCCGCTGGCCCGCGCTATTTTACAGCGTGCGCAAGGGATGACACTGGCTCCCGTCAGCCAGTTCCGTACATTGCGCGGTTTGGGGGTCAGTGGCGAGGTCGATGGCGTTCCACTGTTACTGGGGAACAACCGTCTACTTGAAGAGCAACAGATTGATACCCGTGAATTACAAGCACTGATGCGGCAACAAGCTGAAACGGGTACCACTCCGGTTATCCTCACCGCGAAGGGTAAACCGGCAGCGCTGCTATCAATCCGCGATCCACTGCGCAGTGACAGTATCAGTGCGTTGCAACGACTGCATCAGATGGGATACAACCTGGTGATGTTAACCGGTGATAACCCTATTACCGCCAATGCGATTGCTAAAGAAGCGGGTATTGATCAGGTCATCGCCGGAGTGCTGCCTGATGGCAAAGCAGAGGCTATCAAGCAATTGCAAGCCGCCGGGCATAAAGTGGCAATGATTGGCGACGGTATCAATGATGCACCGGCACTGGCACAAGCAGATGTCGGGATTGCCATGGGTGGCGGTAGCGATATTGCGATTGAAACTGCGGCTATCACGCTGATGCGCCATAGCCTGCATGGGGTCGCGGATGCGGTTGAGCTTGCTAAAGCGACATTGCGCAACATGAAGCAAAACCTGCTGGGCGCGTTTTTCTACAACGCACTGGGTATCCCGATTGCCGCGGGGATTTTGTTCCCCTTCACCGGTACGCTGCTCAGCCCGGTAGTCGCAGGGGCGGCCATGGCGCTGTCATCCATCACCGTAGTCACTAACGCTAACCGTTTATTGCGTTTTAAACCCAAGCAGTAAATGCGGCTAATGTGCTCATGAATATATGCCCTAAATAATGCGAGTTGCAGGAAGTCAACGCACATGCAGCTTGAAGTATGACGGGTATAACCTAATGGCGCACAACACTTTCATGTGCGCCATTTAGCGTTTAGCATATAGAAAACGCTGATAAAGGAACCACATGGGCCAATTATTACGCCGCATCGCAAAACTGCTGGGTATTGTCACGCCGACAACTTACCGCTATCCGGCGTTGGATATTACCTTGCCCGGTGAACGCCACTTCCATATGGTCGGCAGCATTCATATGGGAACCGAAGGTATGTTTCCCCTCCCCCACCCGTTGCTGGATAAATTGAATCAGGCTGATGCACTTATTGTTGAAGCTAATATCACCGAAGCCACATCACCTTTTGCTAATGACCCCGTTGCCGAGCCATTAATCGACAGATTGTCCGAAGATAATTACCAGCAACTGCTGCGCCGCTGCGAAGAGCTGGATAATGACCCGCAGTCGATGGCCTTTCTGCCCGCATGGCAAGTCGCCTTGATGCTTCAGGCCCGTCAGGCTCAGCGTTTGGGGCTACGGGGCAAATACGGCATTGATTATCAATTATTGAAAGCGGCTACGGCGCAGGAGAAAAGAATTATTGAGCTGGAAGGGACACAAATGCAGCTCGATTTACTGGAAACATTACCTGATAACGGTATGTCTTTGCTGCTTGATACGCTGACCCATTGGCATACCAACGCCCGCCTGCTGCAAACCATGATTGGCTGGTGGCTGGAACATCAACCCGTCAATAGCCTGGCAACACTGACACCGACCTTTAGCCAGAATCTGTATGATGTGTTAATGATTCAACGCAACAAACGCTGGCAACACCTGATTGAAAAACTGCCTTCTGGCCACTATGTGGTCGCGGTCGGCGCGCTACATTTGTATGGCGAGGGCAATCTTCCCAAATTATTGCAACCCAACGAACGGTAAAAAAATGGCCGATATCGCTATCGGCCAGTCAAAGAGGAATTTTCATTATTTTAGTTATTAAGCGCCCACATTCCTTGCGGATAATATGAGCAACAGGTATAGGGTAACAACCCGATGATGAGATTAGCAACCGACATTCATCATTACTTGCGTCACTAATAATTATTATGCTGATTTCATTAGGTTAATTTTTAATCCACCCGCAATAATTGCGTGTAAGATAAGTAATCTAAATGAATCTTCATTTTAAACTGGACATTTATTATGACACCTGCGGTTATTTTGCTGGAAAAACAAAAGGTTCCGTTTACATTGCACTCTTACCATCACGATGCGGCAGAGACTAACTTTGGTGATGAGGCGGTCAAAAAGTTGGGCCTTAATGCTGATCAGGTTTATAAAACGTTACTGATCAGCTTGAATGGTGATGCCAAAAACTTGGCCGTTGCCGTCACCCCTGTAGCTAGCCAGCTTGATCTGAAAAAGGTCGCACGCGCCTTGGGCGCAAAAAAGGCAGAGATGGCTGACCCGCAATTAGCGCAGCGGATCACCGGCTATTTAGTCGGCGGTATCAGTCCATTGGGGCAGAAGAAGCGCTTACCCACGGTTATTGATAGCCAGGCTCAGGAATATGACACCCTATTCGTTTCCGGCGGCAAGCGTGGTTTAGATATTGAATTGGCTGCAACAGATTTATGTCAGTTACTGCAAGGTACATTTGCCGATATCGCCAAGCGGGATTGATAAATCTGCCGTATTAAAAATGGTGTAAAAAAACCACCAGAAGCCCCCACGGCCAAATGGGGGCTTCCAGATTTACACTTTATTTATAAATAGTAGTCAATTATAAATAACAGTCACTTATAAACAATTTCGCCCTTCGGCTGATACTGGTTAGCATCCAGCGGAGAGTGCTTTTCAATATACTGCTTCAAAACCTCGGCATCGATAAAACCGGTGTTCACATAGCCCGGTAGAGTGTCGATCTTCGGATAGCCATCGCCACCCAATGCATTGAAATTCAAGGTTGCCAGACGATAAGTTTTGTTCAGTTCTAACGGTTTGCCTTGTATTTTGACATTGCTAACGCCAGTGCCATCCGCGACCAGGCTGACATTAGCAAATTGTGCATAAGCACCTGAATCTACTTTTTTATTTGCCACCACGGCCAAATACTGTTCAACCTCGCGGCCTTTCATATCAGCATAAACCAGCGTATTACCAAATGGCTGAACTTTGAGTACATCTTTATAGGTAATATCACCCGAGTCGATAGAGTCACGAACACCACCGCCACTCATCACGGCAAAATCAGCACCCGCTCGTTCCATTTGTGCGGCTAATAGCATGCGGGCCAGATTGGTCTGCTCAAAACGAACTTTACTGCGATCGCCCTCCAGCTTGCCATTCACACTGCCGACGTTGATCTCTAGCTGCGCCTTGCCGTGCTCTTCAAAAGGCGTCAGCAGCTTCAGCATTGGTGAGTCTTGAGCAATCTCTTGGGTATAAAAGACCCGCTCGCTGGTGCCATCAGCCTTCTCAACTTTTTTCTTTAAATTGATTGGGATCAACTGATAACTCACTAGCGTCAACTCACCATTACGGAATTTGAAATCAGCTCGACCAACATATTTACCCCACTCATGGGCCTGAACGATCCAGGTACCATTCTGCCGGTCGGGCGCACAGGGGCTACCGGGAACATAATCAGCCTGCTTATGGTTCTCACTGACCATACAAACCGGATCCTGCGAGTGACCACCTACTATCATATCCAGATAACCCACAGGCAGGCTGCGCGCCATTTCTACGTCACCCGGAGCATTAGAACCATGCTTACCGTCATCATAATGCCCCATATGAGTCGCGGCGATGATGATTTCAGGCTTTTCTGTTTTCCGCAGTTGATCGACAACTTGCTTCGCTTCAATAGCAGGCGTATGAAACTCTATATCGGTGAAATATTCAGGATTGCCAATTTTGACCGTATCATCGGTTGTTAAACCAATCACCGCAATTTTCACACCTTGCTTATCAAACAACGCATAAGGCTTGAATAACCGCTGTTGAGTACTTTTCTGATAAATATTGGCCGATAGCAGCGGGAAGTTAGCCCACTTCTCTTGCTGACGCAGTACGCTCAGTGGATTATCAAATTCGTGGTTACCGATGGCCATAGCATCATAACCAACCAAACTCATGCCGCGAAAATCAGGCTCAGCATCCTGTAAATCAGACTCAGGTACACCGGTATTGATATCGCCGCCCGAGAGCAATAACAGGCTCCCCCCTTCGGCAGCAACTTGTTGGCGAATGCTATCGATCACGGTTTTCTGCGCCGCTAAACCATACTCGCCATGATCATTTTGCCAGAAGTGCCCATGATGATCATTGGTGTGCAGTATGGTGATATCGTAAGTTTTATCTTTTTCCCAGGCCCCAGCCCATCCAGGAGCAAACGCCAGTGATACCGCCAAGGCACATGCTGTAGTGGGTAATGAAAAACGCATGGAAAATCTCCATTAATCGTTAAAAAACCGTTCAATAAATGCCGGTTTAAAGGGTGAAAATGAGGTAATTCACATCAATAGAACGATAAATCAAGGTGATGCTGTAATGCGGTTATATTCTCTTCCGAGAATACATGGTTGCATTTCATAACTTTGGAATATATATCAAATTGTGTCAGATGTAGTAAAAATCGCTCGATCTGCATAGTATGTATTCATTACCAGAATATTATTAACAGTGAAAATTATTAGGTGAATACTCACTATGACCGATCGCTCTGATCCTGGATTCAAGTCCCCCGTTAATACCACAGTAAAACGCACATCCTTCTCTATTTTAGGGGCTATTAGCGTATCTCACTTACTCAACGACATGATCCAATCGTTGATCCTGGCGATTTATCCTCTATTACAAGCCGAGTTTTCACTGAACTTTGCTCAGATAGGGCTAATTACACTAACTTACCAGCTTACTGCGTCGCTGTTGCAACCACTGATTGGTCTTTATACCGATAAGCACCCACAACCCTACTCACTGCCGATCGGTATGGGTTTCACGCTATCGGGCATATTGCTGTTGGCGGTAGCCACCACATTCCCGGTGGTTTTATTGGCAGCCGCACTGGTTGGAACCGGTTCATCGGTATTCCATCCTGAATCATCACGGGTAGCCCGCATGGCATCCGGTGGCAAGCATGGCATGGCTCAATCTATTTTTCAGGTTGGCGGTAACTTCGGTAGTGCTCTCGGCCCTCTTTTGGCGGCCATCCTTATTGCGCCTTATGGTAAAGGCAATGTTGGCTGGTTTTCACTCGCCGCATTACTGGCTATTGTGGTGTTATTGCAAGTCAGTAAATGGTATCAGCAACAACAAAAAGCCAGCCATGGCAAAATCATTAAAGTCTCATCGGTTAATCTGCTGCCTAAAAAGACAGTTATTCGCACCTTAGCTGTCTTGATGGTACTGATATTCTCTAAATACTTCTACTTGACCAGTATCAGCAGCTATTACACCTTTTATCTGATGCATAGGTTCGGTGTTTCAGTACAAAACGCCCAAATACATTTATTTGTATTCCTATTCGCAGTAGCTGCCGGAACCATTATTGGCGGCCCTCTTGGTGACAAGATAGGGCGAAAGTATGTTATTTGGGGTTCAATATTGGGTGTAGCACCCTTTACCCTCCTTTTACCTCACGCTTCGTTGTACTGGACGGGGGTTTTAACCGTGATCATTGGTGTTATCCTCGCATCAGCCTTCTCAGCAATACTGGTGTACGCACAGGAGCTAATTCCAGGAAAAGTGGGGATGGTATCGGGTTTATTCTTCGGTTTTGCTTTCGGTATGGGGGGCTTAGGTGCGGCTATACTAGGGTATGTTGCTGATTTAACCAGTATTGAACTTGTTTATCAAATATGTGCATTCTTACCATTACTGGGGATATTTACCGCCTTACTGCCCAATATAGAAGATAAGTAATAGTAATAGCCTTATAATCCCGACTGAAATAGGTGTTTCAGTCGGGAGACTCCCCTGACTAACCGTGATAAAAACAGCAAGTCCCACCATAAACAACCACTTCAAACAATTTCCATGCCAAAGCATACTTTTATCGATAAAAAATGAATTTTTATCGCGCATTGATCGCATAAATGCAATAAACTGATGCTATTGCTGTGAAATGCTTGCTGCTCTGCAAATACCCAATAAATTTCAACATGCAGGAACGCGGAAAGTAACGGAGCCAACACACCTACAACTTGAAAGATGACGGGTATAACTAGAAGGAGTCTGGATGCACCACTCAACACCCTTAATTACCACGATCGTCGGAGGCCTTGTTCTTGCTTTCCTCCTCGGCACTCTGGCTCATCGCCTGCGCATCTCACCACTGGTGGGGTACCTTGCCGCAGGGGTGCTTGCCGGGCCCTTCACGCCAGGTTTTGTTGCTGATACGTCATTAGCACCGGAACTGGCTGAAATTGGTGTTATTTTGTTGATGTTTGGTGTCGGACTTCACTTCTCGCTTAAAGACCTCCTTGCAGTAAAATCAATCGCAATACCCGGAGCCGTTGCACAAATTGCTGTCGCTACCCTTTTAGGTATGGGCTTGTCTCATTTATTAGGCTGGGATTTGGTCACCGGATTGGTCTTCGGCCTGTGTCTGTCAACCGCCAGTACCGTGGTACTGCTGCGAGCCTTGGAAGAACGGCAACTGATCGATAGCCAGCGAGGGCAAATTGCGATCGGCTGGTTGATTGTCGAAGATTTAGCTATGGTACTGACATTAGTACTATTACCCGCTTTTGCCGGAGTGATGGGCAACGAAACCACCAGTTTGAGCCAGTTGTTCACTGAATTAGCCATAACGATTGGCAAAGTGATCGCCTTTATTACCCTGATGATTGTTGTTGGCCGCCGATTGGTGCCATGGATACTGGCTAAAACCGCCAGTACCGGCTCACGTGAGCTCTTTACATTGGCAGTGCTGGTACTGGCGCTCGGGATTGCTTACGGCGCTGTGGGGCTGTTTGATGTATCTTTTGCTCTCGGTGCATTCTTCGCCGGAATGGTATTGAATGAATCTGAACTCAGTCATCGCGCGGCACAAGATACTTTGCCGCTACGTGATGCCTTCGCCGTATTGTTCTTCGTGTCTGTCGGTATGCTATTCGACCCGATGATTTTGGTACGCGAACCGCTAGCCGTTTTGGCGTCATTGGCCATTATCATTTTTGGCAAATCAGCCGCAGCTTTCATATTAGTACGGCTATTCGGCCACTCAAAACGAACGGCACTCACCGTTTCCGTCAGTCTGGCGCAAATTGGGGAGTTCGCCTTTATTCTGGCAGGGCTGGGTATTTCACTCGGTTTAATGTCTGAACATGGCCGTAATTTGGTACTGGCAGGGGCAATTCTGTCCATTATGCTCAACCCATTACTTTTCACGCTACTGGATCGCTATTTAGCCAAGAACGAGACGCTGGAAGACCTGAATCTGGAAGAAGCAGTAGAAGAAGAAAAGCAGATCCCCGTCGACCTGTGCAACCATGCATTATTGGTGGGTTATGGCCGGGTCGGGAGTTTATTAGGGGCAAAACTTCATGCAGAAGGGATCCCACTGGTGGTAATCGAGAATTCTCGCCCAAGGGTTGAAGCTCTGCGAGAACAAGGCATTAATGCCGTATTAGGCAATGCTGCCAGTGCTGATATTATGTCGTTGGCACGTCTGGACTGTGCACGTTGGTTGTTACTGACGATCCCCAACGGCTACGAAGCCGGGGAAATTGTTGCCTCAGCCAGAATTAAACGACCCGATATTGAGATTATTGCTCGTGCTCATTATGACGATGAAGTGGTTTATATCTCGGATCGTGGCGCTAATCAGGTTGTTATGGGTGAGCGTGAAATTGCCAACAGCATGCTTAATATGCTGAAAATAGAAACGCTAACTGAAGAAGATAAAATGTCGGTTTGCCCGATATAAATTATATTGCGGCGATCCAACATAATACAAAACAAACAGGGCCAGCATATTGCCGGCCCTGTTTGTTTATCTGCTGAACGAGAACAGCCAACGCCCTACAGTTTGAAAGATGACGGGTATATTATCGTTCCCAGTAAGACTCTTCTAAACTGTCTTCCCGTTCAGGTAAACCACGCGTTAACCGTGGTGAATGTTGATTCAATACCTGATAACTGACCCGATTGGCGTATTTGCACACTTGTGCCAACGAGGAATAGCTAAGATAGCTGCGAACATGTTTGCTAGAGTTCGGAACATTATTACGATGATAGCCATTAGCGGCAATATCATGTAACACCGCGGATAATGCCCCATCCCCAGCCCCGTTGGTATTCATTATTTTCTCTGGCCCCCCCATGTACGGGGCTATGTGGGAATAGATACGCAACGGATTATCGCAATGCTCTTTGCGCATCGCCCTGCTGAATTCGTATAGATTAAATTCTGCAATAGCACCAGGTAATAATGGATGCTGAGTCTGACGTTTATTCATCTCTTCCGTATAACCTGCCATATAAAGCCCATTAGGGCCGGCGGTACAGAGTACTAAATCAACCCAGTTTAGTGTCATATCAGAGGCCATCAACGGATCATTCAAGCCTGTCAATTCATAAGCTTCGTCTTCATTCATCGCTACAATAGAAACATGTTCATTAAGGAAGTCACGCCACCACTGCGGATTATCTGCAATGACGTATTTCGTTCCTAGTGTCATCACAACGGGAACATTATGTTTCTTCGCATAACTAATGGCCTGCATCGTAGCATCTGGCATCGGCTCACCTGGTTTGCAGCGTACCAGATAAGCAGTCAGTACCAGTGCTGATGCACCAGCAATAACATCTTCAGGAATACTTTCCGGCCGTAACTGATTCATGTGACCAGGGCTAATAGCAAATGTCCGCTCACCATTATCCGTAATTAAGGTAAAGCAGCGGCCGATAGCGCCATCAACGGCCTGCAAATAGTTCAAATCAGTACGGCTAGAGGTATTACATAGGTAACGATAGGCATAACTGCCAATCTTGATATTGCTACACATGGTACCCAAAAGAATGGAGCGGTCATCGGCTAATACCGAATAGTTGTGCAACGTATTACCGATGGTACCGCCAGCAAACTCGTGAGTAATCAGTCCATTGAATATCAGTTCCTGATAAAGACGTTCAGCAACATCATCTTCGATCACCAAAGAGTGCCCCTGACTAAGGCCATAACGCGCAATAAAGTTCTCATCGACCTTCGCTTCAATATCAACCAGCGTTTGATCAATGCCAACAATATAAGACGTACTCACTTCATTTTCTGTCTGCGCCGGTTGCAATAATGGATCACGGGCATTAACAGGGAAATAGTGCTTAGATTTGCGTTTACCAGGAAATTTCATTGTTTTGGGTTACAAATGTGAAGATGAAAAGATAAGGAATTTTAGCACATATTACGATATTTCTGAGAGAACCGGGTATTCAGCGAACATAGCCATTTGGATTGGACTGTTGCCAGTTCCACGCATCCGTTAACATATCCGTTAAACTTCTTTTGGCTTTCCAATCTAATTCTTTAAGTGCCAACTCTGCACTTGCCCAACATTCGGCTATGTCGCCAGAGCGCCGAGCGACTATGTGATAAGGAACCTTTTTGCCGGATATACGTTCAAATTCCGTAATCATCTGTAGCACAGAATACCCCGTACCCGATCCCAAATTATAAACCTTGAATCCTTTGGTCAGTTTGTTAAGTGCACAAAGATGCCCTTCAGCAAGATCCATTACATGAATATAATCTCGAACACCTGAGCCATCGACGGTAGGATAATCATTACCATAGACCGCTAATTTGGGGAGTTTTCCAATCGCAACTTGTGTTATAAAAGGCAACAAGTTGTTAGGTATACCATTTGGGTCTTCACCAATTAAACCTGATGGATGGGCACCGACGGGATTAAAGTAGCGTAGCGCCGTGATAGAAAAATCCGGATGGGCCACAGAGAAATCTTTCAATATTTGCTCAACCATAACCTTAGATGAACCATAAGGATTTGTTGTGCCGCCAGTGCGGGCATCTTCAGTCAAGGGAATAAATTCAGGGTCGCCATACACAGTAGCTGATGAACTAAAAATAAGTTTTGTTACACCAGCAGCCACCATCTCCTCAAGCAAAACAATGGAGCCAATAACGTTATTTTGATAATACTCAATCGGTTTAACTACTGATTCACCCACTGATTTCAAACCAGCAAAATGAATAACGGAATCAATTTTATGATCAGAAAATACCCTTTTAAGGCAACCTCTATCTAATACATCACCTTGATAAAATATCGCATTACGGCCGGTGAGTGTAGAGACTCGTAGTAAGGACTCAGCAGAAGCGTTAGATAAATTATCCAATACAACCACATCATCATCAGCTTGCTCTAACAATGTCAATACTGTATGCGAGCCAATATAACCTGCGCCGCCAGTCACTAAAATAGTCATGGTTTACCTATTGGATTTAAGTTATTAAGGCCGATTTGATTACCCAAGAATAATTTCCCGACATTTGTCTTTAACATTATTGATATTAAATTTATTCTTTTGCTTCTGAGCGCCTTTATAGAATGAATCATAATTTGAAAATACAGTATTAAGAGCAGCATCTAATGCTGCTGTCGTATTCTCGATTAAGATACCATTTTGGTCAACAACCTCACCACAACCACCTACATTACTCAAAATAACCGGTAGGCTGGCACTCGTAGCTTCAATTGCAGCCATAGGTAAACCTTCACTTTCTGATGTTAATACAAATACATCATACTCATTAAATTTGTCGAACCCTTTAATTTCACCGTAAAAATGAATATTTTCATAACTATTATATTCTTTTTTAAGATCATGATAATACTCACCATCACCAACAATATCGAGATGGTATTGAGGATTAGCAACGGCTACTTTTAACATTAAATCAGGCCGTTTTGGATAGGCTAATCTGCAAACATAAATAATTTTATTCTGGTGCGGGCGATCTGGCCGCTCAACTAATGGTGTTATAGCATTCAGTTGAGTTACTATTTTTTCAGGCTTGATACCAATAATGTTAACCGCTTTATCAGCATCACTTTGTGAAACACACCATATAACATCCGTGATATTTGATAATAATTTTTCAATATAACAAAATACGGACTTCAATACGTTACCATTGTAAATACATGACCATCCATGAGAAACATACACACCACGGAAACGCAAGAACAAACGAGCTAACCGACTATAAAGACCAGCATTAGCAGAACTGGATACAACAATATCAATTTTGTTTTCTTTAAGTGTCTTATACAAAGCGTAAATAGCCTTAATACTGGCCATTTTTCTGATTTCAGGAATAATAACCACTTTGTCACAGACAATTGTTTCAGTTAACCAACCTGGTTCAGAGGTTATCAAAATAACTCTACAATCTTCTTTAAGAAGCTTAACTTGCTCTATAACCCAACCTTGGGCACCGCCAATAATTGATTTTGTGATTACAAATGCAACATTCTTCATATCATTTCCATAAACAATAAAATGCAAACATGATTAGATAACAGCCTAAAAACCGTCAATGAACACTAATGTGTTTTGCATTTTCGTCGTGAGTCTTTTGCCAAACCAAGTCGCAGATACCATCTGTTGGTTGAAATCCAGCGGGTGCTTCTAATAATAACGAACGAATAGATTCATAATTAAAGTCATCGCAGGCAGTTTCAATCCTGTTTAGTAAAGCACTCAAATTATCCCATTCAAGCATAACTTCAGTTGCGGTCATAATTCGTGGATGATAGGTGTTTTGCACAGATTCACCGATTAGTAACTCTTCGTATAACTTCTCGCCAGGCCGCAAACCTAATATCTCTATCGCAATATCACCATCAGGATTTTCGTCACTCTTAATTGAAAGACCAGAAAGATTAATCATCCGCTTTGCCAAATCAATAATTTTAACCGGCTCACCCATATCTAATACAAAAACATCGCCACCTTGCCCCATTGCACCGGCCTGAATAACAAGCTGAGCCGCTTCAGGAATGGTCATGAAGTAGCGAATAATATCTTTATGAGTAAGAGTGATCGGGCCGCCCTCAGCGATTTGTTTCTTAAAGAGAGGTACGACTGAACCTGAAGAACCGAGTACATTGCCAAAGCGAACCATACAAAATTTTGTCTTATCTTGTTCTTTAGATAATGCCTGCAATACAAGCTCAGCCATTCTCTTAGTGGCTCCCATGGTATTGGTTGGCCGCACGGCTTTATCCGTAGAAATTAAAACAAATTTTTCCACCCCAGACTTGATTGCAGCTTTGGCGCAATAGAGCGTACCGAATATATTGTTTCTCACGCCCTCAACCACATTATTCTCGACAAGTGGGACATGTTTGTAGGCAGCAGCATGATAAACGGTATTAACCTGGAAGCTAGTCATGACTTGGACTAACCTCTTTTCACTTTGCACAGAACCAAGCAATGCTACAAACTCAGTATCAATTTTATTATTTCGACAGATCGATGCTATTTCATTTTCGATGGAGTAAAGTGAAAATTCAGAAACATCAAAGAGAATTAATAAGCTTGGTTTTTCGACAATAATTTGACGACATAGCTCTGAACCAATTGACCCGCCAGCCCCAGTAACCATGACCACTTTTCCAGTGATATTTTTAGCTAATAACTTTCCATCTGGCACGACAGGATCGCGTCCCAATAATTCCTCAATTGACACTTTTTTTAAGCTACTGATTTGTGCTCGACCTTCAACTAAGTCGGACATTCCAGGGATAGATAGAACCTCGCAAGAAAGATTTTCGAGTTTACCAATAACAGCTCGACGCTGACTTTGGCTAACACTTGGCATTGCGAGCAATACCTTCTTGATACCATAGCGACCAATTAGATATTCTAGTTTTTCTGAGGGGTAAACTGTAACGCCATGAATAACGGCTTTATGCAGTTTAGGATTATCGTCAATAAACGCAATTGGAAAATATTCACTTGCTTGCATCAGAGCAGGTAATAATTGTCTACCTGATGCACCCGCACCATAAATCACTACTGGAATCTGCCCTCTGACACCATAGTTTAATAGCATACGAAAGAACAATCGAGAGCCACATATTAATACTAACGAGAAAATAAAGAACATCACAGAGACTGTTCTTGGTAAGTATATGCCCAAGAAATAGGAACCCAATACCAGTAGACCGGAGGAAAGTATCACACCAATCATCACGGTAGTGACAATCTTCGCACTGACATAGCGTAGTACCGTCCGGTACAAACCAAGTCGAATGTAGACCAAAAGAGTCGGTGGTATAATAGCAGCCAATGCCGCCCATTGTTCAACACTGGTAAAGGGACTATCTACATCCAATCGTACCCAGAAAGCGCCCCAATATGCCAAAATAATTAGAATAGTATCTAACAACAGCATAATAATTCGTTTAATAGGTCTTGGTAAAGATAATAAAAATACGAAAAACATATAATACCAACCCCAAGATAGAATGCGCCATTTTTAACGAGTGAATTAAATTAGTTAGTTTATAAAGCCAATCGGTTAACTATTATTAACACCTGCATTAAGTTTATAATCAATATACATAACAGGGATGTAGGAAATAATTAGCGCTATTATTGGATTAACCATATTTAACCCAACCAGCAGTGCAATAGGAAATAGCCAGACAATGTTTATAGCAATAGCAGATAATGTAACCGGTAAATGTCTTTTAAATTTTCTGGCCGCAATTTGGTAGCCGTGGCTTCGATGGGCTTCATAAACTTTAAAACCACCGAGCACTCTACGCGCCAAAGTCCATGTAGCATCGACAATAAATACAGCCAATAAGATCAACCAACAGAAGAAGAATTTTGTTTCTATCCAGCCAGCACTTATTACTAAGGAACCAATAATTAGCCCCAGAAACCCACTACCGGCATCTCCCATAAATATTTTTGCCGGTGGAAAATTCCACAGTAAAAATCCTAAAACTGTACTTGCGAGCAACCAAAGAACCAGATAACTGTCCAGTTCGATGTGATCACCACTTATAAGATAGATGACTATTGCACCAATACAGGTGGTTACAGCTTGAGCACTGGCTAAACCGTCAATACCATCCATAAAATTATAGAGATTCAGCATCCACACTAGAAATAACAACCCCAAAATATTACCAAAAATCCCGAGATTGATAACATATCCTGAAAAAGTTAATATCGGGAACCCACCTAAGCAAAATAGTAAAAATGCGGCGGCAGAAAAATGTGCTAAAAGACGCCAGCGGGCAGCAATATGCCCATGGTCATCCCAGAAGCCAATCAGCGCGATTATCCCACCAGACACCACTAGCCCTATAGCCGTTAAACCTGGCAGATAACCTTGGAAATAGAAAATGGCTATCCCACAGAGGAAACTAACAACTATCGCGACACCACCTCCTCTTGGAGTTGGAATCACATGCGAACTACGTGAGTTAGGCGTATCAATAATATTATTTTTTAATGCATACTTACGTAACACCAACGTTAAGATTGTCGATAACATAAAAAACATAAACACAGCGACTATTTTAACCATCATTATGCTGTTACCTCCCTTAATATTATATATTTCATTCGAGTATATTATTTAATAATAATTAGTCTGTTATTAACATGATATACGGACTACAGAAACATCCCAATATACTCATTCATATTTTTTTAATATTTCGAGTATCTCTTTTTTTTTCTCGTTCACTAAACCAATATTAGCCTTTGATTCTACATTGAGTCTAATCATAGATTCCGTATTAGATAAACGAAGGTTGAAACGCCAGTCAGCAAACTCCATAGAAACACCATCAGTTTCATCGACTATCAAAGCATAATCTTGGAAGGTTTCTTTGATGCACATAATTGCATCTTCAGGATTAGCTAACTTTGAATTTATTTCACCCGATACAGGATATGCTATCATACGTTCACCAATAAGTTGCGCCAGACTCTTATTTCTTATGCATAATAATTGAACAACAAGTAACCATGGTATCATACCTGAATCACAATAATAAAAATCTCTAAAATAATGATGAGCACTCATCTCACCACCATAAATAGCATTTTCTTGTCGCATTCTTTCTTTAATGAAAGCATGACCCGTTTTGGATAGAATTGGCTTTCCACCAAAATTACTAATAATATCTTGAGTATTCCATATCAGGCGCGGATCATGAATTATCTTAGCTCCTTTTTCCTTTTGTAAAAAAAACTCAGCTAATAAGCCAACAATATAATACCCCTCAATAAACTCACCTTTGTGGTTAAATAAAAAACAACGATCAAAATCACCATCAAATGCAATTCCCATATCAGCACTGTACTTAATTACAGCATCTGTAGTGTCTTGTCTTGACTCAGGTAATAATGGGTTAGGTATCCCATTCGGAAATGTACCATCAGGTTCATGGTGAATTTTAATTAGTGTTAGGGGTATATTGTTAATTTTAAAACGTTCTTCTAATGCATCTATGACATGTCCGGCAGCACCATTTCCACTATTAACAACCAACTTCAATGGATTAATACAACCTGGGTCGATATATGTCATGAGATGGTCAATGTAATCATCAAGAATACAGATTGACTTGTACTTCCCTCTGGCTAATTCATCAACAGGTAAAAACTCATTCAATTCAGCTAAATGCTGTATATCGCGTAATCCAGAATCCCCACTAATTGGCTTAGCCTCTTCGCGAATCAATTTCATGCCATTATAATTTATAGGGTTATGACTGGCAGTAACCTCAATACCACCATCTATATTGAGGTGAAATGTTGCAAAATAAATTTCTTCCGTACCCGAAAGTCCAATATCTAACACATCAGTACCGGTATCTAGCAGACCTTGAGCCAGAGCATGCTTGATCTTTTCGCTACTTAAGCGTACATCACCACCTATAACTACTGTTTTAGATTTTGTAAATTCACCGTATGCACGACCGATACGATAGGCAATATTTTCATTTAGTTCTTTGCCTAATTGGCCTCTAATATCGTAGGCTTTAAAACAAGTTAATATATCCATGATTCAATAACCTGCATTTTTATGGTCAATGCGAACAATATCATCTTCCTGCAAGTAACTACCGCTACGAACCTCAATAATTTCCAAATCGAATTTTCCGGGATTTTCTATGGCATGTGCAAGCCCCACAGGTATGTAAGTTGATTCATTTTCCGTTACTAAAAAAATCTCATCACCTCTATATACTTTAGCCGTGCCGGAAACTACGACCCAATGCTCTGCCCTGTGGTGGTGTATTTGCATCGCGGTACGCTGACCTGGGCGCACAATAAGATGTTTGACATGATATCTCTCGCCTTCGGCGATGGAATCATGCGATCCCCAAGGTCTATAAACCTCTCGATGTTGCAAATGTTCAGTACGGCTATTTTTTTTGAGTTGAGCCACTATACTTTTTACATCTTGAACTTTGTCTTTATGGGCAACTAATATCGCATCTTTGGTTTCAACAATAATTAAGTCATTCACACCTACGGTAGCAACTAATTTATTTTTAGAATATATATAACTATCGTTTGTATTTTCTATTAATACATCGCCACGAATGACATTACCATTGCCGTCTTTTTCATTTAAAGCCCAGAGTGCAGACCAGCTACCAACATCACTCCATTTAGCATCCATTGGTACAACTACTGCATCACTTGTTTTTTCCATGACAGCATAATCGATTGAATCCTCGGGACAGTTGAGAAAAGGTTCCTCATTTAGTCGAATAAAATCCAAGTCATTACGGCATCCATCGATAGCTTTTTTACATGAAGCAAAGATTTCAGGACGATATAGTTCCAACTCTTGCAAGTAGCGCGACGCTTTAAAAATAAACATCCCACTGTTCCAGTAATATCCTCCGGAAGCGATAAATTTTTCAGCGGTGGACTGATCAGGTTTTTCGACAAAAGCGTCAACCTTATAAGCATTATCGCCGACACTCATGCCCCGACAAATATAACCATACCCTGATTCTGGAGCATCTGGAACTATACCAAAAGTCACTAGCTTACCTGCTTCTGCAAGAGGTAGCGCACTTATGATTGAGTCAATAAAAGTAGTTCTATCCTGGATAACATGATCAGCAGCTAATACCAGTAGTAGTGGATCTTCGCCTCTTGATCTCGCTAACAATGCTGCCAATGCTATTGCAGGGGCTGTACTACGTCCGGCAGGCTCAAGCACAATACCACTATGCTCAATATGCAGTTGCCGTAACTGTTCAGCAATAATGAATCGATGCTCTTCATTGCAGATAATTAGAGCGGGTTGGTGGGATATTCCATCTAACCGGGTTAACGTTTCTTGCAACATTGTTAATTCGGAAGTTAATGCCAAGAATTGTTTAGGATAAAGTGTTCGGGATAAAGGCCATAACCGACTACCTGTTCCCCCAGCCATAATTACGGGTAATAACATAGATAGCTATATCCTATCTTAAAAAATTTGAGATGAAAAGTATACCATCCAAAAATCAATAAAGACTTTAGGTTGAAGTATGCAACTATTCAGTTCTTACTGATATACTCGCAGCCTGCGAATGGCCCATTTAATTTAATATGCAGACCATTGTGTTAATAAAAACAATAGTGAGGATAGAGTTACACTCTATTTATCTAACATTAATAATATAGCGCTATTACTTTCTTATTTTATCTTGATGATACAAAAACCATTGATAAGTCATTTCAAGTCCTTGTTCTAAAGAAATTTTATAAGTCCAACCTAGGTTAGCTAGTCTGGTGACATCTAATAATTTTCGAGGAGCACCATCAGGTTTGGTATCATCAAATACTAATGCACCTGAAAAATTAATAACCTTGGATATGGTTTCAGCTAACTCACGAATAGTACAATCAATACCAGTCCCGACATTAATATGAGAAGTCATAGGATCAGTATTTTTTTTATAAATATCGCCATCAAGTTCCATGATATATATGCTCGCAGCAGCCATATCTTCTACATGTAAGAATTCACGCATTGGCTTGCCACTACCCCATATAACTATCTCAGAATCATTACGTTGCTTCGCTTCATGGAAACGATTCAGTAATGCTGGAATAACATGTGAATTTTCGGCATGGAAATTATCATTTTCCCCATAGAGATTAGTTGGCATTACACTGCGGTAATCGCGATCATATTGTCGGTTATATGACTCACACAATTTAATACCTGCGATTTTAGCAATCGCATAGGGTTCATTTGTTGATTCTAAACGGCCAGTCAAGAGCGCCTCTTCCTTCATTGGCTGTATGGCTAATTTTGGATAGATACATGAGGAACCAAGAAATAATAATTTTTGTACATCTGCCATATGAGCTGCATGGATTATGTTGCATTCAATGATCAGATTTTCATATATAAAACTGGCGGGATAATTATTATTCGCCAGTATCCCTCCCACTCTGGCTGCCGCTAAATAAACCTCATCAATATTCTCAGTCTTAAAAAAATTCTGTACTGATGTTTGAGACATAAGATCGAGCTCACTGCGTGTCCTTAAGACTAGCTCAATATCATTACGTTCTTTGAGTTTACGAACAATAGCTGAGCCTACCATACCTTGATGTCCGGCAATAAATACTCGTTTTTTATACATTTCTTATTAGCTCTCTATTGAAATGGAGACATCAAAGCCATTAGCTTTCAATAATGCATGTTGCTTAGCTTGTAGCAAGTCATTAGCTACCATTTCAGCACACAACTCTTCAACACTAATTTCGGGTAGCCAACCTAATTTTTGTTTGGCTTTGCCAGGATCCCCAAGAAGAGTTTCAACTTCTGATGGGCGGAAATATTTTGGATCTATGCGTACGACAATGTCACCGATGCGAGCAGTGGGTGCACTATCACCCTCTATTGAAATAATTCTACCAATTTCATCGATTCCTTCCCCAGTAAATTCAAGTTCGATACCGACTTCTCGTGCTGACATACACACAAATTCACGAACTGTAATTTGCTTACCGGTGGCAATAACAAAATCCTCTGGCTGATCTTGTTGTAACATTAACCATTGCATACGAACATAGTCCTTCGCATGACCCCAATCACGTAAAGAGTCTATATTCCCTAAATAAAGGCACTCTTGTAGACCCAAAGCTATATTTGCTATCGCTCTGGTAATTTTTCGTGTGACGAACGTTTCCCCACGGCGTGCTGACTCGTGATTAAATAAAATACCGTTACATGCATACATGCCATATGATTCTCTGTAATTTACAGTAATCCAATATGCATACATTTTTGCAACTGCGTAAGGTGAACGCGGATAAAAGGGAGTGGTCTCCCGCTGTGGTGTTTCTTGTACCAATCCATAAAGCTCTGACGTTGAGGCTTGATAAAAACGAGTTTTCTTTTCAAATCCATTAATTCGTATGGCTTCAAGAAGGCGAAGAGTACCCATTGCATCTACATCAGCGGTATATTCTGGGGATTCAAATGATACCGCAACGTGAGATTGTGCTCCTAAATTATAAATCTCATCTGGCTGAATTTCTCGAACCAGCCTTACTAGATTAGAGGTATCAGTTAAATCACCATAATGAAGGAAGAAGCGAGTATCTGCGCCTTGATAATTCTGAAAAATATGATCAATTCGGCTGGTATTGAAAGAGGATGAACGACGCTGAATTCCATGAACTTCATAGCCTTTATCTAATAAAAGCTCCGCAAGGTAGGAACCATCTTGTCCAGTAATTCCTGTTATTAATGCCTTTTTCATTTTAACCTCAACCTTATCTTGATCTAAAAAAGAACTTCGCGATGGCCACTAATATTGCAAAAAAATAAATCAATGATTTTCTTAATAAGCACTCTCTTAACATTAGAGATGCTGTTTCAGCATATGCCAGTGGTTTTCTTTGTGCTGTACTGTCATGAACTCTATAATTAAAAAGAATTTCAGGAAGATTATCCCACTTTACACCATCTCTAGAGAGCCTAAGCCACAGATCATAATCCTCTGAGTTATAACCTGCATTATATCCTCTAACACTCAATATTTTATCTCGCCTAAAAATTACAGCAGGATGGCAAAAAACGTTCATAAATGGTATTTTTTTATTAATCTGTATACCTGTCGGATATTTTCTAGTGCCAGTTATTTCGCCATCAGAATTAATTATATTAATATCACAACCAAGGACGTCTAGTTCATTTTTATAAATGTAATTCAATTGTTTTTCAACCCTGTCTCTATTAGAGATATCGTCTGCATCCATGCGTAGAACATACTCATAGTTACAAAGACATAACCCATAATTAAGAGCGTAGGCTAGTTGTCCCAATTCAGTTGTAACAATTTTTATTTTTGACTCACTGCCATAAAACTCGATAATCTCTCGCTCTATTAATTGGCGATCTGGCCCATTAATAACAATTATAAACTCATCAACTGGTCTGGTTTGAAATAAGATACTATCAATAGCTAATTTTGTGTAAGTATCTATATTATTCAGCGCTAATAAAGCGCTTACACCATGTTTTATTTTCATAATAAATCTCAAAAATCACTAGAGTATCTTATTTGAAATAAATCTAATCAAACAACCTCGAAGTCCCACCCAATGCGAGTATTAGCCTCTATTGACATAAATTGAGCTTTTGAGTTTGGAATAACTACTCTGGTATTTTCATTCAGACTCAAAATAGCAGCCCACCAACTAAAGGTACTCCCACTCAAAATAAAGTCTTTGCAACACATTAGACCAATAAAATCCTCTATTGCAGAATTACCAGAAAAATAAACTATACCATCAGACTCACCTAACTTGTCTCGACACCAACCAATATCATCTGAGAAAACAATAAAATTGCGGTTGTTGAATTTTTTAATTGATTTTTTAATATAGTCAATGCCTGTAGCTAAGTGCAGTGGGTCAGTTGATTTTATAAAATCCCCACGTCGAATGTGTATGCCGACATAGTGACGCTCAAAAAATTCAGACTCACATTTTTTTATAAATTCGCCATGAATAGATCTCATGTTAGAAAGAAAAATATCTCTTGAAAATATGGCAGCTTCAATAAATTGAAAATATCCAAACTGATAGCGATAATTAGCCATCTTGTTGCAATGCTCGAAATCTGTTAATGCATCATAATCATGCAGCAATATATTCGGTATAGAATGCACACCTAATATTCGCAATGATTTTCTTATTATTTTTGAAGACAATCTGTCATCAAGCATTATTAACTTCTCTTTAGAGACAGATAATAATGGAACTTTCCCAATCAACTGAGAAAAGTTAATTGACGCATGTTGACTTTGTGAATATAAAAGTTGCAAATTGATTTCAACATTATATTGATATTTTCTTACTAAATAATTAGCCCAAGCAATTTGAAATAATTGATTTCCTAAACCACCTTGAACTAATACACTGATCTTCATAAACATTCCTGTAATTATTAATAAATAATTCGTTTAAGTTAATAGGAAAGTTTAAATTATTCACCCACTCTCTATGAACTAACTTAATCATACAAACGATATATAGGGTGAATATATACACCAGTATATATTCCAAATGAATCATCAGCGAATGGACATTAACACTAGCCATGCGAAAGCTTCAAAAGCCCGTATTGTACATCAGATTCTACTAATTGGAGGTATTACCATTCTTTTTAATAGCTTTTACGTTAGTCTTATTTTTTATTTCCATAGAGAACTTCAAATAATAATTTTTTTCTTTTAAGAATTAAAACCAATAAAATCAATGATAAAGTTTCAACAGCGATAATTGACATCACTCCTCCCCTGGCTCCATATTTTGAGGCAAGATAAGCACAAAGAGGGATATGTACAATGGCTAATATTATTGGTATAAGTGTATATTCCTTTTTGTGACCATGTGTAAGTAATATATAACTACCCAAAACAAACGATTGTAGAATAAGGAAATAAACAGGAGAGAACAATATCAATAGAGTAGATACTTCTGAATACTCATCTCCGAACATCACTTTAGTGATCAACTTTGAAAAAGTAATGATAAATACAATCATGAACACACATAATATTCCTTGCCAATAAAAAATCCGTCTAATTAATGCATAGGCTTGAGGTTTATTATTAACAAGTAAAGCATTTATTCTTGGATAAAAAGCATTCCCTAATATTAAAAACACGCCTAGAATAACACCTTTGACCCTATCAGCAGCAGTAAATATACTTACTTCATAAATATTACTGAATATACTAATAATTACTGTAGTACTCATGCCATAGAGACTATTAGAAAATATTGCACAAAAAATAGGAAATGAATCTTTTAATGTGCCTGTTATTTTCAAACTAGAAAAATTTATCGCTCTTACTAACTTCTGCCTATATATGTATACTAGTGCTATTACTCCAGCAAGAAAACTCAACGAGGACTGTATTATTATAGCAAACTTAACATCTTCATCACTACGAACAAATATAAAAAACAACGGCAGCAATGCTAATCTAGAGATCACCATCAATTTTGTAATAATAGATAGTTTTTCTAATCCTTGGAAAAACCAAATAGGCATCAACATAGTCCCTATTAACATAAGAACTGTATAAATTAATTCACTTTTAATTATTGAGTATGAACTTAGTGATACCAATAAAACAATACCTAATATAGAAACAAAACATAGTATTGATTTAGCATATAGAGTTTCAAAAAAAACTCTCGATATATACTCAGGTTCACTTTGATGTTCAGCAATTCTTTTAGATGCTGATAAATTAAACCCGAAATCAATAAAAATAACAAAATATTGCGCTATTGAAAGTGTAAGACTATAAACACCAAAGCCCTCAACACCCAAAACCCTGGTTAAATAGGGTAATGTTAAAAGAGCTATAATGTTATTACTACCTTGCAATATGAATAAAGAAAATATATTTCTTCGTAATACTGACATTGTCATTTCCAGCTATTGGATTAAATTTTATTTCTTATGAGCATTCATCATAATGATCAGTTTTTCTAACTCATAAAGAAAAGTCAATTTCGTGTAGGCATCTACCAAAACACCACCAAAAATCAGGACACGCTACCGCCCTTGGCTTACAGCTACCAATGCACTGTTCTTAGAACTCATTGTCGCATCGAACTTAAAAATAAATTTATAACAAGTAGTTATAGAAAAATCATGAATAATGAGGCAACGAACCAATCTCTTGTTTTATCAATTGTTCTAAAAGGTCTATATGCCCTTCATCGTCGTTCAATGCAGGAATATATTCAAACTTCTCGCCGCCCGCGTGTAAGAAAATCTCTCGATTTTGCTCTTTGATCTCTTCCAGTGTTTCCAGACAATCAGCAGAAAAGCCAGGGCAGATTAGCTGAATATGCTTAACGCCTTGTGAAGGAAGACTTTTTAATGTCTCGTCGGTATAGGGGGTTAACCAAGGTTCACGGCCAAATCGGGATTGATATGTCATCATGATTTTTTCTGCTGATAAGGCTATTTCTGCCCGTAAAGCGTGGCTGGTATCCTCACAACGCTGTGGATAGTCATCCCCCAGTTTAGCGTAACGCTTGGGAATACCATGGAAAGAAAGAACTAACCGGTCAGGTTGCCCATGCTGCTCAAATGAGCGCTCGACACTTTGTTTCAAGGCTGAGATATAAGCAGGATGCTCCGCATAATCGCGGATAAATGAAACGGATGGTAAGCGACGGTATCCTTTCAAAATACGGGCAACTGCATCCCACACCGCAGCACTTGTCGAGCAAGAATATTGCGGATAAAGCGGCAACACCACCAGCTTAGTGACGCCTTGTGCTAATAACGTATCAATGGCATCGGGTAAATTTGGCGAGCCATAGCTCATGCCTAACTCAACCGGGATGTCTGGCATACGTGCCGCCAGTGCTTTCTGCTGTCGCCGGCTATAGACCAACAGTGGAGACCCCTCTTCCATCCACACAGATTGATATAATTTAGCCACTCGAGGGGATCGAATCGGCAAAATAACACCGCGTAACAAAGGCCACCAAAGCAATGGAGAAGTATCAACCACTCGGCGGTCACTCAGGAACTCAGCCAGGTAGCGTTTAACTGCTTGCGGTGTCGGAGCATCCGGTGTTCCCAGATTAACCATTAATACGCCGAGCTTGCTTTGCATGATGCAGAGTCCTTTTTGTAGATGTTACGCTTATTATTCAAACTGATGAATAAGCTTCCAACACGGCTTAGGATGAGCCAGGTAAAATAAGAAAGGCGACACCAGGCCGCCTTAGCTATCTTACCATCCAGAATTAACCGAGAATAGTCGCCAGTTCTGCACTGACTTCTGCTACTTTACGGGTCCCGTCCAGTTTAAAATATTGTGTGTTACCTGCATCGGCTTCTTTATGGTAGTAAGAAACCAATGGCGCGGTTTGTTGATGATATTCGATCAGACGTTTTCGTACGGTGGCTTCTTGATCGTCTTTACGAATAGTCAGCTCATCACCGGTCACATCATCTTTACCTTCAACTTTAGGTGGGTTGAATTTAACATGGTAAACACGACCTGAAGCGGTATGTACCCGACGGCCGACAATACGCTCAACAATCAGCTCGTCTGGAACATCAAACTCCAGCACATAATCAACCTTGATACCGGCTTCTTTCATGGCATCAGCCTGAGGAATGGTACGCGGGAACCCGTCTAACAGGAAACCGTCACGACAATCGTCCTGGGTAATACGCTCTTTGACCAATGCGATGACCAACTCGTCAGTAACCAGCTTGCCGGCATCCATAATTTCTTTCGCTTTCAGACCTAACTCAGAACCTGCTTTTACAGCGGCGCGCAACATATCACCAGTAGAGATTTGCGGAATACCGTATTTCTCCATGATGAATTGAGCCTGAGTACCCTTACCAGCGCCCGGAGCGCCCAGCAGAATGATACGCATTGCGTAAATCCCCTTGCTATGTAGTTTTTCTATGTGTTTTTATTTAAATAAATCGAAATTGCGGAAAACAAGCAACCATACCATTTTCAGGGGGGTTGGCTCAAGGTATGAGAGGCGGATTAGCGGGATAGAGTCCGACACGTCAAGGTGAGATGAAAATATAACACATTGAAATTAAATATAAAAACGCCCCAGACAAGATATCTGTCAAGGGCGTTCCATTACGCAATTAAGCCGTTAATAACTGATTCATTCTGCGAATGAACTGATTAGGGTCATCTAATGTTCCTCGCTCAGCTAACAGCGATTGATCCAGTAATAACTCGATCCACTCAGCAAACTGGGCATCATCAGCAACATCGGCAGCGCGTTTGACCAAGTCATGTTCCGGATTCAATTCAAAGATATACTTCACTTCTGGGGCCTGTTGGCCCGCAGCAGCAAACAGTTTTGCCATCTGCGTACTCATCTCGTCAGCGTCTGTCGTGACAATCGCCGGAGTATCGGTCAAACGGTGAGTCAGACGAACATCTTTCACCCGCTCACCCAGCAGAGTTTTCACCCGCTCAACGAATGGTTCTAGTGCTTTATCAGCTTCTTGCTGTTCAGGGCGCTCTTCATCAGCCAACTTGTTCAATGAATCATCTGCTTTGCTGACTGACTGGAAGATTTTGCCATCAAACTCAGTCAGATAGCTCATCATCCATTCATCGATGCGATCGGATAACAGCAAGACTTCAATACCTTTTTTGCGGAACAGTTCCAAATGCGGGCTGTTCTTCGCTGCGGCATAGCTGTCAGCAGTAATGTAGTAAATCTTCTCCTGCCCTTCTGCCATACGGCTGACATAGTCTTCCAATGACACTGTTTGCGCAGAGCTATCAGTATGGGTTGAAGCAAAGCGGAGCAATTTAGCAATGGTTTCTTTATTGCTACCATCTTCAGCCGGGCCTTCTTTAAGCGCCATGCCGAACTGTTGCCAAAACTGCTGATATTTCTCAGCATCGTCTTTGGCCAGTTTTTCCAACATTTGCAACACACGTTTGGTCAACGCACTACGTAGATTCTGAGTAATACGGCTATCTTGCAGGATCTCACGCGATACGTTGAGTGGCAGATCATTAGAATCGATTAAGCCACGGATAAATCGTAAGTAATTAGGCATAAACTGTTCAGCATCATCCATGATGAATACACGCTGAACATAAAGTTTCAAACCATGTTTATGGTCACGATTCCACATATCCCACGGAGCCTGTGCCGGGATATAGAGCAAGCTAGTGTACTCCTGCTTACCTTCTACACGGTTGTGGCTCCAACTGAGTGGGTCAGTGAAGTCATGAGCGATATGTTTGTAAAATGCTTTGTATTCGTCGTCGGTTATTTCTGCTTTACCACGCGTCCACAGCGCCTGAGCCTTGTTGATTTTCTCCCAAGTCACTGTACCGTCTTCTTCGTTTTTGCTCTGGATCTCAACCGGCAGCGCAATATGGTCTGAATATTTACTGATAACAGAACGCAGACGCCAGTCATCCAGATATTCGTCTTCACCTTCACGCAGGTGCAAGGTTATTTCTGTGCCACGCTCTTCTTTGGTGATATCTGCGATGGTGTAATCGCCCTCGCCCTCTGATTCCCAGAACACACCGGCATCGACTGGTGCACCAGCCGCGCGCGTACGAACCGTCACTTTATCTGCCACGATGAAAGCAGAATAGAAGCCGACACCAAACTGGCCGATTAATTGGCTATCTTTAGCGTGATCTGAACCAATAGACTCAAGGAAAGCTTTAGTTCCTGACTTCGCAATAGTACCGAGATTATCGATGACTTCATCACGGCTCATACCGATGCCGTTATCACTTAGGGTTAAAGTACGTTTTTCTTTATCAAACGATAAACGTACGCGTAGTTCACCGTCCCCTTCGAACAACTCAGGGTTAGACAGTGCGCGAAAACGGAGTTTATCTGCCGCATCAGAGGCGTTAGAGATCAGCTCACGCAAGAAAATTTCTTTATTAGAATAAAGCGAGTGAATCATCAAATGGAGAAGTTGTTTTACTTCAGACTGGAATCCACGGGTTTCTTGACCTTTCATACTCATTAATTACCTCAATCCAAATTACCGACAGGTAGATAAAATCGAACAATGAGTATCAGATGGGGCCAATAACAGGAGGTTTCAAGTCTCAACACTGAAAAAATAGAGGATCAGGGACGATTGGCTGAGCATCAGGAATAAAATTATTCACATGATAATCAATAACAAAACAATCGCCCATGGGATGAAATGGGATTAGCACTGAATCAGGTTAGAGCTTAATGGGGTTACGCCCGGCTAACGAGTGGGATAAGGTGGTACCATCAACCATTTCCAACTCCCCCCCCACCGGCACACCATGTGCGATACGGCTGGCTAACACACCATACTGGCCGCACATCTGACCAATATAATTGGCGGTAGCATCCCCCTCAACTGTTGGGTTAGTTGCCAGGATGACTTCAGTGATAGTTTCAGTTTCAAGCCGTTTTTCAAGCAGATCCAAACCAATATCACCAGGGCCAATACCATCCATGGGGGATAAGTGCCCCATTAGCACAAAATAACGCCCGCCAAACTGGCCCGTTTGCTCGATAGCATGAATATCTGCTGGGCTTTCGACCACGCAGATTTGACCATTTTGCTGACGACGCGGGTTGGCGCAAATAGTGCAATGGTCTTGCTCGGTAAATGTACGACAGTCAGCACAGTGACCAATTTCGGACATCGCCCGCGTCAACGACTGCGCCAGCCGCATTCCACCACTACGATCACGCTGTAGCAGTTGGAACGCCATACGTTGCGCTGATTTCGGGCCTACGCCCGGCAGGCAGCGCAACGCCTCCATTAGTGATTCAAGGAGTGGACTGGTTTGCATCAGAACGGCATCTTAAAGCCTGGTGGTAATTGCATACCACTGGAGACTGAAGCCATTTTCTCTTTTTGCGTTTCATCGATGCGGCGAGCCGCGTCGTTCAATGCAGCGGCAATCAAATCTTCCAGCATCTCTTTATCGTCTTCAACCAACAGGCTTGGGTCGATTTCAACCCGGCGGCAGTTGTGCGCCCCATTGATAGTTATTTTTACCAAGCCCGCGCCAGATTCACCGGTAACTTCTAATTTGGCGACTTCTTCCTGCATCTGCTGCATTTTTTCCTGCATCTGCTGGGCTTGTTTCATTAAATTGCCAATACCGCCTTTACCAAACATAATCATCTCTCATCGCAAGAGCCGCGTCAGTGCACCATGCACTTATCGCAGCAGTTAAACCGGTCGGATACTCTCTTCATCCAGTTCGGCGTCGAAGAAACGCCGCAGTGTCTGAATATTATTATCCGCGATAATCGACTGACGCGCTTGCGTCAGTTTTTCTTCATAAATGGCCTGCCGCCATTCCAGTGGGGTACGCTCCGCTGGGTTGTCATCTTCGATAACGCTAAGTGTCACAGTGCTACCCTGTAATTCACTCAAAGCATCACCCAGTGCCTTTTGCGCCGATGGCGAATTTAAGTGGCGCTGGGCAGAACGCAGGTGAAGGCGAATATTACCCGGTTCTATTTCTTCTTTAAATGCATTCAGCGCAAGCTGCTGCACCAATTTGGGAATTTGTAGTTTATCTATCTCTGCTGCCCAAGGATCCCGTGCCATAGCTTCTTCAGCCAATTTAGCCGAAAGCTCAGGTGTTTTTTCGTGTTCCAGCGCAGATCGCAACGCTTTAGGTGTGGCTACCGGTTCAACCACTATGTCAGGCTGATTCTGCGCGGTCCAGCGATAGGCTTCCTTCTTAGCTGGTTTCTTTTCTTCCGTTGATTTAGCGGCCAGACGCTGCTGGCTGCGCTCAGTCACCGAAGCCAAACGCTCCAGTGCTGAGTTTGCCGGCCGCGCTTTTCCAGGCGCCGCCGGTTCATTCTTTTTTGGTGTGGTTGTCCCGGATTGCCGCAACAACTGGGTGCGAGCGTGAAGAAGCTGGGCGGTAGAATCAGGTAGCTGAGTGCTCACTTCAGCTACAGCCCCTAACGACGGGGTATCTTGCGGTGGCCCTGCTTGAGCAAAATTCGACTGTTGGGTATTTTGATCGTGCTGAGGCCCCGCGGCATTGCTAGCCGCGATGACCGCCGGAGCACTGACAGGCACAATCTGAGATTCAGTAATGATTGCTTTAGGATGGAAAGCCAGCGCCCGCAATAAGGTCATTTCAACCCCCATGCGGCGATCAGGGGCATAGGCCAGTTCTTTGCGGCCCACCAATAGTGTTTGATAATACAGCTGAATATCGGCAGGCGGCAACGTGCGAGCCAGTTCGCGTAGGCGTGGCTCAATGGTTGCGTAGTGATTATCCAACATTGATGGCAACAGTTGCACCATCGCAATACGGTGTAGCAAACTTAAGGTTTCAACCAATAAGTTTTCCCAATCGACGCCACGAGATGCTGCTTGTTCTATCTGAGCCATAACCCGTGCACCATCCGCACTGACTAACGCTTCGATAATAGCCAGTGGTTGCTCATCATCCAAGGTTCCCAGCATCTGGCTAACAGTGGCGGTAGTCACCTGCCCATCACCCATTGCGACGGCCTGATCTGTCAGGCTAAGAGCATCACGCATACTGCCATCGGCAGCCCGCGCCAGTAATTGCAATGCACGGGCATCACTGCTGATGTGCTCTGCTAACAATATCTTTTCGAGCTGCGCCCGGATTACCTCAACATCGATCACTTTGAGGTGGAATTGCAAACAGCGCGAAAGGATAGTCACTGGCAATTTCTGTGGATCCGTGGTCGCCAGCAGGAATTTCACGTGTGCTGGTGGCTCTTCAAGAGTTTTCAGCAACGCATTGAAACTGTGCCGCGATAACATATGCACTTCATCAATCAAATAGACTTTGAAGCGGCCACGGGCTGGGGCATATTGCACATTATCCAGCAGTTCTCGGGTATCTTCTACTTTAGTCCGTGAGGCGGCATCTATCTCGATCAGATCAACAAAACGGCCTTGTTCGATTTCCTGACAGTTCGCGCAAGTACCGCAAGGTGTGGCTGTAATGCCGGTTTCGCAGTTAAGTCCCTTGGCTAATAACCGGGCGATAGAGGTCTTGCCCACACCACGGGTGCCGGAGAATAAATAGGCATGATGAATTCGCCCTAGCGAAAGGCCATTAGCCAGCGCCGTCAGGACATGCTCCTGACCAACGACGTCTGCAAACCTTTGGGGGCGCCACTTACGGGCAAGGACCTGATAGCTCATTAATACTTCATCATTGATTTATAAAGAATAATTTAATCACCAATAAAAAAACCACCATTTAGCCTACATAGATTAAATGGTCTGTTTTCGAACACATTAACCCGAATAACTACAGGCTGAACCTTAGTGTACCAGTACGAACATCGTCATTCACACAAATTTACTTTGTGGAAGTAGACTTGTCGATTCTTTGTACCCTGCGATGCAGTAATAAATCATTTTTAGTTTCTGCAACATAGAAAAATGCATCCAAATCTATCGACAAGGTTTTAGCTGAGATCGAACCGCGCTAGCGTCTATACACAATGTAAATGCATCAACCCTGCCAACAGATGGAAATGGCAGATCAATACCACTCAGATCTTATTGTCCAGGTTCACTAAAGCTACGAGCTAAAACTGATTGTTAATTATGGTCTGAAAGTGAAAGAGTTAACGTCTGGCTAAGGTAGATGATTGGGGCATCTATATTTGCACATTGTAGTGAGGTAGTGAGGTAGTGAGGTAGTGAATGATTGATTTTGGGCAAGAAGGTGACATTTTAAACTTGTTTTAACAGCAGCGGACGGTGAGCGAGTGTCATGATAAATGCGAATGGTTCAAACCAGATAAAAAAGCCTCTTCTGAGGCTTTTAATCATTAGACGTCAAAATCGTCAGGATAAGCTGCTTTAAGTCTTTTTTGCTTTTCTTGGAAATTGGGATCTACTTGGTTAGGTAACTTTACTTTTAGCCCCTTTCTGATTTGTGAAGCAATATAAAAAGCATCGCCTAGCCGATCCTCAAAAATAGGATCTGTTGCTTCGAATTCTTTTGTTGCATACATGCCGAATGTCAGTTTCCAAAGCTTTGTTTTGTCTTTTTTCTCACCGGTAATCACGTTGTGCAGATAAATTAATTGCTGAACGATGGAGTTATACATGGGTTCAAGCGTCTCACCACCAATAACGTTATACTTAATGTGATGATGGCGTTTCTGAGCCAGACGCAATGCCCTGTCCACGTAATCTAACGCGGTATCCTTGGTCATTTTTTCGGACTCCATACGTCTTTATTGGTACTGAACCATTGTATGCCTCCGCCTTCAGCCTGGAAAGGCGTTTTAGGGACTGACCAGGTGTCCAGCGCTGGACTGGCGGTACTGCGCAACATCTACACCGGCTGCTGTGATTGATAGGTTGTCGTCACTTTAGGAACCTTTATATCGGTGCCGCGCAAGTTCCCTTCTGGGTTAATGCCCAGTTTGGTTGGTGGAGTATTTTCGTTTAATGAATACCAATTACCTTGCCAATTACCCGGAGTCTGATTCTGGTAAGCAAGCTTACCTCGGTTTATTGTTTCTACTGAAACTCTCTTATTAAGATTTATTCCTTCCATATATTCAGGAATTTTATTCTCGGCAATACCTTATTTTTTCATAAAGTCGGTTACTTTTCTGCATTACCTCGAATGTTGATATCGTGATTGATATCACCACTTCGACCAAATTTGTCATTAAGGTAAGCATGTCTGTCTGAAACGGTATTGGTCGTGGTTTGCCTCCCGAGCGTCGATAATCCCTTCGGCTCACCGACTTACTGTATTCAGTAGTAATTCTTTTCGCACCATCAAAACGAAAAGCAAGCGGATCGCTGCAAATCAACGCGCCTTCTTCATTGATATGAAAGAGCTTTACCGGGCCGTAGAGATCACTCAATATCACTACGTCACCGGAAAATACCATTTTTCCAGTTTCTCTTTTTCACGCGACCCACGAGAGGAAGCCTGAGTATGGTTGGCCCGGCTTTCGCGCATGTTAATAATATAGCCACTGGTCGGGTGACCCTCATCAAATTCATACTCACGGCAAATCCGTGACCAGCCCGCATATGCACTGACTATACGTTCATATTCTTCGGGTGGAAGATTATCTCTTGATAGGTTGTATCAATAGATACCCGGCAGACTGAGGCTCATTTCATTCCCTGCCGAAATGAATCATGATACAAGGCTTGGATAGGCAGAAGGCCGGTTTCAGTGGTGACATTAGCGTGAATATTCATTGCTCCCTCAATATTAATATTCCATTTAATGTGGTTAACGTTAACACACTCAGAACGTTGAGAAGAAAAGCAAGTATTGCCATTAAGTTAGGCGGCTAACACTGTCGTCAGTACTGCCTGTTGAAGCCAGTGGAGTGGGATAATCTAGAAAGTCATGCTAACACAGCCTCGCCACTGACGGCGAGGCTGATATCTTCAATACAATCAATGCCCGCTGAAGGACACCAGGCTGTAGCAAGTAATCCCTTGCTGAGTCAAGCGCGCTTCGCCACCCAGTTCGGGTAAATCAATCACAAACGCAGCGTCGGTCACCACACCACCCAATCGGCGAATCAGCTTAACAGTCGCTTCAATCGTCCCGCCGGTAGCCAGCAAATCATCAATAACCAGGACTTTGTCGCCCGGTATAATGCTGTCGGTATGGATCTCAAGTTTGTCAGTGCCGTATTCTAGCTCATAGCTTTCACTGATAGTTTCACGTGGTAATTTGCCCGGTTTGCGCACCGGAACAAAACCGATACCCAGCGCCAAAGCCACTGGCGCACCGAACAAAAAACCGCGGGCTTCGGTCCCCACGACTTTGGTCACGCCTTTATCCAGATAGCGTTCAACCAGCAGTTCGATGCTGGAAGCATAGGCCAATGGATTTTCCAGCAAGCTGGTCACATCACGGAACAGTATTCCCGCTTTTGGATAATCGGGGATGGTCTTAATACTGTCTTCAATATATTTAAGCTGTTGTGCTGTATTAGGTGCAGTAGCGGTCATAATTTGTGCCTGATAAAACTGCTGTACATACTAAAGCGCGGCCAGCCAATGTTAAATAGCATCGGCTGAGTCACTTATTCTATCGATAACACCGGATAGCTTAAGTCACTGCATCCTTAACCCTAAGGATGCAACGAGGATTATCCCCGCGCACGAAAACGCTAAAATCTATGCAAACTGACATTAAAATGCAACTGATGTGCAGTGATCAGCGCCGTTCTTGTGGCGATGGGTCAATAACAGGCATCCGCAACATGAAGGTCAACAATATGATTAATATAATAAGCAATATGCCTCTGACCCACCAGATTTTTACCCACCAAAGTGAAACAGTGAATGTGAGTAGCGTGACCAATACTGCCTTCCATTTAGCCCCCGGAGGCAAAGCACGATGTTGCTGCCAACTGCGTATATAGCAGCCAAACCATGAGCGATAGAGCAACCAACGATGGAAACGGGGAGAGGATCGTGCGAAGCACCACGCAGCCAGTAGCAGAAACGGTGTCGTGGGCAAAAGGGGAAGCACGACACCTAAGGTTGCCAACACCACCGCCAGCCAACCTAAAATTATTAACAACCAACGAGACATAAACTCCCTTTATAATACTCATCAACATGGCCTTATCATTAACGCATGCGCTGGCCATCATCAACAGATATTCTTGCCATTATTAGCACAATACGCATCTATCCATTTTATTTAGCCTATTGCTTGTAACTGTTACTATTCAAAGGCAAGCTGACGGGAAAATGCCCAGGAGAAGCGCCATGAGTACGGAAAAGTTATTGCAGGTGCTTGAAAGCCAAATTGAAACACTGTCGGCGCAGGTTGGCTCTCAAGCTAACACACCCTCACAGCAAGCCCGTTTTGATCTAAACCTATTCGGTAATCATGGTAACCGCTTTCGCGATTATCTACAGGAAGTGCGCAAAAACATGGCGCAACTGAAACTGGTGGTTGCAGAAAATCGCACCCAGCAGGTCGCCTTTTTAGCTGAAAAGCTGGTTGCACAGATTTCTGCATTACAAAGAGAGCTGGCAACACAAAAGTTGAGGAAATCCAACCCTGAACCCAAGGATAATAAATTTGATCCTTACCATAAGCTGGCTGAGCATCAAGATTATGAGCGGCGAATACTGACCATGATTCAGGATAGAGAGAGCCAGCTTGGTAAGCAAAGTTTGTTATCCGAGCAGCAAAAGATACAAAAAGAACTCGCGGCATTGGAAGGCCGTCTGATGCGATGCCGGCAAGCGCTGATCAAAATAGAGCGCAATATTGAAAAAAAAGAGAACGGTTTTTGAATATTTGTCACATTTTTTGAATCATTAATGATTCTAACTGAGAATAGTTATCTATAATAACTTACGGATTGAAATAATGATGTCAGGTGGAAGCTCGCAGTAAGATGTTCCCACCCGGCTTTCCCAATTAACTGAAAATCAAATGTTGGCTACATTATGTCAGTTGAAAAAGCACCACCAGAACTGCAACTGGCAGTAGATCTTATCTATCTGCTGGAATGTAATGAGATAGCGCCAGAAACAGCACTGGCGGCGTTAGCGATCGTGCAACTTGATTATCAGCGTAAACTCCGCCATCAAACCCCAGATTAAGTCTGTTACTTCTGAGGGGTAACCGAGGCGACACAGCAAAGTGTCGCCTCACTGCCTCTACGAATAAGAGTAAGTTATTGCCCCACTCTTACCCTGCAACCAGATAGCCTCAAGCAAGTGGCTTATTGATATCCGGTAGGTCAGGCTTGGTATCCCCCAGATCAGATTGCGCAACGGGTAAACCTTTAGTATCAAGCGGGCTCCCCACTTCCTGAACCTCGGTACCATCCGGTTTATGCAAATACACTTCCAACTGGTTAAAGGCGATATTGATGTCATTCTCGCGACATAATTTATCAATTGCCCGATTAAGCTCATCCACCGTGTAGCTGCGATCCCGTAGTTCACGCACATACAGACGTAATTCGTGATCAAGGGTACTACTACCGAAATTAAGGAAGAAGACCTGAGGCTCAGGATCAGTCATAACCCGTGGATTCTCATGGGCCGCTTGTAAAAGCACCTCTTTTACTCTTGCCAAATCAGAACCATATGCGACCCCAACTTTAATAATGATGCGGGTGATCGTGTCTGACAGTGACCAGTTAATCAGGCGTTCGGTAACAAAAGCCTTGTTTGGAATAATCACTTCTTTACGGTCAAAATCGGTAATGGTTGTCGCACGGATCCGTATCTTGCTGACATTACCCGAAAAGGTGCCGATGGTAATGGTATCGCCGATACGAACGGGGCGTTCAAACAGAATAATCAAACCTGATACAAAGTTGGCAAAGATTTCCTGTAAACCAAACCCCAAACCTACGGACAGCGCAGCCACCAGCCATTGCAATTTATCCCATGAAACCCCAAGTGAACTTAGCGCGGTTATCCCTCCGACGGCGGTAATAAGGTAAGTCAGGATGGTGGTGATGGCGTAAGACGTTCCTTGCCGTAATTGTAAGCGCGACAACACCACAACTTCGAGCAACCCAGGTAAGTTGCGCGTCAGAACATAGGCAACCACCAAAGCCATCAAGGCCACCAGCATATTACCCAATGTCACCGCCTGCGTTACGCTAGCACCCGCCACTGTTGTGGTGTAATGCCACAAAGAGATACTGTCCAGATAGGAAATAACCGTTATCAGATCAGCCCAAATCCAGTAGAAGCCAGTGGCAAAGATGAGGAACAACGCCATAGTGGTCAGGCGTAATGACTGTTGGTTAATTTGATCCAATGCCAATGGTGGCTCTTCTACTGGCTCACCACCTTCGGCCCCCTCTTTTACCATACTTTGCCGTCGGGCAATCGCACGACGATAAGCTAAACGCCGTGCTGCAACCCCTAAGCCACGAATTGCAGTTAGATAAACAATATTCCACAGGAATAATAAATACAGGCTATCAATCCAACGGCCTGCCAGTTGCAATGTTGTATAGAAATACCCGGCAATCATTAATCCAATCAAGATAATCGGGGTTACCGCTATCGCGGTAACAATCACCAATCGCACCGCATGGGAGTCTTTCTCGCGCCAGCTATCACGGCAGAATGGGTAGACGAACAGAGCTAACAATGCCAGCGCAATAACAATGACAATCTGCCCGATAACATCATCCACTAATCGAAGTGGGCTTTTATCCCCCAATGTCGACCAGAAGATCACCGGCAATAATGCAGTGCCCAAACGCACCATTTGGCGGCGATAATGAGCGCATCGGTCAGCTGCTATCATAAAGTGCCGCTCGGTTATCCCTCCAGGGGATAACATACGATAGGTCAGATCAAATACCAGCCAGAACAAGGCTAACCGTTGGAAGAAGCTCCAGAATAACTCACTGAGATTGAAGTCCGAACGCGAGCACCAGTAGCCAATGCCTAATATGATTAAGGCACCCGGCAACACCTTCAGTAAAGTAAGAATGATCGCGTTGGGTGTATGCATCTGGCTATCGTGCTTTAATTGCCCAACATCAGCGGCCAGCCTATCAAGATGTTTATTAATGATTTTATAGCGTGACCGGATCACTACCACCACAATCAGCATGGGCACCAGGAACACCAGTGATTTGATCAAACCTGCCAATAAATCACCCAGTGACAAGGTAATGTGGAAATTACTCACTTCAGCGGAAAGCGCGCCCGGCAGTGCTTTCAGCCAAGACCAATCCATCGGTTTATTACTGCTAACCCAAAAAATCTGCTGCGTTAAAGTATGTTGCAGTGATTGATTCACACTCAATAGCTGCTGTTGGTTAATTTGCAGATTGATAGCCAGTGTCAGTTGATTACCCAGTTGCTTATTCAATTGATCCAGCAGTTCACGCCTGATATCAACAATCTGCCCTAACGCGTCTTCTACATCAGGGCTGATTTTCTCTTTGCTGCCATTCACCAGAGTTTGGATGTAGTCATCACCTTGGAATAACTGGTCACGCTGCTGATTGATTTCAAATTGCTCCAGCCGCAAATCAGCTATGCGTGGCCCCATATTAGTAATCAAGCCGGAAGCCGGTAAATTGAGCTGCTGCTGGTACAGAATACGTGAAAGCAGCAAACTGCCCCGTAATACGGTGATTTGTTCTTTTAAATTACGCTCAGATTGCAGGGCACGATCCAGCCAGTTTTTAACTCTGATATTCTGTTGTACCAGCGTGTTGCCTTCTTTAGTGGCGTTAATCAGCCGTTCGCTTAATTCTTTGTTAATCGCCAGTTCCCGGCTGACTAACGGATCATGTTGAATATCAGTAGCATCACTGGGGGCTTGCGCTTCTTTGGCTGTTTTCTCAGACAGAATTAGCCGTTTACCACTGACCACCTCTTGCAGTAGCTGAACATAACGCTCCAGTTGGTCAATGTGCGCAGTGGTGTAATCCCGTTGTTTTTGCAGTAAATCTTGTAGAGTGGTGTTGGCTTCCAGATTTTTACGCTGCAAATCCAACTGCCCGTTTAGCATCACCTGCTCGGTCAATAACTCTTGCTGCTGGGTTGGGCGTAAAACCTCTTGGCCCGGAGCCAACCCATTGAGTTGATTGCGAATCTGCATTAAGCGCATTGACGCGTTATACATCGCACTCTGTACCCGTTCTGGCTGGGTTTGCAGGGAAATTAATTGGCTGTTATACGCAGAGAGGTCTTCCTGAGCTGATTGTAAATCATCCAGGGTTTCATTGAGGCGCGACTCCAACTGACGCAATGAGTAGTTTGCCAGCGACTCGCGGGTCAGGGTATCTGCTGAACTGTTCTTAAGCGCATCTAGCGCTTCCGTCGCCTGACGTAACTTCGTTGGGGCTTGCGCCAACTGTTGTCTAAGCTGGTTCGCTTCCTGCTTGGTACGCTCGATGGTATCAAGGTATTCCAACGTGTTAGTCAGATCTTGCTGTGCGAGTTTCTCCGCTGGTGATAATATTTTTTGTTTTGATAATGCATCTAACTGGCTCAGTACTTCACTGCGAGTCGGCACATCAATATTGATACCGGATGCCATGGCCGACGATGACAATATCAGTGCCATTATAATCAGGATAATCATCATGTTAAGGCGCGCAACAAATGCGCCTACTGACGACGTCATGCGCAAAGAAAACGGTAAAGAAAATTGATTATGAAATCTGCTGCTCATATTTGAACTTCACTTCAACAGAGAGGCTGAAATCCTATCACGTTCAGTCTTGGGTCATTATAAGAAAAGTCTTTCAGAGCGTGAGTAGCTGTAATAATGCGGGCAGTTGCGCACTTGTTATTGAATAGGATGTAACAGCCCACAATATCGGTTGATTAAGGAACATAATAGCAGTAATTCAGAACGTCAGAACCTTCTCGGCAGCCAGCGTCCATTGAGCCTGCTCAACCAAAGTACCGATTTCGACACCATCAACCAGTGTTAATCCACTGACACCGCAGGCATCCGTACCGGTTTTGCATAATTTAATCGGTACATTCTGTGCCGTAAGAATTTCCAGCATCTGCTATAAATTATAGCCTTCTCGTGGCTGTTGCCCGTTAAGCCCGGCAATGACCGCATCAGACATTAAGAATAGGCGTAGATCGAGATCGGTTTGTTGTTCTTTCAAGGCAATAGATAGACGTAGGGCACTAAATAATGACTCATGGCCATAAGCGGCCCCATTGGCAATCACGACCAGTGAACTCATAATTCATTACTCCTATAAACTATTCCAGTTAATCCGATACCCTGCTATTAATCTCTCGTCGTAATGAAAGGCTGTGGACTAACATATCCAGATAAGCATCAATTAATATCGGTGCCTCTTGCTTTATATCAAAACTTTCTGGCATAAACAGCCAGTTTTCCATCAAACCTGTAATATAAGCTTTCATGATTATTGCCGCGCGGTGAGTATCAAGATTGGCAGGCAATTGATTGGCATCAATACAGCCTTGCAAAACCGACGCAATTCGCTCATAACTAGCTAAATCAAGAACTTTACGTGCGTCATGGACCGAGGACATCTCACCGACAAACTCGCATTTATGGAAGACAATTTCCATTAATGCGCGGCGTCGGCAATCCTCACGCGTAGAAACCAGAACATAAATAAGAATTTCACGCAGGATGCGGAGTGGATTATCAGGATATTTTACCTGATACTCTAATTCGAGCTGATCAATTTTAGACTCTGATAACGCCCAAACTTCGTTAAACAGGTCTACCTTATTCTTGAAGTGCCAGTAAATTGCGCCTCGGGTTACGCCTGCGGCGACAGCAATATCAGCAAGTGAGGTGCCGGAAACGCCATGCGCAGAAAATTCCTGTACTGCGGCATCAAGAATTTGTTGCCGGGTCTCTTCAGCTTTCTGTTTGGTTTTTCGTGCCATAGCGTTGTTTTTTCGAGGGGGTGCGATTTACATACATTCACGAATGTATGTACCATAGCACGCACATATAATTTACGCAGCAATGGGTTTTAAAGCTTGTGATCCATTGAATTAAATTAAAAATCGGACACTTGAGGTTTATCTATGAGCAAAAACAGAGGGGTAATGCCTCTGGCTGCAATTCTGGTACTTTCAGGCAGCTTAGTACTTATAGGATGTAATGACAAAGATGCGGCGCAAGCCCATGCTCAACAAACACCTGAAGTCGGCATTGTGACATTGAAAGCGGCACCACTGAATATCACAACCGAACTACCGGGCCGCACGTCCGCATTCCGTGTTGCAGAAGTTCGCCCGCAAGTTAGTGGGATTATTCTTAAACGTAACTATGTTGAAGGCAGTGATGTCACCGCCGGAACATCACTTTATCAAATTGACCCTGCCACTTATCAGGCCGCTTATGACAGCGCAAAGGGGGATTTAGCCAAAGCACAGGCAGCCGCTGAAATCGCACGTCTGACCGTGAATCGCTACAAACCATTACTGGGTACTAACTACATCAGTAAGCAAGAGTACGACCAGGCAGTGTCTAACTCAATGCAAGCTAATGCCAGTGTTCTCGCGGCCAAAGCAGCGGTAGAATCTGCACGTATTAACTTGGCCTATACTCAGGTTACTTCGCCAATCAGTGGGCGTACCGGTAAATCTTCAGTCACTGAAGGGGCATTGGTAACCAGTGGTCAGGCAACAGCGATGACGACGGTTCAGCAACTGGATCCAATGTATGTCGATGTGACTCAATCAAGCGATGAATTCTTGCGCCTGAAAAAAGAACTGGCTGATGGCACCCTCAAACAAGAAAACGGTAAGGCCAAGGTTCGTTTATTACTGGAGAACGGCACTGAATACGCTGAAATCGGTACATTGGAATTCTCTGGCGTGACCGTGGATGAAACCACCGGTTCAATTACTATCCGTGCCATCTTCCCTAACCCGAATGAAGCTTTGTTGCCAGGGATGTTTGTCCGTGCTCGTCTGGATGAAGGTGTCAGACCTGACGCACTGTTAGTACCTCAACAAGGTGTGACGCGTAACCCACGTGGCGAAGCAACAGCCATGGTTGTTGGCGCAGATGACAAAGTTGAGTTGCGGACACTGGTCGCTAATCAGGCCATCGGTAATAAATGGTTGGTTACTGAAGGCTTGAAAGCAGGCGATCGCCTGATTGTTTCTGGCTTGCAGAAAATCAGACCGGGCGTGCAGGTGAAAGTGCAGGAAGTGACTGAGGCAGAACAAAAAGCAGCCCCGGCTGACACAGCGAAGAAGTCTTAAAAGGAGCCGGTAATTCATGGCTAAGTTCTTTATTGATCGCCCTATTTTCGCTTGGGTTATCGCCATCATAATTATGTTGGCTGGTTCCCTGGCGATAATGAAATTACCCGTAGCGCAATATCCGACCATTGCGCCACCGGCAATTTCAATCTCCGCCAACTACCCTGGCGCCGATGCGACCACTGTGCAAAATACAGTTACGCAGGTTATCGAACAGAACATGAACGGTATCGATAACTTGCTGTACATGTCTTCTAGCAGTGACTCCTCCGGTAACGTTCAGTTGACGTTGACCTTTAACTCAGGCACTGACCCAGATATCGCTCAGGTTCAGGTGCAGAACAAACTGCAATTAGCCATGCCTTTACTGCCGCAAGAAGTGCAGCAGCAAGGTGTGAGCGTTGAAAAGTCCAGTAGTAGCTTCCTGATGGTTGCCGGCTTTATTTCTGAAGACGGCACCATGAAACAAGAAGATATCGCTGACTATGTGGGTTCTAACGTTAAAGACCCTATCAGCCGTACCGCTGGTGTGGGGGATGTTCAACTGTTTGGTTCCCAATACGCGATGCGTATCTGGATGGACCCGCATAAACTGAATAACTTCGGTTTGACACCGGTTGATGTAATCAACGCGATTAAAGTACAAAATAACCAGGTCGCAGCTGGCCAGTTAGGGGGGACACCTCCGGTACCTGGTCAGGAATTGAACTCATCAATCATTGCGCAGACCCGTTTAACCAATGCAGAAGAATTCAGCCAGATCATGCTGAAAGTGAATACTGATGGTTCACAGGTTCGCTTGAAAGATGTGGCTATCGTTCAACTGGGTGCTGAAAGCTATAACATTATCGCTCGTTATAATGGTAAACCAGCAGCAGGTATCGGTATTAAGCTGGCGACAGGGGCTAACGCCCTGAATACTTCTGCGGCAGTCAAAGCTGAACTGGCAAAATTACAGCCGTTCTTCCCGGCAGGGTTGAAAGTGGTTTATCCGTATGACACCACTCCGTTCGTTAAAATCTCCATTAATGAAGTGGTTAAAACGCTGGTAGAAGCCATTATTCTGGTGTTCTTGGTAATGTACCTGTTCTTGCAAAACTTCCGTGCAACGTTGATTCCGACGATTGCAGTACCGGTTGTATTGCTGGGGACCTTTGCCATCCTCTCCGCCTTTGGCTATTCGATAAACACCCTAACGATGTTCGGGATGGTGTTGGCGATAGGGCTATTGGTGGATGACGCCATCGTGGTAGTAGAGAACGTCGAACGTGTCATGCAAGAGGAAGGGCTACCACCGAAAGAAGCCACCAAAAAGTCTATGGATCAAATCCAGGGCGCATTGGTGGGAATCGCGATGGTACTGTCGGCGGTATTTATCCCGATGGCCTTCTTCGGCGGCGCAACCGGGGCGATTTATCGTCAGTTCTCTATTACTATCGTTTCAGCCATGGTGCTCTCGGTTCTGGTGGCATTGATTCTGACACCTGCATTGTGCGCAACGATGCTAAAACCGATTGCCAAAGGTGAACATGGTCCGAAAACCGGCTTCTTCGGTTGGTTTAACCGCATGTTCGAGAAAAGCACTCATCACTATACCGACAGCGTTGCCAACATTCTGCGCAGCACTGGCCGTTATTTGGTGATCTATCTGCTGATCGTGATTGGTATGGCCGTGCTATTCCTGCGCTTACCAACATCATTCTTGCCGGAAGAGGATCAGGGCGTGTTCCTGACCATGGTGCAAATGCCTGCGGGGGCGACGCAAGAACGTACCCAGAATGTATTGAACCAGGTTACTGACTATTATCTCGACAAAGAAAAAGACGTTGTTAACTCCGTATTTACCGTTAACGGCTTCGGTTTCAGTGGTCAGGGTCAGAACACCGGGCTGGCATTCGTCAGTCTGAAAAACTGGGATGAACGTCCAGGTGAGCAAAACAAAGTTCCGGCAATCGTTGCCCGCGCCTCGGCAGCCTTCTCGCAAATTAAAGACGGTTTGGTGTTCGCCTTTAACTTGCCAGCAATTGTGGAATTAGGTACCGCTACCGGCTTTGACTTCCAGTTAATTGATCAGGGTAACCTCGGCCATCAGAAGTTAACTGAAGCGCGCAACCAACTGCTCGGCATGGCGGCGCAACATCCGGATATGCTGGTCGGTATGCGGCCAAACGGACTGGAAGATACACCTCAGTTCAAAGTGGAAGTTGATCAAGAAAAAGCACAGGCTCTTGGTGTAGCAATTTCGGATATCAATACCACCCTCGGTTCTGCTATGGGCGGCAGCTACGTAAACGACTTTATCGACCGTGGTCGGGTGAAGAAAGTTTATGTGCAGGCTGATGCACCATTCCGTATGTTACCGGGTGATATCGACAAGTGGTATGTCCGTAACAGCTCAGGTCAGATGGTATCATTTGCTACCTTCTCCAGTGCAAAATGGGAATACGGTTCACCGCGACTTGAACGCTACAACGGCTTGCCATCCATGGAAATTCTGGGTCAGGCTGCACCGGGTAAAAGTACCGGTGAGGCAATGGACCTGATGCAGGATTTGGCCTCTAAATTACCAAGCGGCATCGGTTATGACTGGACAGGTATGTCCTATCAGGAACGTATGTCTGGTAACCAGGCACCGGCACTGTACGCAATCTCACTGATTGTGGTCTTCTTGTGTCTGGCTGCGTTGTATGAAAGCTGGTCGATTCCATTCTCTGTTATGTTGGTGGTACCACTGGGTGTGGTTGGTGCGTTACTGGCCGCCTCGTTGCGCGGCTTAAATAACGACGTTTACTTCCAGGTAGGCTTGTTGACCACCATCGGGTTGTCGGCCAAGAACGCCATCTTGATTGTTGAGTTCGCCAAGGACTTAATGGACAAAGAAGGCAAAGGCTTGGTGGAATCAACGTTGGAAGCAGTACGTATGCGCCTGCGTCCAATCCTGATGACCTCACTGGCCTTTATCCTTGGGGTTCTGCCACTGGTTATCAGTAGCGGTGCAGGTTCTGGTGCACAGAATGCGGTAGGTACCGGTGTCATGGGCGGGATGATAACCGCGACAGTACTGGCTATCTTCTTTGTTCCGTTATTCTTTGTGGTGGTTCGCCGCCGCTTCAGTCGAAAATCTGAAGATATAGAACATACTCATGCTGTTGACCCTAAGGCGAAGTAAACCTTATTAACAACCATGTTGTCACGTTAAAGGCCGCAGATGCGGCCTTTGTCTTTATCTGACCCGTGCTACTTTGTTAAAAAGCCCGCAAACTTCGGCTTGTGGTTAATGAGAAAGCTATTTATAGCTTAGTGAGTGAAGGGTTGACCGCACCTTGAAGCGATCCGACGGCTCACGCCGTTACGACCCCAGCAGCACGTTTCCCCTTTATTTAACGTTGCCAACAACCTCCCCATTTAACTGTGCCAGCAAGCTCCCCGCAGACTTCGGTTTGCGAGTTTTTTTCATTTGGACTTGAAACTGAAAAGTGAATGGCGCATAATTATTGTTATATTATAACATAACATATGGAGTTCTTATGAAACCGGGTATTCATCCCAACTATCGGACTGTGGTATTTCACGATACCAGTGCAGACACCTATTTCACTGTGGGTTCAACCATTGCCACAGCACGGACTATTGAACGCGATGGGCAGAGCTATCCTTATGTCACGCTGGATATCTCCTCAGCCTCGCATCCGTACTACACCGGTAAACAAAAAGAGTTTTCAAAAGAAGGCAGTACCGCACGCTTCAATCAACGTTTTGGTCGTTTCCTGACTAAAAAAGCCAGCTAATTCTGAGAGTTAACTATGCAAGTATTGAGTTCATTACGTTCAGCCAAAAACCGTCATCCGGATTGCAAAATCGTCCGTCGCCGTGGCCGGGTGTATGTTATTTGTAAAAGCAATCCACGTTTTAAAGCCGTTCAGGGAGGGACCCATAAGAAGCGTTGATTTTAGTTCGTTATCGGCTCATCAGTTTGCTGTAATAATAAGCCCCGTTGCTGCCCAGCGGGGCTTTTTTCTGCCACTATTTCTAGTGGTTACATATTATTTCATACTGCCTACAATAGTATCCACATTGTGTTTAAATGCTTCGCTATACGTCGCTGCAGGGCCACCTGCTGTTGACAATGCTTCAGGGTAGAGTTCCCCGCCAGCTTTAGCGCCACTGGCCGCGGCAATTTGTTTTACCAAACGCGGATCAGTCTGATTTTCAATAAAATACGTTTTGATTTTCTCTTGCTTGATTTGTTTAATTAATGCCGCCACATCGCTGGCACTGGCTTCAGACTCAGTTGAGAATCCCACTGGGGACAAAAAATTAACCCCATACTCCTGGCTAAAATAGCCGAAAGCATCATGACTGGTCAGGACTTTGCGTTGTTCAGCGGGGATCGTTGCAAACTGCGCTTTTGCATAGGCATCCAGTTTTTCCAATTGCTGGATGTATTCTCTACCGCGTTTACGGAAATAATCAGCATCTTGCGGATCAGCAACGATCAGTGCATTCATGACATTGTTGGCATATTTAATGCCATTAGCCATGCTATTCCATGCATGGGGATCGGTCACCGTCTTGCCCTCTTCGTTCATTTTACGGCTATCCACCCCGGTTGAGGCGATAACCACCGGCCCTTGATAACCAGAGGCACTGATCAACCGCTCTAGCCACCCTTCTAGCCCTAACCCGCTCACAAACACCACATCAGCTTTAAATAATTGCTGACTGTTTTTCGGCGTGGGTTCAAAACCATGAGGATCACCATCCGGTCCAACCAACGTCACCACGTTGACATGCTCGCCCCCTACCTGCTGGACGATATCACCTAAAATAGAAAAACTGGCAACAGCTTCAACGGTTTTTGCCATCGCCAATGGGCTTGACAATAAGGCAGCCACCGCCAAACCAATGGGTAAACGCTTCATTTAACTCTCCTTTAATAACACTGGGTTCTCAATAATAATAAATAGTTCTCAACGGCGCGCAGTGACCAATACGCCACCCCGCGTGCCAAATAAGATGGATAAAAAGAAAATCAGACTGGCGCTGAGGACAATTGCCGGACCGGCAGGCAATGACGCGTAATAAGACCATAACAAACCGACAATGCTGGCAACCATGCCGATAACCATGGCGATACCCAAGGTTTGAGGAAGATTTTTTGCCCAGAAACGGGCACTGGCGGCAGGTAACATCATCAACCCGACAGACATCAGGGTGCCAAGGATCTGAAACCCGGCAACCAGATTGATGACAACCAACGACAAAAATAGCCCGTGGATTACCATCAACCAGCGCCCCATACTGACCCGCAGAAAGACCGGATCGAACGATTCAATCACCAGCGCCCGGTAAATGGCGGCTAAAGTCAGCATAGAAAATGTGGTGATAATCCCGACCATGGTCATGGCTCTGGGATCAACGGCCAAAATAGAACCGAATAACACATGGAGCAGATCCATGCTGGAACCACGCAATGATACCAACGTGACCCCTAACGCCAGGGAGCCAAGGTAGAAACCGGCAAAACTGGCGTCTTCTTTTAATAATGTCCGGCGGCTGACCCAACCAGACATCATGGCCACTGCCAAGCCAGCAATAAAACCGCCGATGCCCATTGCCACCAATGACATACCCGAAATCAGATAGCCAATCGCGGCTCCCGGTAAAACCGCGTGAGACAGTGCATCACCGACTAAACTCATTCGTCGTAATAATAAGAAAACCCCTAAAGGGGCTGAACTGAGTGACAGTGCCAGACAAGCCACCAATGCCCGTCGCATAAAGCCAAAATCCAGAAAAGGATCAGCGAGTAAATGGAGCAATGTCATAGGGTAATAACCCACTGTGGTTCGGGCTGCGGTGTCAGAGAGGCATGCGCACAAGATGAATTGTGTGAGTGATGCCATTGGGCTAAAACCAGTTCAGATCGCTGCCAACAATGGCCCTGAGGTGTTAGCCACAGCGCATCGGGGAAATGCTCAGCGACCATCGACATATCGTGCAAGACAGCAATAATGGTCCGGCCATCACGGTGTAACTGATTAATAACCTCGAGTAAAAACCTGACCGTTTGGCTATCAATGCCAGCAAAAGGCTCATCCAGCAAGATAAGCGGTGCTTGTTGGACTAAAAGACGAGCAAACAGGACCCGTTGCAACTGCCCTCCCGAAAGTTCACCTACCGACTGGCGCGCCATATCCTGCATACCAACTGTATTTAATGCCTGTTTGATTCGTTGCCGTGATAGATGGTTAATCCCACCAAGTAACCCACTTTGTGGCCAGCACCCCATTGCCACGACATCTTGCACCACGATGGGAAACTGCTTATCCAATTCAGCCTGCTGGAGAAGGTAGGCCATTTGAGGTACCTTGGTGTCGGTAAACGTTATTTGTCCTGCCAATGGGGGTTGTAAGCCTGCCAACGTTTTGAGTAATGTGGATTTACCGGCCCCATTGGCACCAATAATGGCGGTGAGAGAGCCCGCAGCAAAACAACCGTCAATAGGGGGCGTCAGTGGGCTTCGCTCATAACCTATTACAATTTTTCTCAATTTTATCATGGCAGTACATTCGCCCAATAAATAGCACACCACAGCAATATGCAAAGTAAAGCGATCCCCGCGATACGTTGTAATGAGGAAAGTGAGAACAACCTCCAGTCAGTAAGACGGTTTCGCTGGGCCAGGAAAGAGTGTTTATTCATATTAGGAAAGAATAGGTGATTATTAGTGATATATTATAACATCACATAAAATAATTAAACTCAAGAAAACATCGATGGTTTATCAATTTCAAAAATCGCAAACCATAATGGGATACCCACACCACACAAAGCACCAGGCGGAAACAGACCTGCTGTTCTTAGCACAACCAACAGTACTAACAGGGTTAGTTACCCTAAATTAAACTATCTTTACTGACCATCTACTGGAGAGAGGATGCTTGGCTTTGGTACTCTAGCCTCTGCGTTGCTGGTTAACGTCCGTAAACGGGTAAATTACACCATAGAAAAGACGTCATGCGTGTTCCTTCCTCTTGACCAAACCAGCTCAGCATTCCAGGTTAATAGAGCGCGGTTACATTAACCGTGTATAATAATCCTAAATATGAAGAGTCCTATTTAGGCCGTGTTATATTATTAAAAAAGCATGGTTCAAATAACATCAGGCTGTGTTAACTAACAGCATTGGTTGAAAAATCTCATTAAATTTTATTTTTTTGATTAAAATCATGCGAGTAGTTGCTGAAAATCAAATGTCATCGCATTTTTTGTTACAATGGTAATGCAAAAATTAATTATTCTTACCATCATGAATGGACAATAAATGAACAATGAAATAGCCGGAGACTTCGCGTCAGGGCGTTACCCGATTTCATTACTGAAGAATGTAATCAGCAATAATATCGGTGGAATTGAAAGATGGTTGGTCTCCGGCTTAATGTCTTATTCGGAAAATGCCAGATACGGTGTCGGCTCATTAGAAATTCTTGATATTTCTCACTTGGAAGACTACCATTATTCAATGAGTTACTGTTATCAATCACATATCTTTAACCCATGTTTAGATATCGAAACTGAAGAGTCCCTAATAAATGCTGTAACATTTATTGTACATCCCAAAAAAATCACCTTTGATATAATTAACAATGACAGGCCCTCAACCGCTGACGAATTGTAAGATTAAGTAATAAAGTTGCGCGGTGAGTGAAGAAATGATTTATATTCATAGTATGACGAGTTTATTTAGGTTAACGATAAGCTTCTGCGTTTATATGATTATCAATCTACTCACATTGTGTTATCAACACCGAATTAAGACTTTACGGAGGGGATGATATGGATGAGTACTCGCCTAAGCGGTATGATATTGCCCAGTTGAAGTTTTTATGTGAGAGTTTGTATGATGAGGGTATCGCTACCCTTGGTGATAGCCATCATGGGTGGGTAAATGACCCAACATCGGCCGTAAACCTGCAACTCAACGATTTGATCGAGCATATAGCTTCATTTGTGATGAGTTTTAAAATAAAATACCCGGATGACAGCGACCTTTCAGAGTTAGTAGAAGAATATTTAGACGATACATATACTCTGTTTAGCAGTTACGGGATCAATGATCCTGAATTGTGTCGCTGGCAAAAAACCAAAGAGCGTTTATTCAGACTTTTCTCGGGGGAATACATCTGTACCCTGATGAAAACTTAAGGGATAGTTTCCCTATATTAATTTATATCGAGAAGAAAAGATTACCATGACAAAAACTGACTATCTGATGCGTTTAAGAAAATGTACGACTATTGATACATTGGAACGTGTAATTGAAAAAAATAAGTACGAACTTTCCGATGATGAACTGGAATTATTTTACTCAGCTGCAGATCATCGGTTGGCGGAACTCACCATGAATAAACTTTATGATAAAATTCCACCTACGGTTTGGCAACATGTGAAATAGTCTGCTTAACGCTGGTTAAGACACACAACGTTGAGCCGATAATCGTTATCGGCTTCAATGAACCGGTGATTTTTCTGTGTTTTAATTTGAGATAAATGCCTTGATAGGAACACGGTATTGAAGGTTAACTTTAGCCCCGCGTTATTATTTATCGATATTTAAGTGAAATCCTGTGAGTTATCAGACTTATGTAAGAGCATTTAAGTGAAAATGCTTTGCTGTTCTATTTATTAAAACTTGCTCTCACTGCTAATAATTTCAAAATATTATTAATCATCGGCTAAATCTAAAACACAAATAGAAACTAAAACCGATAAATAAATAAGAAAAATCTCATTCCACTGTTCAGGCATGGACCTACGTAGCTATCCCTGACAAATAGGATAAAAAGTTTTAAAGCTGAGAGTTATTGGGGGAAATGGCACTGGAGATGGATAACCACAGAAATAACATAAGGCAGCAGTATATTAGAAATGGTGGAGGCCCTGCCAGCTACATCCCGGCACACACCTCGCCTGCTACGGCTGCTTCCTTCCGGATCTGACCGAGTTCACAAGTTAGTGTTGCGGGAGAACCAACAGGGCCTCCATTGACGTTGACGGCCCCTTGCACTCTGGAGCGATGGGCATTATCGACCATGCCCCACCAAATAGCAAGACAACACACGCTAACCGGTTATTTCTTACCCATTCATCCTCAGGTAAATGCTAAATCTATTTTCATCTGGTACAAAAAACAGCAATGATGTTATTTATATCCATATTGCGCAACGCTATCTGCCATGTAAATAACCGCGACCAAAGAGGATGCAGTGACGTCATCAGAACCCGATACCCAAAGCCAAAATGAACCTGAAATAGCAGAGGATCAAACCGAGCGGGGTAACTCGCCGATAATAGACAGCTTTCGCCAACGGGTATTCCAGGTGGTTGCAGCCATCCCATACGGGCAGGTCACAACCTATGGCGATATCGCTCGGTTGATTGGATCGCCAAAAGCCGCGCGGCAAGTCGGCGGCATTCTCAAACGCTTACCTGAAGGATCTGCATTACCCTGGCATCGGGTGATTAACCGCCATGGCGAAATATCATTAATGGGTGATGATTATCTTAGGCAAAAAAAAGCATTGTTGGCCGAAGGCATTAAAATAGATACCACTGGCCGAATTAATTTACAGCAATATCGCTGGCAATACTGCTAAAGCAAACGCCACAGAACAGTGAATACCCTGTGGCGCTGATCCCCAAACTTATTGGGGTTGCAGCAAGTTAAAGCTACTGTATGGTGGCAGTGCCTGGTGTCGTCGTCGTCGTCCCTACCGGAGCGGTTTCAATAGCGACAGAGGTTACAGGAACCAGCAACAGATTAGCCTGAGTACCGGTACCACGGTTGATCACTTCCTGGATGGTATCGGTGATAAACAGTAGCTGACCATTATGGGTAATCGCTGCACTCACGATAATACGTGCATTTGGCTGAATTTCTGCTGGATTAAACGGCAAAATAAAGGTAAATGGCGCCTGTTTGCCCTCAGTACGGATCGCTTTCTGAGCAATCACCCGTGATGGTGTATCAGCCAATGAGGCATCCGATAGCGTGACCGTAACTACCGCATCTGGTGGTAATGCGATGCGCTCGCGGATATTCACTGTCCCTTGTACAGTAGGCTGCGCAATAGATGTCGCCACAGTCGTCGACTCTACTGGTGCAGCAACCGGAACATCGGCCCCTTGATGAGCACACCCGACCAAACTGATTACTAATGCTGCCCCACCCGCTATCTGCCAGAGTTTTATTGGTTGCCAAGGTTTCATAGGTCGCACTCCTTCTTATTATTAAGATGCTGGCTATTGACAAAAAAGCCCGCGTTTAATAAGTGGTTTCAACCACCTAGCATGCTAATTATAGCACAATCCGCTAATGATTTCTGCCCTCACCTCGAACGAGCTATTTATCAGACTAATCCTTATAAGTTAATCATCAGTTGGAGCGCAGTTTCACCGCAATATATTGACGATCAGTCAACAGATTCAGCACACTGTGTCTGAACTCAACCATCAGGGGCCACAACATGAGTCAGGCATTAGAAAAACTACTTGAACTACTCGATTTAGAAAAAATTGAAGAAGGGCTTTTTCGTGGTCAAAGTGAAGATCTGGGCTTGCGGCAGGTCTTTGGTGGTCAGGTCGTCGGTCAGGCTATCTATGCAGCCAAACAAACTGTACCCACGGATCGGGTAGTTCACTCACTCCACAGCTATTTTTTGCGTCCTGGGGACAGCAGTAAACCCATTATCTATGATGTAGAAACCTTACGCGATGGCAACAGTTTCAGTGCCCGTCGGGTCAGTGCGATTCAAAATGGTAAACCCATCTTCTATATGACTGCGTCGTTCCAACGTCAGGAAGAAGGGTTTGAACACCAAAATACCATGCCGGACGTACCACCGCCGGAAGGATTGATGTCTGAAACTGAAATTGCACGCAAATTCGCCCATTTGATCCCCGAGAAAGTACGTGAGAAGTTTATTGGTCAGCAGCCAATTGAAATGCGACCGGTGAAATTTCATAATCCGCTGCAAGGTTCGGTAGAAGCACCAAATCGTTATGTCTGGTTCCGTGCCAACGGCAAAATGCCGGATGATTTGCGGGTACATCAGTATTTACTCGGCTATGCTTCAGACTTCAATTTCCTGCCAACTGCCTTGCAACCACACGGCGTTGGCTTCCTTCAACCGAATGTGCAAATTGCTACAATAGATCATTCCATGTGGTTCCATCGACCATTCCGCTTAGATGATTGGTTACTGTATGCCGTAGAAAGTACTTCGGCCTCTGGAGCTCGGGGGTTTGTTCGTGGGCAAATTTACAATAGCGAAGGGGTATTGGTAGCCTCTACAGTGCAGGAAGGCGTGATCCGTTTACATCAGAAATAACAATAAATACAAGGGGCGATGTCGCCATCGCCCCCGTTGCTATCATTATTAATTTATTTTACTGTTAGAGTTAACTTATTGATTGTATGCATTCTCGCCGTGGCTGTTAACATCCAGACCTTCGCGTTCTTGTTCTTCTGGTACCCGCAGACCCACTAACAAGTCAGCAATTTTAAAGGCAACAAAAGCAACAACACCAGACCAGACCAAACACACACCGACGCTGAACAATTGCACGCCAACCTGATGACCCATGGTGACACCAGCAGCGTAACCGGTACCGCCCAGTGAAGCCGAAGTGAATACCCCCGTCAGGATACAACCGATAATCCCACATACCCCATGGACACCGAACACGTCACAGGTATCATCAACCCGCAACCATTTTTTCAGCAGAACCACCCCCCACAGACCGGCAACACCCCCTACCAGACCGATAATTAATGCACCGCCTACCCCCACTGTCCCTGCCGCTGGTGTGATAGCAACCAACCCGGCAATACAACCAGAACACGCCCCCAACAGGGAAGGTTTACCCCGTAAAATCCACTCAGCAAATACCCACGAAAGGATAGCTCCCGCAGTTGCTACCACCGTATTCAAGAAGGCAAGTGCGGCAATTTCGTTCGCGGCACCGGCAGAACCGGCATTGAAACCAAACCAGCCGATATACAGAATGGCTGTACCGGTAAATACCATGGGTAAATTGTGTGGTTTGAATGCTTCTTTACCAAAACCAGCACGTTTGCCCAGCAAGTAAGCGCCCACCAAGCCGGCAATAGCAGCATTAATGTGCACCACGGTACCACCAGCAAAGTCCAGTGCGCCATCCATTGCCAGGAAACCCCCTCCCCATACCATGTGTGCCATTGGCAGGTAGGAGAAGGTGAACCACAGCACAGCAAAAATTAATACCGCAGAGAAACGAATACGTTCGGCAAATGAACCCACCACCAGAGCAACGGTGATACAAGCGAATGAAGCTTGGAACACCACATGAATATATTGGTAAAACGTACCACTCAAGCTGGTCAGGCCGATACCTTTCAGCATCGCCATATCAAAACCGCCGAAGAACGCATTACCGGTACCGAATGCCAGACTATAACCGTAGAGTATCCACAACACGCAAACCAGCGCAAAGGTCACCATGACCTGAGTCATCATCGATAATACGTTTTTGGAACGCAGCAGGCCGCCGTAGAACAGGGCAATACCGGGTACCGTCATAAACAGTACCAAGGCGGTACAAATCATCATAAAAGCATTATCAGCTTTGTCAGCTACAGCCGGTACGGCGGCCATTGCCAAAGAGGGCAGCATCGCTACCGAACTCAGGCCCAACATGGATAAAAGTTTTTTCATCGTCAACCCATCCCTATTCACTAAATTTGAGCCCGCAAATTACAGTGCTGCTTCGTCTGTTTCGCCGGTACGGATGCGAATAACACGTTGCAATTCAGCAACGAAAATTTTGCCATCACCAATTTTGCCGGTATAGGCCGCCTTACTGATCACATCAACCACTTCATCCAATTGATCATCAGCAATCGCAATATCAATTTTCACTTTGGGTAAGAAATTGACACTGTATTCAGCTCCCCGATAGAGTTCTGCATGCCCTTTCTGGCGACCAAATCCTTTCACTTCGGTCACGGTCAGCCCCTGAATACCCACAGAGGATAAGGCTTCACGCACATCCTCCAGCTTAAATGGTTTGATAACCACGGTAACCAGCTTCATATTTGCCCCTTCTCGAATTAAGTCGAATTCATCTCTGCCACACAAGATAAAGCAAAGGCTATGCCATAAATAATGATAGCGGTGATTTAGTGTAAAAATGGCGAACATAAGGCGATTGAGAGACCCAAGCCAGAAGTCGCATCGCTGAATCGATAAGGTTGAACGGTTTTCCCGCACCAAATTAGTGCGATGCGCGTCACACAAGTGCACAACAGCATTAATACCTTATTGCCATGCCAGATTAGGGTGCGGTCACTCTGCGGGATGGGTGTTATCTACAGAAGAGATCTGTTCGGAAAGAAATTTGGAGAATAGTAGGGGCCGCGTGGCCCCATACCCATAGACTATCGCTTAACTTACAGCGGGTTCCACCTGATCAATGGCGGCTAAATCTTCACTGACCAGTTGCAATTGGTACATTTGATAATAGCGCCCATGGGCCGCGAGTAGCGCTTGATGCTTACCTTGTTCTACTGCCATACCACGGTGCAATACCAATATAGTATCGGCATCGACAATGGTCGAAAGACGGTGAGCAATCACCACCAGCGTGGTATTTTTCCGAATTAGCTGCAATGCCCGCTGAATGGCCTGTTCAGTGCCAGAGTCAATATTGGCGGTCGCTTCATCTAAAATCAGAATTTGCGGTGCCTGCACCAATACTCGTGCCATCGCCAACAGTTGTTTTTGCCCAACAGACAAGGTGTTACCCTGCTCCCCGAGCAAACTGTGCAACCCATTAGGCAAAGCCCGCACTAATGACGCAAGTTGCACGGTTTCCAATGCATCCCACACTTGCTGTTCACTGATATCACGGCCCAAGGTCACATTAGCGAAAAATGAGTCAGCTAATACCACGGGGTCCTGTTGCACCATAGCAACCCCCTGGCGCAAGGTCTGATGTGATAACGCCGACAAAGGCCGCCCATCAAGTAGGATCTCCCCATGCTGCACCGGATAGTAACCCATCAATAGGTTAGCTAACGTACTCTTACCGCTACCGGTATGCCCCACCAAGGCGACAAAGCCGCGCGAAGGCACATCAAGCGAAATGTTTTGCAGCACCATTTTATCGCTACGGTATGAAAAGCTGACATTATCAACCTGAATACGGCCACTGGTGAGTGGGCGGTCATCGCTACCATAGCCTTGCTGAGCACGATCCATTAGATCGAAAATACGCTCCCCGGCCACCACAGCCTGCTGCATAATTGATTGCTGTGATGTTAGCTCAATTAATGGCTCATTCAGCCGCCCCAGATAGTTAATGAACGCATACAACACACCGACACCCACTGAACCCTCAGGGCTAAAACCGAAAAGCAACAACAAACCACATAACACCATGGCAGAAAATAAGCTCAGCAACGGCCGCAATAGAAAACCTTCTAAGCGTAGAGTTTGCATCCGTGCCATATAATGAGCACGGCTGGCAGACTCCATGCGTTCGCCAAAACGCGCTTGCTGGCGAAACTGCTGAATGACGCCCATGCCATTGATGATTTCATTAAAACCGTCGTTAATATCCGCAAGATAAGCCCGAACCTGGCGAACCACCGGTGTGCTATAGCGCTGAAAAATAGCCATGACCACCAATACTGCCGGGAAGATGCAAATCGAAATCAGCGCCATACGCCAATCCAGACTGAACATTGCCACCAGCATTGCACCAATTAACGCGGCACTTTTCAGCACCGTCGACACCACCATCACATACAAATCTTTGATGACTTCAGTGTCATTGGTAACACGGGAAATCAATTGCCCTACCGGCTGGGTATCAAAAGCACTGAGAGGCTGGCGCAAAGCCGCATCCATCACTTCAATACGTAACCGTTGCACCACACCGACAGCAGCACGGTTAAACAGCAATGCTTGAAAATAGTGCAACGCGGCGGCCAACAATTGCAGCAGCAGATATGCCAATGCCAACCCACTCACCAAACCGAGAGGCAAGGTGCCTTTAGCGACCACATGGTCAATGAAGTAGCTTATCAACAACGGGCCGCTGACTTCGGCAGCCGCCGCAATCCACAACATCAACACCGCCAGCCCTAATGGCTTACGATAAGGAGAACCATAAGAGAGCAAACGTTTGAGTGTCGGCCAAAGTTGCTGAGCTTTACTCATCGGTTTTGACCCCTGACTCACCATCATCTAATGCTGCCTCCAGTTGCTGATAACGGTACATCTCCCGATACCACCCAGACTGATTCACCAATACATTATGCGCACCACGCTGCATCACACCGCCGTGCTGCATCACCAGAATCTCGCTGGCTTCCGTCAAAGCAGAAAGACGATGCGCGCTGATAATCACGGTGCGCTGTTCACCCCACTCACGTAGGTTTTTTAAAATTTGGTACTCGGTCTGGCCATCAACTGCGGACAGTGCATCATCGAGGATCAGGATTTCAGTATCCAACAACAGTGCCCTGGCAATGGAAATTCGCTGTTTCTGCCCACCAGACAGCATCACTCCGCGCTCGCCCACTTCGGTGTCATAACCTTGCGGAAGGCGTAAAATATCGTCATGCACACTGGCTAAGCGTGCTGCCTGCTCAATTTGTGCCTGAGTGGCATCAGGCTTACCCAGCGCGATATTGCCGGCAACCGTATCAGAGAACAGAAACGGTGTCTGACTGACCACCGATAAACGACCACGCCAGTCATGCAAACGGATATCAGGTAGTGGATGCCCTTGATAACAAATAGCGCCGTCATCAATATCAAATTGCCTCTGAATGAGTGCCAACAAAGTGCTCTTACCAGAACCTGTCGGCCCACATAACCCCAGCATCTGCCCCGGAGCCAATTTCAGTGCCACATCATGTAATGCGGGCTGTTCACTGCCCGGATAAGTGAAATGGCGAATATTTACCGCTAACGTGCCACGCCCGTTAGATAATTCGATCTCACCGTCTTCCACCACTGGAGCCTCTTCCAACAAACTGCGGATACGACTATAAGCTGCACTGCCGCGTTCAACGATATTGAACATCCAGGCCAATGCCAGCATCGGCCAAATCATCAGCCCCAGATACATCACAAAACTGGTTAATTGCCCCAAGGTAATGCTGTGGTTAACCACCATCCAGCTACCACCGCCGATAGCCAATAAATTAGCGATCCCGATAGCAATATAAATTGTTGGATCAAAACGGGCATCAATGCGCGCGACGTACATATTCTTCGCGCCGGCTTCTGCGGCTACCTGCGCAAACTGCTGTGATTGCTTCTCTTCCAGGCCAAAGGCTTTAATCATGCGAATGCTAGTCAGACTTTCCTGCGCCTGATTATTCAGTGTCGAGAATGCTCCTTGAGCCGATTTAAAACGCTGGTGCAGTTGGTCACCATAATATTTGATTACTACCGCCATCACCGGCATGGGTAACAATGACAACAGTGTTAATTGCCAACTGATTTGGGTACTCATCACAATCAGAACCGCGCAGCCCATCACCAGCGAATCCACCAACGTCAACACGCCCTCACCTGCAGCAAAAACCACGCGATCGACATCATTGGTGGCGCGCGCCATTAAATCGCCAGTACGATGACGTAAATAGAATCCGGGAGCCTGACGGCTGAGTTGACGATAAAATTTCGCACGCAATTCCACCGCCAATTGATAGGAAGCGCCAAATAATAAAATGCGCCAGACATAACGCAGCAGATAGACCACGATAGCCGTCACCAGCATCACGCCAATCCATACCAGTAATATGTCGGTCGACATCTGTTTTGTACTGATGCCATCGACAATCACTCCGACCAGCTTAGGTGGCAATAATTGCAGGATAGCGATAATAATCAGCAGCAACACCGCGCCCACATAACGACGCCACTCTCGGCGGAAATACCAGCCTAATTGTGCAAACAATCTCACGAAGTTTTATTCCATACTCTGACACCGAACAGCATCGGTATTTTCTCGCTAAATGCGACAAGAAAGTAGAATACCATCGTTAAAATGGTTTTTTATCCCATTAATCACTCAGGAACAGGCAACATAGTCGTATATTTAATTTTTTCCATTGCAAAGCTTGATGTCACATCAATCAGCCCCGGAACGCCATTAACCATCCGTTTGTAAAAATTATCGTAACTTTTCATATCGGCAACTTCTACCTGCATCAGATAGTCATATTCGCCAGCCATACGATAGAATGCCAGCACCTCAGGCATTTGCTTGGTAAATTCGACGAACTCCTGATACCAGACACTATTATGCTGCTGTGTTTTGATCAGTACAAATGCCGTAAGTCCTAATCCCAACTTTTCGCTATCCAGCAATGCGACTCGTCCACGGATAAATCCCTCATCCTCAAGGCGTTTCAAGCGTTTCCAGCAAGGTGTAGAGGTCAAATTGACGGCCTCGGCCAGCACGTGTAGTGACTGGGTGCAATCTTCTTGCAACATACAAAGGAGTTTACGGTCAGTTTTATCTAACATAACGAGAAACCAGAGAATAAATTTCTACTATTTGGCGATAAAGAAGGAAAAATGGCAACGTTTTTTTCTTTGATAACCGTTAATCTAGTCATCATTAGTTTACTACCTACATCGCAGGCCATAAAATGACCAACACTTGGGTAAAGAATGCTATCAGTGAAATAGAAGCTGATTTTCAGCGCTCCGCTGATACCCACCTGATCCGCTTAAATCTGCCCACTTTTCCCGGCATTTATCTCTATTTAAAAGATGAGAGCACTCATCCAACCGGTAGCTTGAAGCACCGTTTGGCGCGCTCATTGTTTCTTTATGGTTTATGCAATGGTTGGATAACGGAAGGAACAACCATAATCGAGGCTTCCTCAGGAAGCACGGCGGTATCTGAAGCCTACTTTGCCCGCTTGATTGGCTTGCCATTTATCGCCGTGATGCCCAGTTGTACCGCTCGGCGTAAAGTTGAACAAATCATGTTCTACGGCGGCAGTTGCCATTTTGTTGAAAGCACTGGGCAAATTTATGCGGTATCAGAGCAACTGGCTCGTGATCTGAATGGCCACTATATGGATCAGTTTACTTATGCCGAGCGAGCTACCGACTGGCGAGGCAATAATAACATTGCTGATAGTATCTTCCGTCAAATGGCTCGTGAACCCTTCCCGGTACCTGATTATATTGTAATGAGTGCAGGTACTGGTGGCACATCGGCAACCTTGGGCCGATATATCCGCTATCAGGGGCATGATACTCAACTGATGGTGGTCGATCCGGAAAACTCGGTATTTTATGACTGTTTCTGCAACCGTGACCGCACGGTAACCGGCAGTTGTGGTAGCCGCATTGAAGGGATAGGCCGCCCACGGGCAGAACCTTCATTTATCCCAGAAGTGATCGACAGCATGTTACGGGTTCCTGATGCTGCCAGTGTTGCAACTATCCATTGGCTGGAAAGTATTCTGGGCCGCAAAGTGGGCGCATCAACCGGTACTAACGTCTGGGGAGCATTACAATTGGCCAAACAGATGCGAGAACAGGGTAAAACTGGTGCTCTCGTGACGTTACTCTGTGACAGCGGTGAGCGCTATCTTGATACCTATTACGATGCCCAATGGGTCAGTAATAATATTGGTGACCTAACACCGTTTAGCAATGAATTGAAAAATCTGTAATAAGAATAAGGTCTCAGTTAGCAGCCAAAAACCATCAAAAGCAAAAGGCAGTTTATCAGCAATTCATGCTAACAAACTGCCTTGCGGAAGAAAAAAACCGGATGGTTATCCGGCTGGCTAATAGCTATACCCAGAGCAATTAAAATCGTAGGCCGCAGCGAGAGAACCTCGCGACCACGGCTACAGCCTCAAGAACAAAGGGTATGAACCTCAGAATTCGGGGGAATAGGTGAGGTGTGGTGAACTTAGCCAATGTTGCAAATAGTGGGCGACACCTTGTTGTTCGCAGCGCCCAATAACCTGTAAATGAGGTAACTCTTGTTTCAATTGCGGTAATGCATTTCCCATCACTAACCCGCGCCCCACCTGCGACAACATCTCTTTATCATTCATTGCGTCACCAAATGCCATGCAATCTGCCAGGGTTAAATCGAGGTGATGGCTTAATCGCGCTAAAGCGGCCCCTTTGTTGCAGCCACGGGGTAATACCTCCAGGCACTCAATAGCCGAGAAACAAAAATCTGCCTCACTGCCCATCTGCTGTTCGAGCTGAGTTTTAAGCGCGACCAATTCCTGATGTGGTGCAATAAAGCAAATTTTGTGATTGCCGGTCAGTGGTAATGTATCCAGCGCGGTGAGTTGGAATTGAAAACCGCTGGTTTTATGTGCCGTCAGCAGCGCTGAATCATTGCGGTCAGTAAACCAGCCATTATCGCGGAATATATGGATACTGGCATGAGTTTCCCATGGGGTACGCATCGCAAACTCCACCAGTTCTGCGGGTAAATCCATACTCTGTAATGGCTCCCCTTCGACGTCATAGACCCGAGTACCATTGCCAGTGATCAAATAACCATTAATACCTGAATGAGATAAAATCCCCTTCATATCAATATAATGCCGACCGGTGGCAAAGGTGAGGATCACCCCGTTTTCCACTAACTGATGCAAAGCATTCAAGGTAGTGCCACCCATTTTATGGTCGCGCATCAGTAAGGTTCCATCCATATCAAAAGCGGCTAAACGGTACATTTAAAACCTCATAGAGAGTGAAACTGGTGGTATGAATAAAATTATGGCGTACTATTTACGGAACTAATAGTGAACAAATATTTTAAACTGTTCCGGATTTAATTATGCGCATTATTCACCGGCTAACCCAATATCAGCGTTTGTATCAGAAATTCGGGGATCAACCCGTTGCTACCACGGTGAGTGAACTGGCAGGTTTGCTATTTTGCAGTGAACGCCATGCCCGCACCCTGATTCAGCAGCTACAGGCGAATGACTGGCTCAGTTGGCATTCACAAGTTGGCCGAGGAAAGCGGGCACAACTGCAATGCTTGAAAAACCCGGATGCACTGCGGGCAACCTACCTACAGGTATTCCTCGAGCAAGGAAATCATCAGGTAGCACTCACATTAGCTCAACTGGAGCCAGAACGCCTACAAGCGTTACTGAACCCTCATATGGGGGGACAATGGCAAGCAGACAGCCCAATATTGCGAATTCCTTATTACCGCGAGCTTGAACCGTTAAATCCACTCACCGCCACTGGGCGGGCTGAGCAGCACCTAATTTATACATTGCACGCTGGTCTGACTCGATTTAACACCGGTGATCCACTGCCTAAGCCCGATTTGGCGCATCACTGGCAGGTCAGTGACGATGGTCTAACCTGGCAATTCTTCTTACGTAGCCAATTGCGCTGGCATAATGGGGAGCACATCCGCAGCGAACAATTGCTGCAAACGTTAGCGCTATTGCGGGCAAATCCACGCAGCCAGGCTAGCTTTACCTCTATTTCGGCCATCACCCTCCCCCATGCCTTATGCCTGCAATTCACCCTTTCTCAGCCTGATTACTGGTTAGCGCATCGATTGGCGGATTTACCGTGCCGACTGTTTCATCCGGACTATCCACTGTTAGGCGCAGGCCCGTTTAAGTTGGCGACCTTCGACCCGCATCTTGTCCGGCTGGAGCAACATGAGTTTTACCATTTACAGCATCCGTATCTGGAACTCATTGAATACTGGATAACTCCGAGCCTGGTGGCACAATCAGCAGCCGGTAGTTGCCAACATCCGGTGCGTATTACCCTCGGTCAGGAAGAAGATGTCCCTTTAGCCCGCCCTGTCCAACGCAGTATGAGCCTCGGATTTTGTTATCTGGCCATTAATCAGCACCTCAACAACATGACTCCCCAGCAAATAGCCAAGTTACTGATGTTAGTACAAACCTCCGGCATATTAGAAGAACTGTCAATTCGGCGTGGCGTGATAACGCCCAGCCATGAAATGCTGCCCGGCTGGCCTATCCCGCAGTTCACATCGGATGAAAACCCGCCACTGCCTGCCCACCTGATATTGGTCTATCAACCGCCAATGGAGCTTGAAAGTGTTGCCGAACAACTAAAAACGGTATTAGCGGCTCATGGCTGCATATTAGAAACTCGTGCCAGCCACGATAAGCAGTGGAAAGACACTCATCAAATTCAAGAGGCCGATTTATTATTAGCAGACCATTTAGTCGGTGAATCACCCGAAGCGACTATGGAAAGTTGGCTCCGGCTTGACCCACTGTGGCGTGGTATTCTCTCCCCTAAGCAGTTAGAACAGCAGCAAAAAACACTGATTCATATTCAACAAATTGAACCGGCTCCAGAACGTTTTCGCCAATTACAAGAATATTATAATGACCTGATGCTCTCAGGGCTGATTCTGCCGCTGTTCAATTACCAATATCAGGTCAATGCTCCCCCACGGATTAACGGCGTTACTCTAACCGCATATGGCTGGTTTGATTTCAGCCAGGCATGGCTGCCACCAGCCATAACCTGATAGCAAAGTACGGGTAACTACCCTTTAGAATGCGAACTGAGTAACATACTGTCAGTTATTAATTTTGCCGTGGGATTTCCCCTGCCAAACCCACTACCGTACGAGGCCACAATATGAAGCGCGCCGTAGTTGTCTTTAGTGGTGGACAAGATTCCACTACTTGTTTAATCCAAGCATTACAGCAATATGATGAAGTCCATTGCATCACATTCGATTATGGGCAACGCCACCGGGCAGAAATAGACGTTGCTCGTGAGCTTGCCACACGACTTGGCGCTAAAGCCCATAAAGTACTGGATGTTGGTATGCTTAATGAGTTAGCCGTCAGCAGTCTAACCCGCGACAGTATTCCCGTTCCTACTGATAGTGAAGAAGATGCGGATACGGTTCCCAGCACCTTTGTCCCAGGCCGCAATATCTTATTCCTGACCTTAGCCGCAATTTATGCTTATCAGGTGCAAGCTCAGGCGGTTATCACTGGTGTCTGCGAGACCGACTTCTCTGGGTATCCTGACTGCCGGGATGAGTTCGTCAAGGCACTCAACCATGCCATCGATTTAGGTATTGGCCGAGATATTGCTTTTATCACGCCATTGATGTGGCTGGATAAAGCAGAAACATGGGCACTGGCTGATTATTATCAGCAACTGGATCTCGTCCGCCAGGGTACGCTAACTTGTTACAACGGTATTCAAGGTGATGGCTGTGGCCAATGTGCCGCCTGCCATTTACGCGCCAAAGGGCTGGGGCTCTATCTTGCTAATAAACCCGACGTGTTACTGAGCTTGAAACAAAAAACCGGACTGGTTTGATTGATTTTCTGCGCTGATGGCTATCAGGATTTACTGGCTATCATGGCTAAATAACGACTGTGATGGCCAACTAAAACCGTCCCCTAATATTCACCTCGCTCATCAGAGCGAGGCCCCCCACTACTCCTCGTATTCTTATATTACCGAGAGATAGATGCTCCTCAGTAATAGTTGTTGGCTTAGCCTGAGATACCTCGATTAACAAATTCTTCCAGTTTTTCGCGCAGTTCTCCCTCGAGAGGCAATGCCCTCTGACTACGCAAATCAATACAAGCAAACGTCAATTCTGCATCGGCCACCGGAATAGACTCAGGTTCCAGCGTGATCGTTTGCTTCATCACGCCACTTTTAGCGTTTAGCTTTAATAGCTGGCTATCGATTCGTAACCGGTCACCCAGCACTGCGGGTCGACGATAGTTAATGTTGATATTAACCACGATAAAAGCGATTTTCTTTTCAGCCATCCATTGTGCCGCAGGCTCTCCATCAAGCCATTCCCAGCGCGCTTCTTCGAGAAACTCTAAGTAACGGGCGTTATTAACATGTTGAAAAACATCAATATGGAAACCCCGGACTTTAATATAAGTATGCATGACGACGAACGTCTCCAGACAGTGAATAGTAATGATAGAGTGACCCATACCACTGGTATGACCTTAAAACAAAGGTTAGCAGAGGAAGAAATCTTCATAGCATGCTTACAATATAATTTGGATCAACGTCACAGTTTTACCTGACAGTGGCGGCTTATCCTATGGAGTTATGGGCATTATTTATGGTGAACAGGTGTTGTGAAAACATGCGGTAAAAATAGCCAGACAAACACTTATCGGTACCTGCCTGACCACGATAGTTACTCATCTAGCCTAACGTTACATTTTCAGCCTGGCATTGTTTCTCTCTAAGAACGACGGACCAATACCAGGAACTTCAAGCAACTGTTCTGCATCAGTAAAGGGGCCGAATTGTTCGCGATAATTAACAATTGCCTCTGCTTTCTTTCTACCAATTCCACTAAGAAACTGTGCCAATTGCTCTGCATCAGCACTATTAATATTGATTTGGCTTGATGGATTGCCAGCAATGGCCGCGGTAGCCGCGTTAGCACTCTCGCTTTTCGCCTCAGGCACTTTTGCTTTCGAGTTTCCTGCTTGCAGATGGCTACGCGTTGTGACATTGCCTTTTGCTGTGTCTTTGCCTGACTGAGATGAGTTGGTAAGGCTTGCCGGTGCTGCGTTGGCTATCTGTTGCAGATTAAAACCTGCCAACAATGCCGTTATTACCAATAATTTTCCTATGAATTTCATGCTGTATCCTCCTTGTGTTTGACAGCATGGCTACCTTGCCGCACCCTCCGATTTATCGCAAAGGGCAGATTTCAGATATGCGAAAGGCCGCCAAAGCGACCTTTCGTTGTTACATCGAGTTGCAGATGAATGCGAGGCTTATTGCGGTTGTTGTTGCTCCGCAGGACCCAGCTTAATGGTTGCCTGTTTACGCAGGTTTGCCATCAGCGCATCAAAGGTCACGCCGCTAGACCCTTCCAGCATTTTAGCCGTAAAGGGCTTCATTTCGCCTTCCGGCAATTTACCCGGAGTTACCGACAACAGTTCGATCAATACGATATTGTCCTGACGATCCTGAGATAAGCCATAAACCGGCTGATCTTTCTGCGGATGAGGCAAAGCAAAGATTGTCTGTACTAATTGATCGTCACCTGATGCCCGCGCCATGGTTTTCTTCTCACCAAAGCTGATACCGGCGGCCTTCATCGCTTCTTCGCCTTTACCTTGCTTCAGTGCAGTCAGGAGCTTCTCGCCATCAACACGAGCCTGTTGCTCTGCTTTCTGACGTTTCACCAGTTCAGCTACCTGATCACGGACGTGATCAAATGGCTCGACACCTTCTGGTTTGTGGCCGTCAATACGGATAACAAAAGCACGGTCACCGTCAACAGTGATGACATCTGAATTGCTGCCAGGTGCGCCATTCTCACCGACCAGGCGACCTTCAAAGATAGCCTGTATAACCGGTTTGAAGTTAACCTCAGCAGGCACCGCATCACGGGTAAACCACCCAGTTTGCTTAGCTTTAGCGCCTGCGACTTCTTCTGCCGAAGCCAAAGATTCGTTATCACTGGTGGCTGCTTCACTGACCTTTTGCTGTAACGCGTAATAAGCGTCAACGGCTTTTTCCTGTTTAACCTGTTTCGCTAATGCATCATGCACTTCTGACAGCGGTTTAACCTGTTCTGGCTTGATATCGTTTAAACGGACAATCAAGTAACCCACTGAGGATTTAACCACGTCAGATAGCTGGCCTTTCTCACTTAGATTGGCTTGTTTCAATTCATCAGCCGTGGTTTCTGGTTCCAACCAACCCAGTTCACCACCATTTTTGCGAGAAATAATATCGGTAGATTTCTCTTTTGCTACAGCGGCAAAATCAGCACCTTTTTTCAACTCATCCAAAGCAGACTTAGCTTCAGCTTCCGTCTTGAACTGAATAACACTGTAGTTACGGCGTTCAGGCTGGGTATAGCTGCTTTTATGCAGTTCATAGTATGCCGCGATATCCTCTTCAGTGACCGTGATTTTGTCCTGCATCGCGGCAGCATCCATCGCAATGAAACTGACTTTCATCTGTTCTGGTGCAATGAAGCTATTCTTGTTCTGGTCGTAGTAGGCTTGCAGTTCTTCATCCGTCACTTTCTGCGGAGCCTGGAGTGCTTTGAGATCCAGAGTTGCCAGACGGACTTCACGTTGCTGCAAAATCAGCTCTGACATAGCCTGTGCTTCTATAGGCAGCACGAAGCCTGTATCACCAAAGGCTTGTAGCAATTGTTGATTAATAAGCTGCTGACGCTGTGATTGCGCGAATTGATCTGGGGTGTATCCCATCCGGTTAACCAGTTCGAGATATTTGTTGTTATCAAACTTACCATCGGTCTGGAAATAAGGTGCCTGGCGGATGGCATCTCTAACTTGTTCATCGCTGGCAGTCAGGCCCAGTTTTTTGGCGTATTGGTCAAGCAGCATATTGTTGACCAACTGCCCAAGTACTTGCTGACGCAATTGCAGCATGTAGCCTTCATTGCCAGCCAGTGCGGAGAACTGTTCACCTAATTGCTGTTGCAAGCGGCCACGTTCACTCTGTACAGCCTGTTCTAACTGAGCACGACTAATCTCTTGGCCATTAACTTTGGCTGCAAAGTCGTTGGAACCGCCAATCAGATAGCTGCCAACACCAGTCAGGATGAAGGACAACATGATCAAGGCCAGAATGATTTTGAGCACGACGTTATTAGCAGCCGCGCGTAAATTGTCCATCATAATGTGACAATACTCCGCTGTAATATGGATTAAAACTGTTGCGCAGGTCTAAATAAACCCAGCATTCCTTGCGACAGCCCTTCGTGCTGCTGCGCGAAAAAAAAGCGCATCATTAACGATGCGCCTTGTATCTTACCTTACCAGCTCAACTGCGTCAGGTTATTGTTTAACACAAACAATATATACCTTTGGTACTTAAGGTTGCAGAAGTGTTGGCTTACTGCCTGACTGCAACGTCGATGACTTTACAGGTGAGAATTGACTCAATAATCAGTTTACAGCGTCTTTCAAGCCTTTACCGGCACGGAAGCCTGGTACTTTAGCGGCTGGAATACTGATTTCTTTGCCTGTCTGAGGGTTACGGCCAGTACGTGCAGAACGCTCACGTACTGCAAAAGTACCAAAACCAACCAGAGCTACGTCATCCCCTTCTTTCAAAGATTCAGTAACAGAAGCAATAATTGCATCTAATGCGCGCCCAGCGGCCGCTTTAGAAATATCAGCACCTGCGGCAATTTTGTCGATCAGTTGTGACTTATTCACTCTTTCATCCCCTTTAGAATTCTATTGTCGCGCCGAAAATCCCTACGGACAACACGACAGCGCAGCTGTTATATCAATCCTGTTCGACCTTGGCAAGCAGCCCAAAGGCTTAAACTTTTGTCGAACAACCGAACTAACTTAGCGGCACAAAAAATAGCTGGCAAGTAGCATTTCACTTACCAGCATCAATTTTATCAATACTTCTTGCGATCCGTCACTATTTTGACGCTACCGGCTGTGCCCCAAAGACGGGATTTTGCAAAGCAATGGCTAAAACATCATCAATTAGCTTAACCGGATGAATTTCCAGATCAGCGATAACATTGTCCGGAATCTCTTCCAAATCACGTTTGTTATCTTCTGGAATTAGCACAATTTTGATCCCACCACGATGCGCGGCCAACAATTTCTCTTTCAAACCACCAATTGGCAATACTAAACCACGCAAGGTGATTTCACCTGTCATTGCAACATCCGCCCGCACCGGGTTACCTGTCAGGCAAGAAACCAACGCCGTACACATGGCAATACCTGCGCTCGGACCATCTTTCGGCGTCGCACCTTCAGGCACATGCACATGAATGTCGCGTTTTTCGTAGAAATCAGGATTAATGCCTAATTTATCCGCACGCGCACGCACCACGGTCAATGCAGCCTGGATAGACTCTTGCATCACTTCACCCAATGAGCCGGTGTAAGTCAGCTTACCCTTGCCCGGCACACAAGCAGTCTCGATGGTCAGCAAATCACCACCCACTTCGGTCCATGCCAGCCCCGTTACCTGACCTACTCGGTTTTCAGTATCAGCACGGCCATAATCGACCTTCTGCACCCCCAGGAAGTCTTTCAGGTTGTCACCGGTGATTTCAATGTGCTTAACCGTTTTATCCATCAGCAGATTTTTTACTGCCTTACGGCACAGTTTGGAGATTTCACGCTCCAGACTACGCACCCCAGCCTCACGGGTGTAATAACGAATAATGCTCATGATGGCACTGTCATCGATGGTTAGCTCGCCCTTCTTAATGGCGTTGCGCTCAAACTGTTTTGGCAACAGATGCTGCTTGGCAATATTGAGTTTCTCATCTTCGGTATAACCAGACAGGCGAATCACTTCCATACGGTCCAACAAAGGTGCCGGAATATTCATGGAGTTAGAGGTGGCAACAAACATCACATCTGACAGATCGTAATCCACTTCCAGGTAGTGATCGTTAAAGGCAACGTTTTGTTCCGGATCTAACACCTCTAGCAATGCCGAGGCAGGGTCACCCCGCATATCCGATGCCATTTTATCGATCTCATCCAACAGGAATAGCGGGTTTTTCACCCCAACCTTCGCCATCTTCTGGATCAATTTACCCGGCATAGAACCGATATAGGTACGGCGGTGACCGCGAATTTCGGCTTCGTCACGTACCCCACCCAACGCCATACGCACATACTGGCGGCCTGTCGCACGAGCAATAGATTGCCCCAGCGAGGTTTTACCTACCCCTGGAGGCCCAACCAGACACAGGATTGGCCCTTTAATTTTGCTAACCCGGCTCTGTACTGCGAGATATTCTAAAATACGATCTTTGACGCGTTCCAAGCCGTAGTGGTCGGTATCCAGAACTTCCTGCGCCTTTACCAGATCTTTTTTAACTTTACTGCGGCTGTGCCACGGAACCTGCAACATCCAATCGATGTAACCACGTACCACTGTAGCTTCCGCTGACATGGGTGACATCATTTTCAGTTTTTGTAGCTCGGCTTCCGTTTTTTCGCGCGCATCTTTCGGCATTTTGGCCGCTTCGATTTTACGCTTTAGTGCTTCATACTCATCTGGCGTATCGTCCATCTCGCCCAGTTCTTTCTGAATGGCTTTCATTTGCTCGTTCAGATAGTACTCACGCTGGCTCTTTTCCATCTGCTTTTTGACGCGATTACGGATCCGTTTTTCGACCTGTAACAGATCAATTTCTGATTCCATCATCGCCATCAGATATTCCAGACGTTCGGTGATATCGAACATTTCCAGAACAGCTTGTTTATCATTTAACTTCAACGGCATATGTGCCGCGATAGTATCAGCAAGACGTGCCGCATCATCAATGCTATGCAATGATGCCAGCACTTCCGGCGGGATTTTTTTGTTCAGTTTGATATAACCTTCAAACTGATTAATCGCCGTGCGCACCAAAACTTCCTGCTCACGATCGTCCATCACTGGCGATTCGAGGTATTCCGCCTGAGCAGCAAAATGTTCGCCGCTGTCAGAAAGCGTGGTAATACGCGCACGCTGTAATCCTTCAACCAGCACTTTGACCGTGCCATCAGGCAATTTCAGCATTTGCAAAATCGAAGCTACAGTACCTACTGAAAACAGATCATTGATACCAGGCTCATCCGTCGAGGCTTCTTTCTGCGCAACCAGCATGATTTTTTTATCATGGTCCATTGCAGCTTCCAGGCACCGAATCGACTTTTCCCGGCCAACAAACAGTGGGATCACCATATGCGGATAAACCACTACATCGCGCAGAGGCAATACAGGGATTTCTATGCGTTCGGAACGCTCAGGGTTCATAGAGCTCTCTCTTAGTTTAGCTTCCGTCAGATTACTGGGAATCTCGTGAAACACGAGTCATCACGAGTTTCACTGAATATGTAATTGAGTATATGGGGACGAATGTCTTACATTCAACGATTACAATGCGAGGAAAAAGAAATGGGGGATAAAATCCCCCATTGTCATACTAACCATCTGGATTAATTGGCTAATTATTCGCCAGAAGCCTGAGCTTCAGGTTGACCATAAATCAGCATTGGAGCAGATTGACCAGCGATAACTGACTCATCTACAACCACTTTCTCCACACTGTCCATTGACGGTAAATCGTACATGGTATCCAGCAATGCGCCTTCTACGATAGAACGCAGACCACGAGCACCTGTTTTACGTGCCATTGCTTTTTTGGCAATAGCCGTCAACGCCTCATCACGGAACTCAAGTTCCACACCTTCAAGGTTGAACAACGCCTGATACTGTTTAGTCAGTGCGTTCTTCGGTTCTTTCAGGATCTGAATCAATGCGTCTTCGCTCAATTCACTCAAGGTTGCAACTACTGGCAAGCGGCCGATAAATTCAGGGATTAAACCGAATTTAATCAAGTCTTCCGGCTCAGCCTGGCTCAATAATTCGCCTTCTGTTGCCTTCTCTGACTTGCCTTTTACCGTCGCGCCGAAACCGATACCCGTTCCGGTGTTAATCCGCTGCCCGATAACTTTGTCCAGCCCCGCAAAAGCACCACCACAGATAAACAGAATTTTAGAGGTATCAACCTGTAAAAACTCCTGCTGTGGATGCTTACGACCCCCTTGTGGCGGCACCGCAGCAATAGTCCCTTCGATCAATTTTAACAGGGCCTGCTGCACACCTTCGCCTGAGACATCACGGGTGATCGACGGGTTATCAGACTTACGTGAAATCTTATCAATTTCATCGATATAGACGATACCACGTTGCGCTTTCTGAACGTCGTAATCACATTTCTGCAGTAGCTTCTGAATGATGTTTTCAACATCTTCGCCCACGTAACCGGCTTCAGTTAGCGTGGTTGCATCTGCCATAGTAAACGGCACATCCAAAAAGCGGGCCAATGTTTCCGCCAACAGCGTTTTACCGCTACCCGTCGGACCAATCAGCAAAATATTACTTTTACCCAGCTCGATACCATTACTGGTATCCGCATTACGCAACCGCTTGTAGTGATTGTATACCGCAACGGCCAACACTTTTTTCGCCGGTTCCTGCCCGATGACATAATCATCCAGGTGGTGGCGGATTTCATGCGGCGTAGGCAGCGAACTGCGCTCCCGATGTGGGGCGACTTCTTTGATCTCTTCGCGAATAATGTCGTTACACAAATCGACACATTCATCGCAGATATACACTGACGGCCCGGCAATTAGCTTACGCACTTCATGCTGGCTTTTGCCGCAGAAAGAGCAATACAGCAGCTTTCCAGAACCGTCTTTGCGCTTATCTGTCATCAGTAAACCTCTTTTTCAGTATCTACCACACCCAAAAAATGGTGGTAGGGAGACTATTCTCGGTATTTCTGGACGCCACATTAGCCTTCAACGGGCTGCCGATATCATGGGGAGTGTACGAACAATACACAGTTTAACTTGTTCTACTCCACGATCTGTTCTATTTACATACACTATAGTATATCGGCTCACAGAAATAAGTCGTTAGACACGTCTAGTCAACACGGCATCAACTAATCCGTATCCTACAGCCTCTTCGGCTGACAAGAAACGGTCACGCTCAGTGTCTCTCTCTATTTCTTCAAGAGATTTACCCGTGTGTTTTGCCATCAGTTCATTCATGCGCGATTTTACTTTTAAAATCTCTCTGGCATGAATTTCAATATCTGTCGCCTGCCCCTGGAAACCGCCCAGCGGTTGGTGAATCATGACCCGTGAATTCGGCAAACAGAAACGTTTACCCTTAGCACCCGCAGTCAACAGGAACGCACCCATTGAGCATGCCTGGCCCATACAGATAGTGCTGACATCAGGCTTAATGAATTGCATGGTGTCATAAATTGACATTCCGGCAGTAATCACCCCACCTGGTGAGTTAATATACAGGAAAATGTCTTTTTCTGGATTTTCAGCTTCCAAAAATAGCATCTGTGCCGTGATCAAGTTTGCCATATGGTCTTCAACCTGACCGGTCAGGAAAATGATGCGCTCTTTTAACAGACGGGAGAAGATATCGTAAGAACGCTCCCCACGTGAAGTCTGCTCAACCACCATTGGCACCAGAGCCATGTTAGGTGCAAATTGATCTCGTTCGCCACTGTATGACATTACCGTCTCCTAATAGAATTTACTTTGGCGCCATTCATAACCGATTCTACTTGAGATAAGTAATGATGACTATGTTCATGCATCAAGGTCGCGTTCAAACCACCGGGTTCAAACAATCTGGTTATCCAGACACATTACGCGAGTAATCAGCCCGTGTTTCATCAACATGTTATATGAACGTCTGTTAGGTAAATTGGGGGATTAATATTATTTTTCAAGCCCCACAGACATTTTTTCGCCTGACGCGCCCCCATCACCCCTACCGTAACCCCGACGCTCAATGGGCTGTTTCTCTGTTAAGTACTTTATTTCACGTTTCAAATATAGCGCAGATTACGGTGAAACATGCCAGATTAATCATACTATTGAAGCATTATTGTGACTAAAAGAAAAAGCCCGCAGCCAAAGGCGACGGGCTCAATCAATCACAACACCGGATAGATTATATCCAGTTTGATGCGCTAAAAAACATTACGCAGCAGTGGTCTGATTCATCAGCTCACTGAAGGTCGTTGGTTTTTCAGTTACTTTGGCTTTAGACAGTAGAGTTTCTACCGCCTGTTCTTCCAGAGCAACATTGCGCATATTGTTCATCAGCTCTTTGTTTTTGCTGTAGAATTCAATAACTTCTTGTGGATCTTCGTAAGCAGAAGCCATTTCTTCGATCAGCACTTTAACGCGATCTTCATCAGCTTTCAGCTCGTGCTGGCTGATAACTTCGCCCAGCAACAAACCAACAACAACACGACGTTTAGCTTGTTCTTCAAACAGTTCACGTGGCAGCTCAGCAGCTTGTTTCTCGTTACCACCGAAACGCTGTGCAGCCTGACGACGCAATACGTCGATTTCGCTGTCAACCAGTGCTGCTGGAACGTCGATTTCGTTAGCGCTAACCAGACCGTCGATTGCCTGAGTTTTAACACGGTTACGTACCGCGCCTTTCAGCTCACGTTCCATGTTTTTGCGCACTTCAGCACGCAGACCCGCTAATGAACCATCAGCAACGCCGAAACGCTTGATGAATTCTTCAGTCAGTTCTGGCAGCTCACGCACTTCAACTTTCTTCAACACGATGTCGAATTTCGCTGATTTACCTTTCAGGTTTTCTGCGTGATAATCTTCTGGGAAGTTTACGTCGATGGTGAATTCTTCACCGGCTTTATGGCCGATAACACCGTCTTCGAAGCCTGGGATCATACGACCCTGACCCATCGCCAGAACGAAATCAGACGCTTTACCACCTTCAAACTCTTCACCGTCGATAGAACCGCTGAAATCAATAGTTGCGCGATCTTCAGCAGTCGCTGCGGCGTCAGTTTCTTTCCAGGTCGCTTGTTGCTTGCGCAGAGTTTCCAGCATGGTATCAACGTCAGCGTCGTTTACTTCAACAACTGGCTTTTCTACTTCGATGCTTTCCAGATCTTTCAGTTCAACGTCTGGGTACACTTCAAACTCAACAGTATAGGTAAAATCTTCACCCTGCTTGTATTCACCCGGCACATAGTTTGGTGCACCAGCTGGGTTAATTTTTTCTTTAATGATCGCATCAACAAAATTACGTTGCATCAGGTCACCCAGAACATCCTGGCGAACAGAGGCACCGTAACGTTGTTCAACGATGTTCATCGGCACATGGCCTTTACGGAACCCGTCGATACGAACATTTTTAGCGGCTTTCACTAATTCGCTTTTTACTGCTTTCTCAATGCTGTCAGCAGCAACAGTAATTGTTACACGGCGGCCAAGGCCTTGAGTGGTTTCAACAGAAACTTGCATCTTGTTACCTCAAAAAAATCACAGTGCTCGGTCAACTCCAGAAGCTGCCAACGAAGCAGCACCATACCCTTGCAGGAATGATGCGAACTCTGAAAACATTTTCTAAGAACCGGGGCGGCCGCATTATACAGAACCGAGTATCCCAGATGTCAGAAGCGTCCCGAAACCATTCCGGAAAAATAAGACGCGACATTATAGCGGCGCACAGGTTATGAGTCGAGGAAAGCAAGCGAATGTTGTCGCGGTAAAATTCACGCGTGAATCGTTCCTTCGGCTAAAACTCCTGCGGCGCACTAATGAAATAAAGGTGTCGCCTATATAGAAACGCAAGCGGCACTGAGGCCGCTTGCAAAATTCTCACTTACTAATACCCTAAAACAGGCTGAAATTACTACTGTTATCCGGCCTGTTTTTGATTAAGCCAGCAGATTAAGCCAAAGTCCCTGCTCCGCGACAAGGCGGGGAAGCCGGGACGGTATCTTGTAACCCCGCCCACTCTTTCAAAGTATAAGTGTGCAAGGCCAACGCATGAACGCTGCCCGCCAGCTCATCAGCCAACACACTATAAATCGCGCGATGGCGACTCAGGAAGCGTTGATCCTGAAATTTATCACTGACGATCACAATTTTAAAATGACTTTCAGAACCGGCTGGCACATTGTGGCGATAACTTTCATTAATCACCTCCAGATGATTAGGTTCGAATGCCGTTTTTAGTTTTTCTTCAATTTGTTCCCGAATCAAAATCATCATGCTCTCCTTAAACCGCTGAGGCAGAAACTGCCTACTCTCTCATGCAATGTTAGTTGATTTTCGCTGTTTTATAACATTTCAGATACAAAATATCCCGAATATCTCCCTGCCGCCAGCTTAGGCTATGAGGCTAATCTGATAGTCTATTGAAAAGGTTACTTGTAAGGTCTTTAAGTGAAATGAACGATTACTTGGGGGAAAATCACCTTTTTTGGTGAATTTCTCTGCATCAGGATCTTCCACCGGCCAATCCCAGTGCTATGATGTCGCTACTGCAAATTCGCAAAATAACATGGCAGCTATCCCGCTCTGATTATTAAAAAATTCCATAACTATTGAGAAAGTGAACATGCTAAAGAAAATTTTTTTCCCGCTGTTGGCTGTTTTTATCCTGGCGGGCTGTGCTGCTAGTAACAACACATTGAATGTCACACCCAAAGTGGTATTACCACCACAAGATCCCACCCTAATGGGTATTACCATCAGTATTAATGGCGCAGATCAGCGCCAGGATTCAGCACTGGCTAAAGTCAACCGTGACGGGCAACTGGTGGTGTTAACCCCATCCCGTGACCTGCGCTTCCTGTTACAAGAAGTTCTGGAAAAACAAATGACGGCTCGTGGTTATATGATTGGCTCTGATGCTCCGGTTGATTTACAAATTGTGGTAAACCAACTGTTTGCCGATGTACAGGAAGGTAACCTGCGCTACAACATCACCACTAAAGCGGATATCTCCATTACTGCCACCGCAAAAAATGGGAATAAGCAGGTTAAAAACTACCGTGCCAGCTATAACGTTCAAGGCGCATTTACTGCGACTAACGAAAAAATCACTGATGCTGTCAATACCGTGTTAAGCGATGTGATTGCAGATATGGCGCAAGACATTAGCGTCAGTAGCTTTATCAAACAGAATGCTCGCTAATCTTCCGCTTGCTTAACATCATTATTACCGCTTAACAGAATGCTCTACCCCGATCAGGGGTGGAGCATGTAGGTCTCACATGCCCAATCGCTATTCAAACCTTTTTACCCAACGTAATTCTCTCATTCTTTTGTTGTTGGGGTTTGCTTCGGGCCTTCCGTTGGCCCTTACCGGTGGCACGCTGCAAGCGTGGATGACCGTTGAAAACATCGATCTGAAAACGATTGGTATTTTCTCTCTGGTCGGTCAGGCCTACGTCTTTAAGTTCCTCTGGTCCCCATTGATGGACCGTTACACGCCTTCTTTTCTTGGTCGTCGACGTGGCTGGCTGGTCATTAGCCAGTTGCTATTAATTGTGGCTATTATCGCCATGGGTTTTATGGAACCGGCAAAGCATTTATGGTGGTTGGCGGCAATCGCGGTGTTAGTTGCGTTTTGTTCTGCGTCGCAAGATATTGTTTTTGATGCCTATAAGACCGACTTACTTACTGCTGAAGAGCGCGGTACCGGTGCGGCCGTCTCGGTACTGGGCTATCGCCTGGCCATGCTGGTTTCGGGCGGATTAGCTCTATGGATTGCCGATCGTTACCTTGGCTGGCAATCAACTTACTGGTTAATGGCTGGATTGATGCTTATTGGGGTATTTGCTACCTTATTTGCTCCTGAGCCCGATATTCGTATTGCTCCGCCTAAAACACTGGAACAGGCGATCGTCGAACCATTGCGTGATTTCTTTGGTCGCAACAATGCCTGGCTAATTCTGCTGCTGATCGTATTCTACAAAATGGGTGATGCCTTTGCCGCCAGCTTGAGCACTACATTCTTGATCCGTGGTGTCGGGTTTGATGCCGGTGAAGTGGGATTAGTGAATAAAACATTGGGATTGATTGCCACCATTATTGGTGCATTGTATGGCGGCCTGCTGATGCAGCGTTTGAGCCTGTTCCGGGCGCTGATGATATTTGGCATGTTACAAGCTATTTCTAATGTGGGTTATTGGCTGTTATCCATCACTGACAAAAATATATTCTCCATGGGCAGTGCCATCTTCCTGGAAAACCTGTGCGGAGGCATGGGAACCGCAGCGTTTGTCGCACTGCTAATGACGCTCTGTAATAAGTCCTTCTCTGCCACGCAATTTGCTTTGTTATCGGCGCTGTCCGCCGTGGGGCGAGTTTATGTCGGCTCGATCGCCGGGTGGTTTGTTGAGACTCATGGTTGGCCTCTTTTCTATTTATTCTCGATCGCCGCAGCTATTCCGGGCCTGATATTGCTTTATATTTGCCGCCAAACTCTGGAACATACGCAGAAAACAGATGAATTTATGCCTCGAACTGCGTTTAAAAACGCTTACCGATGGGCGCTACGCTTTCTGACGGTTGGCTGCATATTGTTAGCTGTATGGCTGATTTTGCTGATAAGCAACGCGCTGGATTGGACTGCTGCGCCCCAAGTCGCTGATATGCTGCTTTTACGAGGTATTCAGCTCAGCGTGGTTGGCATGGTTCTGGGCGGCGCATTGGATTATCTGGCGTTAAGACGAGAAAAACTAGCTTAATACACCACATCGACAACATAAAGCCGGTACTTGTACTGGCTTTTTTTATGCTCGCAAAATAAACCCGCTGAATACCCCACCACTAGATTATTGAGTCAAGTCACAAATTTAAGTAATCATTGCAAATAGTTGTTCACAAAATGAGAACTGCATCACTCTTAACTATTTATCCTTTCGGGCGGTGAGACTATGATGAGCGCACTTTTTGTTAAGGACTGTGTCCTTTTGTTTCTTCTGACATCTTTCAACTACACAGAGGCATTTATGCGTAAAATTCTTATCGGTGCGCTCGCGCTGACTGCAATCACTTTGGTGCCGGCGGCACAAGCTGAATACCAGTGGGGTTTTGGTAATATCAGCATGAACTATCTGGACTGGACCCGAAGCACTACGCATAAATCAGGGAATTCCTCACATAAAGATGACTTTGCTTATATCGAGTTGGAAGGTGGCGCAGGTTATAGCTGGGGGGAGGTCTATGGTTTCTTTGATTTAGAAAACCCATTTAATTCAAAAACAGCACAACCCGGTGATAATCAACGCTATACCTTTAAAAGCACCGGCCGCTACTATTTAGGTGATACTGGTTTCAACTTGTACGGTCACGTCTATGGCACTTACTCGCTGCCAAGTGCTGAAGGTAATGATTACAACAACTTCCACGAAGTAAATACCCTGTACGGTGTCGGCTATAACGCAACGCTAGCTGGCGTGTGGATGAAGCCTTTCGTGGCATTACATTATGTTGATCAAACCTATTATTCAGGTAATAACGGTTATGTAGTGGGTTGGGTTGCAGGTTATGACTTCACCGCGTTTGATGAAAAATTCAGCATTACCAATTGGAACGAGCTTGAATTCAACCGTGCAGAACGCTACGCAGCAGGTAACGGTGGCCGTAATGGCGTGAACGGTGCCATTTCACTGTGGTGGACACCGGTTAAACAATTCACTACCGGTATTCAATACCGTTATGCTTATAACAAGTTGGGTGAAGACTTTTTACAAGACGCTATCATTTACTCAATTAAATATAATTTCTAGTTGAATGATTCCGAGGTACCTATTTATGTTACCTCGGGATGGTTTTTAATTTACCTTCGCGTCACATATTAATTACATAAAATAAGCCTACGTATACATTGAAAATCAGTATTTCCCGTGAGTAAAACACTAATTACCGTTGTTTTTCCTTAACATCTACCGTTTAATGCCCAAGTCCTATCGCCAACATATTGTTGCCATTAGTAAATTATCACGCAGGGCAACATCTGTGACCCCCTTAACATAAAGTGTCAACAAGCCGCTGACACAATATTAAGCGTGTTTACAGTCCTGCAACCTTCCCGTAAAATGCCCGCACACATGAAACGACAATAGAGCCCTTTTGTAATTGAGGTCGTTAGATGAGACTTAAGAAATACATTAAAAATATGGGTATGTTGTCTTTATTTGCAGCCACAGTGATGCTCAGTGGTTGCGATATGGTATTGATGAACCCCAAAGGCGCAATCGGAGTCGAACAAAAAACACTGATACTTACTGCTATCGGTTTAATGTTGATCGTCGTGATCCCGGTTATTTTTATGGCGTTTGCTTTTGCATGGAAGTTCCGCGCCTCCAACAAAAGTGCGACCTACACCCCAAATTGGTCCCATTCCAACAAAATTGAGCTTGTTGTCTGGGCTGTTCCCATCATTATCATCGCTATTTTGGCGACAATAACGTGGAAAACCTCGCACGAACTTGACCCGTTCAAACCTATCGAAGTGGCTGGTAAAAAACCGATCACTATTGAAGTAGTTTCCCTTGACTGGAAATGGCTGTTTATCTATCCAGAACAAGGTATTGCTACAGTAAATGAACTGGCTTTCCCTACTGATGTTCCGGTGAACTTTAAAATCACCTCTAATTCAGTAATGAACTCGTTCTTTATTCCTCAGTTAGGCGGGCAGATTTATGCGATGGCCGGGATGCAAACCAAGCTGCATCTGATTGCCAACGAAGCCGGTAAATACAACGGTATTTCCAGCAGCTTCAGTGGCAAGGGCTTCTCTGGTATGAAATTCACTGCAATCGCAACACCAACGCAGGAAGACTTCAACCAGTGGGTCGCACAGGTAAAAAAATCGCCAAATACCCTAAATACCACTGCTGATTTCAATAAACTGGCTGAACCGAGCGAAAATAACCCGGTTGAGTATTTCTCCAGTATTAAACCGGAGCTGTTTAAAGGGATTATTGGCAAGTTTATGGGCGATATGAACATGCACAAGAAGGGCGATGACATGCATAAAGGCATGGATATGAGCCAGGGCATGGATATGGGCGAACACGCCGCTCACGCCGGAGCCGAGGAATAAAACGATGTTGGGAAAATTAACACTTGACGCGGTTCCGCTACACGAACCCATCATTATGGTTACCGTTGCTGCAATTGTGCTGGGTGGATTAGCGGTTGTCGCTGCCCTGACCTATTTCGGCAAATGGAAATGGTTATGGAGCGAATGGTTGACCTCGGTTGATCATAAAAAAATCGGTATCATGTACATCTTGGTCGCCATGGTCATGCTGTTGCGTGGCTTTGCCGACGCCATCATGATGCGTAGCCAGCAAGCACTTGCTTCCGCAGGTGAGGCCGGTTTCCTGCCACCTCATCACTATGATCAAATTTTCACCGCTCACGGCGTTATCATGATTTTCTTCATGGCAATGCCTTTTGTGGTCGGTCTGATGAACGTGGTGGTACCGTTACAAATCGGTGCTCGAGACGTTGCCTTCCCGTTCCTGAACTCATTGAGTTTCTGGTTCTTTGTCGTCGGGGTGGTGTTAATTAACATCTCTCTCGGGGTCGGTGAATTCGCGCAAACCGGTTGGTTGGCTTACCCGCCACTGTCAGGTAAAGAGTACAACCCAGGTGTTGGGGTCGATTACTGGATATGGAGTCTACAGATCTCCGGTCTGGGGACCTTGCTGACCGGTGTTAACTTCTTCGCCACTATATTAAAAATGCGGGCGCCTGGCATGTCGATGATGAAGATGCCGGTCTTCACATGGGCGGCACTTTGCACCAACATTTTGATTATCGTTTCTTTCCCGATCCTGACAGTGACCGTCGCGTTACTGACATTGGATCGTTACCTTGGCACCCATTTCTTTACTAATGATATGGGTGGCAACATGATGATGTACATCAACCTGATTTGGGCCTGGGGCCATCCGGAAGTGTACATTCTGGTCTTGCCGGTATTCGGGGTGTTCTCTGAAGTTACTGCGACCTTCTCAAGAAAGCGTCTGTTTGGTTACACCTCTTTAGTTTGGGCAACCATCGCGATTACCGTACTGTCGTTTATAGTTTGGCTACATCACTTCTTCACTATGGGATCCGGTGCCAACGTTAACGCCTTCTTCGGTATAGCTACGATGATCATTTCCATCCCTACCGGGGTGAAAATATTCAACTGGTTGTTCACCATGTACCAAGGCCGTATCCAACTTAACTCTGCAATGCTGTGGACCATTGGCTTCATCATCACCTTCTCTATCGGTGGGATGACCGGGGTTCTGCTGGCGGTTCCAGGGGCGAACTTTGTACTGCATAACAGCCTGTTCCTGATTGCTCACTTCCATAACGTTATTATCGGTGGTGTGGTATTCGGTTGCTTCGCAGGTCTGACATACTGGTGGCCTAAGTCCTTCGGCTTTACGCTGAACGAGAAATGGGGCATCCGTGCATTCTGGTTCTGGATTATCGGTTTCTTCGTGGCCTTTATGCCACTGTACGTACTGGGCTTTATGGGTATGACCCGTCGTTTAAGCCAAGATATCAACCCAGAGTTCCACGCCATGTTAATGGTGGCAGCGGGCGGTGCAGCACTGATTGCCTGCGGTATTTTGTGTCAGGTTATCCAAGTATTCGTCAGTATCCGTGACCGCGAACAGAATCGTGATCTGACCGGTGATCCATGGGGTGGCCGTACGCTGGAGTGGTCTACTTCATCCCCACCTCCGTTCTATAACTTCGCCGTAGTGCCTAAAGTTGTCGACCGTGATGAATTCTGGGATATGAAAGAGAAAGGCGAAGCGTACAAACGCCCGGAGAAATACGAAGAAATCCACATGCCGAAGAATACCGGCGCAGGTGTGATTATTGCTGGCTTCAGCTTGATCTTCGGCTTTGCCATGATCTGGTATATCTGGTGGCTGGCTATCGTTGGCTTCGTCGGCATGATTGTTACCTGGATTGTGAAAAGCTTCGACGAGGATGTTGATTACTATGTGCCGGCGGCAGAAGTTGAGCGCATTGAGGATCTTCATCATGAACAAATCAGCAAAGCAGGCGTGAATCATGTCAACTGAAACTCTGACTAACCACAACGTCGCCCATGCAGAGCATGGGCATCACGATGCAGGAGCAACGAAAGTATTTGGCTTCTGGATCTACCTGATGAGCGACTGTATTTTGTTTGCGACCTTGTTCGCAACCTATGCAGTGCTGGTGAACGGAACCGCTGGCGGCCCTTCAGGTAAGGATATCTTCGATTTGAACTTTGTTCTGGTCGAAACCTTCCTGTTGCTGTTCAGCAGTATTACTTACGGCATCGCTATGCTGGGCATGAATAAAGGCCATAAAAACCAGGTAACGACCTGGTTAGGTCTGACTTTCCTGTTCGGTCTGGGTTTTGTCGCAATGGAAGTTTACGAATTCCATAAACTGATTGAAGAAGGTTATGGCCCGGATCGTAGTGCGTTCCTGTCCAGCTTCTTTGCTCTGGTCGCCACCCACGGTATTCACGTTACTGCTGGTCTGGTTTGGATCATCATTATGATGATTCAAGTAACAAAACGCGGCCTGAGTGAAATGAACCGTACCCGTCTGATGTGCCTGAGCTTGTTCTGGCACTTCCTGGATGTGGTCTGGATCTGCGTATTCACCGTTGTCTATCTGTTAGGAGCCATGTAATGAGTCATCCAACAACTCGTCACCCAACAACGACTCACGGTGGAGCCAGCCACGGTAGCTTGAAGTCATATCTTATTGGCTTCATTCTGTCAGTCATTCTGACGGTTATTCCATTTGCGATGGTGATGAGCGGTACTGCCTCTCATACGATTATTCTGGCCACAGTGGTCGGTTTAGCTATTGTGCAGATTATTGTGCACTTGGTGTACTTCCTGCATATGAATGGATCGTCCGAAGAACGTTGGAATCTGGTGGCGCTCCTGTTCACCGCTATGATTATCGCAATCGTTGTTGTGGGCTCACTCTGGATTATGTACAACCTCAACATCAATATGATGGTTGACTAAAGAGCTGCATGTGATGATTAAGCAATACCTGCAAGTCACTAAACCAGGAATTATTTTCGGCAATTTAATTTCTGTCGTTGGGGGATTTCTCCTCGCTTCCAAAGGCGTGATTGATTACCCCCTTTTTCTCGCCACGCTGTTCGGTGTCTCGTTAGTTGTTGCCTCCGGGTGTGTATTTAACAACTATATCGACCGTGATATCGACCGTATCATGGAGAGAACGAAGAACCGTGTCCTGGTAAAAGGGCTTATCGATCCGAAAGTAAGCCTGATTTATGCATCAGTACTGGGTATTGCTGGCATGCTGCTACTCTATGTCGCCGCTAACCCATTAGCCATGTGGCTGGCGGTTATTGGTTTCGTTATCTATGTCGGGGTTTATAGCCTCTACATGAAACGCAAGTCAGTCTACGGGACGTTAATCGGCAGCCTGTCAGGTGCTGCCCCTCCGGTGATCGGTTACTGTGCGGTAACCGGCCAGTTTGATATGGGCGCATTGATTCTGTTGCTGATTTTCAGCCTGTGGCAGATGCCGCACTCCTATGCCATCGCGATTTTCCGCTTTAAGGATTATCAGGCTGCCAATATTCCAGTTCTGCCGGTGATAAAAGGAATATCGGTCACCAAAAATCATATTACCCTTTATATCCTGGCTTTCATGGTGGCAACCCTGATGCTGACATTAAGTGGCTATGCCGGTTATAAATATCTGGTTGTTGCCGCTGCGGTGAGTCTCTGGTGGTTGGGTATGGCATTGCGCGGTTACAAGACCACCAATGACAAAGTATGGGCGAGAAAACTCTTTGTATTCTCTATCATTGCCATTACGTCATTGAGCGTCATGATGTCTGTTGATTTCAATGTCCACTCATCGGCGGCATTACTGACATACGCTGGGTAATTTCAGCCGTTGATGTGAGCAAATAGAGTGGTTGGTAGGCCCGTTCCTACCAGCCACTTTTTATTTCTGCCCTACCCTGCTGTTGCCTAAAATCTTGCCTGTAATACATTATAAACATCAATAGATTTACCGGCTGCACCCAATATCATTACAATGGGGAAGGATGTTTTTTTGAGGTGGTAATGAACGACAATAAAATGACCCCGCTAGAGCTTCGGGCAACTTGGGGGCTGGGCACGGTATTTTCGCTGCGCATGCTCGGCATGTTTATGGTTTTGCCGGTTCTCACCACCTATGGTATGGCGCTTTCCGGTGCCAGCGAAGCGCTAATCGGCATTGCAATTGGCATCTATGGACTGTCTCAAGCCATTTTCCAGATCCCCTTTGGATTGGTTTCCGATCGCATTGGCCGTAAACCGCTGATCGTCGGCGGCCTGTTAATTTTTGCACTGGGTAGTGTGATTGCTGCCATGAGTGATTCCATTTGGGGCATCATTCTTGGCCGGGCACTCCAGGGCTCTGGGGCTATCGCCGCCGCCGTCATGGCGCTGCTATCAGATTTGACCCGTGAACAAAACCGTACCAAAGCTATGGCATTTATCGGTGTCAGTTTTGGTGTCACCTTCGCCATCGCCATGGTAGTTGGGCCGATAGTGACGCATGCCTATGGCCTGCAAGCCCTGTTCTGGTCAATAGCAGTGCTGGCACTGTTAGGCATTGTCATTACATTAGCCGTGGTGCCGGACGCCAATAGCCATGTGCTTAACCGCGAATCCAGTATTGTTAAAGGCAGTGTCAGCAAAGTACTCAATAATAGCCGGCTGCTTAAACTCAATTTTGGCATTATGTGTCTTCATATTCTGTTGATGTCGAGTTTCGTGGCCTTACCGCAGATGATGGCCAGCGCAGGATTGGCCCCCGCTCAGCACTGGATAGTTTATCTGGTGACCATGTTGGTTTCTTTTGCTGCGGTGGTGCCGTTCATTATTTACGCCGAAGTTAAACGCCGAATGAAACAAGTGTTTATGGGGTGTGTCGCGGTACTGTTTGCTGCTGAGGTGGTGTTGTGGTCTGCTGGCCAGAACCTGTGGGTGATCATCGCGGGTGTGCAGTTATTCTTTATTGCTTTCAATGTGATGGAAGCCATATTGCCGTCGTTGATCAGCAAAGAGTCGCCAGCAGGTTACAAAGGAACTGCGATGGGAATTTATTCCACCAGCCAGTTTATTGGTGTGGCTATCGGCGGTAGTTTAGGTGGATGGATATTTGGCATGGAAGGGGCGAGTATGGTATTTGCCGCCGGAGCGGTTATAGCACTGATATGGTTTGCGGTCAGTGCCACGATGCAGGAACCCCCTTATGTCAGTAGCCTGCGAATTACCTTGTCTGAATTGGCAGTGAAAGACTCGGCATTGGAAGAGCGAATCAAGGCTCAGCCAGGGGTGACGGAAGCAATAGTGGTCACGGCTGAGCGCAGCGCATATGTCAAAGTTGATACTAAACAGACCAATCGTAGCCAACTGGAACAGCTAGTTAATGCACTATAAACCTGATAGTTAACCCGCTATAAACCCAAGTTTAGGTACAAAGGAGATAAATACCTTTGTACCCATTTAATGAATATCAGTCGCGGAAATTATTAAACTGGAATGGCTGCCCCAGATCAGCGCCACGAATCAATGCCATCACACCCTGCAAATCATCACGGGCTTTACCGGTAACCCGAACTTGTTCACCCTGAATCTGAGCCTGAACTTTCAGCTTGCTGTCTTTAATCAGCTTAACCAGCTTTTTGGCCTGAGCACTTTCAATCCCTTGCTTTAGCTTGGCGTCCACACTGTAGGTTTTACCACTACGGTCCATCTCTTCTGGGATTTCCAATGCAGCACCTTCAATTCCGCGCTTACTCAGTTGAGCGCGCAAAATATCCAGTAGCTGTTCAACCTGAAAATCAGATTCACTGGCAACTTTGATACTTTCGTTCTTTTCATTTAACTCAAAACTCGCCGGAATATTACGAAAATCCCAACGGTTTGCCAGATCACGGGTGGCGTTTTCAACTGCGTTACGCACTTCCTGCATATCAATTTCAGATACGATGTCGAAAGATGGCATATTCCCTCCTCCAGATAAGATGAATGGCAAGCATAATAACCGCTTTATCCCGGCAGACAAAGCCAAGCTGCTGACAATTATTCAACTGGCGTGGGGTTCTTACCTCATCAGCGGTTGTAGCTAACTCTGCGTTTGATGACTAAAAAGTCTATAATCACAGCCTAACCAAGGGGGTTTCAATGAAAATTACTGTGCTTGGTTGCGGAGCTCTCGGGCAGTTATGGCTATCCGCGCTATACCAGCAGGGTCATGATGTACAAGGCTGGCTCCGTGTGCCACAGCCCTTTTGTTCCGTCAATGTCATCATGCTAAGCGGCGAAGCATTCAATCAGAATCTCCCCACTAACGATCCGGAGCATCTGTCAAAAAGTGAATTATTGTTGGTGTGCTTAAAAGCATGGCAAGTGTCCAGTGCGGTCACCACCTTATTGCCTAAGCTGAACCCTGAATGCACGATTTTACTGTTACATAACGGGATGGGAACACAGGAAGAATTGCCACGGGATGAGCATACTTTTCTGCACGGTGTAACCACGCATGCTGCACGCCGGGACGGCAACACGATTGTCCATGTCGCAAGTGGGGTTACCCATATTGGCCCAACCTCTCCGACAATCATGGATATCAGCCAGTTGGCCGATATGCTACATCAAGCATTACCCGATGTTGCCTGGCATAACGATATTTCAGCCGCCTGTTGGCAAAAGTTGGCGGTAAACTGTGTGATTAACCCGCTTACCGGTCTGTATAACTGCCGCAATGGTGATTTGCAACGCTACCCTGAGCTGATTGAAAGTTTATGCGCTGAAGTTGCCGGAGTCATGGAGATGGAAGGCTACCACACCTCAACAGACAGTCTCTTAAGCTATGTTAATGATGTTATCCAGAGTACGGCAGATAATACTTCGTCACTGTTGCAGGATTTACGCTGCCAGCGGCATACCGAGATAGACTACATTACCGGCTATTTACTGCGACGCGCCCGCAGTCATGGCATGACATTACCGGAAAATGCCCGGCTGTATGACTTAATTAAACGTAAGGAAAATGAGTATGAACGTATCGGCGCTGGTTTGTCTGGCTCCTGGTAGCGAAGAGACTGAGGCTGTCACCACCATTGATATTCTGGTGCGTGCGGGCATCACAGTGACAACAGCCAGTGTGGCCGGTGACGGCGCATTAGAGATTGTCTGTTCGCGCGGGGTGCGGCTGCTGGCTGATACCCGATTAGTGGAGGTGGCAGATCAGACGTTTGATGTGGTGGTCCTTCCCGGCGGTGTTAAAGGTGCGGAATGCTTTCGCGATAGCCCGTTGCTGGTCGCCACTGTACGGCAAACGCATAATGAGGGCCGTCTGGTTGCGGCCATTTGCGCCGCCCCCGCCTTAGTGCTTGAACACCATAACTTGTTCCCCATCGGAAACATGACCGGCTTCCCCGCACTGAAAGATAAAATCGATGCTACTAAATGGATGGATCAGCGGGTGGTATATGATCGTCGAGTGAATTTAGTGACCAGCCAGGGGCCTGGGACATCCATCGATTTTGCTCTAAAGATCGTGTTCTTATTACTCGGACGGGAAAAAGCCGAAGAGATTGCCTGGCAGTTGGTATTACCGCCGGGGATTTATAACTATCGTGAATAACATTAGCCTAACAGCCACTGCGCCAGCCCAGAATGGCAAAGCGCAGTCGCCGTCAATGATGCAAAAACTAAGGGCGGTACACCTTCACATTGGTATATCCCTGTTCGCGTAGATATAACGCCTGCAAACGGCTCATTACACCACGATCGCAATACAGCAGATAGGTTTTGCGCTGATCCAGACTGGCAAATTGTGAACTCAGTTTATAGAACGGTAATGCCTGTACTTCAACGCTACTCAGGTTAAGCGGCTTTTCTTCCTGCTCATCCGGTGCGCGGATATCCAGCAGCACATCACTATCGGCCAGTTCGGCAACAGTTTCAACTTCAACAAGTTGCTCACGACTTTGCTCGGCAATCTCACGAATATCGACGTTTTTGGCTTCACTTATCACCTGATCCAGAATGGAGAAATCAAAGTGGGACTCCTCTTCTTCAATCTTGGCTTTGACCGCTTTCACCGTCGGGCTTTTCGAAATCACGCCACAATATTCCGGCATGGTTTTTGCGAAATCTTCAGTACCGATATGCCGCGCCAGATTAATGATGTGTTCTTTGTCATGGGATATCAGCGGGCGTAAAATTAGGGTGTCTGAAGCATTATCAATTAAACGCAGATTGGTTAATGTCTGGCTGGATACCTGCCCCAGCGCTTCACCGGTAACCAGTGCCTGCACGCCATAACGTTCTGCAACCTGAGATGCCGCACGCACCATCATGCGTTTCAGTACCACCCCCATCTGACCATCTTCAACTTTTTCAAGGAGTTCGCCCACAACGGGTTCGAAATCGATAGCGACAAAACGCACCCGGTGGGAGCTACCAAAACGATTCCACAGGTAATGTGCCACCTGCTTAACCCCAATTTCATGGGCTGAGCCACCCAGATTGAAGAAGCAATAGTGTACACGGCAACCACGGCGCATCAGCATATAGCTGGACACACCAGAGTCAAAACCACCTGAAATCAAAGATAAAACATCTTCTTGCGTACCGATCGGGAAGCCACCCAGCCCTTCATGACGCGCTTTAACCAGCGTCAGTTTGTCCTGATCAACTTCCAAATGGACCGTGACCTGAGGATGGGTCAGCTTAACTTTGGCGCTTTCAATATGTTGATTCAGACCACCGCCGACATACCGCTCAACATCACCAGACGAAAACTCATGCTTGCCACGGCGCTTCACCCGCACACAGAAGGTTTTCCCGATCAGTGTCTCGCGATAGGCTTCCAGCGTCTGCTCAAAAATATTGTGCATATCGGTGTAGCTGCGATCTTCTACTTCGAGAATATGGTGAATCCCCGGCACGCGGGTCAGCGCATCACAGATAACCGGGCCAAAATTGTCATCTTTGGCACGAACTTCAATATGATCCCAATAACGGACTACCGCAACGGTACCGTCCTCGAGGTTTCTCAGTACATTGCGAATATTGGTAGTGAGGATCTTAATAAAGCGCAATCGCACAGATTGACTCTTGATGGTGATTTCTGGGAACAATTTAATGATAAACTTCATGGCAGTCTTTAGTCGTCTGGTTATGGATGATGGCGTTGCTATTGATAGCAACAGTCAAAGGCGTTAGCGAAAACATGCAAGCCGGGGAGTATATCACTATCTGATACGCTGCTGCGTACTAAAAACCAGACCTAAACGTCACGATTTCCCCGTCATTATCCGCTAGAATAGTTGGTAATAGGTTTTTGGCCTGAATACCAAGGTTACGTTTCATAGAAATTATCGAGTCGAATAGAACTATGCCGAAAAAAGCCGCATCACCTGAAACCAAAGCAGCCAGTTTTGAGACATCACTCAGCGAACTGGAACAAATTGTTATTCGTCTGGAGTCCGGTGAGCTCCCGCTAGAAGAGGCGTTAAATGAGTTTGAACGGGGCGTGCAGTTGGCCCGTTGTGGGCAACAGACCTTGCTGCAAGCTGAACAGCGAGTGCAGGTTCTTTTGAGCGACGATGTGGATGCGCCATTAGTCCCTTTCACTCCAGATACTGAGTAGCCTTATGTCTAACGCCTACTCATCAGTTGATTTTAGCCGGCAGCTTGCCGCATATCAGCAACGGGTCAATCAGGTCTTACTGGACTTTATCGCGCCTTTACCGTTTGGTAACAGTGAGTTAGTCGAAGCCATGCGTTATGGTGCGGTGCTCGGCGGTAAGCGGCTGCGCCCTTATCTGGTGTATGCCACCGGTCAAATGTTTGGCCTGTCACTCACCAATTTAAATCCGCCTGCGGCTGCAATTGAATGTATCCATGCCTATTCATTGATTCATGATGATCTGCCGGCCATGGATGACGATGATTTGCGCCGTGGGCAGCCTACTTGCCATGTTAAATTTGGTGAGGCCAATGCCATTTTGGCCGGTGATGCGCTGCAAACGTTGGCTTTCTCTATTCTGGCTGAAGCAAAGATGCCTGATGTGGCAGATAAAGATCGTCTGTCAATGATTGCTGAGTTGGCTAAGGCCAGTGGTGTCGCGGGGATGTGTGGTGGTCAGGCTCTGGATCTGGCAGCCGAAACACGCCAGATCTCACTGGCCAGTCTTGAACAGATCCATCGCCATAAAACCGGCGCCTTAATCCGAGCAGCGGTTCGTCTTGGCGCACTGGCAGCCGGTGAGCGGGGGCGCGAAGCACTGCCGTTACTTGATCGTTACAGTGAAGCCATCGGCCTGGCCTTTCAGGTTCAGGACGATATCTTAGACGTTATCGGCGATACAGCTACCATTGGTAAACGTCAGGGATCAGACCAGCAACTCGGGAAGAGTACTTATCCGGCACTGTTGGGGCTCGATTGCGCCAAAACCAAAGCAATGGATCTTTATCAGGAAGCGCTCAGCGCCCTGAATGCCTTGTCGGAGCAATCCTATAACACTGCGCCATTGCAGGCGTTAGCCTGTTTTATTATTGAGCGTGATAATTAGAAATATACTGGCGCTAATAAACGCAGATATACCCACTTTTGATATGAGCATCGAATGAGTCTTGATATAGCCAAATACCCGACACTGGCACTTGCACAGAATCCTGAAGAACTGCGCATGTTGCCGAAAGAAAGCCTGCCGAAGTTATGTGATGAACTGCGGCAGTATCTACTCGCGTCTGTCAGCCGATCCAGTGGGCATTTTGCTTCCGGACTGGGGGTAGTCGAGCTAACTGTCGCGTTACATTACGTCTACAACACACCTTTTGATAGCCTGGTGTGGGACGTAGGTCATCAGGCTTATCCGCACAAAATATTGACCGGTCGTCGTGAACAGATCGGCACTATTCGCCAGAAAGATGGTTTGCATCCTTTCCCTTGGCGCGGTGAGAGTGAATACGATGTGCTTTCGGTCGGCCATTCCTCAACGTCAATCAGTGCTGGCTTAGGTATGGCGGTTGCTGCGGAACGAGAAGGTAAAGGGCGGCGTACAGTTTGTGTCATTGGTGACGGTGCTATTACTGCGGGTATGGCTTTCGAAGCGATGAATCATGCGGGTGATATTCACTCAGATATGCTGGTTATCCTTAACGATAACGAGATGTCTATCTCTGAAAACGTCGGTGGTCTGAATAATCATTTGGCCCAGTTATTATCCGGCAAACTCTATGCCACCCTGCGTGAAGGTGGCAAAAAAGCGTTTTCTGGCTTGCCCCCGATTAAAGACCTGCTGAAACGGACCGAAGAGCACCTGAAAGGGATGGTGGTACCGAGTACCCTATTTGAAGAACTGGGTTTTAACTATATCGGGCCGATTGATGGCCACGATGTACAAGCATTGACACAAACGCTGAAAAATATGCGCAGCCTGAAAGGCCCGCAACTCCTGCACATTATGACCAAAAAGGGCAAAGGTTATGCACCGGCTGAAAAAGATCCCATCGGCTGGCACGCAGTACCCAAATTTGACCCCGTCTCTGGCACATTGCCGAAAAGCGTGAGTGGCTTACCCACCTATTCCAAAATCTTTGGCGAATGGTTATGTGAAACTGCTGCCAAAGACAGTCAGTTAATGGCGGTGACTCCAGCCATGCGTGAAGGTTCAGGCATGGTGCGTTTTTCTCGTGAATATCCGCAACAATATTTTGATGTCGCTATCGCAGAGCAGCATGCAGTGACCTTTGCCGCAGGTTTGGCGATTGGTGGTTACAAGCCAATAGTTGCCATCTACTCAACCTTCCTGCAACGGGCCTATGACCAGTTGATTCATGATGTTGCCATCCAGAATCTGCCCGTTCTGTTTGCTATTGACCGTGGCGGCCTGGTTGGCGCAGATGGCCAAACTCATCAGGGCGCATTTGATCTCTCGTTTATGCGTTGTATTCCAAATATGGTCATTATGACCCCAAGCGATGAGAATCAATGCCGTCAAATGCTGCACACCGGTTATCACCATAACGGGCCTGCGGCAGTGCGTTACCCACGTGGCAATGGCACAGGCGCGGTGCTGGAACCACTGGATATAATGCCGATCGGCAAAGGCGTGGTACGCCGCGAAGGTGAAAAGGTTGCCATCTTATGCTTTGGTACTTTACTGGCTCAGGTGCAGCTTGTCGCCGATAACCTTAATGCCACATTGGTGGATATGCGTTTCGTTAAACCATTAGATGAAGAGTTGATACTGGAACTGGCGGCCAGCCATGAGGTATTGGTCACTGTAGAAGAAAACGCCATTATGGGCGGCGCAGGCAGCGGTGTGAATGAGTTACTGATGGCAAAACGGCAGTTAGTGCCGGTATTGAATCTCGGTTTGCCAGACCATTTTGTTCCGCAAGGTGAACAAGATGAAATGCGCGCTGAATTTGGTTTAGATGCGGCGGGAATACAGCGTCAGATTGAAGCGTGGCTGGAGTAACTCAGACAGATAACACTGTGAGCCAAGGGCGACCACTCCTACAGCCGCTCCGGTGGCTAGCGCCACTACAATCCGAACGGAGTGTTTCCCTTGGTTCGAATTTCACCTGCAACTTGAAAGATGACCCAACATATACCCTATAGATTTCAAGCTGCAGGAAGGCGGCAAGTAAGTGCATCCCGATGAGTCTATTTATTTTAAGGCCAACGGGTCGTCAGTGATTCGGGTAAACGAACGCAGCCAACACACCTGCAACTTGAAAGATGACCCAACATATACCCTATAGATTTCAAGCTGCAGGAAGGCGGCAAGTAAGTGCATCCCGATGAGCTGACATGGGTCAGTGATTCGGGTAAACGAACGCAACCAACACACCTGCAACTTGAAAGATGACGGGTATCAGTAGAACAAATCGATTGGCCAGTAATGCCCGATGACAAATATAATCGCGGCCGCAATAACCCCGGCAATAATGTCATCAATCATGATCCCCATTCCACCGTGGACGTTGCGATCAAACCAGCGAATCGGCCAAGGCTTCCAGATATCAAAAATGCGGAATACCACAAAACCGGCAGCAACCCATTGCCAATCATTCACTGGCAATGCCATTAAGGTAATCCACATTCCGACAAATTCATCCCAGACAATACTGCCGTGGTCATGAACTTGCATATCTTTGGCAGTACGATGACAAATGTAAACACCAATACAGATGCTGAACATCACCACCAGGGAATAAAGTTGCCATGGCAGTTGAATTAATAATAGCCAAAATGGAATGGCGGCAATAGAGCCCATAGTGCCGGGCGCCCATGGAGATAAACCGCTGCCAAAGCCAGTTGCCAACAAGTGCCAGGGGTTAGATAACCGCAAACGACGTTTGGCTTCATCCATGGGAATTACCTGTTGAGAAGTGGTCGAAACCACGGAAATCCAACTTTACCACTTGACCTTCACGGAGGAATTTAACCCCTTCCGATTGCGGACCAATCTGACCAATACAAGTATAGTCGGCTCCGGTATTACTGAGCGCAACGTCCAGAGCACCACGGTTTATCTCTGGTACGGTAAAGCACAGTTCATAGTCTTCACCGCCGCTCAACGCCCAGCGCAATGCTTGCTCAGTATCAACCTGGCGTTTTAACGCATCAGAATACGGCAATGCATCCAATTCAATCCGTGCACCACAATGACTGGCTTTCAGGATATGTTGTAGATCGGAAATCAACCCATCGGAGATATCAATGGCAGAGCTGGCAAGCATGCGCAACGCCTGCCCTTGTAAAACGCGGGGTTGTGGCCGTAAATGACGTTGAATTAACGCCGCCCGGTCAGTTTCATTATCAACCCGCAACTTATTCTGCAAAATAGCCAGGCCCGCAGCGCTATCCCCTAATGTACCCGTGACGTAGATCCAGTCACCAATGCGCGCGCCAGCACGAGTCAATGCCCGCCCTTCCGGTACCAAGCCTTGAATCGTGAGAGTCAGACTCAGTGGCCCACGGGTAGTATCACCACCAATCAGTTGCATGCCGTAATAATTAAGCTGATCAAATAAGCTATCACTGAAGGCCTGTAGCCAGTCTTCATTGACATTTGGTAGGGTTAAAGCGAGAGATAACCAAGCAGGATCGGCACCCATTGCAGCTAAATCGCTCAGGTTTACCGCTAAAGATTTGTAACCAAGATCGGCCGGATCGATATCCGGTAGGAAATGAACACCCGACACCAGTGTATCCGTACTGATGGCCAACAGCTGTTTCTCTGCCACTGTAAGAAGTGCGCAGTCGTCTCCAATACCCAGCTCTACATCCCGGCGATTACTTCTGAACCGGTCAAAGTAGCGGGCAATGAGGTCAAATTCGCCACATGCCATAATACAATTCCAGAAATGTTAACCGATATATGATTAAGGCCGGAAGCCGGCCTTAAATCAAATAGTTACTGTAACAAAATTATTTTTTCTTACGTACCGTCGGAGCGACCTTATCCAGTACCCCGTTTACGAATTTATGGCTATCTTCCGCGCCGAAAGTTTTGGCCAGTTCGATAGCTTCATTGATTGCCACTTTATAAGGGACATCTTCACGTTTGCTTAGCTCAAACAGCGCAATACGCAGAATAGCTCTTTCAACCTGACCTAATTCTTCGAGCTGGCGGGAAAGAAAAGGCGCCATTAGCGCATCCAGAGAGGTTGCGTGGACGGCAACTCCGGACAGCAATTCGCGAAAATAGGAGATGTCTACATCTTTGACATCCTGCTCCGACAGGAACTGTAATTCAACATCAGCGATGTCGTTTTTAGACAACTGCCAAGAGTAAAGCGCTTGAACAGCGCACTCACGAGCGCGGCGACGAGCAGCAGGTTTCACGGAATTCCCCTTAACTTAACTAAATTCAGCCTTTAATAGCTTTGATTACATTAATCATTTCAAGCGCGGTCAGGGCAGCTTCTGCACCTTTATTCCCTGCTTTAGTACCGGCACGCTCAATTGCCTGCTCAATACTTTCTGTGGTCAGCACACCAAACGCTACCGGGATATCGCTGTTCATGGCTACACTTGCCAAACCAGAACTCGCTTCACCAGCAACATATTCAAAGTGCGCAGTCCCCCCACGGATGACCGTACCCAGCGCAATTACCGCATCGTAACGATCTGTTTTTGCTAAAACATTGGCAACCAGCGGTAGCTCATAGGCACCCGGCACCCAAACAACCGTAATGTTGTCATCAGATACCTGACCAATGCGCTTCAGGGCATCAATTGCACCATCCAGCAGGCTGTCGTTGATAAAGTTGTTAAAGCGCGCAATCGCAATCGCCACGCGGGCATTAGGAGTAGCAACAACACCTTCGATAACGTTCATAGCTTTCCTCAATATGGGTTCATACCCCGCAGGGGGGCGGATTCTATCATATTCTTTCACGTCCCGCCCCTGCGCATTTGTAAAACGGCTGGCAAGATGGTGATTAACAGAGGTAACCCCTGCGACTAATACTTCGGTTTCAACCGTAATCGTAGATCTGGCCCCACTTGACGCACATCACTGAATACAAACTCAGGAGCTTGCGACAAGTCCGTTAAACCAGCCAACTGGCATAACCCACGGGCATCGCTGCCCAACAGTTTTGGTGCGATATACAGAAGTAACTCATCAACCACACCCGCCTGTAACAATGCCCCCGCCAGTTGCGGCCCGGCTTCAACCCAAACCGAGTTAATTTGCCGTTTGCCCAGTTGCATCATCAATAATACCAAATCCACACCATTACCATGGCGAGGGAGTAATAATTGTTCGACATTGGCAGGCCATGGTTGCTTATCGGCCTCAACACGAGCCAACCAGCATGGGCCATCTTGTTGTGTCACTTTGTGTTGCGGCGTCACGCGATTATAGCTATCCAATATAATCCGAATCGGCTGACGCAGCCTATGCTGAGGATACAAGGCTTGAGTTTCAGCATCTAACGCCGACCAGCGCACCGTAAGCGAAGGATCATCCGTCAATACAGTGGCACTGGTACTGAGAATGGCCGAGCTCTCAGCCCGAAAGCGTTGCACATCCTGACGCGCCTGCGGCGAGGTAATCCACTGGCTTTCGCCCGAAGCCATCGCCGTGCGGCCATCCAGCGATGCAGCCATTTTTAATTGCAGATAAGGGAAACCGGTACGCATCCGTTTCAGGAACCCAAGGTTAATCGCCTCGGCCTCGGCCAGCATGAAACCGTGGTCGACGGCGATACCGGCTTGCTTCAATTTATATAGGCCGCGCCCGGCAACTTGTGGGTTCGGATCCTGCATCGCAGCAACCACTCGCGTCACACCGGCAGCAACCAACGCATCAGCACACGGAGGCGTGCGACCATGGTGGCTACATGGCTCAAGTGTGACATAGGCCGTTGCCCCCTGAGCTTTATCACCCGCCATATGTAACGCATGCACCTCGGCATGCGGTTCCCCTGCGCGCAGGTGATAGCCTTCACCGACAATCTCGCCATTACGGACCAAAACACAGCCGACATTAGGATTAGGTGAGGTGGTAAAGCGCCCCAGCCGCGCCAATTCAAAGGCGCGGGCCATATAGAATTCATCGGGCTGCATGGCTTTCCTTAGTTTTTATACTGCGATATTTGACGTTGTGATAAAGGATGCTCTGACAACGAAAATATGCTGATTAATCTTGCAAACGGGCAATTTCTTCGCCGAATTCGCGAATATCTTCAAAGCTGCGATACACCGAGGCAAAGCGAATATAGGCAACTTTATCCAGGCGCTTTAGTGCTTCCATTACCAGGTTACCGACCATTTTGGTCGGTACTTCGCGTTCGCCAGTCGCACGTAACTGGGATTTGATATGACTTATTGCTATTTCGACGTCATCAGAACTCACTGGCCGTTTTTCTAATGCTTTTAGCATACCCCGACGCAATTTATCTTCATTGAAGGGCTCGCGTACCTCATCACTTTTAATGACGCGCGGCAACACCAGTTCAGCCACTTCAAAAGTGGTAAAGCGTTCATTACAATCTAAACACTGGCGGCGACGGCGCACTTGCGAACCATCACTCACCAGACGGGAGTCAATGACTTTAGTATCCACAGCGGCACAAAAAGGGCAATGCATAGCGCTTCCTGATGGGTGAGCTTAAATTTAGCGACAGTTTACCGCGAACTGCGGCGACAACAAAGGCCAGAAGTAACCGTTTAATTTCTGCAAGGATTTACCACTCCTTGATGAACCGCTGCCAAATTATCCTATCCGAGGATAAAATATTGAGAGGGTCGAAAGGGTATTGAACCGGTGTAGCACGAAGTAATAAATGATGGACTATGTCATAAAATCGGTCTGAATCTACCAAATTGCTATTTTTATTGCTTTCATCTTTTGATAGCGGTATCAAATCTGATAACTGAGAGAGATCTTCATAGAGTTGCTCCTTTTTCTGCTGCCGACATTCAAATAAATCCGGAAATAGGAACGCGGCAATAATGTTAGCCAACCGCGTGCCGATACTTGACTTTGGGGTATCTAATTCCATGATTGCCAATCCAATAAGAAGAGTGGCATTGACATTATCTTTAGTTTTACCCTCATCTCCCTTTTGACCTATATTTACTGCGCATGATTTTACTTTTAACAAGATCTTGTCCAACAGTAACTGATTAACCTCTTTTAATTTTTCGTCGTAAACAGTTAAAACATTCAAATCATTTATTTTGGAAACTTCATCTTTGACAGACAGTGCATTAATCCTTTCCTTTATATTACTTATACCTTCCCATTTAAAAACTCGGTTATCACTACACATATCGACTAATTTTTCAGACAGTATATCGCTATATTTTAAATGGAGATATTTATCATCATCAGTGTTAATTTCATTTTTAACGCTATCTAGTATGACTTTATTCTTTTCATAATCTATCTTTTTAATCATACTTTCCTTAACCTTCCCATCATTATATAAAACCATACCTTTCTCACTAGTTAGCAAAGACATAGCCTCTGAGCTTATCTCTTTTTTATCAATTAATTTAAACCCTCCATTTTTTATTCCCTTCAACTCATAGTGTTCATTAATGGCAGAATCACTCGCTGCGCTAATTAATTTAGCTATTTCGTCACACTTCACACCCTTCACTGACATGTAATTATTTAACTCATATATATAATCACATTCTTTCCCACTATTTTCTAACTTGGCCTTACACAAATAGAAATCCGAACTATTTTTAATCCTATAATTACTTTCCACCTTATTAAAAATACAACGAACTTCATCTCTAATATTACTAAATACCTCACCATACTTTTCAACCTGAATTTCTTTTAAATCAACACCATCATCAATGGTGGAAACATAAAGATAATTACCAGAAACTCCGATATCACGCATTATCCCTCCGATTATTAAAGGTTATTTATCATCAATAAACATCACCCATAAACAATAGTGGATAGTTAAACCATCAGCTATCGAATTAAATCGATTTAGCCTAAAAAAACAAGATCTATAATTTATTATCCTTATTAAATTCACCATATTAATTTAAATAAAAAATATATTTACATAATAAATGCATCATCTAAGATTAATAAGTATATTTAAACAAAAATTGAATAGGAAAAGTAACTCGGTAATTTTTTGACTGCGGTAAATTAATTAATAAAGTCATCTATGTGCCAACAAAAAACCCTGATACCGGCTATACCAGTATCAGGGTTTTATCTTACAGCCTATCGCTTACAACCAATCTAAGGCAGGATCGAAGGCTGATCTGCGCCTTCTTTCTCAACTTTCTGCTGCAACATATGCTCACGTTTCATACCCAGTTTCAACGCCAGCGCGGACGCAACGTAAATGGATGAAACAGTACCGATGGAAACACCGATCAACATCGTCAGTGAGAAGCCTTGCAGCATCGCACCACCGAAGATAAACAGCATCAATACCACCATCAGCGTAGTTGCAGAGGTCATAATGGTACGGCTTAAGGTCTGGGTCAGTGACACGTTCATGATTTCGTAAGGCGTACCGCGTCGAATCTTGCGGAAGTTCTCACGAATACGGTCTGATACTACGATACTGTCGTTGAGTGAGTAACCGATAACCGACATCAATGAAGCGATGATGGTCAGATCAATCTCAATATGGAACAACGACAAGATCCCCATGGTAATGACCACGTCATGGGCCAGAGCAATAACCGCCCCCAGCGCCAGACGCCATTCAAAACGGAAACCGACATAAACCAGAATACTCAGCAACGCGACCAATAACGCCATACCACCGGCCTGGGCTAAATCACTGCCCACACTTGGCCCGACGAATTCGATGCGTTTTACCGATGCATTTTTGTCCACTGACTCATTGATAACCGAAATGATTTTATTGCCCAATTCCTGCCCGGCAGTCCCGGTTGCCGGTGGCATACGGACCATAACATCACGGGTGCTACCAAAGTTCTGCAGGATTGGCGATTCAAAACCGGCCTTTTCCAGCGTGTCGCGCAGTTGATCCAGATCCGCAGGGTTTTCCAGGTTAATTTCAATCACCGTACCACCGGTGAAGTCCAGACCCCAGTTGAACCCTTTAACGGAGATAACCGTAATGGATGCCACCAACAACAGCAACGAGATGCCGAAAGCGACGTTATCCCAGCGCATAAAGTCATAAACTCTACGGCCATAGTTCAGTTGTTCAACAGTATAATCCTGTGCCACAACGTACTCCTCAAATAGACAGCTTGTTAATCCGCTTGCCGCCGTAAAGCAGGTTGACGATGGCACGAGTACCGACTATTGCGGTGAACATTGACGTTATAACACCGATTGCCGTTGTAATGGCAAAGCCTTTAATCGAGCCGGTACCTACAGCATATAGAATAATCGCAGTGATCAGTGTCGTTACGTTCGCATCGACGATACTTGAGAAGGCACCTTTGTACCCTTCATGAATCGCTTGCTGGATCGTCCGCCCGTTCCTGTACTCTTCTTTTATTCGCTCGTTAATCAGTACGTTAGCATCAACTGCTACCGCCAGCGTCAATACGATCCCGGCAATACCCGGCATGGTTAATGTCGCCCCCGGTAAGAGGGACATAACACCGACGATCAACACCAGGTTAGCCAACAGTGCAGTACTGGCGATCACGCCAAACTTACGGTAGTAAACCACCATAAACAGGATAGATACCGCCAAGCCCCACAAGCAAGCTTCCAGACCTTGAGTAATGTTCTGTGAACCCAAAGTTGGCCCGATAGTACGCTCTTCCACAATCTGGATTGGGGCAATCAATGCACCCGCACGCAGCAACAAGGAAAGCTGACGAGCTTCAGCCGGGTTATCAATGCCGGTAATGCGGAAACTGTTACCCAAGCGCGACTGAATGGTCGCCACGTTGATAACTTCTTCCTGCTTAACCAGAATAGCCCGGCCATTAGCATCTTTTTTACCGCTGTCTTTATATTCTACAAACAAAGTCGCCATCGGCTTGCCGATGTTGTCTTTGGTAAAATTAGACATCAAAGACCCCCCCGCACTGTCGAGTGAGATATTAACCTGAGCCTGGTTATATTCGTCGGTGCTGGAGGTTGAATCGGTAATATGGTCACCGGTCAGGATGACACGTTTGTACAAGACAACCGGACGGCCTTCACGGGTATTTTTGACTTCTGAATCACCCGGTACACGACCGGAGGCTGCGACAGTGGCGTCAACATTACTGTTTACCAGACGGAATTCCAACGTTGCAGTCGCACCAAGGATCTCTTTGGCACGCGCTGTATCTTGGATACCCGGTAATTCAACCACAATACGATCTGCCCCCTGGCGCTGAACCAACGGCTCAGCTACACCTAATTGGTTAACCCGGTTACGTAGAATGGTAATGTTTTGTTGCACCGCATATTCACGCGCTTCCCGCAGACGGTCATCAGTCATTACCGCTTTTAAGGTATTGCTACCATTGGAGCCAATAACCAGGTCACGGTGGCGAGAAGAGAGGTAGCTGACGGCATCATCGCGGGTTTTATCGTCGCGAAAACGCACTTCAACACCATAGTTATCAAGCTTACGCACGGTGGCATACGGGATATTTTTCTCACGCAGATCGGTGCGCAGGGTATCCATCGTTTGCTCTTGCAGCTTGCCAAGCGCGGTATCCATGTCCACTTCCATCAAGAAATGTACACCACCACGCAGGTCAAGACCCAGCTTCATAGGCTCTGCACCCAACTTGGCAAGCCAAGACGGTGTTGCCGGAGCCAGGTTTAACGCGATAACGTATTTGTCCCCCATGGCCTCCATCAGTGCCTCACGGGCGCGCAGTTGGACGTCGGGATCTCTAAAGCGAGCCAGGATTGCACCATTTTCCAGCGCAATGGACTTGCTCGCTATGTTGTCTTTTTCTAAAACGTCACGGACTTGGACCAGCGTTGTTTCACTGGCGGCGATTCCTCGCGCACCAGTGATTTGAACAGCCGGATCCTCACCATAAAGGTTGGGAAGTGCATATAGCAGACCGATGAAGATCACAGCGATCAGCATCAGATACTTCCACAAAGGATAACGGTTTAACACGGCAATTCCCTTCGGGAAAATCGAAAATTACAGAGCCTTCATTGTACCTTTCGGTAAAACGGCAGCAACGAAGTCACGCTTGATCATCACTTCAGTGGTGTCGTTCAGTGCGATGACGATATAGCCCGTTTCCGCAACTTTAGTAACACGACCAAGTAAACCACCCGTGGTTAAAACTTCATCACCTTTACCGATAGAGTCCATCAGTTTTTTGTGTTCTTTGGCACGTTTTTGCTGCGGACGCAGGATCATGAAGTAAAAAATCAGACCAAATACCACCAGCATAATCACCAGGGAGTACGGGCTACTCTGAGACGAAGCCCCAGCGGATGCGACAGCATCGGAAATGAAAAGACTCATTAAAATTCCCTCATTGTTATCAATATCAGTAGTGTGAAATCAGTGCGATAAAATCAGTAACGGTAAATCGTAACTGTTTAATCTATAAATATACCCTTCATCGAAATCTATTGGGTAGTCAAAGCTAGTAATTTTAAAATCAAGCGTTTAATGGTGGAATAGGTTTCCCTATTCGGCCATAGAAATCTTCAACGAAGCTCTCTAATTTACCCTCTTCAATAGCCTGCCGTAAACCCGCCATTAAGCGCTGGTAGTACCGCAGGTTATGAATCGTGTTCAATCGCGCACCCAATATTTCGTTGCAACGGTCGAGATGATGCAAGTAGGCACGGCTATAATTGCGACAAGTGTAGCAATCACAGTGTTCATCCAGCGTTGCAGTATCATCCTTATGCTTGGCATTACGGATTTTTACTACCCCGTCAGTCACGAACAGATGGCCATTACGGGCATTGCGCGTTGGCATCACACAGTCAAACATGTCGATACCGCGACGCACACCTTCGACCAGATCCTCGGGTTTCCCCACGCCCATAAGGTAACGTGGTTTATCCGCTGGAATCTGTGGACAGACATGCTCCAGAATGCGGTGCATATCTTCTTTTGGCTCACCGACCGCCAGGCCGCCCACAGCGTAACCATCAAAACCAATATCTACCAGCCCTTTTACCGACACATCACGTAAATCTTCGTAAACACCGCCCTGAATAATGCCGAACAATGCATTTTTATTATCCAGTTCATCAAAGCGTTGGCGACTACGAGCCGCCCAGCGCAGCGACATTTCCATCGAGCCTTTGGCATAATCCCAATCCGCCGGGTATGGCGTACATTCATCGAAAATCATCACGATATCGGAGCCGAGATCGTATTGAATTTCCATCGATTTTTCCGGGCTGAGGAAAACCTTATCGCCATTTATCGGGTTTTGGAAGGTCACCCCTTCTTCTTTAATTTTGCGCATCGCACCGAGGCTAAACACTTGGAAGCCGCCAGAATCGGTTAGGATCGGACCGTGCCATTGCATAAAATCATGCAAATCGCCATGCGCCTTGATAATCGCCTGGCCTGGGCGCAACCAGAGGTGGAAAGTGTTACCCAACAAGATCTGTGCGCCGGTTTCTTTCACTTCTTCCGGGGTCATACCTTTTACTGTGCCATAAGTACCCACAGGCATAAATGCCGGAGTCTCTACCACACCGCGCTCAAATATCAGACGACCACGACGAGCACGCCCGTCAGTTTTTTGTAATTCGTACTTCACATAACCTCCAGCATCAGAGAAACAGTCTGATGTTGTTATTGCCGGATCACACAATATGTATGACCTAAAATTTACGGGTTAACTCGTTCTTGTGGTGCCTGCAGATTACGGCTGATGAACATTGCATCACCGTAACTGAAAAAGCGATATTGTTCTGCTACCGCCTGCTGGTAGGCATTCATAGTATTTTTATAACCAGCGAAAGCAGAAACCAACATTATCAATGTTGATTCAGGTAAATGGAAGTTGGTGACCAATGCATCCACAACCTGATAGTGATAACCCGGATAAATAAAGATACGAGTGTCACCGAAGAAGGGTGCAATCAGCGCATTCTCAGCGGCCTTGGCAGCACTTTCCAATGAACGTACTGATGTAGTGCCTACCGCTACGACCCGATTGCCACGCGCTTTACAGGCCAGAACCGCATCAACCACCTCTTGAGGTACTTCTGCATATTCGGAATGCATAATGTGCTCTTCGAGGGTCTCTACACGTACTGGCTGGAACGTCCCTGCGCCAACATGCAAGGTCACGAAAGCCATCTCAATGCCTTTTTCGCGCAGTGCGGCCAGCATTGGCTCATCGAAATGCAGCCCAGCGGTTGGCGCTGCAACGGCGCCAGGACGCTGGCTATAGACCGTCTGATACAATTCACGGTCTGCATCTTCATCAGGGCGATCAATGTAAGGAGGTAAAGGCATATGGCCAACGGCATTCAGGATAGTGAAAACATCGCGCTCATCCTCAAACCGCAGCTCAAACAACGTGTCATGGCGCGCCAGCATGGTGGCACGAATACTCTCGTCATCGCCCAACAGCAGCTCACTTCCCGGCTTAGGCGACTTTGAGGCTTTTACATGGGCCAATACGCGATGGTCGTCCAAAACACGTTCCACTAACACCTCAAGCTTACCGCCACTGGCTTTACGGCCAAATACGCGAGCCGGAATCACTCTGGTGTTATTGAATACCAGCAGATCACCAGGTACCAGTTTATCCAGCAAATCAGTAAAAATGCCGTGCGTTAACGCTCCCGTAGGGCCATCCAGTGACAATAAGCGGCAACCGCTACGCTGGGGCTGGGGATAATGGGCAATCAGAGATTCCGGTAGCGCAAAAGAAAAATCGGCAACACGCATGGCTTTCCACTTCATATCAGAACGGACCCGTACCAACAGAGTTGATGGGACAGGTTCACAAAAACAGGCCGCTAGTCTAGAGCCCTCAAGGTCTGGCTGCAAGAGATAAGGAGTGTTAGCCGCGATTTGCCATACCTAAAGTCACAAAAATTACGGCGATGCTGCAAACCTGCAAATCCCTCTAGATTGAACAAGACCCAGTGATTCAGATGGCAAATTTGCCGGGAACAGATTTGAACGCGTTTTACAGCGGCCTCGCTAATGGGCCGAGTAACAAGCACCACTCACACACTCACACCGCTGCAACTTCAAGTAAGATGGGTATATACTCGCCGCATGAACTTTCTTGCGCACCTCCATCTCGCCACTCTGGCGGACAGCTCTCTACTCGGCAATCTACTGGCAGATTTCGTCCGAGGTGACCCACAGGGTGAATATGCCCCTGAGATTGTGGCAGGTATAATGATGCATCGCCGTGTTGATGTGATGACTGACACATTGCCGCTAGTTAAAGAAGCCCGCACTTACTTTAGCGCTGATTATCGCCGGGTTGCCCCCATTACATTGGATGTGCTGTGGGATCATTTTCTGGCCCGGCATTGGGATAAGCTGATGCCTGATTGTGCGTTGCCCGATTTTCTCCAATATGCCCAAAGCCAGATTTTGCCGCATTTAGAGCTGACGCCAATACGTTTCCAAAATCTGAATGCTTATCTGTGGCCGGAGCGTTGGCTAGAACGCTACGCTGAACTACCCTTTATAGCTGATGTGTTACAAGGTATGGCTAACCGACGGCCAAAACTGGCCGCGCTTGCGGGTTCTTTTCATGATATAGAGCAACACTATCAGCCATTAGAACAATTGTTTTTGGCGTTTTATCCTGCGATGATGTTGCAGGCACAACGTAAGCAAATCTAGGTAAAAACACTTTTATTTGTATGGTTACTGGCACTAAGTCACTTGCGCTTTCTCGCAAAATGGGTATCTTAGCAAGACTATGAAACTAAAATCGTCGTAACAATAGGCAAAAGCTATCACAGCGATTGGTATTTATCCCTTTATTCATTGCGCTTAAATACCTATGCTGTGCCAATACTTTTAAGATAACTGGTTAATCCATCCCTATTAACAGGAGTAATTTATGGTTCTGGTAACTCGTCAAGCCCCTGATTTTACAGCAGCTGCTGTTCTTGGTAACGGCGAAATCGTTGAAAACTTCAACCTGAAAAAACACCTGAACGGCCGCCCTGCCGTCCTGTTCTTCTGGCCAATGGACTTCACTTTCGTTTGTCCTTCAGAGTTAATCGCTTTCGACCACCGTTACGAAGAATTCAAGAAACGTGGCGTTGAAGTTGTTGGCGTTTCTTTTGACTCCGAGTTTGTACATAACGCATGGCGTAAAACCCCAGTAGATAAAGGCGGTATTGGCGAAGTTAAATACCCAATGGTTGCTGATATCAAACGTGAAATTCAGAAAGCCTACGGCATTGAACACCCAGAAGCTGGCGTGGCACTGCGCGGTTCATTCCTGATCGACAAAAACGGTATTGTTCGCAGCCAAATCGTTAACGACCTGCCAATCGGCCGTAACATCGACGAAATGATCCGTACTGTTGATGCCCTGCAATTCCACGAAGAACACGGCGAAGTTTGCCCTGCACAGTGGGAAAAAGGGAAAGCAGGTATGGGCGCATCGCCAGATGGCGTTGCTAAGTACCTGTCTGAAAACGCCTCTAAATTGTAATAACGGTTTACGCCGCCCCTGATTTGCTCAGGGGTATCAAGCCAGTCAGTTCACACTGACTGGCTTTTTTTATGCTGATATAAACCAAACGACGACATACCAACAATACTGATATATCCCCAAAGTAATTGGAGTTGCAGCTAGGCGGCAAACGAGTAAATTCCGATGAGCTTACATAAGTAAGTGATTCGGGTGACAAATCTGCCGGGAGCAGATTTGAACGCTGCTTGCAGCGGCCTCAACGAGGCGAGGCCCACGGATGGGCCGAGTAACGAGAGCAGCTAACAACGCTATAATTTCAAGTAAGAAGGGGATATTTTTGTGGCATATTCAGCCTCCTTGCCTTTCAGCAGGTAAGAAGCTACCGTAATGTTGCTGGGCATTAGGGAGCCTCGTATTGATTAACTTCAGTACGGGGCTTTTTCCTATCTGCTTTATGGCAACTGCTGCTCCATATCAGTACATCTATCCCTGATTCGAGCAATGCCCAAAGCAGACAGCTTCAAGCACCCGCCGCAGAGTCTATATAATAATCATTTTTATTCCCAGCTTACCTACCGTAGGAATATCTCTCTATATTCAATTAGTTATTTTTATTTATCTTAACGCCACTGACCTCTCAGTTTGACAATAACTGACTCCCTCACCTCCTAATGCCAATTAATTAGCAGCTATAAACATTAATTCTGCTATTAATTATTACTGGCGTGTTATTTGCACACTCCATATGCAGTACTTTGAACTATCAAACAAAAATGATCAGGTAACCCCTGGCGGGCAGGAAATAACAGGAGTCAGAATGTTTTTGAAAAAATGGAATAAACCCTTAACTGTATTGGCGTTATTGGTGAGCGGCACTCTTCAGGCTGCCTCGACACCGGCAGTGGAAGCAAAAAATGGCATGGTTGTCACCTCCCAATATCTGGCTTCACAGGTAGGAACAGATATTCTAAAAATGGGCGGAAATGCCGTTGATGCCGCAGTGGCGGTAGGTTATGCACAGGCGGTAGTGAATCCGTGCTGTGGTAATATTGGCGGTGGTGGCTTTATGACCATTCATCTTGCCGATGGAACCGATACCTTTATAAACTTCCGTGAAACAGCCCCTGCGGCGGCCAGTGCTGATATGTATTTGGATAAAGACGGCAACGTGACTAAGGATGCCAGTTTGTATGGATATCTGGCCGCCGGCGTGCCAGGAACGGTATTGGGAATGGACAGTGCACAGAAGAAATATGGCAAGCTAACCCGCCAGCAAGTCATGGCTCCGGCGATCAAACTGGCTCGTGAAGGCTTTGTATTGACCCGTGCCGATACAGATATTCTGGATACTACCGTCAAACGTTTTCGTCAGGATCCTGAATCTGCCCGTATTTTCTTGCGTAAAGATGGGGAAGCTCTGCAACCGGGAGACCGTTTGATTCAGGCTGATCTGGCTGATACCCTGACCGCCATTTCAGAGAAAGGGCCGGATGCATTCTATCAAGGTAAAATACCTCAAGCAGTAGAAGCAGCAGCCAAAAAAGGTGGCGGCATCCTCACTGCCGCCGACTTTGCTCATTATAAAATCACCGAAACCGCACCGATTACCTGTAGCTATCGCGGTTATAAATTCGTTTCCTCACCACCGCCCAGCTCTGGTGGTGTCACTTTATGTGAAACTCTCAATGTCCTTGAAGGTTATGACCTGAAAAATATGGGTTTTAACTCAGCGGCTTACATTCATACGCTGACAGAAGCCATGCGCCACGCCTATATGGATCGCAATACTTTCCTCGGCGACCCTGAGTTTGTTAAAAATCCGATTGATCGTCTGCTAAGCAAAAGCTACGCAGCAAATATCCGCAAGCAGATAGTCGCCAATCAGGCAACACCCTCAGTAGATGTGCAGCCGGGTATGCAACCTCATGAAAAGCCAGAAACTACCCATTATTCCATCGTCGATCATGAAGGTAACGCGGTATCTACAACCTATACGGTTAATGGCCGCTTTGGGGCAGTGGTGATTGCACCCGGAACCGGTTTCTTCCTGAATGATGAAATGGATGATTTCACCGTTAAAGTGGGCGAGCAAAATATGTATGGCTTGGTTCAGGGGGCAACCAACGCCATCGCCCCCGGTAAGCGCCCACTATCGTCTATGAGCCCGACATTGGTGACCAAAGAGGGTAAGACATTTATGGTATTGGGTTCACCAGGTGGCTCACGGATCATCACCATTACCCTACAAACGGCGTTAAACGTCATTGATCACGGTATGGCACCACAAGAAGCGGTAGATGCGCCACGCATTCATCATCAGTGGCTACCAGACGAGGTTTATTATGAGCAACGTGGTGTATCCGCAGATAGTCTTAATCTGCTGAAAAACAGGGGATATAAAATGGTTGAGCAGAACCCATGGGGGGCTGCTGAGCTGATTCTAGTTGGTTTAGCAGGCGTTGAGGGTGTCAGCCCGGCCAACTCCGGCAATGATTCGGCGGTCTCCGGCAAAGTACGCGAAGGCTATCTGTACGGGGCTAACGATGTACGCCGCCCTGCGGGTGCCGCTATCGGTTACTAACCGTTATCAGTCACTGATGGTTTGACGGCTATAAGTCCCCCATCAACGTATCGATAGGGGACGTTTATCCGCTTAATGGCATCACCACGGCAGTGAATGCCCCTGATAGTCAATAAAGCCATGGCCGCCCTTACCTGAGGCATGTTCAATTTGGTCAACCACACCTTTCACACTGGTTGCAATCGTCAGTGGTGCTGCATCCCCACCCATATCAGTTTTGACCCAACCCGGATGAATCGATAATACCGTCAGAGTAGGGTCTGCCACTTCAGCGACCAGGCTGCGAGTCATCATATTCAGTGCGGCTTTACTGGCTGAATACAAAGATTTATGACCAGAAGCATTGTGGCCAAGGCTACCTAACTGAGAAGACATAAAGGCCAGCACACTGTGGGTTGGATTACGTTGCGCCAGCAGATATTGAGCAATACGGATGGGCGAAATTGCATTGGTTTGGAACAATTCGAGGATCTCTTCCGGTGTAGCCTCAACCGCCGATTGATGCTCCGGCCCGGAGATACCCGCATTAACAAATATCAGGTCAAACGTCTGGTCCTTTACCTGTGGCAGAAACTGTTTAATGCTTTCAGGTTGATTAATATCCAATGTTAACCAATGCGCCGCATGGGCCGCGGTATCTTTCGCCACACCGCGTGTAGTCGCAGTAACTGACCACCCACGGCGATTCAGTTCATCCACCAGCCCTAGCCCCAAGCCTCGTGAGGCACCGATAATTAATGCTTGTCTTTTGGTTGAGTTCATATTATTCCCCTTCAGTGATTTACCCGCCAACTATCTATAGCTGTCATATATTCTATAGCTGTCATATATATAGTATCTCAACCAAAGAAAAAGTGGCGCTTAGCCGCTTCAGATATCTACCCTTGTACAGTCACCGCTAAGTTAGCACTCACTATAGTGGCCAGCTAAAACTGGCTACGCCATAGAGTGACACTCTCTCCCGCCAGTTGCAGATTGATGCCTGCGTCAGTGACATCCAGTGCGGATAAACCTTCCAGACGTTGCCACTCAGCAACATTGAGCAAAGGAGATCTCGGCAATGAGATATCGGTGTTGTTATTACGCTGTATTGCTACCATCACACGTTCACGCTGGTCGCTGCGAATAAATATTAGAGAATCGCCATTGGCATAAATCACCTGACAGCCACCACGCCGTAACGCCATACTTTTGCGACGTAACGCCGCCATTCGCTGACATAGTTTTAGTAAGTCATGGTCCCACTGCGTCTCATCCCACGGGAACGGTTTGCGACAGAATGGATCATTGCCCCCGTCCAAACCAATTTCATCGCCGTAAAATAAGCACGGCACACCAATCCAGCTAAACAGCCATACCAGCGCCATTTGCATACGGGCTTTATCACCATTCAGCAGCGTTATAAATCTGGCGGTATCATGGCTGTCTAATTGATTAAATAAACGAAGCTGATGACCATGCGGCAATCCAGCACGATACTCATCCATCCAGTAGGCACAATCCTCAGCATTGAGTTTTATCGGATGATAAGCCACATCAATACCCGCCAAAAAACTGCGAACTGGCAACGCAAAACCCATATAATTCATTGCCGAATCTTCCACTCCGGCATGTAACCAATTACGGGCGTCACCAAAGTGCTCCCCCAGAATATAAGCCTGCGGGTTTTCTTCTTTCGCGGCCTGATAGATACCGGCCAGATGGCGTAAATTCCCTCTGGCCCCCCCCTCTTCCCCGAGCATGTGCACCACATCCAACCGCCAGCCATCAATGCTGTATGGTGGCCGTAACCAATGCCGCACTACGCTATCATCACCACGGTAAATTTGATTTACCACGCCTTCATTAGCGAAGTTGAGCTTCGGTAAACTGGCATTGCCCTTCCAATCCAGCGCCCGCCCATCTGGGAAGAAATTAAACCAACCACGGTAAGGTGAATCCTGGTGATGGCAAGCCCCATTCTTTCCTTGCTGATGGCGATCAAACCAAAGATGGGAATCACCGGTGTGATTAAATACCCCATCGAGCACCAGTTTTATACCGGCATCACGGGTTATCGTGCGCAACTGAAGGAAAGCAGGTTCACCGCCAAGATAGGGATCAACCTGATAATAATCTTGCGTATCGTACTTGTGTACGCTGGGCGCAGTAAAAATCGGATTCAGATACAGCGCAGTCACACCAAGCTGTTGCAAATAAGGGATTTTTTGGCTGATACCCGCCAAATCACCGCCATAGAATGTCGAGGCGGCATTGACATCATCTAGCGGCTGTTGCCATTCACGACGAGATACCGGATGACCGGCAGCATGATGGATGTAACTTCCCTCCTGCACACCATGATCCCCCTGACTACTGGCAAAACGATCGGGGAATATCTGATAAAAAATTTGGTCGGCAACCCAGTCAGGGCCACTGTCAGGCAGATCAATGGCAAACTGTGCCAGTTGTGCCGGAGGGACTACCGAGAAACCTAACGGGCCGAACCACTGTTGGTGGTCATTCCACAACAGTTTAAAGCAGTAACGCCGCGTCGGCTGGCCTTCATGTAAAGGCAAAGTCGCACCATAGCGCCAAAAACCATCACGCTGCTCAGCTTTCATGGTGAGCAACCATTCCTCATTATCTGGCTCGCAACGTAAGAAAACCTGTGTGGGCAGGGTATCGCCCTGTAGCCACTCTCCATTTAGCCACAGCGTAATATGTAATGCATCGCCCCGCTGACGAACAAAAGGCGGAACCGGTAGATGCCAACCACTCAGCATAAAACTCTCCTGCTTTAACCAAAACCATTCCTGTTAAGGCTATCTGGTGCAGACATTAACGTCGCGACACATTCACCTGTATAAATGTAACCGATATAAACAATGCCATTTTGTGAACAGACTTCCCTCATCTGTCAGCATAAATATCGGGGATGAGGTCGGGGGCGGAGAGAATTATTGCGTCGCTAAATGACCAATATAATTTAAAAAAACAAAAAAGCCGGGAAATCTCCCGGCTTGATATAAAACTCAACGCAGTATTATTCAGCGTTTTTCGCAAGCTCTACCTGTTTCTTCTGGTGGTTTACCTTAAAGTAATACCCCACCAGTAACAGAACAATCCACACTAACCCAACATACAGTGAGATGCGGGTCGTTGGGAACCAGCCAATCAGGCCAATGATAAACACCAGGAAAATGATTGCCAGCACCGATGTGAATGTGCCGCCACGCAGAGGGAAATCCAATGCTTTAATCTGCTCTTTACTCAGCGAACGGCGGAAACCAATTTGGGAACACAGGATCATGATCCATACCCAAACCGTAGCAAAAGTCGCCAGTGAGGCGATCACCAGGAACACATTTTCCGGCATGATGTAGTTCAGGTAAACCGCAGTCAGCATGGCACCCATCATCACCAATACCGTTACCCACGGCACACCGCGTTTGGATATGGCGGCAAACGCTTTTGGCGCATGGCCCTGCTCTGCCATCCCATTGAGCATACGCCCAACACCGAATACATCGCTGTTAATAGCAGATAACGACGCGGTGATAACCACAAAGTTCAGAATACCCGCAGCAACAGTAATTCCCATATGCTGGAAGGTCAGGACAAACGGGCTGCCATTAGTGCCAACCTGGTTCCACGGATAAATAGACATGATGACAAACAGAGTACCGACATAGAACACCAGAATACGCCAGGGTACTGAGTTGATGGCTTTCGGAATGGATTGTTTCGGGTTCTCAGCTTCACCGGCAGTAATACCGATAATCTCAATACCACCATAAGCAAACATCACCAGTTGCAATGATAGGATCATGCCGACAAAACCGTTACTGAAGAAACCGCCGTTAGTCCATAAATTGTGAATACCGGTCGGCTGCCCACCGTTGCCAATACCCCAAATGATGATACCAACACCGGCCAAAATCATGATGATAATGGTGGCAACTTTGAAGAATGAAAACCAAAACTCCAGTTCACCGAACACCTTAACACTCATCATATTGACTGCGCCGATGATAAGGACAACACTCAGCACCCACACCCAATGAGGGACATCTGGGAACCAGACGCCCATATAAATACCAAAGGCGGTCACATCAGCAATAGCAACAATCAGAATCTCAAAGCAATAAGTCCAGCCGGTGATATAACCCGCCATTGGCCCAAGGTAGTCTTGCGCATAGCGTGAGAAAGAACTGGCCTGCGGGTTATTCACTGACATTTCACCCAAGGCCCGCATGATGATAAATGCCACCACGCCACCAATCAGGTATGCCAATAATACGCTCGGCCCCGCCATTCTTATCGCATCAGCCGAACCATAGAATAAGCCGGTACCAATTGCTGAACCCAATGCCATAAAGCGAATATGGCGTGTAGTCAGACCACGCTTTAGCGTGTTTTTGACTGGTAATTCCATGAACATTGCCCCGTTTTTTTTCAGCAAAAAGCCACGGGGATGAGCCGTGGCTAAAAAATCTTATTACTGTGCAGTTATTGCTTAACAGCAACTTCCTGACGACAGCAGAGGCGATCGTACAACCCTACGACGACGAATACCAGCAGGGAAGGCGATAACCAAGCCAGACCTTGTTCAGCCAACGGCAGATGCTGAGTCCATTCGGGCAGGAAATGCGCAAAATTAGAGGCTTTCACCGCATCAAGGATGCCGAACAACAAGCTGACCAACATCACCGGGGCTACAATGCGCGAGGCGTGATTCCACCAGCGCAGGGTGAAACTCATCAGAACCAACACGATACATGGCGGATATATCGCCGTCAGTACCGGAATGGAGATCTTAATCAAATGGCTCAGCCCCAGATTAGATACCATCATTGAGAAGATACCGAGGATGAATACCAGTGTCCGATAAGACAGTGGCAGGTACTGAGCAAAGAATTCGGCGCAGGCGCAGGTCAGGCCCACCGCTGTTACCATACAAGCGATGAAAATCAATGCCGCCAGGAACACACTCCCTAAACCACCAAAAGTATGCTGAACATAAGCATGCAACACCACGGCACCGTTCTGTGCATCTGGTGTCAGGCTGCCACTGCTGGAGCCGAGTTTAAACAAACTCAGGTAGACCAGCGTCAAACCGATACCGGCAATTAACCCAGCCCAAATGGTGTAACGGGTCAGTAATTGTGAGGAAACCACGCCACGGGAACGGGCGGCATTCACAATCACAATGCCGAATACCAAGGCACCTAAGGTATCCATGGTGAGATAGCCATTGACGAAACCTGAAGAGAACGGTACCTGCTGATAGGCATCGGTTGCCGGAATCAATGGGCCAGCAGGCCAAATCAACGCAGCGATACCTAAAATAGCCAGCGCTAAAATTTTCAGCGGGGCCAGAATATGCCCAACCGTATCCAGTAAGCGCCCGGGATACAGCGAAATCCCAATGACCAGCGAGAAATAAATCACACTATAGATAAACAGAGGCAACGGGCCATCGCCAGTTAAAGGTGCGATACCCACTTCGAAGGAAACCGTTGCCGTACGTGGGGTGGCAAACAGAGGGCCAACGGCCAGATAGCAAACGACGGCCAATACCAAACCAGCACTGCGGCCAATTGGGGAGCTAAGTGCATCAATACCTCCGCCCACTCGAGCCAGTGCAATAACCGTAATTACCGGTAAACCGACGGCGGTAATCAGGAAGCCCAAAGCGGCCCACCACACATGTTCACCCGATTGTAAACCAACCATCGGCGGGAAGATGATATTGCCAGCCCCAACGAATAAGGCAAAGGTCATAAAACCTAATGCCATAATGTCTTTAGACGATAAACGATGACTCATAGTGATGTGCGTTGCCTAGTTAAATGATCAAAAGAAAAAGTCCTAAGTTGTGGTCTTTCCGACGTGATCGAAACGATACAAAGCGCTATTAAATGCCAAATCCGGCGGTCAATAAGCCATCTATTTCGTCAGTATGCAGTGTTTTTGAAGTTATTTGCAGGTGGAATAGGCCGACAACGACCATAAGTAGACCGTTTATAGCGGAGAAAGGCAAGTCTTGATCATAAAAGCAGAGTTATCATCTATATAATATAAATAAAGCAGTTAATAACGCCAGATTTAGATAAATATACACCATATGATTTGTATCATTTATATCCAACCGTTAACAATTTGCAGTCAATCCTATCTAACCAACCCAGTCAATCGGATAGAAAATATCATCGGTAAATCGATAGATTGCTTCATAGGAAGTCGCACAGGATGGCGTGGATAAAAGGTGAGATCTAAAACAAGTTAATCTGCAAAACCTAATGTTTTTCGGGTGTGAATCAACATCTCGGGAGGCAATGGCAAATAGCCATCATGAGTGACCTGTTGTTGCCCTTCCGGTGACAAAATTCGCTCAAGGAATGCCGCAGTCAGCGGTTCCAGCGGCTGGCCCGGTGCTTTATTGATATAAATATACAGATAGCGCGACAAGGGATAGCGGCCATCTTTCACATTCTCAGCCGTTGGCATGACAAAATCCTGCCCAGGAGCTGCCAGCGACAGCGGCTTAACCCCACTATTACGAAAACCTATACTGGCATAACCAATGCCATTTAATGAACCGGCCACCGCTTGCGCTACCGACGCAGATCCAGGCAACTCATTGACATTACTTATAAAATCACCATCGCACAGCACCCGATGCTTAAAATAGCCATAGGTTCCTGAGGCTGAGTTTCGGCTATAACGCTGCAAAGAGCGAGCAGCCCAATCGCCTCCTAACCCCAGTTCACCAAAGCGCTGAATAGGGTGCGGTTCCCCACAACGGCGATTCTGCGAAAAAATAGCATCAAGCTGCAATAAGGTCAGCTTATTCAGTGGGTTATCTTGATTTACAAACACCACCAATGCATCAACGGCCACGGGTATAGCCAGTGGTGGATAGCCATAGCGTTGAATAAATGCGGTGATTTCACCGGCTTTCATTGGCCGACTCATCGGGCCAAGCTGGGCAGATCCAGCAGCCAATGCGGCAGGAGCAGTAGAAGAACCCGCCGCCTGTATTTGCAAATTAACGCCGGGATAATGATGATTGAAATCATCCGCCCACAAAGACATCAGATTGGCTAAGGTATCAGAACCGACACTAGAGAGATTGCCTGACAAGATATTGGCTGCGGGATCTGACGTTGATGGCTGAACTGCCGCTGCGGGTGAAACCGCCACCACAGGCGGCACCAAAACGGCCAGGCTCAACCCTGGCATGGCAATTAACAGCGCCCATTTTCCCCATTTCATCAGCGTGGTATCCATGAAGTTTTAGGATTTGACAGCATTCTCGGCTAAAACTGCTGGAACAATCAACCGGTTCGGTAAGGTAAAAATAAATCGAGTACCCAGACCTATCTCACTCATCACCTCTAAACGTGCGTCATGGTGGCTCAATGCATGTTTCACAATTGACAGACCTAACCCACTGCCACCCGTTTGCCGTGATCGCGCTTTATCCACCCGATAGAAACGCTCCGTAAGCCGTGGAACATGTTCCGGGCCAATACCCGGCCCATTGTCGCTAACCTGAAATTGAGCACCCTGTGGGGTTTGTTGCCAGCACACCTCAATCTTGGTACCAACAGGCGTGTGATTGACTGCGTTATAGACCAGATTAGATACCGCACTACGCAGTTGGTCTTCGTTGCCAAATACCGTTAATTGCTCGTTAACCCGAAAAGTAATCTCATGACGCCCGCTACTGAGTGCCTGGACCTCATGCTGCAGCACTTTCAACATCAGCGGAATATCCACCCGCTCATTCATATCCACATTAGGTGCAGCTTCAATACGCGATAGTGTCAATAGTTGTTTTACCAAGCCATCCATGCGCTTGGTCTGCTCCTGCATCGTCCCCAGCGCTTTATCCCGTAATGGTACCGCCAGCGCCTGGTCATGCATCATTTCCAGATAACCCTGCAACACCGTCAGTGGTGTACGTAACTCATGGCTGACATTGGCAAAGAAATTACGCCTTGCACCTTCCAACTGACGCATCTGGGTAACATCACGAGCAACCATCAGTAATTGCCCTTCGGAATAGGGCATCACGCGGAACTCAACGTAATAACCATTATTTAGTTGCAGGGTCAACGGGCGGGAAAACTCTTGTTGTTGCAGATATTGGCTGAATTCCGGATAGCGTAATAAGTTGAGAATATGCTGCCCGTTATCCTCCGGCCAACGGAACCCCAGTAGTTGCTGGGCCAGCCCGTTACACCAAAAAATATTGCCTTCAATGGTCGTGATAACCACGGCATCCGGCAGTGATTCAGCACCACTGCGAAAGCGCTTGATCAGTAATGCCAATTCACGGCGACGGCGACGATTTCGCAACTGCATCTGGTACAAACCATAAAATAAAGGTTCCCAGCTCCATCGGCCGGCTGGCGGTGTCATGCTGCGGTCTAACCACAGCCAGTGAGATAACTTAAGTTGATTGTAGAAACTCCAGACCAGCGCCGCGACCACGGAAACCAGCAATAGCCAAGGGAGATACCCGATAAAGGCACCCAACAGTAATGCAGGCAGACAAAAAAGAGCCAGCTCTAAAGCCAGCGTTTTCCATGATAAACGTTCTAACACAACAAATTCTCCGGCACTGAAAACTCAGTAGCGCGTTGAGAAGCGGTATCCGGTTCCCCGGACAGTTTGTACCATTCTGTCATGACCATCAATTTCAAGCGCCTTACGTAGCCGACGAATATGCACGTCAACCGTCCTATCTTCTACATAAACGTTAGTGCCCCAGACATAATTAAGCAACTGCTCGCGGCTGTAAACACGCTCCGGATGAGTCATAAAAAAGTGCAATAGCTTAAACTCGGTTGGCCCCATATCAAGTGCTTGCTCATTGGCCATGACCCTATGCGACGAAGGGTCAAGACTTAACCCCCGCATTTCAATCACTTCTTCAACTGCCATTGGCGATATCCGGCGCATAACCGCTTTGATACGCGCCACCAACTCTTTTGGTGAGAACGGTTTGGTAATATAGTCATCTGCGCCCACTTCTAAACCGCGAACCCGGTCTTCTTCTTCGCCACGGGCCGTCAGCATCATCACCGGAATATCTCTGGTTAACGCTTCGCGTTTCATATGTTTAATGAACTGGATACCCGAACCACCCGGTAGCATCCAATCCAACAACACTAAATCAGGGTAAGGCTCTGACAAACACGTCACTGCGCTGTCATAATCTTCGGCTTCTAACGGTTGGTAACCATTCTGCTCCAACACAAAGCACACCATCTCACGGATTGGCGCTTCATCTTCCACCACCAGTATGCGTCTTACCATCATCAACCCTGCCAGTATGTTAGTGGTCACTATTTGATTTCGATAGCCATTATGCGTCAGTTTTGTGACACTTTTATGAAAAACATCACGCTTTCACAAGCAATAAGCATAGTGATAAATTTCATCGTAATTGCAAAATGCAGCTGCCAAGTTTGCGAGACGTCTCTGAGATTTTGCTCATCCTGTTTTTTTAGCCGCGACATCCTGCGACCAGCGTTTATAATCAGCGCCATTCTCTTTGACTGATAACCTGCCTTACGGGAGATTCATGCGCATTATTCATACCTCTGATTGGCATTTAGGCCAGTATTTCTTCACCAAAAGCCGTGCTGCTGAACATCAGGCATTTCTGCGTTGGCTCATTGAGCAGATCGAAGAAAATCAGGTAGATGCGCTAATTGTAGCCGGTGATATTTTTGATACCGGCTCCCCACCCAGCTATGCCCGTGAGCTATATAATCATTTTGTGGTCGAACTCCAACCCACCGGCTGCCAGTTGGTTGTGCTGGGCGGCAATCACGATTCAGTGTCGACACTGAATGAATCAAAGGGTTTACTTTCCTATCTCAATACCACGGTAATTTCCTGTGCCAGTAGTCATCTGGATCAACAAGTTATTATCCTGAAAGACCGGCAGCATCAACCGGCGGCGTTGCTATGTGCGATTCCCTTTTTACGGCCCCGTGATTTGGTCACCAGTCAGGCCGGTGAATCAGGTGGGCAGAAGCAGTTGGCATTGCAAGAAGCGATTGCAGGCCATTATCAAGCACTCTATCTGCGGGCCGTTGAACGGCGCATCGAACTGGGTTTATCCCTACCCATCATTGCCACCGGGCACCTAACCACCGTTGGCGTCACCACAACAGATTCGGTTCGTGATATTTACATCGGTACTTTGGATGCTTTCCCGGCACAAGCCTTCCCTCCCGCTGATTACATTGCGTTGGGCCATATTCATCGTGCCCAGCAAGTGGCTAAAACAGAGCATATCCGTTACAGCGGTTCACCCATTGCCCTGAGTTTTGATGAATTGAGCAAAGAGAAGAGCGTCTATCTGGTGGAATTTGAGCAACAAACATTGTCATCAGTCACTCCGCTCTTCATCCCACAATTTCAACCAATGCAACTAATCAAAGGGGATTTACAGCAAATAGAGCAACAGTTGGCTGAATTCGCTGAGCATCAGGGCTTACCGGTATGGCTGGATATCGAAATTGCCACCCAAGATTACCTCACCGATATTCAACGAAGAATTCAGAGTTTGACAGCAGAGCTACCCGTTGAAGTGGTGTTATTGCGCCGCAGTAAAGAACAACGCAACAACAGTATTGAGCGGCAGGAAAAAGAAACTCTCAATGAGTTAAGTGTTTCTGAGGTATTTGAGCGCCGGCTGGCGCTGGAGACCGATTTAGCTGAGCCACGCCAGCAACGGATGCGTCAAATGTTCAATCAAGTGGTTGATGACATCACGCAAGGTAAAAATACCGCAGAGGAACAATCCGTATGAGAATTTTAAGCCTGCGCCTGAAAAACATTAACTCTCTGCAAGGTGAATGGAAGATCGATTTCACCGCCGAACCTTTTGCCAGTAATGGTTTGTTCGCTATCACCGGCCCCACCGGTGCAGGTAAAACCACCCTGCTGGATGCCATATGCCTTGCGCTGTACCACCAAACGCCACGTCTGATTGTGACCCCCAGCCAAAATGAGCTAATGACACGTCATACGGCCGAATCGCTGGCCGAGGTTGAATTTGAGGTGAAAGGCACCCGCTATCGCGCATTCTGGAGCCAGCGTCGCGCAAAAAACAGCCCGGAAGGTAATCTGCAAGCCCCTAAAGTTGAGTTGGCTTTATGTGATAGTGGCAAGATTCTGGCTGATAAAGTGCGCGATAAACTGGAGATGGTTGCCACAATCACTGGGCTGGATTTCGGTCGTTTTACCAAATCCATGATGCTGTCACAGGGGCAGTTTGCAGCGTTCCTCAATGCCGATGCCAACGATCGTGCCGAATTATTGGAAGAATTAACCGGTACCGATATCTATGGCCGGCTATCTGAACACGTATTTGAACAACATAAACAGGCGAAGACCCGTTTGGATGCCTTGCATCAACGAGCCTGCGGCATTGAGCTGCTCAATGAAGAGCAACGTTTAGCCCTGAGCCAAGAAATAGATGCCCTCAGCCAACAAGAAACACAGCTCAGCGCAGAGCAACTGGCGAATCAAAATCAAATAAATTGGCTTACACGTTGGCAGCAGCAGCAGCAAAATCTACTGGAATATCAGCAGCAACAGAAGCTCATTGAGCAAGAGTATCAACAGGCACAGCCCGAGCTGCAACGATTAGCCCGTAGTGAACCGGCAGAAAAATTGCGCCCGTTGCTACGGGACTGCTCGAAAAGCCAGCAGGATGTGCAACAGACACAACTGCGTATCACCACACTAAGTCAACAGCAACAACACCTTCAGGCTCAACTGACTCCTTTGGCTCAGGCGCTGGAACACGCCAATACCGCCCGCCAACAACAAATGGCGAAGCAGCATGAACAAGAAACCCTGATCGAACAAAAAGTGGCCCCGCTGGATAATCTTATTGCTCAGCAACGGCACTCCCTGGCACAACTTGCCACGCAGTTACAGCAGTTGCGAGGTAAAGAGCAACAAGGTAAACAGCAGCTTGAACTAAATGAGCAACAACTACTAAAAACCCATCAGCGCCTACAACAATTGACTGAATATGCACATCTGCATACTCACCACCAACACTGGGAAAAAAGCCTGCCTTTATGGCGTGAACAGTTCCGCCAATTGCAAATACAACAACAGCAATCGCTTGAAAATGAACAGCAATTACAGCAGCAGGCCATACTGCTGAATACACTGCAACAACAAGCCACCACACTGAATGATCAAGATAAACAGCAGCAAGTAGCATTAGCACAAGCAGCCACGCAAGCAACCGGCATCCAACAACAATTATCTGTATTAGAGCAGCAACGGCCCTCGTCCCAACTGCGTCAGCAGCTTGATGCACTTCAGCAACAACGATCAGTGCGGCAACAATTAGCCTCGTTATCGCCTTTGGCACAGCAAGTGCAGGCACTGCACGATAAACAACAGCAGCAATTAGCCAACCAACAGCAACAACTAAAACAGCTCGAACAGCAGCTCGCGGAAAAACGTCAGTTATATAAACAGCAAAAACAACATCTGACTGATCTGGAAACCTTGCAGGAACGCGAAAATCAGATAGTTCGACTGGAAGCGGAAAGAGCCAAACTGCAACCGGGAGAAGCCTGCCCGTTATGTGGCGCGCTGGATCACCCGGCAATTACCGAATATCAGGCAATAAAGCCCTCTGAAACAGCCCTGCGCGTTGATAAACAGCGCCAACAAGTTGAGCTGCTATCAACAGAAGGCTCCGAACTAAATGCCCAGACACAAAGTTTGCGACAACAGCTCAAACATCTGGAGCAAGAATTACAGCACAGCAATCAGCAATTAGCTGATTATCAGCAGCGCTGGCAACTTCTGGTGCAGCCACTGGCACTGACGTTTGCATTAAATGAATCCGCTGCATTAGCAAGTTGGCTGGAACAACAGGAACAATCAGAACAAAACTGCCAACTCAAACTGGCTGAATATGAGCGACTAAATCAACAATATCAGCAAGCTAAAGAGGTTCTTGCTCAAGCAGAACAGCAGCAGCAAAAACATCTGCAACAGTTGGCATTAATCACTCAGCGCCAGCAGGATACCCAGCAATCCCACCAACAGTTACTTACACAGCAGCAACGCCTGCAAAATGAATTGTCGAAAATGCGCCAAGATTTTAGTAACGCACTGGCTGCGTTATCGCTAGCAATGCCTGAAACAGACCAGCAGCAGAGTTGGCTGGCGCAGCGGGAAGAGGAAAATCAGCGTTGGCAACAGTATCAGCAAGAACAACAACAGCTTGCTCTGGAGCAAAAAACCCTGGAAACGCGGATTGAAGATGAGCGTCGCCATTTACAAGAATGCGTTGACCAATTATCTGCGCTCACTCAGCAATATCAACAAGCTGAAACCCTGTTACAGCAGCATGATCAGCAGCGTCAGGTACTGTTTGGTAACACCAGTGTTACCGAGGCACGTCAGCTATTGCGCCAACAGCAGCAACAAGTAGAGCTGGCACAGCAAAATGCGGCCGAGGCCCTGCAACAGGCGCAATCTCAGCTTAACGTGCTATCGGGTGAACTTACGGGGTTAAAACAACAGCATCAGCAAAATCAGCAGCGCGCAGCCACTGCGCAAGCTGAATTACAGCAAGCACTGGCAAGCAGCGAGTTTGACGATGAAGCGGCCTTAACCGCCGCATTGCTGAGTGAAGATGAAAGGCAACGTCTGCAGCAATTGAAACAACAATTGGGCGAGCGTCAACAACAAGCCAATATCCGTCAGCAGCAAGCCAGTGAAGCACTGGAGAAACAGTTACAATCCTGCCCAACCGGAGTCGATCAAACCGCTGAATTGGCAGTATTACAGCAGCAGTTAGAGCAACTACTGGCACAACTGAAAGCCAATACATTACGGCAAGGTGAATTACGCAATCAGTTAGAAAGCGACGCTGTTCGTCGTAGCAACCAGCATGCACTGTTTGAGCAAATTGAACGTAGCCAGCAACAATATGATGACTGGAGCTATCTCAATCATTTAATTGGCGCCAAAGAAGGCGATAAATTCCGCAAATTTGCCCAGGGTCTGACACTCGATCATCTGGTCTATCTGGCAAACAACCAACTCAACCGCTTACATGGCCGCTATCTGTTACAGCGTAAAACCAGTGATGCGTTAGAGCTGCAAGTGGTAGATACCTGGCAGGCGGATGCTATACGTGATACACGCACACTGTCCGGAGGCGAAAGTTTCTTGGTTAGTCTGTCGTTAGCCTTAGCATTGTCGGATCTGGTCAGCCATAAAACCAGTATTGACTCATTGTTCCTTGATGAAGGCTTCGGCACGCTGGACGCTGAAACGTTGGATACCGCACTGGATGCCCTTGATAGCCTGAATGCCTCAGGCAAAACCATTGGAGTCATCAGCCATGTTGAAGCAATGAAAGACCGGATCCCAGTGCAAATTAAAGTAAAGAAAGTTAACGGGCTAGGTATCAGCCGTCTGGATAATGTCTTCCGAGTAAATCAAGACTGAGCACATCCCGAAAGTCATTAAAATTGCAGCGGCCTCGCAGAGGCGAGGCCCAAGGATGGGCCGAGTAACGAGAGCCGCTAACAACGCGGTGGCGTCAAGGACGAAGAATATCACCCAAAGTCATTGGCGTCACAGCTAGGCAGCAAGCGAGTAAATCCCGATGAGCTTACTCAAGTAAGTGATTCGGGTGAGCGAGAGCCGCTAACAACGCGGTGGCGTCAAGGACGAAGGGTGGGCCACAACCAGGCGGCACCGCGCACCCCACTAGAATCACCGTGCATTGCTTTGCGGATTGGAGTCTGGCACTCACCACCAAATACCCAAGGGCTGATTAACGCGGGTAATGTTTTATACAACCGATCAACATTACTCATTCCCCCACCCAACACCACTACATCAGGGTCAAACAGGTTAATAACATGAGCCAACGACTTGGCAAAGCGTTGTTCATAATTGCTTATTGCTCGTTCTGCTGTGGCATCGCCCTGTTCAACTAACGCCATAATTTCATGACCTTTCAGCTGATTGCCACTTATGCGAAAGTAATCTGTTGCGAAACCGGTACCAGAGACAAAGGTTTCAATACACCCTTTTTGGCCACAATAACAAGCGACCTCCTGTTGATATTGCCGTTCGTCATCATTCTGCCACGGTAAGGGGTTATGACCCCACTCACCCGCGATGCCATTGCCACCAGCATGTAATCTCCCATCAATAGCAATACCGGATCCACAACCAGTACCAATAATGGCAGCAAATACCAGATGTTTACCTGCGCCAGCACCATCGGTCGCCTCAGAAACAGCGAAGCAGTTAGCATCGTTTGCCAACCTTACCTGGCGGGAGAGTAATTCTGACAGATCCTTATCTATCACCTGACCATTCAACCAAACTGAATTGGCATTTTTTACTTTGCCGGTAAAAGGAGAAAGTGTCCCTGGAATACCCACACCGACACTGCCCTGTTGACCCGTAGCCTGTTCTGCGTCAGTAACCAAAGCCGCTATCGCCTGCAATGTTTTTTGATAATCATGACGTGGAGTATCAATCCGTTTACGGAAAAGCTCCCGCCCATCATTGGCTAATGCAATGACCTCTATTTTGGTACCACCCAGATCTATACCAATGCGCATAGCGCGTTACCTCATTAACAGATTATTCGTTGTTTATGATAACCAGTTTTAACGATAAACATACCTCGGTATATCAAGACAATGGCGATAATAAAAGTCTTATTTTTACAGTTTGGACAATACACGGCAGTGACACCCTATTTGTCACCCGCTATTTTGCATTCGGTTGTAACTGAATCGCGGTAAAGAGGAATAGGGTTCTGCAAATTGCGAGCGGGCTCTGTTTTTTTCTTATTCTTTTTACTAGGGACAGGCGCGTCAATTCGTTATCATGCCGCCCTGCGTTTGATTAACTCGCGCGCTCCAAGCGCGCCCGAGCCAGGGATAACACTATGTTGTGGTTTAAGAATTTAATGGTTTACCGTTTGAGCCGGGAAGTTTCGCTGTCTGCAGATGAAATGGAGAAACAGTTAAGCGCCTTCAGCTTCACCCCCTGTGGCAGTCAAGATATGGCAAAAACCGGTTGGGTATCACCGATGGGCTCGCATAGCGATGCTTTAACCCACACTATTAATGGCCAGATCGTAATTTGTGCACGTAAAGAAGAGAAAATTTTACCCTCTCCGGTCATTAAGCAAGAATTGCAGGCCAAAATTGAACGCCTGGAAGGTGAACAACATCGCAAGCTGAAAAAAACTGAAAAAGACTCATTAAAAGATGAAGTACTGCACAGTTTATTGCCACGAGCATTCAGTCGCTTTAACCAAACCTTCTTGTGGATTGATACCGCCAATGATTTGATTATGGTCGATGCAGCCAGTGCCAAACGCGCTGAAGATACCCTGGCCTTACTGCGTAAAAGCTTGGGTTCTTTGCCGGTGGTGCCACTGACATTAGAAAATCCTATCGAACTAACGCTAACTGAGTGGGTGCGTAGCAAAGAATTGCCGGCTGGTTTTACGCTGATGGATGAAGCAGAACTGAAGGCTATTCTGGAAGGTGGCGGCGTGATCCGCTGCAAGAAACAGGATCTATTCAGTGATGAAATCGCGGTACATATTGAAGCCGGTAAGCTAGTCACTAAGTTGGCGCTGGATTGGCAAGAGCGCGTTCAGTTAGTCCTGTCCGATGACGGCTCACTGAAACGCCTGAAATTCTCTGATACCTTGCGTGAGCAGAACGAAGATATTGATCGGGAAGATTTCGCTCAGCGCTTCGATGCTGACGTTATTCTGATGACCAGTGAACTGGCCGCCCTGATTAAAAATCTGATAGAAGCCTTAGGTGGCGAGGCTCAGCACTAATTTAGACGCAAACACACCGTAGATAAATATCGCCCTTTCGGGATGAGAGGGCGAAAGTTTCACTCATTCCGAATCAATTAGCTCAAGTATTTGCACAGATACGAAGATGCTTCAGCCACTTGCAGGTTAAACTCACTACCCTCAGGGATGTAGAAGGATTCGCCTGGCTTAAATACTACCCAGCCTGATGAACCAGGAATCAGTACGTTTAAGCTCCCGGTGATCACCGTCATCTCTTCTGCTTTAGCCGTACTGAAGGTGTACTCACCCTTTTCCATCACCCCTACGCTAGCTGGCCCAATGCTGTCACTATCAAAACCAATAGATTTCACTTTTCCGGTAAAATACTCATTAAATTTCAGCATAGTTTTGTACCCGCGTCTTAATCAAGATTGAGCTTTCATATTAGAGTTTCTATAAACGCTCTGTCACTGATTATTATGGCGAAATGGGAGCATAATCTGAATCGTTACTGAGATTGCGGATAAAACGCACGATTTGGCACCGAACAATGTCTTTTTGCTGATATAAACTAACTATTCCGATAACACCCAGAAGCCTAAGAGACGCCTTCAGCGAATAAGTGAAGATTTGTAGCTAACGGATGAAATTGACATCAGAGGTTGCGTAAAATATACAGCGCCAGCGAGGCTTCAAAAACCACAATCAATATTGACCAGAATGCTGGCATAAAATTAGTGTGTTGATGGATAAACAATTTGAAGGTTTTCATCGGCCCGCCTTAGATGGCCTTGCCTTAAGTGGCATTAATCAACGTAAATGATTTACGTTTAAATGATTACGTAGATAATAATTGTACTCTTCGTATAATTATCCAGCAATCAGATAGGCCAACTATTACTATTACAAATCAAGCCATCTTACAAATTGGGCTAGCCTTCCCTCATCACTTCACCGTTTCATCAGTCAGAATCTGCAAAATATGTTCAACAACGTCTTCCGGTGGTTGAGTCGCATCCAGCACATGATCGGCGACTTCTTGATATAACGCTTCCCGGCTGGCCAGTATATCCAGCATTTCCTCAACAATCGGTTTACCTGTAAGGCTTGGTCGCTGGGCATCTTCCGGATCTTCGGCTAACCGTTCGGCCAACACATTGGCTGATGCGCGTAGATAGATAACCAGGCCGTGATTACGCATAAATATACGATTTTCATGGGCCAACACCGCGCCACCGCCAGTGGCAACCACCGTTTTGGGGGCGGTAACAGTCTGTAGAGCCATACTTTCCCGTAGACGGAAACCATCCCAACCCTCACGAGCGACTATCTCAGCAACACTCATGTGCAAGGTTTGCAACATAAACAGATCTGTATCTATAAAACGATATCCCAACACCTGTGCCAACGCCTTCCCTATCGTTGTCTTACCCGCACCGCGCGCGCCTACCATGAAGATGGTCTGTGTCATTACTTGAAAGTCCTTTCGCATCAACTTCTGAGGATAAATTCTCAACATCAAAAAACCGATCACTATTGCTGACCGGTTAAACGGGATTAACACTCAACTCTACGCTGTAGATGCAAATCATACCGATAATTAAGGGTAGTGCAAACTTTACAAACATGTAAAATTAACGATACACCTAATGTAGGCGGTGCTTTTCAACCCACTGCCATAGTGGATCAATCTACACCAGATAGTTGAACAATATGATTGTACTTTCGCCTGATCATCCTCTGGTGAACCAGAGGCCATGGCGCAGGGAACATGAGGTGACTTACAAAATAGGGCCTCTAATGAGGTTGGCAAATATAAACCAATGCGGGAGGGAAATTACGTACCACTCGTATCTTTTTCCACGTGAAATAGCGCGATAACAAGGGCTCAGAAAGGTGACTATATTGGAACAATACCAATACGCCATGGTTTGCACGTAAGCGCTGCTGAGTCTGTTGTAATATTCTGAGACTGATTTTGGTTGGGATCGAGAGCAGGGGTAGGCAACAAAATACAACATCGTAATTCTGATCTAGCTGCTCGGCTGAGCGGTCTGCAACCTGTAAACGCGGGTCTTTGATCTGATGCAGAGCATGTACAAAATGTGGCTGAATTTCGTACGCCTGTAAGTGAGAATTTGCCGACATATGCGACAAAATACGCTTTGTCAGCACACCATCAGCAGCCCCTAACTCAGCAATATTAAGGTCTTGTGTCCAATCCACCTGGTTCAACATCGCCTGACATAACCAGGGAGAAGAAGGAGCCAGCGTACCAACGGTGCGTGGTGAGGCAATAAAACGCTGTAAATAGGAAAACTGACTTTTAAAATTACGCCGGACAGTATTTAGCATAACCTCTCCTCGGAAACCCAGATAGACCACAATAACACCTTATATTCCTTAAGTTATCATTAAGATTGCTCTAATAATTAATTATTTTTAGTAAGTGAATAAAATACTGTCCGGTATGAATGCCAGGAATAATGAAATGAACAAGCCCAAGTTAACAATGATTCACTATTGCTAACTTGGGCTTGGAGGCAATCAGGAAAATTATCGTTATATCCATGCTGTATCTAAATATTTCGTCCATTCTCACTTATTGTTAAATATTAACGATAAATCTCGGCGCTAGCACTGAAATTGCTAGAATCACCGGGGTTGCTCATACCGATGATCCGATAATGACCAGCACCATCAGCGCTCGCTTTCGCATTCAATGCCGATTCCACATCCATCGGTGAACCACTGACGTTAGAAAGAGAAATGACACCCATACTTTGCAATTTAGTGGCTTGTTCCGGGCTGACTTCTTGTGCGGCCATAGTGGCGAATGAGGCAGTAGCAATAAGTGCAGCAGCGATGACAGGTAATAGTTTCATAATATGCTCCAACTGACGGGTTATATGTAATGTCTTTGTGAGGTTAATTATGAACGGACCAACGCAAGGGGACGTAATGCTATGTAAAGAAAATCAATCATTGTGAGAAGAATAAGGAGGAAATGAGTAAATTTATGTCGTGTGAGAAAATAAATAAAGAATAATAAAATGTGGACGCCGGTATATTACCACCACCGCCCACATATAGACTCAATGTTTCGTTGCAACAATCATCATAATATCACTGGTAAATGAACCGTCCGTTTGGATCTCATAATGCTTAACCACACTGTCTGACGCTGTTTTTTGTAGCTCACGGATCGCGGTAGCGAAATATTGCGGAGTCCGCATTCTGGCAATCCAACTACTGAACTCCAAATACAGTCGTTCGGAGGTCAGCTCATTTATCACTAATCCGGCATCGGTAAACAGCGCGAGCCATTCGCCCGGAGAGTAATTTCGCACATGCGAGGTATCACGTAAAACTTCCACTGTTTGCAGATAAATATCCAGCACCGGGTGGCCGGGGGAAACCACATCCATAAAGATAACTTTTCCACCGGGACGTAATACCCGCTTAACTTCGCGCAACGCCTGCCCAACATCATGCCAATGGTGGGCAGAATAACGGCTGATAACAATATCAAAACTCTGATCATCAAACGGCAGTAATTCAGCCAGCCCTTGTTTTACCTCAATATTGGTCAGTTTTTTATCCACTGCCGCCTGACTCACCACTTGTAACATCTGTGCTGAAAGGTCATACGAAACGACTGACTTCACCACCGCGGCAGCAGCAAAACTGGCATGTCCGGCACCACATCCAAGGTCAAGTAAACGGGCATCACCATGGGGTTGCAGTAGTGTCGTCAGGCGTTGTAAATCTTTCCCCTGAGCATGAACCGCACTGGTCAGATAAGCATTGGCTTGATCGCCAAACTGCCTTTCCACTGCATCTTTATGACTATTTTTTACTGTCATTATGGCCCTGCCTATGGTTTAACTGTTTGAGTTAGTCAATATCTGGTATTAATTCGAATCAGCATCAATACGTTTTTCGGACAAAATCACTATATACCCAAAGTAATTGGAATTGTAGGTAGACTAAACCATCACAATAGCGCGCTTTTATTAAGGTAAGTATGATGATAACGCTCAGGGCAATGGGTACTGAGGAGCTCCAGCACTATAGGAATATATTTATTGCCGAATATGCGCAAGATTTATCATCCAATAGTGGCTATAGCGCCGAGCAGGCACAAATGCATGCGACACAAATCTTTGATGGTTACCTGCCTGAGAGCATTAATAGCCCCGGCGACCATCTCTATTGCATCGAAAATAAAGCGGATATGAGCGGTAATGATCCTTTGGTGGGGTATTTATGGTATGGCCTGGGTAAGAATGACAGTGCCGCCTTTATTAAAGATTTTTATGTGCTGCCACATTATCAGCGTCAAGGATATGGTTCAGCGTGTTTGCAGGCGTTAGAGAAGCGGCTGATTGCTCAGGGCATATTTGAGATAAAACTGCGAGTCGCGGCGAATAATCCACAGGCTAAAAGGCTGTATGAGCAAATGGCATTTACGGTGACAGGCTTTAATATGTCCAAATCGCTGACAAAATAACAGCGGTAAACATCCCCTGACCAGGACGATAATTCAGTGGCGCTTACATCATTGCAAACAAAAAATAACAGTCTGAAAATTGGACGAATAATGCATCAGGTTTGATACCTGTCATTCTCCCTGATAAATCAGTCTGATAACCATGTTAGCTGGCATTAAAGCGCTTTATCGTCGCTCATTTGTTGCAGTTGGTCTTGGTAAGACTTCACTTTCTGGCGTTTCTTCATCCAGATAGAAAACGATACCACGAAAATCCCGCCAGCCAGGGCGAGTACACCCAACTCATGCTGGTAAAACAGCATAATAACAAAGTAGATGGCAGAAATAATTGCCACCCATTTAGCCGAATGACCAATCGAGCTTTTCTCATTAGTCAGACGGCGGATACTCTCTTCTTCGCTGAGCCCCATGCTTAATCCTCCCTTAATAACCTGTTTATAATATTGGGGCAGTTGCATGATAATTCAACCTATTTTTCAGTTTTTATTTTGTTCAGTTGAGATAGTGCCGATTGACTATCCCAACTGAGTTTATTATCACTATAAAACAATAATCAGTTGGTACTCACCGCCATCCAGTGCCACCCGTAATCCGTCAGGTTGATAAGATATAGCTGAGCCATTTAAGGTCGCCGAACTAATACCCTGACAACGCTGGGCCGGGCTTTCGACACGGATAACATAACGGGTATTGGCCAGATTGACCGTCGCCTCAAAGCCCTGCCAACTGGCGGGGATACAAGGATTAATGACCAGTTCCCCCCCTTCGCGGCGGATCCCCAAAATACCTTCGATACCGGCGCGATGCATCCAGCCCGCCGATCCGGTATACCATGTCCAGCCACCGCGCCCAACATGGGGGGCCACTGAATAAACATCGGCCGCCACCACATAAGGTTCAACTTTGTACCGTGCAATCCCCTCTGGGGTATTCCCATGATTTATCGGGTTGAGCAAGGCAAATAGATCCCGAGCTTTATCCCCTTCGCCCAGTTCCGCAAAGGCCAAAATAGTCCACATGGCTGCATGGCTATATTGACCGCCGTTTTCACGCAGGCCCGGAGGATATCCTTTGATATAACCCGGATCATCGGGCGTTTTATCAAAAGGCGGGGTGAACAACAACGCGATACCATCATCGGGCCGAATAAGATGTTGCTCCAGTGAGGCCATCGCCTGTACTGCTCGTTGCGAGTCTGCCGCTCCCGAGAGTACCGCCCATGACTGTGCAATAGAGTCAATACGGCACTCATCGCACGCTTTCGAACCCAGCCAACTGCCGTTATCAAAGGTTGCACGCCGATACCAATCACCATCCCAAGCTTCCCGCTCCAATGCGGCAATTAACCCCGTGAGGTGGTTTTGCCACTGTCTGGCCCTTGCTGGGTCACGTTGTACCGCCAGCGGAATAAACATTTTCAGGGTCGCCACCAGCAGCCAACCGAGCCAGACACTCTCCCCTTTGCCATTTTCACCGACCCGGTTCATCCCATCATTCCAGTCACCGGTCCCGATCAACGGCAAACCAAGCTCTCCGGTCAGTTCAATACATTGGTCCAATCCTTTGGCACAGTGATCAAACAGTGAGGCAGTTTCCTGCCCGACCAGGGGTCGGAAGAAAGCATCGTGTTCGCCCGGATGCAATATCGGCCCTTCGAGGAACGGCAGTACTTCATCCAGTACACCCGCGTCACCGCTGGTAAGAATATAAGTGGCCGCCGCAAAGGAGAGCCAAACCCGGTCATCAGAGATACGGGTACGTACCCCTTGCCCCGAATGAGGTAACCACCAGTGCTGTACATCGCCTTCGATAAATTGCCGCCCGGCAGCACGTAGCAAGTGGTGACGGGTGGTATCCGGCTGAACAAATGTCAGCGCCATCCCGTCCTGTAATTGGTCACGGAAGCCATAGGCTCCGCTGGCTTGATAGAACGCCGATCTTGCCCAGACACGGCACGCCAACGTCTGATAAAGCAGCCAGCCATTAAGCATGATATCCATCTGTCGGTCCGGGGTTTTCACCTGAACGGCCTCAAGCAAGCTACGCCAATAATCGGTAACTTCACTCAATACCGCATCCAGATTTGCCGCACGGTAGCGCGTAATCAAAACTTGTGCCTCGCTCACCGAGGCGCACTGGCCGATAAACCATACCACCTCAAGCTGCTCACCGGCCGCCAGCTCAATCGTTTGCTGTAGCGCACTGCACGGGTCAAACCCCGCCCCCGTAGCACCTGAAAGCGATAGGGTGGCCTGCAGTGCTAGCGGCGCGGAACTGTCGCCGTAATGACCGAGGAACTCGCTACGATCGGCGGTCCAGCTCTTTTGCTGCCCATTCAGATCAGCAAAAGAGACACGGCCGGGGAAGGCGGTGCTCCACGGATTACGTGCCAACATGGCTCCGGTTAGCTCATCCATTTCGGTAATAATAAATGGCCCTGCCGCACCACGGGATGTCGCCAACACCCACTCAGCATAGGCAGTCACCGAGATACGCCGCGTTTTATCAGACCTATTGTGCAATGTCAGCCGGGAGATCTTGATGGGGTCCGCCAGCGGAACATATTGCAGTAGCGCCATACCAATACCGTTAGCCTGATGCTCAAATCGGCTATAGCCATGGCCGTGGCGGGCGATATAAGTACCGCCATCACGGATCGGCTGCGCCGTCGGGCTCCAAAGCAGGCCGGACTCCTCATCGCGCAAATACAGGCATTCGCCAGAGGGATCGATGACCGGATCATTCAGCCAGGGTGTTATTTGATTTTCCCGGCTATTTTCAGCCCAGGTATAGCCACTGCCGGTCGCCGAGACTTGAAAACCAAAGGTCTGATTGGCAATAACATTTATCCACGGCGCAGGGGTGTTTTCTCCGTCATTCAGGCAGGTGACATACTCCCGCCCCTGTTGGCCGAAACCACCAAGACCATTAAAGAACTCCAGACTTTCTGGTGGTGGCAACAACGTAGCCAGGGGCAGACTGGCAGATTTTACCCGTGAAAAACCGCTTTTCTTTTCCGCAATCAAGAGTTTTTTATCTTTAGTTAACAGCTTGTTGTTCTGAGCTAATAGCCGTTTGTCGGATATAAATAGTTTTTTATCTGATGCGAACAATTTTTTATCCGCTGAGGCAATTTTTTTGTCTAGGGTGAACAACAGATGATTTAGCTGATTGCTCAGCTTGCCATAACGGGCAGAGAGCACCACCCGGGCCACCGACCGCAATAGCGCGCGGGTATCAGCACTCATGAGATCAGCACGCAAGGCATAAGCCGAACCTTGCCTGAGTTCATCGCCCAGACGGGGCCGTGACTGGCTGCTGCGTACCGCAGTCTCGATGGCAATTTGTAAGTCTTGTACATAAGAAGACGCCCGCTCATTGATGATAACTAAATCAACCGCCAGACGTTTCATACGCCAGTATTCGTGCGCGCGCAGTAATTGCCGCACTTGATCAATGTCTTCGATGTCATCAATACGCAGCAAAACAATCGGTAGATCGCCCGATATGGATTGTGCCCACAACGCCGACTGCACTCCCGCACCGCGCATAATCGTCGTGGACGGCGAGCGGAATCGGGAGTCGGCATACAGAATAGGTGCGGCCAATTGTTGAAAATCCGCCGCTTCCTCAGCGTTGATTTCCAGATGGCGTAACTGCACCTGCGCTTGTGTCCATGCCAGTGTTTTAGCCCGGTCGTAAGCGCTGCGGTCACGGTGTTTATCCACCATATCCAGCAAGGCTTCTTTTGATGAGGCAATCAGTGTCCAGAAGGACACGGTGACTGTCTTACCGGCCGGAACCAGTAAACTCTGACGTAATGAGAATATCGGGTCCAGAACCGTACCTACCGTATTCGAGAGCGGGACATCAACTTGCATCGCCTCCGAGGCCGTCACCCGATTACCGCGACCGATAAATTTGGCGCGGTCTGATTCATATTGCAACTCACGCACCGGCAGGCCGTCAGCTACTGAGAAATGCGCGGCCCAAACCTGAGGTTCTTGTGCCGTTCGAGGCCGCCGCGTCGCGATGAGTGCGCTCAACTCTGGGAGATACTCGGTAACGACAAACATTTTGGCGAATGCCGGATGGGCATTGTCTGTTGACGCCGCAGTGAGCACCACTTCAGCATAAGATGTCAGTTCAATCTCCCGCGACCGGCGACCGGTATTAAGCAACGAAATCCGCCGAACTTCACCGTCATCCTCGCTGGAAATTAGCACATTCATGGTGCTGGTCAGCGTACCGTCACGGCAGATAAACTCAGCATGATCCTCAGCAAAAATCACCTCGCGATGGGCATTATCACTGGCCGCTAATTGCGCCCCAGCCGACCAACTGCGACCACTGCGTAAATCACGCAGGAAAATAAAGGAGCCGTAATCATCACAAGTGGCATCCTCCCGCCAGCGGGTTACCGCGACATCCAGCCATCGGCTGTAACCAGCACCGGCGCTGGTCAGCATCACGGCGTAACGGCCATTGGATAACAGATGGCTGATCGGTGGCCCAATAACCGGTGAAGACAGGCGGCGTACCGTTGGCAACGCACTGTCTGCCACCGCTGAAAGCAGCACTTCCTCGGTACGCGGATAAGTAATCGCCACATTACGTGGCATTCTTTCTTGTAACAATAATTCGCAAGCCTGAATCATTGGCTCATGATGGAAACGGTTGCGCATCCGCCCTTGCTGTAGGGTATTGGCAATAGCCACAATGGTCATACCCTGATGGTGTGCCATATAATTACGCACAATGACAACCTGCTGATTTTCCGGTAAGCGTGAGCGAGTAAAGTCCAAGGCTTCATAAAAACCATAGCGCCCCAGCGCACCCAGACCCGCAAGCCGCTCATAGTTTTGTAGCGCACCGTGCGGATCGATCATGGTTGCCAAACCGGTCGCATAAGGCGCGATAACCGTATTTTCTGATAGGCCGCGCTTTAGCCCCAAACCTGGCACACCAAAGTTAGAGTATTGATAGGTAAACTCGATATCTCGCGCACTGTACGCCGACTCAGATATCCCCCACGGGATATTCAAGCTGCGTCCGTAGGCCTGTTGCCGTTCAACCACCAGTTGATTAGTTTGCTCCAGTAAACTGCCCGCTGGCGCACGCATCACCAATGATGGCATCAGATACTCGAACATTGAACCAGACCATGAAATCAGCGCAGCTCCTTTGCCAATAGGGGTTGCCGCTCGCCCCAGACGGAACCAATGGCGGGTAGGGACATCGCCTTTAGCAATCGCAAACAGACTGGCGAGACGAGCCTCTGAGGCCAGTAAGTCATAGCAACTTGGGTCAAGGCTGTTATCCACCAGCGAATACCCGATAGACAATAATTTGCGTTCAGGATCAAGCAGGAAAGCGAAGTCCATCGCCAGCGCCATATGGCGGGCTTCGGCAGCCAACTTTAGCAACCGATCATGGACCTGTTCCTGCATTTCTTTCGTCAATTTCTGGTCATATTCATGTTCCGCCGCGGCCAGGATCAGGGCTTCAATCCAATAACTCAAATCAATAAATGCATTATCATAAATTGACCGCGCAACTCCATGTACCATCGCTGAGGCGGTGGCTAACAAGGGTTTCAACGTCAGTGGCAACATTTCAGCCTCACTCACGCGGTTTAAATCCATGCGAATTTGTTCCAATACCGCCCAGAGTTTGCGTTTAAAATCAACATCTCCCGGCGGTAACTGTCTAAAGGACGCTTCAGCTAATAGCAGAGTATCCATCAAACCTTTAGCACCGTTAGCCGCTAAGGGTTCTCCCGCCCACTCTTCGCAGGTGTTGGCCAGCACAATCAAATGCCCGGCCAGATTGCCACTGTCGACGGAAGAAACATATGCCGGTTCCAGCGCCCGTAAATCCTGAGTGTCATACCAGTTAAAGAAATGCCCTCTGAAACGCGCCAACTTATTAAAGGTCTCAAAGGTGACTTCTAACCGCACCAAGGTGCGATAAGTCCCCGCCCAGCCAAAATCACGGGCAGCTACGGTAGAGAGTAAATAAAGGCCCATATTGGTCGGCGAAGTCCGGTGTGCCACCACCGGCTTTGGATCCTCCTGGAAGTTATCAGGCGGTAGCATGTTTTCATCTGGCGTGACAAAGGTTTCGAAAAAACGCCAAGTCCGGCGCGCTGTTAGACGCAGCTCAGGGATATCTTCAGCCGTCATCGGTTTATGCTGAACCCCCTGATTTGAACGGCTGGCCCACAATGCAATGGCCGGTGCCAACAGCCAGAGGGTCGCAAAGGGCAAAATCAGTGACCAGGCACTGGGGGAAGCCATTAATGCCATGGCGGCCATCAGCAAACCCCATAAAGTCCCACCGGCCATATGGCGATAAAAGCCCGACAAATCGGGACGAGGTTTATCGGCGGATTGAGCCGCAGTGGTCCATTCCAGTAGATTGCGGTGGGTAATAAATAGACGAATTAGCGTGCGACCAATGGCATCTGCCATCTGCCAGGCGTGATCAGCCAAAAAGATCAGCGAAAGTAACGTCTGACTGCCTGCCCGCTTAACATCATCGAATAAAGAATGTAAATGATTGCTGAGGCGAATATTTTGGGCTGGCCATAATGAGAACAGAACCGGTAAGAAGAAAGGCAATGCCATCAGCACCATGACCAGTAACACCCCAACACATGCGGCTGGCAGGGGGAGCACCCAACTGACGCCCAGCAGTAGCAGCATAAAAGGAGCGACCAGTGAACGCCTTAGGTTATCGACCATTTTCCAACGGCCAAGCAATGGGATACGTTTACTGTCTTTGGCGTTGTTAACGACCCAATGCAGCAACTGCCAGTCGCCCCGTGTCCAGCGGTGTTGGCGCTTAGTCACCACGTCATAACGGGCTGGCGACTCTTCCACCACTTCAATATCTGAGGCTAATCCAGCACGCGCGAAAATACCTTCAAACAGGTCATGGCTTAATAAGGCATTTTCCGGCACTCTGCCCGCCAGCGAAGCTTCAAATGCATCGACATCATAGATCCCTTTGCCAGTATAAGAACCTTCACCAAACATATCCTGATAAACATCGGAAACCGCCGCGGCATAAGGGTCCATACCGCCGGGACCGGAAAATACCCGCTGATACAATGACCCGCCTTTACCCACCGGCAACGCCAGCGTCACACGCGGCTGAAGAATGCCATAACCCTCAATAACCCGTTGCTGGTCAGCACTGAAGCGAGGCTGATTCAAGGGATGCGCCATTTTACCGATCAACCGTAGGGCAGCATCCCTGGGAAGACGGGTGTCTGCATCCAGCGTAATCACATAGCGCACATCAGCGGGCACCTGCGGCTCACCGGCGGCGGTAGGAATAAATGACGTATCTGTTGCACCACGTAATAGGCGATTAAGTTCATGCAACTTACCTCGTTTGCGCTCCCACCCCATCCAACGGTTTTCACTTTCATTAAATCTCCGCTGACGGTACAACAACAGGAAGCGTGGGCCTGCCGGGCCGGGGCCATATTGCAGATTAAGCCGGGCGATAGCCTCATCGGCCAACACCAGCAACGGACCATCACTCGGTAATATTTGCTGATCGGCATCGACCCCATCCAATAGCAGGGCAAAAGCAAGATAACCCGTAGCACCGGATAAATGATGAACCTCCAGTTGCTCAATTTGCTCCAGTAAATCGGTTTTACTGGTGAGCAATGTGGGCACCACCACCAATGTGCGCAAGGTATCCGGTACGCCGCTGGCCAACTCCAGCCCGGGTAAAATCGTGGCACCAAAGCTCCAGGTGATGGCACGGTTTACCAAGGTCGTCGCCACCTCAGTAGTAGGTATAAATCCGATTAAGGCAACGAGTACCAACCACCCCGTTGCCAGGCCGGGGAGGGAGAGCGCCCACAGTGCCAATGCCAACAATCCGGCGGTGACCAGTAAAATGGCCCCGATATAACCGCCAGCGCCCATACGAACACTCAAGCGGCTAAACCACAAACGCATGGAGGGGCTGAATCTGAGCTGATTTTCTAATTCGCGCCGTCCGGCACCAATCAAATGATAACCGGGGTCACGGCAGCGATCGACATCCTCCGGGGCCGCAGTTGCTACTGCATTCTGCGCAGCTTGCAAGGCAAGACTGGCGATCTCCAATTCGGTGAAGGTGGCGCCACGGCATAATTGTTCAATGGCACTGCGATACAGATTGCGGGTTTGAAAATCCATACTGGCAAAGTCGCTATCATGACGTAAACACTCATCCACCAGACTGACGCTTTCAAACAAATCTGCCCAGTCGATATCCGAGATCAAGCGCATACTGGTAATCACATTGCGCACCGATACGTTAGATGTCCCCTGCCGTAACTGGGCATGCTGTACCACTTCACTGACTGATAATCCCTGTAATTTCAGACGGTCTTCCAGCCACCCCAGTGCCGGCGTAGTACGCGGATCCTGATCACGTAATCGCTTTGCCAACTGAGACGCAAATTGCTCAGATAACGGTTCACTGGAACGTACCGCAATATCAGATTCCAGTGCTAATCGACTGTCTCCTGCTTTCAATAAGCGATTCGCTAACGCCTCGGCCTCGGCACGGGCTTTACGCCCTTGCGTTATCTGATCAGCCAAACGGCGTAAATTCTCGATCAACACGATACGCAGAGTAATCGCCACAGCCCATAGTTCACCGATCGTCAACGGCTGCACACGTTGATAAGCCATAATAAAACGGCATAAAACGTCGGGATCCAGATGGCTGTCAGTATGCGCGACAAAGGCCCAGGTAATACCAAACACCCGTGGATAACCAGCAAATGGCCCATCAGCTAACTTCGGTAACTGGCGATAATAACCCGGCGGTAAGTCGTCACGGATTTCACGGATTTGTTCCTCAACCAGATGATAATTATCCAGCAACCACTCAGCCGCAGGTACCACTGCGCGGCCCTTTTCCAACTCTGCTGCACTGGCTCGGTATGCCGCCAGCAAGGTATTGGCATTATCATTCAGGCGGGCATGTAGAGTGGATACTCGTGGAGGGTGGGTAGTTATCGACTGTGCTTTAGCAAGACTCTCAGCATGTTGCTCCAACCGCTCCACACTGAACAACTCCTCTCTTACCGGTGTTGAGTCATGCCAGATGGTAGCTGTAGTTCGTTTTCCCAAAATAGTAGGTGATCTGAAAATAGTACGTAATCCAAGAATAGCCTGTAGGAATGATTTCATAGGTACCTTCTGGTCGGGTGCTCATGCAGTCTGGTGACCATCTGCATCATAAAAAATCGGAAATAGCCGGAGAAAAGCGCATCCAAACGAGTTGCTCAGGTGAGCTTCCTGAGTCGTGCGAGCCGCGTGATATTGAGCAGAAAACGCCCTTACAGGCAGAGTTCTGTCAAAAATGCCGAATGAAGGTGGAAATCAAAAGACTGACACGTTCAGTCATAAAAATGAGGCGAGTAAAAGCTGACGATACACAATAAACGTACCGTAGCAAAAAAGCTGAATAGTATTAACTATAGCCCAAAGCGGAAATTACGGATCAGGACATGAAATGGGAGAGAGAAAACAATAGGTTAAAAAGATAACTGCTAAGAAAGTTGCAATCCCTGTGGTCGATGTACTATTACACCGACCACAGGTAATCACCCGATACTGAGGTTAATGGCAAAGTGCCTGCGGCAGATTTCCCCCACTGCAATCTCAATAATTTTGGGTAAATAATTTCAAAAACTAAATACCGTCCTGGAATTTTCTTGCCTTGGCTGTTTGCTGTTTTTCCAGCTCAAAGATGGCACGTTGTAATCCCTTTTCCTGGATTGGGCTTAAGCGAGAGAATTTAAAGCTTAGGCGTTGCACCGTGAGAGTTTCACCTTTGTTATTCACAATCTGTTTATCAATGGCACGGATAAATTGCAAATCCAGTTTAAAAAGGCCAAGACCGCATAAATCAACCGAGACATCCCGCAGAATGCCACATTTCTGAAGTGGAAATTTATTGCCTTTCACTCCATATAAACCCATTCCACCCAAGGAAATATCAGCCAGAGCATATGAGAATTCACTGCCATCAACGAATTTTCCAGAACAATAATAAGCCGGCCATTGAGGAATATTAACGCGAAAATACTCCCGCCGTTGGATGAAGTAAAGCTGCTCAGGAAGAGGGGTACTAAAGGCAGGCAGTGATAGATACTTTATTTCTTTCAGCGCGTTACAGGTAAACTCGATTTTTGCACCAGTGGGTTCGGCAATAATGGTCAGTTGATTGGCAGCAAGGGCCTGAATGTTCTCATGAGCGACACTGCCAAAATCAAAAATAAACTGATTAGTCTCGGGTACCACATCCAGAATACGGCTAATAAATTGTCCGCGAGCATGGATAACCATAACCGCAGTATCGTTCTTCTTTAAATCCCGAAGAAGTGCGCAGATCGCTAATTTATTCGTTCTGACAAAATTTTCTTTAGACTTTTCGCTCACCTGCCATTCCCCATCTTTAATTTATTACTCTGGCTAGCCAGATTATTAAAAGCATATAAATATCAGAATAATTATCGGCAGATGGCAAAATTACTTTAATGATTTGCTAATAAAATCAGTCGATTTAATCTATAATGGGCGTCCTTGGTTTTTATCACGCGACCACCAGAAGAAATACCTATTATCCTAGCCTGGTAATAGACTCCCCAAGCCAATAAACAAACCTGCAATAGTCGCACTCATCAAATTAGATAATGTCGCTGCTAGCAGTGCACGGAATCCCAAGCGGGCAATTTCAGAGGATCGTTCAGGTGCAACGGCACTGAAAGCGCCCACTACCACCGCGATGGAGCCAAAGTTAGCAAAACCGCACAGCGCAAAAGAGATAACGGCAATCGTTTTTACATCCAATGTCCCCATAGCGTCTTTTAGATAAGGGGAGAAGCTCAAATAGGCCACAAACTCATTAATGGCTAATTTCTGGCCGATAAAGCCACCCGCCAGCGACGCATGCTCCCAGGATACGCCCATAATGTAAGCCAGAGGGGATGGCCATAAGTGACGCCGCCAGCAAATATTCTATAGGTACGCCAAGACCGGCATAGCCAACCAGCATAGAGCCAGCGATTGATGCCATGCCGCTACAGATAACAGTGAATAGCTCATTACTGTTCATCTTATTAATAAAGGGTTTTACCACGGCTGGGATTTCATTCTGACCAAGAAAAATGGTGGTGACTGCCGCAAATGACTCTACTTTGCTGATACCGAGTAATTTTTGAAACAGGGAGCCAAGAATGTTGATCAGCCAGCCCATAACACCGAGATAATAGAGAATGGAAATTAACGAAGTGATGAAAATAATGGCGGGTAATACGTGGAAAGCGAAAACAAAACCGGCACCATCAAATAGCACATTCATTTTTGGGCCCACTAAGCCGCCAAAAATAAATGCGCTACCCGCATCACTATAAGAAATAACTCTATTGACTACATTTGCAATCGAGGAAATAAACCACTTACCCGCGGGGACATAAAGCATCACTGCACCTAACGTTATTTGCAGTAATAATGCTGACCCCACCGTTCGTAATTTTATTTTTCTTTTATTTACTGAGAAAAGATAGGCGATAAGCAATAAAATGCACATTCCCACCAAACTACGCAATAAATCCATAAATCCCCCGAAGTACCTATATAAATAGGCTTATGCCAGAAAAGGTGCCCCTCAGACAGCAAATGTGTCAGGGCACCTCATAGCTATGAGCTAGAATTTGGTGACGGTAATAAGGACACTATTTAAGGCGTATATCCGATCTACATTAAATAATACGCTGATACGAACAGGCAATTTTGGCAGCCAATTGTGCATTATTAAATACCAATTGAATATTGGCGTTTAAACTATCACCACCGGTTAATTCAGCCACTCTGGCTAACAGGAATGGTGTGCTTTCCTTACCGATAACGCCCTGCTCTTCTGATTCTTTTACTGCCTGTTCAATGGCTGCATTTATCATTTCTTCAGCCAGAGCATATTGTGGTGGAATGGGATTAGCGACCACCATCCCCCCACGTAAACCCATGCCCCACTTAGCATTCATTGCCGCAGCAATTTGTTCAACACTGTCTAAGGTAATACCGACCTCATACGGACTGGTACGACAAAAAAAAGCAGGGAGCGATCGGGTCTGATAGCCAATAACCGGAACACCATTGGTTTCCAGATATTCAATGGTTAATCCCAAATCCAAAATAGATTTAGCCCCAGCACACACGACAGTGACATTGGTTTTTGCTAATTCCTGTAAATCCGCAGAGATATCAAATGTGGTTGCCGCGCCACGGTGCACACCACCAATACCACCAGTCGCGAAGACTTTGATATTGGCCATTTCAGCAATGATCATGGTGGATGCTACCGTTGTTGCTCCGTGTTGCCCATTAGCTACCACAAAAGGCAGATCACGACGGCTGACTTTCATAATGCGGTGGCCTTCTTTACCCAGTAATTCTATTTCATCTCGTGATAAACCGGCTTTCATGCGGCCATTTATAACGGCAATAGTGGCGGGAACGGCCCCATTATCACGGATCTTCTGCTCCACCAGCAAGGCAGTTTCGACATTTTGTGGATAGGGCATTCCATGAGAAATAATGGTAGATTCTAATGCCACGACGGCTTTATTTTGCGCCAAAGCCTGCGCAACCTCTGGTGATATATCCAAATAATATTGTGCCATTACGTTATTTGTCATGGTTGTAATTCCAATAGTTTTTTAACACTGCCATTCGACAGATTGGGGTTATTGGTCAGCTCCGAAGAGAGCGTTAATGCCGAACACCCTTGAGCAAAACGAATACTCTCGGCAAATTCCGTGTCATCCAGCCAGCAACTTGCTAATCCGGACATCATGGCGTCTCCGGCACCGGTAACATTTACAATGTTGATATTCAGAGGCAGTGACCAGCCGGACTGGCCGTCAACCTCACTGAAATAAACCCCCTCTTTTCCCATGCTGAGTGCCAGGCGTTGCACACCTTGCTGATGGAACCAGTGCGCCACTGCCGGAATATCTTCACGGCGGTCAATCTTCATTCCGCTCAGTATTTCGGCTTCCAGACGATTAGGCTTCAATGTATGAATATGGGAAAGCCAATTTTTAATTCTGGGTGCTTTGAACGCCGAAACGGTATCGACAAATACTGGCACATTACCGGCATTGGTAAATATCCATGAGAGGGCTTCTTCGGTTAAATTACAGTCGACAACTAATATCCCCGCGTGCTGAATTAATTCTTTGGTGGTAGCTAATAACGATGGAGTGAGATTTTCTAAAATTCGCATATCATTAATTGCCACCAACATTTCACCACCGCTATCAAGTAACGAAATATAAGTAGACGTATTCTCCCCATGCAGACTATGGCAATTACTGACATTCACACCCGCGCGTTTCGCTTCATCAATCAAAGTAGCACCATAAAAATCGTCACCCACCACGGAAATTAAATGACACTCTTTGCCTAATAACGCGATATTCTCGGCAATATTTCGTCCTACTCCGCCAGGAGTGCACTTTATTTTCCCAGGGTTGGAATCTTCATAAATAAGTTTACGGGCGGCATAACCACAGACATCCATATTTACCGAACCCACCACCACCACATAACTGTGCTCTGATAATATATATCCCTTCCCTTTGATATAACCTTTTTGCATTAGATTCATAATGTGGCCGGCAACACCCGAGCGACTAATGCCTAGAATATCGGCAATTTCTTGCTGGGGGATCAACGGATCTCGTCTCAGAAGCTGCAATATTTGTTTTTCTCGGCTAGTCATAATGGACACTTGTTTGTTTTTAAACATGTGCTTGTTTTATTATTTTGATTAAATGGAGTAAAGCATATTTTAATAATCCGTTTCAAAGTTGGGAGAACGATCGTAAGCAGGTTTTCAAGCAGTTACAGCTCTTTTTGTGTGAGTCAGCTCAAGTTATTCCCATGCTAAACATGACATTAAATGGCAATATTCCGACCAGCAGAATATTCCACTAGAAATAAAGATAGAAAATCAAAGAGATAACAATGCACGAAGAAGAAACCCAACAAGTGTTGGGTTATTTATTTTTCGATAAATAAAATCATGAATAGCCATAAAGACGTTACATCGAACAATGATCTATTTCACAATTAGTGGCATTTAATTTCCATGAGGAATTATAAGGATATAAAAATAAAGCGACATCGGCAGCAGCCAGATGTCGCTTTAATGTTTATGTTTCTAGGGACGAACTAAATCATCGCCGTAGCCAATCCACTTATAGGTTGTCAAGGCATCCAGCCCCATCGGACCACGGGCATGAAGTTTTTGCGTACTGACGGCAACCTCGGCCCCCAAACCAAACTCGCCGCCATCGGTGAAGCGAGTACTGGCATTGACATATACCGCCGATGAATCAACCGCACGGACAAAATGTTCAGCGCTACTGAGTGAACGGGTCAGAATAGCATCCGAATGGCTGGTACCATGCACGCGAATATGGTCAATAGCAGCGTCAATACCCGCAACGATATCCACATTCAGATCCAGCGATAGCCATTCATCATCGTAATCGGCCGCTTCTACTGCCACGACCCTGGCCTTACCGTCTGCCAAATACGGCATTGCCCGCGAGCTGGCGTGCAGTGTCACCCCAAATGTATGCATTCTGGCACTCAATACAGGCAAAAAACGCTCGGCAATGGCTTGATGAACCAACAATGTTTCCAATGAGTTACAAGCACTTGGCCGCTGAACTTTGGCGTTTTCGATCACCAGCAACGCTTTTTCAAAGTCAGCGCTTTCATCCACAAAAGTATGGCAAACACCAATACCGCCGGTGATGACCGGAATAGTCGATTGTTCGCGACACAGTTTATGCAAACCCGCCCCACCGCGTGGAATCAACATATCGACATACCGGTCCATTCGCAGCAATTCATTTACCCATTCACGGCTCGGATTTTCAATCGCCTGTACTGCCGCTGCGGGTAAACCACATTGCTCCAGCGCCTGCTGAATGACTTTTACCGTCGCCTGATTGGTATAATGAGTCTCTTTACCCCCCCGTAAAATAACGGCGTTGCCGGTCTTTAAACATAGGCTGGCCACATCAATCGTGACATTAGGGCGGGCTTCATAAATGACACCAATCACCCCCAGTGGCACACGGCGGCGCTCTAGTTTTAAGCCGCTGTCGAGTAGACTGCCATCGATAACGCGGCCCACAGGGTCATTCAGGCGGCATACCTGTCGCACATCATTAGCAATGGCTGCTAAGCGTACGGGGGTCAATAGCAGCCGGTCGAGCAGTGCTTCGCTCATACCGCTGTCACGGGCAGCCTTCATATCTTGCTCATTAGCCTGCAAGATAGCCTGGCTTTCAGACTCCAGCAGGTTTGCAATCATTGCCAGCGCCTGATTTTTCTTTGCCGTACTCAGCATTGCCAATTGCCAGGAAGCCTGTTTGGCGGCTTTTCCCATCTGTTCCAGCATGCTCATGCTTGCTCCTTAGCTGACAATCATATCGTCACGATGAACCGCCACCGGACCGTATTCATACCCGAGGACTTCACTGATTTGTTGCGAGTGGTGCCCCGCCAGTAGGCGCAAAGCATCACTGTTATAACGGGATACGCCGTGGGCTAAATCCCGCCCACTGAGGTTACGAATTCGGATCACTTCGCCGCGGGAGAAATTGCCTTTTACGCTGCGGATGCCTTTGGGTAACAGTGAGCTGCCGCGCTCGATAATGGCTTGTACCGCGCCATCGTCGACAGTAATTTCACCGGCTGGTGGCGCACCAAAAATCCAGCGTTTACGATTTTCCAGTGGTGTTTCCAGTGCGTGGAAACGAGTACCCACCGGCGTACCGTCAATCACATCGGCGATGACACCCGCCTGACTACCCGCCGCGATCACCACATCAATACCGGCACGACACGCAATATCTGCTGCTTGTAATTTAGTGGCCATACCGCCAGTCCCAAGACCGGAGACACTGTCGCCAGCAATCTCGCGCAAGGCATCATCAATACCATGCACTTCCCGAATAAGCTCAGCTTCTGGGTTATTGCGCGGATCAGCAGTATATAGCCCAGCCTGATCGGTCAATAATAGTAGCTTGTCGGCACTGGCCAAAATTGCGGCCAGTGCGGAGAGATTATCGTTATCGCCCACTTTGATTTCAGCGGTAGCCACGGCATCATTTTCATTGATTACCGGTACGATGCGGTTATCCAGCAAGGCGTTCATGGTGTCGCGCGCATTCAGAAAACGCTCACGATCTTCCAGATCTGCACGGGTCAACAGCATCTGCCCGATATGGATACCATAGATAGAAAATAGCTGTTCCCAAAGCTGAATTAACCGACTCTGCCCGACTGCGGCTAATAATTGCTTCGAGGCAATAGTGGCAGGCAATTCTGGATAACCTAAATGTTCACGTCCGGCGGCAATCGCCCCGGAGGTAACAATAACAATACGATGACCTTTTGCGTGTTGCTGTGCGCATTGGCGCACCAGCTCAACAATATGGGCACGGTTAAGACGACGAGAACCGCCAGTCAAAACACTCGTCCCCAATTTCACAACCAATGTCTGGCCGCCACTCATAATTTTTCTGCCGTTGGGATAAATAAAAGAAAGGGTACAGAGGTCTTTGTAGCAGGCGGGAGGCATTATGCCAACAGGCATGATAAGAAATTCCCCTTTTTTATGGTGTTAAAAGGGGAAATGTTCTTCTTAATAGGGGATTAACAACCCTGTGGCTTCAAGTACCAAGGGTATATCTTTATGCCGACAGCTTAACCGGCTGTTCGCTGAAATGCTGCGCTGGCTCTAATCTCATTTCAATAGAGGTCAACATTTCGGCCAGACGCTTATGGAAACCACGCAAAGTGGTCTCCAGTTTCTCTTGTACTTCAGGATCTTTAATCTTTTCCGCTTTCCAACTGCCTTCTTTATTAAACAGGCCAAGCTGATAAACATAGCTGAAATGGTCAGCCGCAGGTTCCAACTCTATCCACCACCCCCAGAACTCACGCTTCTCTGGAGCAAGATTCACATTGACGCAAACAGCTAAACAATCAAAGAAAAAATGGTCGTTCTGGCACTGCCCTTCTCGCAGGTAGGGTCCCAAAGCTGCAAAACGTTTCATAAGCTTACTTTTAGGATGAGCACTGGTTGACGTCATTCTTAAATCTCCTTATGTAGACGCTCCTTTTTAGCAAACTGCTAAAAATTAGCAACTCATTAACGCATTTTATCTTCTAACCATTGGCTGGTTTGCAATAATGCACGGTGGAAATTGTCATACAACGGCGTAGATGCTATGGCCAATAACTTGCCGTCGGCAGAAGAGGAGCAGATAAGTTTAGATTCCTCTTTCGGACTAAAGGGATCATTTTCCCAGAAACCCGCCAGCATTGGCGTTTGGCAGCGCCGCCCCAGCAACCCTTGTGTTTTCAGCGAATAGCTATTCATTTCTGTTTTAAGCGTTTCATCAGATGCATCGGCCATTCCTAATCGGCTGGCCATCACATCCATATACATATCTGGTACTGTGCGCTGGCTATCACTGTTGCACAAAAGATGATGAACAATCGGGCCGAGACACGCCACCGCACGCAGCCGCTGTGGCTCTAAATAACCTAAACGTACCGCCACGTTAGCACCGAAACGGAAACCAAAAACACTGACCCGCTGATGATCAATCCAAGGGATATTTGGCAATGCCTGTAATACTTGTTGATGCAAGTAACTGGTATCCTGCGTTAATTTCCAGCGGGATGAAGCACCAACCGATGGCATATCGACAGTCAACATCGCTATCCCTTTTGGGGCAAGATAGTCGCGGAACAGACGATGGTAGTCACTTTGCAGAGTGTCCAGTCCTCCGCACATCAACACGGTAGGGAATGGCGCACTACCCACAGTGGGCATATGCAGGAAACCGGAAAGTGTAGCGCCATCAGAAATAGCAAAATCAAGCTCTTTCAACGTGTACGGTAAATGTAATGCAGCCTCTTCATAAGCACGGTTAGACAGTACTTCGACCTGTTCGGCTAGCTCATCCCCCTTCAGATGTGGATAACTGGCAATACTGTATAAGTTAGCAGCATTTAACCAATATTGACCTGCGTTCATCGAATCGGTTTCTTCCATGGCTTTTTGCTGCCACAGCATCCCCTGCTGGGCCCATTCATAAATCCAGTTACCGTTACGATAGCCCACCACGGTATCCAGTAGTTCATTATCACTGTGTTCTGCCTTTGAGCAGGCAATACGCGATAAGACTTCTTCTATTTCAAGGGGATCAACGCCGCGCCAAGTCCATATAAGGCGGTTAATCATCCGATACCAGTGACGGGTGGTGTCACCATCCAATGCCGAATGAACCGTCATGGCATGATTACAACCGGCATGTCGCACTAAGGTTGAGGTTTCAGGATGTTTGAATTTTGGTTTGAACAGAATTTCAGAAAGGTTGGCCTGTGCCATGATGATAATAGCCTCCATAAGCCGTGATTCAAACCCAATAAGGGCCGGTCAGATAGAGCCAAGTGTACTCATACTACGAGGAAAATGGAACGCCCGGTAGGTGCCGGGCATTTATCCCCAACATATTTCAAGTTGCTGATCTGTCGGCTACGCCCAATGACCCGAATCACTTACCTGTATAAGCTCATCGGGATTCTCTCGCTGGCCGCCTTTTTGCATCTTGAATTATGTTGGGTGTATAAAGGGTTAAATTACTTACCGCCCAATGGGGCTATGAAGGTCACGCCCATATCCCATGGCTGCTCAATCCAAGTGTCCTGAGGAATATCAACCACATAGTCATCAACTAATGGGCGGCCAGCAGGCTTGGCAAAGATAGTCACAAAATGTGCTTTCGGATACATATCGCGGATTGCTTTCGCAGTGCCACCGGTATCAACCAAATCATCAATTACGATAAAGCCTTCACCATCACCTTCAGCGCGCTTTAAAACTTTAAGATCACGTTGATTATCATGGTCATAGCTAGAAACGCAGACGGTGTCTACATAACGAATACCCAGCTCACGCGCCAGAATGCCAGCAGGTACTAACCCACCACGACTCACCGCAATGATACCTTTCCATTGCTCGGCTGGCAGTAAACGCTGTGCCAGTTTGCGGGCGTGAATTTGCAACATATCCCAGGTAACGACGTATTTTTCGCTCATAAAGTGTAATCCCAGCCAGTAAATTAGGAGTGGCTTGCCATGGTTCAGAAGGGGAAAAAAGGTTGCGCGAGATTATAGTGAGCCAGCAGGATAAAAACCAGCAATTATCGGGTTAAATCGTAGAAATCCGAGTGTGGTCCGCCTATAAAAGGCGAAAAATAATTGACTCAGAATGACCGACTGAATGCGGGGGCAGTAAACATAAGATAATATTTCACAGGCTTAGCGGTGGGCAGTTGTTTTGTTAACTCGTTTAAAGATAAGTCGGTATCCGTCCGGTACTCAGCCTTTAAACCTCGAATGACCTTATGAGGTTAGACCCGATGCCAATACATAGGAAATATCAGGCCGACAAAGATCGAAATTTACAAGATTGGAAAGTATGACAATAGGTAAACTAGGTTAACAAACAAAACGCTACATCTAGTGCCTTATGAGAAACACTTGCGCGCCCCCTCGGATTTAAACCTCATTAATTAGATTAACGTCCTGTTACTAATATGAAAAACAAGCGATTTTACAAATGACTTTTTAGCTAAAAATCACTATCACAGAGGTCAATAACTTCGAGCTAACTATAATTTTTAGCTTGTAATTCTAAAATATAAGTACGAAAATTACCCCAGAATTATCTTTAGATATTTGTCACAAAGTTAAGCAGTTGTATAGTAACGTATCACTCAAACTTAAGACACTTCTCCCACGGATATAACGTTAAAGTGGGTCGCGTGAATAAAAAACGAACAATCAGACCATTAAAAATACGATTTCAGAACATTGGTAACTGCAAGCCAAGGGCGGTAGCGTTCATAATATAGTGAATTATCGAGACCACTTAGACTAGAAAACATATCTCTATACACATTACTATCAACCCACGCATGCACGGTTTAAATTATATTTATCTATAAATTACAACAAGATAATGCACCCATAAAATAAAAATATTTTAATTATTCCGTATAATGTCGCCACACAGATTTACAGTTCGCCCTACATACCGAGAGCGTGAACCTGATGTAAGAAACACGTTTGCTGAGTACCGGTTCATTACTGTCCTCAAATTTGCTAAATCAGATTACCCCGTTAAATTTGTTAGCCATTGTATAATCGTGTATGTTAGTAAAAAATGGCGATATTAGATTAAATGCTATATGTATCTTGGATGTCTCTAAATAATACATTTTATCGTTAATACCGTTTAATCATTACTCGAAGCATGATTAATTTACTCACAATATCATTGTGCAAATATCTGTATAGAATAAGAAAGTTATTTATTTTTAACCGATTTAATTCTCTTGCTAATATGATTAAAGCAATTACGATTTTATAAAATCAACAGGTATTATTCTCGATTAAAAATTATTATATTGCAAATGATATAAATATTGATTATTTGGATTAAATATGAAAAAAATCATTACTTTTGGAACATTCGATGTTTTCCATGTAGGACATATAAATATATTAGAACGTGCTGCATCTTACGGAGATAAGCTTATTGTAGGAGTCTCATCAGATGAGTTGAATTTAAGTAAAAAGAAAAGATATCCTATTTATAGTCAAAATGATCGAGTGAAAATCATCAGCTCATTACGATTCGTCGATGAAGTATTCATTGAAGAATCACTAGACTTAAAATTAGAGTATATTAAACAATATGATGCGAAAATTTTAGTTATGGGTGATGATTGGGCTGGGCGTTTTGACTGGGTAAAGGAAGCTTGTGACGTCATTTATCTAGCAAGAACACCATCAATATCAACCACTGAAATTATCGAAGTTGTGAGGTCTTTACCGAGATGATCAGTAAGAAACAAGTAGTTCGAGTGATAAAAAAAACAGTGAGTATTTTAAGTAGACTTATACCTAAAAATGATAAAAAAATAATATTTAAAAGTCGGCCAGATCTATCTGGAAATGCAAAAGCATTAAGCGACTTTATAATTTCTAACCATCCAAATTATAAAGTCATTTGGATCGTTGAAGATGATGGTAAATTTAATAATATTAGCTTCGATGTAATAAAAACAGGAACAATTAAATCACTTTACCATTACTTCACCAGTAAATACATTGTAACAACACATAATGAAATGATTGGTACTAAAGCGACTTCACAGATATATATCAGTTTATGGCATGGAATGCCGCTAAAAAAAATATGCTACTTAGGTGAATTCGATAACGTAGGCATGGAGGATTTTTCTGCACATAGGATAGCGACTTCAGAAGTCATGCGTTCGATAATTTCTGCTTGTTTTAGAGAGAAAGCAAACAATGTCTATATAACAGGGCAGCCTAGAAATGATTTTCTATTTCAATATCAACCTCTAGATTTTATCAGTACAATACCCAATACAACTAAAAAGAAAATAATATACGCCCCAACATTTCGGCAGAATCAAAAAGCACTGAAATATTCAGATGGAACACCAATTGTAAATAATAATTTCCTCCGCGTTATAGATTTTGATATAAAATTATTGGATATTTTTCTTGAAACAAATAATGCGGAATTATTTATTAAGCTTCATCCATTCGAAGAGGAAACATTTATTTCTGTCGAACTAACTAAAAATATAACCATAATAAAAACAGAAACATTACAGACAAGAAATTTAGATATTAATCACTTACTAAGTAATATGGATATATTAATTACTGATTACTCTTCTTTATACTTTGACTATATGTTACTTAATAGACCTATTTGTTTTCTTATTCCTGATATTGATATATATGGAGATTCTAGGGGTGGCTTCACACTAGAACCAGTAAACTTCTGGATGCCAGGTGCTCAAACTAACAGTCAGCAGTCTTTACAAGATGAATTGAAAAAGCTTTTGAATGGACAAGATGACTATCAGGATCAACGTGACAGGATTAACAATGTAATTAATTTTCATAAGGATGGGAACAGCAGTGCACGAGTATTCCAACAATTTTTCACCCTCTAGCAATAAACAAATAGTTATTCAGATTTTATTAGGTGACATATCATCCAAAGGAGGGATAGAAAGAGTATCGGTTTCTCTAGCTAATGCACTTTCAGAGTATTATGATGTTGAAATAATAAGTTTATATAAAGCCAGTAGAGACTTATACTTCAAACCATCGGATAAAGTCAAACTTCACCTTCTGACAGAAGGATATGAAGAAAGCATGTACAATAGAAAGAAAGGACTTATTAAAGGTATATTATTTGACTTGCAATATATAAATAAAAAAAACAAACTACTAAAGAAACTCAATAAAAACAAAAGTATTATTATATCTTGTGATACTAAAATGTCACTATTGGCAAAGTTATCGGGATACAAAAACATTATTGCTATTGAACACTTTGAATATGATGTTATAAATCCCATTCTAAAATACATCCGAAAAATTATTTATAGAAAAATTTCAGCAGTTGTTACACTGACAAATGAAGATGCAGATAAATATTCTTGGTTACCGAAGAACAAACACAAAATCATTCCTAATATTGTAGAAATACCTGAAAAAAAAATATTTGAAAGTGATAAAAAGAATAACGTCTTAGCCGTAGGGCGTTTTGTCGAACAAAAGGGATTCGATCTTCTTCTAGCTGCTTGGGCTAAAATCCCCACCCAAGATTGGTCCTTAACAATAGTCGGGGATGGCCCGGACAAACCTCTTCTTGAGAAATTCATTAAAGAAAAAAATTTAACTAATGTATACCTAGAACCTTTTACGGATAATATTGGAAAGTATTACGAACAAGCTAAAATATTCGTTTTATCATCGCGCTATGAAGGGTTGGGGATGGTCCTTATTGAAGCTCTTGCATACAGCCTGCCATGTATCAGCTTTAATTGTCCTGCTGGACCCAAGACGATCCTCAATAAAGATAATGGAATTCTAGTTGAAGCTGAAAATACTGAACAATTATCAATAGCGATAAAAATGCTTATTGATAATGAGACTTTAAGAAAAAAATACTCCAACAATGCCTCTTCAAGTATAAATGAATATACTAAGGAACAAGTATTGAAACTCTGGTTCAAAACCATTGAGCAAACTATAACATGAATACTTATGATTTTGTTTTTATTACTAATGTGCCAGCTTTTTATAAAGTAAACCTTTTTAATCGATTGGCTAAATATTGCCGTGTAAAAGTAATTTTTATATCAAATAAATCAAAAATTAGAAATAGCGATTTTTACAACTATACTCATGAATTTGATAGCGAGTATATACACGTTGGAAACTTTGAAGATAGAAACAACCTGCAAACTCTTATAAAAATATATAACACACTAAAAAATATAAACTTTATAAAACTAGTTTATCCTGGATGGGAAATCAAAGAATTATTATTATTGTCATTTTTATCTAATAAGAAAAAAAACTCAGTCGTTATTGAAAGTAGCATAAATGAAACAAAAACCACTGGTTATGCATGGCTATTGAAAAAATTATTTTTAAAAAGAATGAGTTCTGCATACCCTTCAGGTTTTTTACAAAAAAAAATATTAGAAAAAATAAAATTCCATGGACAAATAACGTTAACCCATGGTGTAGGCATCCCGAATTACATAAGACGTCCATTTAAAGGTTTACATGAGAAAAAAGACGAGGGAATATTAACCTACTTATATGTTGGTAGACTATCTAAAGAGAAGAACTTGTCATTTCTAGTAGATACATTTAATAAAAGGCTAGAGAAACTAATTATTGTGGGTTCAGGCCCTGAGGCGATAGAACTAGAAAGTAAATCTAAGAATAATATTACTTTTTTAGGCTATGTAAATAATATTAATTTAAATGAAATTTATAAATCAGCAGATGTTTTTATTCTTCCGTCTAAATCAGAACCATGGGGATTGGTAATTGAGGAAGCACTTACGTTTGGTTTACCTATAATAGTAAGTAATAAAGTGGGGTGTAAAGACGATTTAATCACCAATGGGAATGGGTTAATCTTTGATGTCGATGATACAGATTCATTTGAATGCTGCCTTAATGAAATGAATACAAATTATAAAAAGTATTTTGATCAAGTTAATGCCATTGATATGCACTCGATTTATGAAAGACAAGTTAAATCCTATTTAATATCGCTGAAATCATAATGAAATCTAAAACATTAACAGATTTTTTTAATTATGCTCTTGGTGATGTTTTCGTAAAAGGATTCTTGTTTATATCACTGCCATTACTTTCTCGCTTATTAGATCCTATACAATATGGCTATCTTTCACTGATTAACACTGCGACTATAATTTTATATGTATTTATAAGTTTGAATCTACAAAATGCTATAACTAATAGATACATGATAACGAATGAAAATTTTGATAGTTATTTATTAAGTATCCTCTATTTTATAATACCATTTCAAACCATACTGTTAATTCTTGAGCCTTTGTATAGAATTCCAGTTAGTTCTTTTCTTGGTGTAAATGAAAAAGACTTTTTCTCTATATTATTAATATGTGTAATGCTTTCATACATATATATATATACCTGTTATCTACAAGCATCAAGACAGAGTAAACGTTATGTTATTTTTAACATTATAGCTAAAATCAGTGAAATAACGTTAATCTTTGTTTTTGCTTATTTTTTGACATCAAATAAATATATGTCAAAAATTTATGCACAAATGATTGTTAATATAATACTCATCGTATATGTCTTAAGAGTACTATGGAAATTAAGTCGCGGCGAGTTTAAATTTCTATATCTTAAAGAAGCATTAATATTTTCATTACCATTAATTGTCCACGTTCTTTCTAACTCTCTTCTTGCGCAAGCTGACAGACTTATTATTAATAAATTAATGGGTATATACTCTGCAGGCATTTACTCCTTTGCCTATAACTTAGGCATGTGTGTTATTGTCGTTATTATGGCATGGAATTCATCATGGCAACCAAAACTTTATAAATTAATAAACAGTAAAGATAATGATTTAATAAAAAGAGCAACATATGCAAGCACAGTGTTGATGTTTTTAGTATGTGCCATTACTATGCTATTATCTAAAGAAATGGTCATTTTTCTTTCTGGTGAAAAATATTATGATAGTGTTCCAATACTACCATTAATAATTATCGGTAACTCTTTAATTCATATGTATTTGGTTTACGTTAATTTTGTATTTTATAAAAAGAAAACAATGATTATTTCTTCCGCCACATTAGGTGCGTTAGCTATTAATATTGTTCTTAATTATTATTTAATCCCAATTTTTGGCATTGCTGGATCTGCTTGGGCTACCGTTATTGCTTACTTTTTTTTAGCCGCACTACATTATGTTACTGCAACTTTCATCACTAAAAACAATATCATTCCCTTTAAATACCTTATATTTTATAGTGCTGGGTTATTATTTGTGTACCCAATGGTACTATATCTAAATGAGCAGAGTCTTGTTGTGGGGTTAGCCATAAAAACTATAATCATGATAATAGTAATTACATTTATAGTTAAGTCTAAAATATTATTATTACTGAGCGAGTGACATGCTAATTTATAGTCTATTTGCCGTATTGTCATTATTCATTGCTAACATTGACGTTGTTTTTGCAAAAAATAAATTGATAGTTAAATATATTTTATTTTTCCTTATTATTTCAGTCATTGGATTGCGCTACGAAACTGGTATAGATTGGCTTTTTTATAAAGACTTTTTTAATGGTGAAAATATTACTTTAACCATAGAACCAGGATATCAATTACTTTCATTATTTATAAGTTATTTTGGTTTTAGTTTCTGGTTTTTTGTATCTCTCATAGCTATATTTATATTACTAATACTCTCCGTTTTTTTTGAACGTTATTCACCTTATCCTATTTTTTGTTTGAGTATTTATTTTATTTCCTCTTTTGGTTTCAATGTAGAAGCTTTAAGGCAAGTAATTGCTGTGGCAATCTATTATATTGCACTAGGTTATTATTTAAATGGTAATAAATATAGTTATCTTGGGTTATGCCTACTTGCTTCATTTTTTCATGTTTCAGCAGCAATATTAGTAATAGTTCCGTTTTTAGATAATGAGATCGTTAAAAGAATTATGAAGCTCTGCGTGCTAGCAGGGTTGATAATGGCTGCAATAGGACTATATCCAATAGAGCTATTTTTAAATATATTGACCTTATTCTCTCATAATCCGTATCTTGATAAGATACTTTGGTATTCTTTACCAAATAATGTTAATAATGCTTTTTCTTTTAATTTATTGTTTAAAATATTTATTATTTCTTGTTATTTTTATAAAAGAAAATATATTTATCAAGAGATTATTGATAGAAAATTATCGATACACATAGTATCTAGTTTCGAGACACTAGTGTTAATAATGTTAATTGTAGATATCTATTTAGGTAGATATGGAACAATCACATCAAGAATGGATGAGTATTTTTCTCCCATACTCATCATTTTATTTAGTTATCTATTAATGACCAATAAAAAAATATTTAATAGACTTGTCGTTTCAATATTATTTTCTTCTTATATTCTCATCTCATTTTTCAGGTTTACCTCTAACGATTATTTTCAAAATCAATATGTGCCTTATAGGAATTATCTTTACTCTCAAATAATAAGTGAGGCGCCCTCACTTATTCGAGAACAATCTGTACAATCACATTGGATTAATAGGAATAAATGATGCTTTTAGTCAATGCCAGCAACCTATATATTGGAGGAGGACTCCAGGTTGGAGTTTCAGTCATTGAAGAATTTACTGCGTTAAAAGTTAATTTTATTGCTGCAGTATCCCCCCCTATTTTTGAACAACTCTCAGGCCAATCTAGAGAGTTATGTGAAGTCATTGAGTCAACGCCCTCGGGCATATTCAACTTCTCAGCGAGAAAGAAATTGGATGATTTAGTAAAAAAACATCACATAATAGATGTCTTTACCGTGTTTGGTCCAAGTTACTGGAATCCAAAAGTAAAAAATCATTTAGTCGGTTTTGCCCAAGCTTGGTTGATTTATGACACCTCTCTTATCTTTAAAAAACTATTATTAAAGGATAAAATTAAAATATTAATCCTAAGTTTCGTTCAACCATATTTTTTTAAACATAACTCAACTAAACTTGTTACTGAGACAGATGATGTAAAACTACACGTTAGAGAGACCTTTAACATTGTAGCGGAAAATGTATTTACAATTTCTAACACTGTCTCAGCTGTATTTTATGATCCTAATAACTTTGATCGTGAAATCCTAACAAGACTTCCCAAAAAAAATGATGACATATGGTTGCTGACAATTTCACATGATTATCCACATAAAAATTTAGGCATTATTACTGAACTCATAAAAGTATTACCCTCTCGTTATAAATTCATTTTAACTGTAGGCGATGAGTTTAAGGAAAGAATTCCACTGGCACTTAAAAATCGTGTTATAACGTTAGGCAAAGTAAACAGTACTCAATGCCCTCCTTTATACCAAGTATGTGATGCATTATTTCTACCTACATTATTGGAGTGTTTCAGTGCCTCTTACGTTGAGGCAATGTATATGGAAAAAACCATTTTCACTTCAGATAGAGACTTTGCAAAGACCATATGTGGTGAAGCAGCCTATTATTTTGATCCATTAGATTCTATTAATATAGCCAAGACTATTAGTCAGGCTTACTTAAACTTTTCTTTAATGGATGAAAAACGTCTAATTGGGAAAGAAATTATAAGTAAATTACCGTTAGCAAGGGAAAGAGCTGAAGGATACTTGAGTATTTTATATGGTAACTAATATTAAAGAAAAAAATGTTGTTTTGCTTATTGATGACTATGTTCCTGATAGCACCAAAATTGCTGCAAAAATGATGCATGAACTTGCTTGTGAATTAGTCCAGCGTGGATGTAAAGTTACGGTAATAACACCATCCAGTAATTTAAGTACTGGCTATAATAGTGAGTATATAGATGGAGTAGAGGTTGTCAGATTCAAACTTGGTCCAATAAAAAACTGTTCATTCTTTAGGCGGGCTATAAATGAATCAATTCTTCCATTTAAAGCATGGTTAAACACGCAGGTTCACTTTAAAAAAAGGAATGTTGATTTACTAATCAGTTATTCACCATCTATATTCTGGGGCTGGTATGCAAAAAAACTTAAAAAGAAATTCCAGTGCCCATCATACCTTATTTTGCGTGATTTTTTTCCCCAATGGATAATTGATAGTAAACTTATAAAAGCCAATTCCATTATAGCTAAATATTTTAGATTTATAGAGAAAATAAATTATAGCTCCGCCGATGTCATAGGTATACAATCTATTGCTAATATAGATTACTTCAAGGAATGTTTTGGTGAACGTTATAAAACTCGGCTGCTATTCAACTGGGTAAAGCCTGAAACAGATAAAAATAATATTGGTTTCAAAAAATCACTAGGCTTGGAAGATAAAATTTTATTTTTCTATGGTGGAAATATTGGTAAAGCTCAGGATATGAGTAATTTAATTAGACTTGCTCAACGCCTTCAGGATAAACCACAGGTACATTTTGTTTTTCTGGGACAAGGGGATGAATTTGAACTTATTAAAAATATGGTCATATGTGATAAAATAAAAAATGTATCCATATTACCACCGGTATCACAGAATATTTTTAAAGCTATTTTACATGAAGTTGATATTGGCCTTTTTTCTCTTTGCCATAACCATAAAAGTCATAATTTCCCAGGAAAAATACTAGGTTATATGGTTAATAACATTCCTATATTAGGTAGCGTGAATCAAGGGAATGATCTACAGGAAATAATACGGGAATATAGCGCGGGGTTCGTTAGCATTAATGGTGACGATGATATTCTTTATCATAATGCACTTGCTCTTCTTGATAATCCTTTATTACGGAAAGAATCAGGGATAAATGCAAACCGTTTGCTGCATGCTAAATTTACAGTAGCCGCAGCTGCCGATGAAGTTTTAAATAATCAAGGTTAAAATGTTTAATTCAAAAATATTACTTATTACTGGTGGAACAGGATCATTTGGTAATGCTGTTCTTGAGCGTTTTCTAGAAACTAGTATTGCTGAAATTCGAATTTTTAGTCGTGATGAGAAAAAACAAGATGACATGCGAAAGAAATACAAGAATGACAAATTAAAGTTTTATATAGGCGATGTTCGAGACTACCAAAGTATTTCTAATGCCATGCACGGTGTAGACTACATTTTCCATGCGGCGGCTTTAAAACAAGTCCCTTCTTGTGAGTTTTATCCGCTAGAAGCGGTTAAGACAAATATTTTGGGGACTGAAAATGTTATTGAATCTGCAATAAATCATAATGTTAAACGTGTCGTCTGTTTAAGCACAGATAAAGCCGTTTATCCTATAAATGCAATGGGTATTTCTAAAGCCATGATGGAAAAAATTATGGTCGCAAAATCTCGTAATTTATCCTCTTCTAATACTGTTGTTTGTGGTACTCGATACGGTAATGTAATGGCATCCCGTGGATCTGTAATTCCACTATTTGTTAATCAAATTTTTGCCCGTGAGCCAGTTAGTATTACCGATACAGAAATGACACGCTTTATGATGACTCTTGAAGATGCCGTAGATCTGGTACTTCATGCTTTCTCTTATGGTACTAATGGTGATATTTTTGTTCAAAAAGCACCAGCGGCAACTATTGGAGTTTTAGCCCAAGCAATTATTGAACTGATGAATCAGCCTAACCATCCAATCAATATCATCGGAACGCGTCACGGGGAAAAACTCTATGAGACATTACTAACACGAGAAGAAATACTTAATGCAGAGGACCAAGGTAATTATTACCGTATCCCTGCTGATAATCGCGATTTGAACTATGGAAAATTCTTTGAAAATGGTGAGAAAAAAATAACCGAGATATTTGATTATAATTCTCATAACACAACGCGCTTAACTCTTGAGGACACAAAGAAACTATTACTAAAGTTGAAATTTATGCAGGAAATTGTTAGTGGTAATTCTATACAGCCGGAGTACTAATTATGCAAAGAGTACTGATCACTGGCGCTAATGGTTTTATAGGTAAAAATCTTAACGTAGCACTCAAGGAACGTAATTTTTCCGTTATGACTTTTGTTCATGGTGATAATCTATCTGAACTTACAGATAAAGTCGTAGCTGCTGATATAATTTACCATTTAGCTGGAGTTAATCGGCCACTTACAGATAATGAATTTGTTAGTGCAAATACTGGCTTTACTGAAATACTGGTCAAAATCATTGTCGAACGGAACCCTAATGTCTCGCTGATTTATACTTCGTCTAAGCAAGCTGAAAAAAACAACCCATACGGTAAAAGTAAACTAAATGCTGAAAAAATAATCCTAGATGCAATAGAAAAATCAAATATTAAAGCAGCTATCTATCGCCTACATGGTGTTTTTGGCAAGTGGTGTCGTCCGAATTATAACTCAGTTGTAGCAACATTTTGTCATAATGTGATAAATGATATACCATTGGTAATTAGTGATCCTCTGTTTAATCTCGAACTTGTCTATATTGATGATGTAATTGATGCATTTATTAATCATCTGGATATCATAGATAATGATAATTTATTTTTTTATATTTCTACTCAATATAAAATTTCACTTGAAGAATTAGCGAATAAGATAAAAGGTTTCAAATCATCGCGTAATACTTTAATGATTGACTCTGTAGGTACAGATATAACCCGCGCACTATATGCTACTTACCTTAGTTATTTACCTCCAGAAAAGTTTTCATATGCCGTTCCTGTGTATGAAGACCTTAGAGGTAGTTTTGCTGAATTGCTGAAAACACCGTCTCATGGCCAGTTTTCATTTTTTACCGCTAAACCAGGCATCATTCGAGGAGGACACTACCATCATACTAAGAATGAAAAATTCATTGTTGTCTCTGGTCAAGCTCTCTTTAGATTTGAACATATAATTACGCATCAAGTTATCGAGTTTGAAAAGAATTCATCCCATATTGAAATTGTTGAAACAATACCTGGTTGGGCGCATAACATCAAAAATATAGGTTCTGAAGATCTCATTGTTATGCTGTGGGCCAACGAAATTTTTGATCGTAGTAAACCTGATACTATAGCCTGGGATATGTTACATGAAAAATAAATTATGTGTACTTAGTATTGTTGGAACTCGCCCTGAAATTATCAGACTATCCGCAGTACTTAAGAAATTAGATATACATTGTGAACATATTATTGTTCATACAGGTCAAAACTACGATTATGAATTGAACGAAATTTTCTTTAATGATTTAGGTGTTAGAAAGCCAGATTACTTCCTTAACGCTGCTGGCGAAAATGCGGCAACTACAATTGGTAATATTATTATTAAAATAGATGCTCTGCTAGCTGAAGTAAACCCTGATGCTATGCTAGTACTGGGTGATACCAATAGTTGTTTAGCTGCATTGCCAGCTAAACGAAGAAAAATACCCGTTTTTCATATGGAAGCTGGCAACCGCTGCTTTGACCAACGAGTTCCTGAAGAAATTAATAGAAAAATTGTTGACCATATTTCCGATGTGAACTTAACCTATTCAGATATCGCTCGTGAATATCTCCTTTCTGAAGGCTTAAATCCCGATCTCGTGATTAAGACTGGCAGCCCAATGTTTGAAGTAATCAATGAGCAATTGAAAAAAATTCAAGCATCTGACGTGCTTACTCGTCTTAATCTCAAACCCCAGAAATTCTTTGTTGTCAGTGCTCATCGCGAAGAAAATGTTGATAGCCCTATTAATATTAAAAAACTTGCGATTATTTTAAACAAAATTGCAGAAAAGTATGATTATCCGGTTATAGTATCTACACATCCGCGCACTCGAAAACGTATAGAAGAAAATGATCTGACTTTCCATTCTAATGTCCAGCTTCTAAAACCCCTAGGATTCATTGATTATATTAAATTGCAGCTTGAAGCTAAGACTGTACTTTCTGATAGCGGAACGATAACAGAAGAGTCATCTATTCTTAACTTCCCAGCGTTAAACCTCCGGGAAGCCCATGAACGTCCTGAAGGAATGGAAGAGGCTTCAGTTATTATGACTGGTTTAAGTGTTGAACGTGTTATGCAGTCATTGTCCATCTTAGAGAGCCAACCGACAGGTGAACATCGTTTATTGCAAACGGTCAGTGACTACACTATGCCTAATGTTTCCGATAAAGTTATACGTATAATACACAGCTATGTAGATTATGTTAAACGTGTAGTTTGGAAACAATATTAATACTATATTATGGAGGTTGTGTGCATCTTTTTGACGAAAAATTTAAATTAGATCTATACGGAAGAGCTGAACAGTCCTCACGTTTACGTGCCCATTTCAATATTCACAATGATTTTCATGACCCAGTACAGAGGCTTGCGATTGCTTTACTACATGGAACATATATCCCACCCCATAAACATACACAAAATCATCAATGGGAGTTTTTCCATGTTATAGAGGGTGAAGTAAAACTTATCACCTTTTCAGAGCAAGGCACGGTTATAAATACCTATTTATTAGGTGAGAATCATAATAATTTTGCAGTGCAGCTTCCATCTAATATATTACATACATTAGTTTGCATTTCTAGTAGAGCTTTTATTTTTGAGTGGAAAGAGGGGCCGTTCCATTCTAAAACCGCCAAAGTGATACCCTCTTGGTCTATAGCTGAAAATGATAAAGACAATATCTTTATTATTAAAAAACTTGAAAATATAATAGTGGGTGATAATTTAAATTGTCAGAAAGCTGTATAGGAAATTAATTTTTGTCGCATTCTGTTAATGTGGTGAAATAAGTAGTTATGCTACGCCTATATTAAGAGATAGGGGCATTTAATAGCTGATATTTCGATAGAATTAAATAGGCATATTTCCTAGCCACTACACTTTAAAATACAGTTTACACCAAGCATCATTTATATGCTGAAATAAAGGTTAAAGCCTAAACGCCCTATTGAAATACAGTATATTGGCTGTATTTTTTATTAAGAATCGGATGTTATAAAATGAATGATAGAACTCCAAAAAATGACGACGTGCAGGTAAAAAACAAAAATCACGACTTCTCTACACTTTCGGTAGAAAAGAATGAAATTGATTTGTTCAAGTTAATTTTAATTATATTAAAATCAAAATTTAAAATTTTATTTGCTACCTTTTTATTCATAGTTGCTGGTTTGTTTTTTGCCTATAACCTCCCTCAACAATGGACAAGCACAGCAATAATTGTCAAACCTGGTGATGAGTTATCTCATGTTTTAGATAAGATCACCACTGACTTTTCAGCACTAAATATTGATATTGGCATCGATTCAGATTACTTTCTCTCCACCTTTAAGCAAAACTTCGACTCTCAGGATCTTCGAGTTAAGTACTTGGTTAATACAAATTACTTTAAAAAACTTATGGAGAACCATATAGATGATGAAGCATATAAGAATGCTCTAATTGACAATATAGTTAATAACAACATTAGTTCTCAAACTAATAAAGATGGGAGCGGCTCTGAATATCGTTACTATATATTATCACATAGCGCAGCAACGGCTACAGATGCTCGTGAGCTTTTGCAGGGATATATAAATTATGTAAACAAAGTCGTTGATGCTGATGTTGACCTAAAAATAAAGCGCGCACTTGAACAGGCCAAAAACATTAGTACTAAAGGATATAATATTGACTTGTTGCGAGCTAACAATATGCAAGCAGCTAAAATTGAACGGTTAAAACATTCTATTTCTATGGCTGATGCTGCAGGAATAAAAAAACCTATTTATGGTAATGCTTCTATTATTATTGATGATCCTGACTTTCCGATTACTCTAGGTTCTGATGCATTAAAGCAAAAACTAAAAATTGAAGAATCTCTTACTGATTTAACTTTAATTGATCCAGACTTTTTGAACCGGAAGTTATATATCGATAAATTGAATGAGTTAAAAGTTCCCGACATAGAAGTAACACCATTTAAATACCTGCAGCAACCAACGGAACCAACAAAAACGGATCCCTCTAAACGTCGGCTAGTTCTGGTTTTATTTACACTTATTGGCTTTATTGGCTCCGTAAGCTTCGTTCTGGCAACTCATTTTTTACGAGAATCGAAACAAAATGAGGAGAATGATTAAGCGGGTACGCTAAGCTAAGGGTTAGGCAACATAGGCACCCTTTTTATTGATTGGAATTTTATTAAACAATATAAAATCCGTTGAGACTATCTTGCTGTGAGCATATAGATTCACCACATAGAGTTAACGATTTATTTAAAAAATCGTTAACTCTCAATTTAGTTATAACTTTGTTACAGGAGACTTACAGTGTCTGAACTGTCTCAACTTTCACCTCAGCCGTTGTGGGATATTTTCGCAAAAATCTGCTCGATCCCACATCCGTCTTACCATGAAGAAGCGCTGGCACAGCATATTATGACCTGGGCCAAGGAAAAGGGCCTGCACGCCGAGCGTGATCAGGTCGGTAATATCTTGCTGCGTAAGCTTGCGACCAAAGGGATGGAGAACCGTAAACCTGTTGCGCTACAAGCTCACCTGGATATGGTGCCACAGAAGAACAATGATACGGTACATGACTTTACCAAAGATCCTATCCAGCCTTATATCGATGGCGAATGGGTTAAAGCCCGTGGCACAACATTAGGTGCAGATAATGGCATTGGCATGGCCTCCGCACTGGCCATATTGTCTGATGACAGCGTTGAACATGGCCCACTGGAAGTGTTACTGACCATGACCGAAGAAGCAGGCATGGACGGTGCATTCGGCCTGCAACCTAACTGGTTGGAAGCCGAAATTTTAATCAACACCGACTCCGAGCAAGAAGGTGAAATCTATATGGGTTGCGCCGGTGGTATTGATTTTATCACTACCCTGGCATTGAAGCGCGAAGCCATTCCTGCCGGTTACCAAACTCTGAAGCTGACGTTAAAAGGCCTGAAAGGTGGCCACTCTGGTGCTGATATCCACTTAGGTTTAGGTAATGCCAATAAACTGCTGGCCCGCTTCCTGTTTGAACATGCAAAAGATGTAGACCTGCGGGTATTGGATCTACATGGCGGAACATTACGTAACGCAATACCACGTGAAGGCTCAGTGACGTTGGCGATTGCCGCAGATAAAGTCGAACAACTGAAAAACCTGAGTCAAGATTATCTGGCGACGTTGCAAAACGAACTGGCCGCAGTCGAAAAAAATCTGGCGCTAGTACTCGAACCAGTAACGACCGATGCAAAAGCCCTGACTAAAGAGACCCAGCAGCGTTTGGTGGCATTATTAAATGCGACGCCAAACGGGGTGATTCGCATGAGTGATGCCGTTAAAGGCGTGGTTGAAACCTCACTGAATCTGGGTGTGGTGACCATGAATGAGCATGAAGCAGAAATCATCTGCCTGATTCGTTCCCTGATCGACAGCGGCAAATATTACGTGGTGAGCATGCTGACAGCAATTGGTCAGTTGGCTGGTGCTGAAACCGCGCCAAAAGGCGGCTACCCTGGCTGGCAGCCCGATCCGAGTTCACCGGTGATGGCGTTGGTACGAGAAACCTACCAAAAGCTCTTCAATAAGACGCCGAATATCATGGTTATTCATGCCGGTCTGGAGTGTGGTTTGTTCAAAAAACCTTACCCGGAAATGGATATGGTATCGATTGGGCCAACCATGACCGGCCCGCATTCGCCGGATGAACAAGTTCATATCGAGAGTGTTGGCCAATATTGGCTATTGCTGACTGCATTGCTGAAAGCGATTCCTGAACGCGCATAAGTAGATTTAGCTCATTTTTAGACGATAACGGCGGCGCTTAAAGCCCGCCGTTTTTTATTGCTCGCACTATTCCCAGCTAAGCAGCAATTGCCGCTCAAGTTGTGGGTCCAGTAAGGTGACATGCAGCCCCACCAAGCGCACCCACGCCCCGCCCGCCGTTGATTCCACGCTGTCCGTGCCACTTGCAGCAGATCCGCTTTATTTAGCTCAGGCCAAACATGCTCCTGCGTGGTTTGCTGAAAATCATGAAATTTCAACTTAACCCCTTGCCGGGCAATATGCAGATCTGGCCTCACCTTACGTAAACGGGTTTCCAACTCAATATATAACTGCTCAATTAATGACTCGCAGCTCTCCCAATCATGAATATCCTCAGCCAATGTTGTCTCGACGCCAACCGATTTACGCAAACGATCTGGTGATATCGCACGCTCATCCATGCCGTGGCTACGCTCCCACAGTACATGACCAAATTTACCAAAACGCTTTAATAAATCAGCCTGCGGATAGTTTTGTACATCGCTACACGTTATTAGCCCTAGCTCCTGTAAGCGTTTAGCCGTTACTTTCCCGACACCCGGAATTTTACTCAGCGGCAAATCGTGCAAGAAGGGCAATACCTGATCAGGCGTTATGACATACTGACCATTGGGTTTATGTAGATCAGACGCTATCTTGGCCAAAAATTTTATCGGGGCAATTCCGGCTGAAGCTGTCAGAGTTAGCTCATCAGTAATCGACTGACGAATTTCCTGTGCGATCAACGTGGCCGAGCCACTGCACGCCGGGCAATCAGACACATCCAGATAAGCTTCATCCAACGATAGCGGTTCAATTAATGGAGTGTAGCGGGCAAAAATTTCACGGATATGTAATGAGGCTTCTTTATATGCCGCCATTCGTCCGGGGATAACTTTAAGCTGTGGACAAAGTTTAAGCGCCATTGCGGTTGGCATAGCGCTACGGACACCATAACGCCTGGCGGGGTAATTAGCCGTACTGATCACACCACGCCGATCGTGGCTACCACCAACTGCAATGGGAATATCGCGCAAACTGGTATCATCGCGCATTTCGACTGCCGCAAAGAAGCAATCCATATCGACATGAATAATCTTTCGCATCTTAATATCCCTCTGGCCAAACTACTGTATAAGAATACAGTTAAACAGGGGGAATTCAAGATTATCTTAACCCATAGCTAGCCTCATACCGCTACGCCGGATTCAGCGCGGTATCATATTGTCCGTCACCTTTTCAAAACCGTAGTTATCTTTACTGGCCCGTGTCAAGGTAATAAAAGGGGCGATATTCAACCCGGCATCACGGAGCAGCCGTTTGGTGATACCTTTATCCACGCTGGCCGCCGATCCCGCCACACCGGAGCCGACAAAAGGAATATTAGCCATGCGCAGCAGACCTTGCAGGAAACCATCCTCCCCTAACGTACCCTGTACCATCGGGAAAATAACATCTAACTGAGTCAATGCAGCGGCATTTACAATTCTTGTATGCCTAACTGATTTTTTTAAGATTCTAACAGAATTTTCTTACTACTATGGTTGCCCTGGTATCCCTAGTATTTGTATGTGAATTTAATGCTGGCTCATTTCCATCAACATTTATTTGTATAAAATCGTAATGCAAGAAGAGTCGTAATTATCCTAATCAAAACACTAACTAAAAACACCAATAACAGAATTGAATTCTGTTATTGGTGTTTTTAAACACGCTGTCATTTATTTTTCATAAAATAATCATTAAATTCGATAAGGTCAGAAAATGTTAGTTATATGATTAACACTCACCTCACAAAATTCATTATAAAATAATGAATGGAAACTATATATCATGCGAAATTATATAATGGCTACCTTACTAATTTCTACTACTTTTGTCGTTAATGCTCAATCAGTCACACTCCCGGCACCACAAATTATCGCCCACCGTGCAGGTACCGCTGACGCACCGGAAAATACCTTACCGGCCATAGATAAAGCGCTGTCTAATGGCGCGGATGCTATATGGATTACCTTACAGTTATCTAAAGATGATATTCCGGTATTGTATCGCCCTTCAGACCTCAAAGAGTTGACGGATAAATCTGGTACAATTTCCAGTTATACCGCCCAACAACTCGCTAAAGTTGACGCCAGTGTTGCTTTTAATAAAAAACATAATATTCAGGATAAATCAGACTCGCATATTGGGATCCCTACTCTTGACGAAGTACTGCGAAAATATCCCGACACCACATTTTATTTGGATATTAAGTCACCCGATGCCAATCCTGCAACATTCGCCAACGCCCTGAAAAAAACGCTTTCAACATCCGCTAAAGATGAGAAAAGCCGCTTTGCACGCACCCGAGTTTACTCTACCGATGATAACTATTTAAACGCGCTCGATAAGGTTAATGAAAGTAGTGATGTATCACATCAGATCCAACGTTTTGAAAGTCGCAACGTTACCCGAACTCAATTAGCTAATATCACCATGGATCACAAATGCGAATTACCCGCAGACAGTAAGGAACGCTGGTATGGTTTAGAGCTACATCGCAAAGTACAAGTTGTGGAAAAATATACTCTAGGTGAAGGGCGTTCTGATTCGGTGTTAAGTTGGGACAAGGAAGCGATGGATTGTTTTAGAAAAAACAGAAATTCACATATTATTTTCTTCGGTATAAATACCCCTGAAGCTTATGAGGATGCATTAAAACTACAGGCAAATGGCGTTATGGTAGACTCGCCAGCGCTGTTTAAACAGATTACAAACAATAAGAAACCAACTAAAACCATCAATTAATAATATGTTATATAACTTGAACAGGTGAAATATAATCTAAGGTAAAACCCCGCCCAACGATAAATTGGACGGGGTTTTCTGCTTGTATCGCGACACTAAGTTATACAAGCCGTCTTTATAGATTCGATCAGCCAATAATATAGCTTATAGAATACGGTATTGAGCCAATTTTTTCTGACGTGCAGCCTCGTTAGCCAACCTTTTCTTACGCGAATCACAGGGTTCTGGACAATCGCATACCTTTTCCATCCCCAACGCGCCAATACCTCCACAACTGCCCTGTAAGGTTTTACGTTTTACGATATAACCTAGCGACATCCCTACGATAACCAAGAGAAAAAAGACAAAGGACGCGATAAAAACAGTCAACATATCCTCTCCTATAAAGACCTTTTTTGCAGATAAGGTTTGAACGAGTCTGAATAGCGTTCTTCAAAACCCTTATCGGTTTTAACTATCATAAATACCGGAATACCCAGTAAATTAGCTAAAGCCATCCCCCGTTCGGGTCCAAGGACATCTAGCCCAGTAGACAATCCATCGGCTGTCATACAGCTCGGATCTAACACCGTGATTGATACTAACCGATGGTTAATTGGCCGACCCGTTTCGGGATCAATAGTGTGTGAATAACGCACACCATTTTGCTCAAAGTAATTACGATAATCGCCAGAGGTAGCTATTGCCATGCGTCCAGGTTCGATAATCTCTTGAGCACTTTGTGCTGAGCCGACTGCTGGCTTTTCAATCGCGATACGCCAGGGTTTATTTTCCCCATTGTTGCCACGAGTCCGAACTTCTCCTCCAATATCAATCATATAATGGGTGATATTCTGAGATTCCAGATATTCGGCAACCACATCTACGCCATAACCCTTGGCAATAGAAGAAAGATCGACATACAACTCAGGGATACGTTTAACTAAGGCACCATTCTCTACGGCCAAATTATCAATACCGACCCATGCTTGACGTTTGGCAATTTCAGCATCAGTAGGAACCACATCAGAGCGCCCTTCAGGACCAAAACCCCATAAGTTAACCAAAGGCCCGACAGTCACATCCAGCGCACCATCAGTCAGGCGGTTAATACGGATAGCTTCACGTACCACTTTAGCCGTCGCGGCTGAAACTAGGAATGGGGTGTTTACTTCCCGGCTTTTATTGAAACGGCTCAGTTCAGAGTCTGGACGATAAGTCGACATCTGGTCATTAACCTGTTCCAACTCACGGTCTATTTCCTGCTTTAGCTTCTCTGGGCTGGGTACTGATGAATCGCTCACATACTTGATTGAATATGAGGTTCCCATCGTCTTGCCTTCGAGATTGATCTGTTCAGGACCACACCCCGCCAGCAACAAAATGCCCACCACGACCATAAGCCAGTGTGTTATCTGTTTTTGCACAATATCCTCAATTACAATAAAAAGCCGAGTAGTGGCAAATCAGCCGCCGAAATCATCAAGCATAATATTATCGTCTTCCACACCGAGATCTTTTAGCATCTTGATCACTGCCGCATTCATCATTGGCGGCCCACACATATAGAATTCACAATCTTCCGGTGCCGGATGATTCTTAAGGTAATTCTCTAATAATACGTTATGGATAAAGCCAGTATAGCCTGTCCAGTTATCTTCCGGTTGCGGATCGGATAACGCAACATGCCAGCGGAAATTATCATTTTCGGCCTGTAATTGATCAAAATCTTCTTCATAGAACATTTCACGCCGTGAACGAGCGCCATACCAGAAGCTGATTTTACGTTTAGAATGGAGGCGTTTAAGCTGATCAAAGATATGTGAGCGCATCGGGGCCATACCTGCACCACCACCAATAAAGACCATTTCTGCATCGGTATCTTTGGCAAAAAATTCACCAAATGGCCCGGAGATAACCACTTTATCCCCCGGTTTCAGTGACCAGATATACGAAGACATTATTCCCGGTGGCGCATCCGGCACCGAAGGCGGCGGCGTAGCAATACGCACATTAAGCATAATAATACCGCGCTCTTCCGGATAGTTTGCCATGGAGTAAGCACGTACTGTTGGCTCCGTCACCACTGACTCGAATCGGAATAAATTGAATTTATCCCAGTCACCGCGATATTCTGCGGGCACATCAAAATCAGCGTATTTAACTGTATGGGGTTGGGCCTCTATTTGGATAAAGCCACCAGCACGGAATGGCACCACTTCACCATCAGGAATTTTCAGTTTCAATTCTTTGATAAATGTGGCTTTGTTGTCATTCGAGATGACTTCACATTCCCACTGTTTCACACCAAAGATTTCTTCCGGCAATTCAATTTTCAGATTTTGCTTCACGCTAACCTGACAAGCCAGTCGACAACCTTCTTTGGCCTCGCGCTTCGAGATATGGGAAAGCTCCGTTGGCAGGATATCCCCGCCACCGTCTTTAATCGTCACACGGCACTGCCCACAAGAACCGCCACCGCCACAAGCTGAAGAAACAAAGATGCCATGACTGGAAAGCATGTTGAGCAGCTTATCCCCCGCCGGAGCGGTAAAGCTTTTATCCGCATCATCATTTATATCAACGGTAATATCACCGGTATTTACCAACTTTGATTTGGCAAATAAAATCATCACCGTTAATGCCAGTACGATGAGGGTGAACATCACTACGCCCAGAATTATTTCCATGAATTATTCCTGCCTTTATAGGTTCACACCGGAGAAAGACATAAACCCTAATGCCATCAATCCGGTCGTGATAAAGGTGATCCCTAACCCCTGTAAGCCCGCAGGCACATTGGCATATTTCATTTTTTCGCGGATACCCGCTAACGCCACAATCGCCAGCATCCAACCAATACCAGAACCAAAGCCATAAACGATGGATTCGGGGAAGTTATAGTCACGCTGCGCCATAAATGACACCCCGCCGAAAATGGCGCAGTTCACGGTGATCAGTGGCAGGAAAATACCCAGCGCGTTGTACAGTGCCGGGAAATAACGATCGAGGATCATCTCCAGCACTTGCACAATGGCGGCGATAACACCAATAAAGGTGATGAAGTTCAGGAAACTAAGGTCGACCCCTTCCACCAATGCGCCATCACGTAACACCAGGTTATAAACCAAATTGTTGGCAGGTACTGATATGCCCAATACCACCGTTACCGCAATGCCAAGGCCAAAAGCGGTCGACACTTTCTTGGATACCGCCAGAAAAGTACACATCCCCAGAAAGAACGCTAACGCCATATTCTCCACAAACACTGCGCGGACAAACAGACTGATGTAATGTTCCATCGTCAATTACTCCTTCTCAATCTGCGCAGGTTTCAGGGTTCGTAGGCCCCAAATCAGCAAACCAATAATAAAGAATGCACTAGGTGCCAACAGGAACAATCCATTCGGCTGATACCAACCACCGTTCTGAACCGTTTCCAATACTGTTACACCGAATAATTTGCCAGAGCCAATCAGTTCACGGACAAAGCCCACCAGCACCAACACTACGCCATAGCCCAATCCATTACCGATCCCGTCCATAAAGCTTTCAATCGGTGGCGACTTCATTGCATAAGCTTCGGCACGCCCCATAACAATACAGTTAGTGATAATCAGGCCAACAAATACTGAGAGCTGTTTGGATATCTCATAGGCATAGGCCCGTAGGATCTGATCCACCACAATCACCAGCGAGGCGATAATCACCATCTGAACAATGATGCGCACACTGTTTGGAATATGATTGCGGATCAGTGAGATAAAGAAACTGGAGAAAGCAGTTACGACGGTAACGGCCAGTGTCATGACTAATGCGGTTTCCAGTTTGGTTGTCACTGCCAGCGCCGAACAGACCCCCAGGATCTGTAACGCTATCGGGTTGTTATCAAATAACGGCCCGAATAAAACTCGCTTAATCTCTTTGGTATCAGCCATTTTTTAACGCTCCTTCGCGTACTTTTTTCAGGAACGGGCCAAAGCCGTTTTCACCAAGCCAGAAATCAAAGCTGTTTTGCACCCCGTTGGAGGTCAGCGTTGCCCCTGACAAGCCATCAATCGCATGGGGATCGTTAGCAGGCGCGCGCCCCTTAACGATGCGAATAGCCGGTTGCCCTTGCTCGTCAAATAGCCGCTTACCAATCCATTGGTTACGCCAGATAGGGTTCTCAACTTCACCGCCCAACCCCGGTGTCTCGCCCTGATCGTAATAAGTGATGCCACGAACTGTTTTTCCGTCGATGTCGATAGCCACAAAGGCATACATCATTGACCACAAACCAGAGCCGTAAATCGGTAACACGATTTTGTTAATCTGCCCACGTTCACCACGTACCAGATAAATTTCAACCACGTTAGCCCGACGGCGGATACCGGCGATATCTTGTGCTGGTGTCAGTGCGTTACTCATTTGGTTATCGCGCAGCGCCTGAGTACGGTCAAATGTTGCCGGATCTTGTTGGATAAACTCACCGCTTTGCAAATCCAACAATCGCGGTTCAATCCGCTCTACAAACTCTCGCTGAACCTCTTCTGCTGGCATTCTGGGTTGCAGTAAACCGGCCACCGCCAGAATATTGCGTTGTTTATCCAACAGGCGTTGTTCCTGCTGTCTGGCTTTTAAACCTACAGCCGCGCCAGCCACCACCACGGAACACACCAAACACAGCACTATTACCACCAACAGTGTTTTGCCGATACTGTCATTATTTCTTGGTTTATCACTCGCCACGGGCTTTCCTCCGCTTGATGTTGGCCTGAACAACCACATAGTCGAACAGTGGTGCAAACAGGTTGGCGAACAGGATCGCCAGCATCATTCCTTCCGGATAAGCCGGATTAGCCACGCGGATTAACACACACATCGCGCCAATCAAGCCGCCATACCACCACTTCCCTTTATTGGTAAAGGAAGCTGATACGGGATCGGTCGCCATAAAGATCATACCGAAAGCAAAACCGCCGAGGACCAAATGCCAGTACCATGGCATAGCAAACAATGGGTTGCTCGTGGAACCTATCCAGTTAAACAGATAAGCAGTGGCGATCATCCCTATCATCACGCCAGCAACAATTCGCCAGGATGCGACGCGCCCGAAGAGAATGATGGCACCACCAATCAAGATCATCAGTGTGGAAACTTCACCAATAGAACCGGGAATATTGCCGAGGAAAGCATCCATCCAGGTAATAGGTTGGCCGCTAATTGTATTGACCAAACTGTGGCTACCGTTAACACTCCATTGCGACAATGGGGTAGCACCAGAGAAACCATCGGCAGCAGTCCAGACCAAATCACCCGAGATCTGAGCCGGGTAAGCAAAGAACAAGAAAGCACGCCCCGCCAGTGCCGGGTTGAGGAAATTACGCCCGGTGCCACCAAAGATCTCTTTACCAATTACCACGCCGAATGAGATCCCGAGCGCCGCCTGCCATAGTGGCAATGTCGGTGGAACTATCAGTGAAAATAGAATTGAGGTGACAAAGAAGCCTTCGTTGATTTCATGCTTGCGAACAATGGAAAACACCACTTCCCAACAGCCGCCGACGACAAACACAACCGCGTAGATAGGCAGGAAATAGGCCGCCCCCAGTACCATCTTGCTTACCCAACCTGCATCTGAGGCCAATGATGCCCCCAGCATTTGGGCCAGCCGGTAATGCCAGTCACTGGCAATAACCTGTTGCAGTTCCGCACCACTGTAAAGCTGATTCAGGGCCGGAATCGCCTGTAGCCCGACGTTGTACATCCCCCAGAACATGGCTGGGAATACTGCCAGCCACACTAAAATCATCATCCGCTTTAAATCAATAGCATCGCGAACATGGGAAGCACCGGGCGTTACTTTGCCTTGCGTATAGAAAATGGTGGCAGCCGCTTCATACAGCGGATAGTACTTCTCTAATTTGCCACCGGCTTCAAAATGATGCTCTATTTTCTCAAGAAAACTTTTCAGGCCCATCAGTTATCCTTCCTGCTCAATCTTGGTCAGTATGTCGCGCAGTGCCGGGCCGTATTCGTACTTACCGGGACAGACAAATGTACACAATGCCAAATCTTCTTCATCCAGTTCCAGGCAACCCAGTGCTTGCGCACTGTCGGTATCACCGGACAACAAATCACGCAGCAGATGAGTTGCCAGAATATCCAGTGGCATCACCCGCTCATAGTTACCAATGGGCACCATGGCGCGTTCCCCACCATGCATATCGGTGGAGAAAGCGAACAATTTATGTTTGAAGAAATGGCCCAGCGTGGTGCGAGTAATCGAGTATTTATCACGCCCTGGCATCATCCAACCGAACAGTTCTTTTTCTCGCCCTTCACGGATAACCGACACTTGCTGATGGAAACGCCCCAAATACCCATGCGTTGCACTGAAAGCCGTGCCGCTGAGAACTGAGCCGGAAATAATGCGGTTGTCACCCGCGTTCAATCGGCCGGCGGTCAATTCAGATAAACTGGCACCAAGACGAGTACGCAGTAACACCGGCTGATTAACTTGTGGGCCTGCTACAGCAACGATACGGCCAGTACACAACTCGCCACGGGTAAATAATTTACCGATAGCAATCACATCCTGATAACCCACATGCCAAACCATTTTGCGCAGGCTGACCGGTTCAAGGAAATGAATGTGCGTACCAACCAGTCCTGCCGGATGCGGACCGGAGAACTCATTGTAAGTCACCTGTGTGTTCAGATGGTTGGCAACCACCAGCCCCGGAGCATGGCAAACATGCACCTTGCCTTCAGTTAAACGCGTGAGAACGGTTAGCCCGTGCTTAAAAGCCTCTGGCTCAGTGGCAATAATGACCTGTGGATCAGCCGCCAGCGGTTGGGTATCCATTGCACTGACAAAAATAGCACGCGGGCGACTGCCAGGAACGGGGGTTTTACTAAAAGGGCGGGTGCGCAATGCCGTCCATAAGCCAGAAGCCAGCAAATGATTTTCTACTTGCTCATAACTCAGTTGATTGAGCGAAGCTTCAGCAAAATGCGCGAAAGGAATTTGCTCATCCCCTTCAATATCAATAACAACAGACTGTAGCACCCGGCGTTCGCCACGATTGATGGCGCTCACTTTGCCACTGGCTGGCGCGGTAAACATCACACCCGGATTTTTTTTATCTTCAAACAGCGCCTGACCTTTTTTAACCCAATCGCCTTCTTGCACCAACATTGAGGGACGCATGCCCACATACTCTTCACCGAGCAGAGCCACATGATGAATAACAGGACCATCATCTATCACCTGCGCAGGTACTCCGGCAATGGGGAGGTCGAGTCCTTTCTTTATTTTAATCATAGGTTTGAACGACTTTATCAGTTATATCAAATGCTGTACTTAGCCCAGAACGTACAGCCACGTAAAAAGAAGATACTTTCATGGTTCAATTAAACGACAGCGTAATACTCAGCCAATTAGCTAAACGTGAACACCGACTGAAAGACTCTCTGGAATTAATGCTGAGCCCATATTGAACGCTCTTACCCTACTTTCGGATAAAAATAGCTGAAATAGCCGTAACATAAGCAGGCCATCAGCAGTGAACAATTCTAGCATTTCCATCTGGCAGTGTCCGGCAAATGCAGTGACTTGAGTCAAGCAAACACAAATAATTTACCGCTAATTTGTCTGTGTACTCGGTAAAATCGTATCGTTAATTCACCTTTACCGACTTTGTGTTTATTTTATACAAACATATATTGCTAAAAATTTTCCTACTGATAACCTGCGCCTATAAATTGAAAAATGCAGTGGCATAATTTACATAATATAAGTAGGAATAATAAATGGGCAAAATCGCGCCGTTGTTTGCGATGCTTACCTTTGCGATGATAATGGGTTTACCGGTGGTCTCCTTCACCAGTTCAGCCAGTGAGCCAGTGGCGGTATCCAAAGAGCTAAAACAGCAATTACTCGGGTCATCGGTCTATATTCAGATTTTCAAAGAAGAACGGACGCTGGAATTATATGCCAGGCTACAAGGCGAGTATCGTTTGGTACAAAGTTACCGCATCTGTGAATTTTCAGGTGGTCTTGGTCCGAAACGTCGTGAAGGGGATTTTAAAAGCCCGGAAGGTTTTTACACTATTGATGTGCGTCATTTAAAACCCGACAGTAAGTTTTATCGGGCAATCAATATTGGCTTCCCAAATGATTATGATAAGTCGCAAGGTTATTCAGGCAAATATCTGATGATCCATGGCGCTTGCAAATCAATCGGCTGTTATGCAATGACTGACGCCTATATGGACGAGATATTTAACTACGTGCAAACAGCATTTATCCTTGGTCAGGAAAAAGTGGATATCAATATTTACCCTTTCCGCATGACCGAACAAAATATGCAACGCCATCGTAACTCTGCGGATTATAACTTCTGGCGTCAATTGCAGCCGGGCTACGCATATTTTGCCAAAAACCGCATGCCGCCATCGGTTTCTGTGGTTAACGGGCAGTATGTGCTTAGCCGCCCGCCAACCTCCAGTGCACCAGAATCACAGTATGCCCTGATCAAATCAGATACTCTGACCAAAGCCAATACGCTCACCAAAACGGAATAATGCAAATTCACCTGGTGCAATTTTGTGCCAGGTTTCATTCCCGGTCAGTGGCTGAGTGGCGATCACGGTGACGACATCTTGGGGTGTAGTCTGACGCTGAAAATCGATTTCGACATCGTGATCCAGCAAGGTAGCTTTGCCGAAAGGTGCACGGCGGGTTATCCAATATAAATGGGTCGAACAGAACGCCATCACAAAACGCCCATCCGAGAGCAGCATATTAAATACCCCTTTGGCGCGCAATTGCTCACATAAGGTGCCGATATAGCGGAATACCGCAGGCCAGTGACTGGGGGTGCGAGGGTAGCGTTTTGCCAGTTGATTAAGTAGCCAGCAGAATGCATATTCGCTGTCGGTCTGACCGATAGGCCGAAAAGTGCCGGTATCTAATTGACGATAACCCTTGAGTTGACCGTTATGGGCATAAGTCCAATTGCGCCCCCACATTTCGCGGGTAAATGGGTGAGTATTTTCTAACGCGACTTCACCCCGATTGGCTTGACGGATATGAGAAACCACCGCGCAGGATTTTATCGGATAATCTTGTACTAATCGGGCAATGGGGGAATTAAAGCTAGGTTGAGGATCTTTAAACGTGCGGCAGCCGTTACCTTCGTAGAAAGTAATGCCCCAGCCATCTTTATGTGGGCCGGTCCCCCCACCTCGTTGCACCAGGCCGGTAAAGCTAAAGCAAATATCCGTGGGGACATTTGCGCTCATCCCGAGCAATTCGCACATAATCAACCTCCCCGTTCCCACACCGCGAAACTGATAAACCCTTATTTTTTGCTGTTGCTGCGGTATTATCCGCCTGCTCGCCATTGGCAACTCAAGGTGATCAACAAGATCAATGATACCGTTGATCACCCCTGCAAATCAGGCTGTTACCATCTCTTTTTCAATCAATTGAATCAAAATATGGATTACTTTGATATGAATTTCCTGAATACGATCGGCATAACCAAAATGAGGAACCCGGATTTCAATATCCGCAGAACCGGCCATCTTGCCGCCGTCTTTACCTGTCAGGGTAATGACTTTCATACCTTTGGCACGGGCAGCTTCAATGGCTTTAATGATATTACCTGAATTACCTGAAGTGGAAATGCCGAGTAACACATCCCCTTCGCGGCCGACAGCTTCAACATAGCGAGAGAAAACATAGTCATAACCAAAGTCATTACTGACACAAGAGAGATGGCTGACATCAGAAATCGCAATCGCCGGATAACCAGGGCGGTTTTCGCGGTAGCGGCCGGTCAACTCTTCGGCAAAATGCATGGCATCACAATGGGAGCCGCCATTACCGCATGACAATACTTTACCGCCAGCCTTAAAAGAATCGGCCAGTAATACAGCTGCACGCTGAATGGCATCGATATTGACATCATCTTTCAGAAAGTTTGCCAGCGTGTCTGCTGCTTCGTTCAGTTCACTGCGGATTAAATCCTGGTACATGGGAGCCTCTTTATAGTCCTATGGCATCAATATTCGTCCGTCGCCAGTGTACCGGATAGCATAAACAGCGAGAAGCACTGTAATGAATTAGATATAAGGCTTTTAACTATTAATGCGGGCAGTTTGTGAGATAAGTTGTAAATAACATGTAATGGTATTGATAAAAATAATGAGATGTACTAAAACAAATGTATCACTCAACAGGTCAGACCTCCTACATCTCAGGAGCTTTATTATGATGGTTCTTAGCATTGTTGCCTTGCTGGTTCTTATTGGGGTGTTGTTCTATCACCAACTGAACCTATATCTTAGTAGTTTGATTCTTGTGGTTTATACCGCCGCCATGGGTGCATCGCAGTTATGGTCATACTGGGTATTATTGCCGCTGGTGATTGTTTTGCTGCCTCTGCTGTTGACCCCACTGCGTCAGTCACTGTTTTCTGCACCGGCATTACGCATGTTCCGTAAAGTCATGCCAGCCATGTCACGTACCGAAAAAGAAGCGATTGATGCAGGGACGACCTGGTGGGAAGGCGATTTGTTCCAGGGCCAACCTGACTGGAAGAAACTGCATAACTACCCAAAACCGCAGTTAACCGCAGAAGAGCAAGCTTTTATCGATGGGCCGGTAGAAGAAGCTTGTCGTATGGCTAATGACTTCCAGATTACCCATGAATTGGCAGATTTGCCGCCAGAGTTGTGGGCGTATCTGAAAGAAAATCGCTTCTTTGCGATGATCATTAAGAAAGAGTACGGCGGCCTTGATTTCTCAGCCTATGCTCAGGCCCGAGTGTTACAAAAATTGTCGGGGGTGTCTGGCATATTGGCCATCACCGTCGGGGTGCCTAATTCCCTCGGCCCCGGTGAATTGCTGCAACACTACGGTACCGAAGAGCAAAAAAATCATTATCTGCCGGGTTTGGCGCGTGGTGACGAAATCCCGTGTTTCGCCCTGACCAGCCCGGAAGCCGGTTCAGATGCCGGTGCTATCCCGGATATCGGCATAGTTTGTTTGGGTGAATGGCAAGGCGAACAGGTCCTGGGCATGCGTCTGACCTGGAATAAACGCTACATCACCCTCGCCCCCATCGCCACCGTGCTCGGGCTGGCATTCAAACTGTCTGACCCTGAGCATCTGTTGGGTGAAACCGTTGATTTAGGTATTACCTGTGCGTTGATCCCAACCAACACCGCTGGGGTAGAGATCGGCCACCGCCACTTCCCACTCAACGTGCCATTCCAAAACGGCCCGACTCGCGGTAATGATATCTTTGTTCCTATTGATTACATTATTGGTGGGCCAAAAATGGCCGGTCAAGGGTGGCGGATGCTGGTGGAATGTTTGTCAGTTGGCCGTGGTATTACCCTGCCTTCCAATGCCACCGGTAGCTTGAAAAGTGTGGCCATGGGTATTGGTGCTTATGCTTATATCCGCCGTCAGTTCAAAGTTTCAATTGGCAAAATGGAAGGAATTGAAGAACCGTTGGCACGCATTGCTGGTAACACTTATGTAATGGATGCCGCCGCAACCTTAATTACCAGCGGCATTATGCTGGGCGAGAAGCCAGCCGTGTTATCCGCTATCGTTAAATATCACTGTACCCATCGCGGTCAACGCGCGGTAATGGATGCCATGGATATCGCTGGCGGTAAAGGTATCTGCCTTGGCCCGGCCAACTTTATCGCCCGTGGTTATCAGGGTGCTCCTATTGGTATCACCGTGGAGGGCGCGAACATTCTGACCCGTAGCATGATTATCTTCGGTCAGGGCGCTATCCGTTGCCATCCATTTGTGTTGGATGAAATGGCCGCCGCGCAATCCAACAATGTTGCTGCTTTCGATAAAGCCCTGTTTGGCCACTTGGGCCATGTGGGCAGCAACAAGATCCGCAGTTTCTGGCTGGGGCTAACTCATGGGCGCACCAGCGCCACACCGGTGAAAGACAGCACCCGACGTTATTACCAGCATCTAAACCGCCTGAGCGCCAATCTGGCATTGTTATCTGATGTCTCTATGGGGGTGCTGGGGGGGAGTCTGAAACGTCGCGAACGTATTTCTGCCCGGCTGGGGGATATTCTCAGCCAAATGTATCTGGCGTCTGCGACACTGAAACGCTATGAAGATGAAGGTCGCCAGAAAGAAGATTTGCCACTGGTACATTGGGGCGTACAGGATGCCCTGAATCAAGCGGAACAGGCACTGGATGATTTACTGCGTAACTTCCCGAATGGCTTTATAGCGGGGTTAATGCGCTTGGTGGTATTGCCGTTTGGCCGCGTACATCAGGCTCCATCAGACCGTCTGGACCACCAGCTAGCGCAACTACTGCAAGTGCCATCAGCCACTCGCAGCCGTCTGGGTCGTGGTCAATATCTGACCCCGAGTGAATTTAACCCCGTTGGTTTGCTGGAAGCGGCATTGCAGGATGTGATTGCAGCAGAGCCCATTCATAAACGCTTGAGTAAAGAAGCCGGTAAGAGCCTGCCATTTACTCGCCTGGATAGGCTGGCAAAACAGGCACTGGCTGAAGGGAAAATCAATGCCGAAGAGGCCGCTATCCTAATCAAAGCAGAGGATAGCCGCCTGCGCTCAATTAATGTCGATGAATTTGACGCGGATGCATTGGCTGCCAAGCCAGCGGTAAAGCAACCCGCCAAACAACGGCATACTGAAGCCGCATAATGAATGCGTCTTATTGATGTTAGTGCCTACTCCAGCCTCCGGTTAAGCGGAGGCTTTTTTTATCGTCCGATGCCCGTTAACCGGCACGACAATCATCAAGTAAGCCACGGACAATCAAGCCGAATTGCTCAGGTTTACCGGTAAATAACACGTTATCGGGCTGGATAGCTAATAGCTGCTGCCGCAAGCTATTGCGCCAATCGGCGTCGCTAATCAGACGCACCGTCACCGCAATGTACTCTTCTACATTATGGGCGATCAGTTCTTCCGTCAGCCCCAACCGGCGAAACAGTCCTTCATCAATATGCTCATGTACCTCTGGCCCGCTCAGGCAAACACCCGGCAGCCCCTGACGCACAGTATCGACGATGCCATTAGTATTGCCGAAAGGAAACGGATTAATAAACAAGTCACACTGATTAATCACCTGTAAATAATCCTTATACCCCAAATGCTCATAGATTTTGGCTTGAGGAACAATATCACTAACCGCTTTTTCCATTACCCGATGGGTGATACCCCAACAGAATCCCACCAGAAAATGAAATACCACTGGTATAGACGTTTGCTGGGCAATTTCTGCACAAGTGGCTAAAAAACGAGGGTTAATTTTCATTGCGGAGGCACAAACGGCAATATGCACTGCTGGCCGTTCATCAAACTGCTGTATTGGCTCTGGTTGATTGATATTTGCTGGCGGAACATACGGCAAACAATCTTTAGGTAATGAAACTACGTTTTCAGAGAAACAATCGAGTTCACCCAAATAATCCTCTTCTACTAACACCGCATCAATATAGTCGGAATGGGTCGTCGCCGGATGGCCCAAAGCCATCACCTGCAAGGGTGCCAGGCGTAAATTGGTCAGTGCTATGGTGAGCGGGAACATCCCGACACTGGGGAAATAGATCACATCAGGGCGCAGTTGCTGTGCTAAAGCCACAATGGTCTCAACCGCCCCCGCCCGTTGGACCTCGGTAAAATCATCAAAAACCTCGCGGGTTATGGCATCTGTTGCCTCAACAATAGTGACACCATGAGTAGAGAACTGCTGGCGGGCTGCCCGTAAGGTACTGGAATGGGTGCGATATATAGAATGCCCGCTGTTAAACCATTCTAAGATAACTAACATTAAAGGTTTAGTACGTGATGGCGGAGGCAAGTGGCTATCGGAGAGCCCCTTGTGCAGCAGTGTGTTACGCAAATGAAAATTGATACTGCGTTTTATGGCGTGCTTTTGGGCCATATCAGCATAACTGCAATGCATATAAACATCGTGCAAGATACGTTCTGGCAAGTGTTCAAGACTCTCCAGAGTGAGCAGTTTCTCCGGTAACCACTCTAATAACAGCTCACGTTTTGCATGACCCGCTGCGCTGGGTAAAATGCGCGGCGACAATAATGCCAAAAATAAGGCTGCCGCCGCATGCGGATTAAATTGCCACAATGTATCGGGCTGAAGCGGAATTCCCGATTCAGGTAAATACATCAGGCAAAATTTCAGGAAGTTATTGCGCTCAAACCGCAAAGGGTGCACACATCCCTCCCCCGCTTGGTTAAGATTGGTAATGACATGATCCGCATGGCCAAAAGGTGATGCGGCAAATATCAATGCAATCCAGCGGTGGAAATTAATCAGTTGCAAAAAGCCCTTATCTGAAACCACAAAACCAGGATCAGAGAACAGATTACCAATGGCCGCAGCCAGACGATTACAATAGTGCTCCTGCTGCGATAGCGACGATTTGTTAAGGGAAAAAACATCCCAGCGGCCATAGTGGGTATCCAATTGTTCCAGCATCAATACCAGCGCCCGCCCTGCCTCCTCATAACGCCGTACACAAACTAAAAATTCGAAATAAGGTAATGAAAAGGCTGTCGACTTCTCTACCACTTGTGTTAATTCAACCGTTTTGTCCACCATTATCACTCCTCCTTGTCACTTCGGCACCACGACTTATCTAACGAATTGAGTTAATTAAAAACTCCGTTATTCCCGACCTGATGCCTTAGGCAGAGGTTTCCATTTACCTAAAATATACTTGTCACAAAGATCCTGTTTGGTGGTGAGTTCATCTGGAGTTTGTCTGGTTAAATCCTCTGGAATACAAACCGCGATACCAATATTTGCGGCGATATCATGCTCAGACTCGGTCACAATGGCTGGAGGTAACTGCTGCTCTTCGAGGGAAGTGAGAGTCTGGCTTCGAGTCATAAGTAACGAGCCAGGTTTAACTGCCTCCCGATGATCCGTTATCGGCTCTGAGATGGTTCTCCCTCTGGATTTATCGCCAAAAGTATTTTTATCAACCGGCTTGCCATTGATCGTCACATTGTTACCAATGCTTTCCGGCAAGCTTATAAACACTGGTGGCTTATCTGAGCCGGTATTCCCGCCAATCGCAATTTCATTTATCGCAGCAAAATCATCGACGTAAACACCGTGATTATTGCCCGAATTGCCGTTTATCACGCCACCACTGACCGAGCCATTGATATGTACGCCATGACCATCACCCGCAGCATTACCATTAATGGTGGTATTACCTTTATTCGTTGTCGGACCCGTGATCTCCACACCATGCCCGTCGATGGCATTACCGTTTATGGTGGTGTTATCCAGCGTGTTATTGCCCTCCAGTTGCACGCCGGTGCCATCCTCACCGCTGGCATTGCCGCTCACCGCCAGCGGATCATCCGGCCCGCCGCCAGTGAGCGTGGTATTGGGGCTCACATCCACCCCAGTGCCGTTAGTGGTATCACCGTGCACCGCACTGCCATTGTTGCCGGTGAGGTTAGCGGCGATTTCCACCCCTTTACCGTCCGGGCTGGTGCCATTGAGGGTCGCGTTATCCAGTTGGGTATCGTCATCGACTTTGATACCTGAACCGGTGTCTGAGGTGCCGTTAACTACTCCCCCACTGATGGCCCCGTTGAGTTCCACCCCGTTGCCATCAGTGGCTTTGCCGTCGACAGTACTATTGCCGTTATTCACCAGCGGGCCGGTGATATCCACACCGGTGCCATTGGTGGCATTACCGGCCAGCGTGGTGTTATCCAGCGTATTGTTGCCCTCCAGTTGCACACCGGTGCCATCCTCACCGCTGGCATTGCCGCTCACCGCCAGCGGATCATCCGCTCCACCACCGGTCAGTGCGACATTCGGCGCCACATCAATAGCCGTGCCATTGGCGGTATCACCCTGCACCGCACTGCCATTGTTGCCGG
>NZ_CQAZ01000002.1:9655-200858 GCF_001152565.1 Yersinia pekkanenii | reverse complement strand
ATCTCCAGATGATATGAGCGCCGCGCCAGAGGGTCATTTTGACCAGACGACGGACGCCATTGCGAGTTTCGGTTATCTCAACCGCGCCTTGTTCCCATGCCTTAAAGGGGCGATCTATTTCAATGATCGGACGGCGTAAGTGGGTATTTAATTCCACAACTTTAATACCGGCGCGTAATAAGCAATTAATAGGCTTCATCAACGCTGGGTTATTAATCGGTAATTGGCACATGGCTTATTCCTTAATTAATTAACATTTTGGCGGCTTGGCGAACGGCACCGACACCCACGGGTGTTTCATTGATATGGCTAAGGCGAATTGCGCCGCGCAGTAACTTAAACAAGCGGCGGGCATTGCCTTTTGATTCCTGATAAAGGGCCTCGTTGATATCATCGGCCACCGCAGGCAGCACACTGGCCGCGATGGCGCTAACATCATCTTTAGGCAGGGCATTACCGAGGTTGAGCGCAAAGGCCACGCGGCTATAAAGCTGAACGAATTCGCCACGTTTCCCCTTAAGGTTAATCAACAGACGCGGCATACCGACCAGAACCACGCCAATCCCGCTTTTATCATGCAGACGGCGCAGTACTTCCAGTGAGCGATGGGGCAGCAGTTCCCCCTCGTCAATCAACAGGACATAACCCGAGTTACGTAACTTGCTACTGCACAACTCAAAGGTCTCATGCATATTGCCGCGCGGGGATAGCCCTAAACGGTTACAGATTTCTTCCAGCAAGACGCGAGCGGTAAAGCTGGGGTCTACTTCGATTAACAGTGCTGTGGAGTTCTGGCTGGCGTAAGCCTTTAATGCCATTGTTTTCCCAAGGCCAGCCTCGCCGTAAATCACATTAATCTCGCCATCAACGTGGGCCATGCGGATAATTTCCAGTGCCTTTTTAGCGGCTGACGTGGCGACAAATTTCACCTCAACGCGCTGGGCTTTATCTTTCTCGCGAGTCCGCTCAAGGAAAGCCTGAACATCGTTATTGACCCTGTCCAAATCCCCGTTATATTTACCTTGTAGATATTGATTGACGGTAGCTGTACTCATACCGATGGCACGTGCAACCTGTGCTTGATTGAGGCTTTTACGCTCCATCAGTTCTATAAGGTCATTTTTAATCGTCATGATTTAATTCCTGTGTAGTGAATGAGCGGCATTTGATGGGCGTCAAATAGCCGCTTTTTTATTAGCATGTGTTTTTAAATATTCATCGCGATCAGATTGGAATATAAACATCTCTTCCCGGTCATCATTAAGTCTTGATATATCACCCTGGATAAGTGAGCCAAAATCGGGCGCATTATCAACGGTCAATACCGGGTTAAGTTCGGCATTAATCTCTTCGGCTTTTTGCTCAACCAGTTTCATACGGCGGCTGTGGCGGTCTTTTGCCACTTTCTGGATGTAATCCACTGGGAAGGCGGCGCGGGTATTACCATTCACTATGGCAGTACAGATAAACGAGCCATCAAGGCGACGAACGGTAACGCTGCTGGCATCGTGAATATCAAACTCAACCAGAACCTCCTCACCGTCGACCTGAATTAAATTCTCGGCAAAATACTGGTTATTGAAGATAGATAGCCAGCCTCGCTGGGCGGTGCGTTTGACTTGTGGGCGGAACATATCGCGCAATTCAATATCAGAAAGGCGATCAATGTCCTCGCTGGCCAATAGTAATCCACGATATTCCAGCGCGGTATAGTGCTTACCATCTTCACGGCGGGGTAGTTCGCTGTGCCGATGAGAGGTGTTATAAGCTTCAATTTCATCTTCTATGGCATCAATAAGCTGCTGCCATGAGGGTAATTTAGCCATCGCCGCTTTTTGGCGGCTGTTGAGCTCTTTATTCTTACCCTGCGCATTAAAGGCTGAATTGAGGTCAACGCTGACCATACGAACGGTTTCACGGTCAGCAGATTTGCCGTTATAGGTAGCAAACTTACGGGCGATACGGGCGGGAATTTCGCGGTTAAGCCGTTCTATAATCCCGCGAGCCTGCGGATTGCCGGGAATGCCCGTAGGATGCTCCACACCAAGGCGCGATAAAATCCCCGTAATATCAGCATCTAATACGTTTGCGGTCTGACCTGCACCGTTATCTGAGTAGTAAATCAAGGGGATGCCGTGGTTCTGCATGCCGTGGCGCAGCGCATCAGCCACCGCAATGACGTTCTCAGCGAGGCTCAGACTCCAGCCGACGACATAACGTGTCCGGCCATCAATAACCAGAGTGATTTCTGGTGTAAACGGACGACCATGGTCAGGGTGTGCCACTTTCATTTTCATGCTATGGCCATCGCCAATCCAAACTCCATTAACTGGCATTTGTGACCAGTCACGCTTCACGTAAGTATTTAATGCTCTCATCGCTGATCCTGTTACGCGTCCGCGTTGTTTAACGATGGTAGGTAACTTGTCCAATGCCCGTCGCACGGCATAGACAGAAGGGATTGCGGCGAGCATGGCGGGCTGGTCTGCATACTGCATCTGCCAGTCATGCTCAAAGTTCTCGTAAGCCTCAGCAATGCTTAAGCCGTTAGTGGTACGGTAGTGCGCCATAAATAGCGGCATCCATTTGATGCGTTCTACCGGCTTGCCTTTATTGTGTCCGGGAGCCAATAAAACCAGGCGCTCAGCAGGTGTGGCAGCACGTTCATAGTCAACCACCCAACCATTGAGGGTGCGTGTACTAACACCCGTGCGCAGACCTTTACGGGCGTTGGCCATCGCAGCTGCTTTCTGCAAGTTCTCGGGTAGAGTATTAGATTGTGACTGGTCACAAATGTAATTAATGGCCCGAATGCGTGACAATCCAGCGTTCTGCAAATTGATAACTTCGGCCACCAGAGTGGCGCGGGCATCAGCGATATCACGTTGTAGCTTGGTCAGATTGCCAGTGCTACGCTCCAACAGGGCAGGACATTGGCGCATAAGGTCAAGCTCATGCTTGGCTTTTACCCTCGGGTTTAAATCGCCTTTAACTGCCGTTTTAACGGCCTTTTTTTCTGCTGTTAACAGAGAGTTGAGGTGGCGTTCTTTGATTATTGCCTGAGCGTCAGTGGGTAAACTCTCGACCAGATACTCGTAACTTAACCCTTTAACCCCGGTTAATTTTCTGCGTGTCCATCCTTCGTTTTTGGCTTTTTTGCCTAGCCCCTGTGGGGTTTTGGGTAAACCATTAACAGACAGTAATTCATTCAGGGTTATCCAGATCATTTGCCAGCCCTCTCTGCATGGCGAGATGGCCAGATAACAGCAGGGGATACGCCAATAGCATTCGCGATAATGACTTCTGCTTTCGGGTAGGAGCCTCTGAGGGCATTTCTCAACGTAGATGGGGCCAGACCAGCATCGACTGATAAGGAAGTCAGTGACAACCCCTTCTTGTGTATTGCGGCAACGATATCCGCTCTATGCCAATCAGTTTCTTTCATTGTTTTCTTCCCGTTCTATTTGTTTTATGCCAACCTATACGGTTACACAGGTGAGTCACCTAACGGCGTTACACCATGTGGCTGATTTGAATATTAGACAGAAACCCAGTTGCTTTCAAATGGTTTCTTTCAAAGTTTCTTGCAAAATCGACTGTTTGAATTTAATCATTTGATATTTATGTATTTTTATTTGAATGAATCTATTTTGCTTTCTAGTTTATTTGTTTCGTTCATGGGGTTTTGTATGAAACAGGAATGGTATTTGGCAAAGGACTTGATTCATGTCCCTGGATTGCCTTCTACGCCGCAAGGAATTAATAAGCGGGCAAAGGTGGAAGGGTGGGTGAAAAGGCCAGTGAGTGTGCCTGGTGTGCGTGGGCGTTCATTTGAATACCATATAGATAGCTTGCCGCAGGTTATCCGCCATTATCTTGGTTCGGCACAGGAAGCAGGCGTGAGTCAACCAAGCGCTAATTACAAGCGTGATGATTCTGTGGGCTTAGATGCGAATACACAGGAATGGCTGAAGATTTATGAATTAATGACCGAAGAAGAGCGTAACAGCACTTTACAGGTTGTTAGACGTAAGGGGATTGATACTTTGCTGGCAATTACTGACGAAGAGAACCAGGGCTTGATTAGCCTGCCTCCGCAGGCAAAGAAAACAGCACTGTTACTTGCAAAATTGCCAGTTGAGAGAGTGAAAGAGATTTTTGATATCGCTGAGATGGGCGAACATGGCGCAGTATTAAATATCAACAAAAAGTAAGCAGATTCATAGAGATATATTCACGTACTTAATGATTTGCCTCATAATTATCACAATGCTTTTAAAATGGATCATCGTATGATCTAATTTGTGCAGAATTGAATGCAAAAAAACGCACTTTTGATTATTTTTATCGTGACCATGCAAAATCGTTGAATTGCCCCGCAAGCCGCTCCTTTCAAGGCATCCCGCCTAAATCAGACTCTCCCAAAGCTATGTTAAAATGATCACTCCCCCACAATTATTGATAAGGAAATACCGTGACCACCTCTTTGCGCACCACGGCTACCGTAGCGCCAGCGCTTGCAGTAAATGACGACGCCATGGTTTCACCACCGGCACCCGAAGTTTCACGTTTAACTAAACGCCCGTATATTCAACGCGGTACGCCAGCGTTTATCCGCGTTACACTGGCTTTCTTTTCCGCAGGATTGGCAACCTTTGCCCTGCTCTATTGCGTACAGCCGATCTTGCCGTTGCTATCACAAGATTTCAATATCTCACCTGCGGGCAGCAGTTTATCGCTTTCGGCTGCCACCGGGATGCTGGCTTTGGGGTTGATGTTTACCGGCCCTCTCTCGGATGCCATCGGGCGTAAGTCAGTCATGGTGGTTGCGTTGATGCTGGCAGCAATCTGCACCATTATTTGCGCCTTTATGACCAGTTGGCACGGTATTTTGATGATGCGGGCATTGATTGGTTTATCCCTTAGCGGGGTCGCCGCGGTGGCGATGACTTATCTCAGTGAAGAAATTCACCCCAGTTTTGTTGCACTTTCCATGGGGTTATATATTAGCGGCAACTCTATTGGGGGAATGAGTGGTCGCCTGATAACCGGAGTACTGAGTGATTTCTTTTCCTGGCGCATCGCACTGGCGGTGATTGGTTTGTTTGCTTTAGCCGCCGCTTGCATGTTCTGGCGCATTCTCCCTACGTCGAAACACTTCCGACCAACCCCGTTACGGCCCAGAACACTGGTGATTAATTTCAAACTGCACTGGCGTGATCCTGGCTTACCGCTATTGTTTGCCGAAGGTTTTTTGATCATGGGCAGTTTTGTCACCTTATTTAATTACATTGGATATCGTTTGTTAGCGCAGCCTTATTATCTCAGTCAGGCAATAGTGGGTTTATTATCGATAGTTTATCTGACGGGTTCTTATAGCTCGCCGAAAGCAGGCTCTCTTACCAGTCGTTATGGGCGCGGGCCAATATTACTGGCGTCTATTGGCATGATGTTGATTGGGGTTATCATCACCGGTTTTCCGCCAGTGATTGTCATCTTTATCGGCATGATGGTGTTTACTGCGGGCTTTTTTGCCGCTCACTCGGTGGCCAGTAGCTGGATTGGTCGTCGTGCTCGACGGGCTAAAGCCCAGGCATCTTCGCTTTATTTGTTCTGTTATTATGCAGGTTCGAGTGTTGCGGGAACATTAGGTGGCATTTTCTGGCTTAATTTTGCTTGGACCGGAGTGGTGGTATTTATCGTCACCTTACTGCTGATAGCATTGTATGTTGGACAGCGGTTACGTAAATTGCCAGAGACCGCAAGAGGTTAATCGTTAATTATCTAACCTCATGTCAAACTACTGTTTGACGTTCGCTCTGCTATGTACCTATTATTAAGATGAAACTTAATGCCATGGAGTACTGTTGGTTGAAATATAAATTAAGTATCTAATGTATTTAGGGATTTTATTACGATAGTATTTCCTTAATTTATTTAATTTCAGGAGAATATATGACAAGTCACTTTCTTACTCTTTGGGACATTCTGGCGACCACGTTTTCGATTTTCTTTTTCATTGCTTACTTACTGATTCTGTTCCAAGTCATTTCTGACCTGTTCAGAGACCATGAGCTTAATGGATTTTATAAAGCGATATGGATTATATTCCTGCTATTCATCCCGTTATTGACGTCCCTTTTGTATCTCGTTACTCGGGGCAAAGGTATGGCGCAGCGCTATCGCGCAACGATGCAAAAGTCAGTCTCTGAAACCAATGATTACATCCGCCAAGTCGCGGGCAAGTCACCGGCGGAACAGATTGCTGATGCAAAAAAATTGTGGGATGAAGGTACTATTACTGAAAGTGAGTACCAGCAGCTTAAAGCCAAAGCATTGGCCTAATAGTTGATTTATAACTAAAGGCTAAATGTCATTGACCCCGCCATTTAGCCTTTTTTTCTATTTACCCTCTTCAAACCAGACTCGTTCCAATAAAAGTCCGCTATTGCTAAATTGCGACGCCACCAGCATCGTGCTTATAATGCCCCCCTACTACCTACTACTACTCTTCACGAGATTCAGGAATGAAACATTCACCGCTACGGCGTTCGCTACTATTAGCGGGTATTTCTGTTCCTTTGGTCAGTTTTGTTTTACCGGCCTGGGCTGCGGCTATACCTGCGTCGCTAGATAATCAACTGGCAGAGCTTGAACAAACATCAAATGGCCGTTTGGGTATTGCTTTGATCAATACCGCCAACGGCAAGAAAGTTCAGTATCGCGGCGGCCAACGTTTCCCATTCTGTAGTACTTTTAAGCTGATGCTGGCCGCCACAGTGTTGGGCCACAGCCAATTTCAGCCTAATTTGCTCAATAAACACCTCAGATATCATGAAAATGATCTGCTTTCTTATGCGCCGATAACCCGCAAAAATCTTGCTCAAGGGATGACTATTTCGCAATTATGTGCGGCAACTCTTCAGTATAGTGATAACACTGCCGCGAATTTGTTAATTAAAGAACTAGGCGGATTAGGATCCGTTAACCAGTTTGCGCGCAGTATTGGCGATCAGACATTCCGGTTAGATCGCTGGGAACCTGATCTAAATAGCGCTCTGCCAAATGATCCACGTGATACCACTACCCCGGTAGCGATGGCGGCAAGTCTGCAGAAGTTGGTGCTGGGTGATGCACTGGCGGCACCACAAAGAGAACAGCTAGCGCGGTGGTTAAAAGGAAATACTACCGGAGGTGAAACTATCCGTGCAGGTGCGCCAGCCGATTGGGTTGTTGGTGATAAAACCGGCAGCGGTGATTATGGTACGACGAATGATGTTGCTGTCCTCTGGCCAACTCAGGGGGCACCTCTGGTTTTAGTGATTTACTTTACGCAGCGTAACAAAGAAGCAACATCTCGCCGCGACGTATTGGCATCTGCGACTAAAATAGTATTATCACATTTAGCCTGACTTTACGCGGGGTATTGATGCCCCGCTATCTTATGGCGTTATGTTATTTAACCTTTTGCGCAGTATTTATATATTCCTTTTTTATTAAACGCGACACTGTGCTTTCAGAGTGGTGTTTTTACTGATATAACACACTGTATGTTGTAACTAAAATTTCATTTATTAGAAAAAAATGACTCGATATGATTTGATAGAACGACTGAATAACCGATTCACTTCATTGGAGATGGCTTTGCAGCTCCTCCACCAGCAACTTAATACATTACCTTTGCTTGCCGCCAGGGTATTTTCCCTGCCTGAAATAGAGAAAGGTACCGAACATCAACCTATTGAGCGAATATCAGTGACAGCAACCGTCGGTAACCCGGCGAGAGATCTGGGTTTACAACAATATCAACGGCTATTTATTCACCATCAGGGGCAAAATGTCAGCAGTAAAGCCGCCCTTCGCTTACCCGGTGTACTTTGCTTTTCAGTGACCAACAATCAATTAAGTGAATGTCAAAAGACTATCAGTGAAATAAATCAATTAAAAACCGAATTGGAACATATTATTACCGTCGAATCGGGCTTACCGAGTGAGCAACGTTTTGAGTTTGTGCATACCCATTTACATGGACTGATAACACTAAATACCTACCGCACCATTACCCCTCTCATCAATCCAAGTTCCGTGCGTTTCGGTTGGGCCAACAAACATATTATTAAAAATATTACCCGTGAAGAGATACTGGCACAGTTGAACAAAAGCCTGAATGCAGGCCGGGCCGTTCCCCCATTTAGCCGTGAACAATGGATGGAATTAATGAGTATTGAAATCAATGATATTCAACGGCTACCAGAAAAAACACGCTTGAAGATTAAGCGCCCCGTGAAAGTACAGCCCATTGCGCGGGTTTGGTATCAGGAGCAACAAAAGCAAGTGCAGCACCCCTGCCCTATGCCGTTGATCGCTTTTTGTCAGGCTCAATCAGAGACTGACATGCCAAAATTAGGTGAGTTAACCGATTATGATGTCAGTCAAATTAAGCATAAATATAAGCCGAAGGCTAAGCCACTGCGTCTGTTGCTGCCAAGGTTACATTTATATATTGAAGTGGATGAATAGACGGTTTTTAATTGGCAAAAAAATGCCGGGAACGTTACCCGGCACTCGTCACCACGGAATAGGCTTACTTCATAGTCCCGACCATATCTTCTGGCCTGACCCATTCATCAAACTGCTCGCTAGTCAAATAACCTAACATCAGGGCGGCAGCTTTTAGTGTCAGTCCTTCCTTGTGGGCCTTTTTCGCAATTTCAGCGGCCTTGTCATAGCCAATATGCGTATTCAGCGCGGTAACTAACATCAGTGATTCATTGAGTAACTGCGTGATGCGATCTCGATTTGGCTCAATACCCACTGCACAATGCTCATTAAAACCGTGCATACCATCGGCCAGTAACCGAATTGATTGCAGGAAGTTATGAATAACCAACGGCCGGAATACGTTCAATTCAAAGTTGCCGGATGCACCACCAATATTGACTGCGACGTCGTTACCCATGACTTGTGCACACAACATGGTCATAGCTTCACATTGGGTTGGATTCACTTTACCGGGCATGATAGAACTGCCCGGCTCATTCTCAGGAATAGAAATTTCGCCAATACCGCAACGAGGGCCGGAGGACAGCCAGCGTACATCGTTGGCAATTTTCATCAGCGAAGCCGCCAACCCTTTCAACGCACCATGGCCATGAACCAATGCGTCACACGTTGCCAATGACTCAAATTTATTCGGCGCAGTGATAAAGGGTTGATGGGTTAATGCAGCAATTTCATGTGCCACCCGCTCGGCATATTCCGGATGCGTATTCAGGCCAGTCCCTACCGCCGTACCACCGAGCGCCAATTCACACAGGTGTGGAATGGTGGCCTCAATATGCTGCACATTGTGAGATAGCATGGCCACCCAGCCCGAAATCTCCTGCCCTAGCGTCAGGGGAGTTGCATCTTGCAAATGTGTTCGGCCAATTTTCACAATATCACGGTAAGCTTCAGCTTTGCCCGCCAGGGTGTGCTGCAAGACCTTCAGTTCCGGTAGCAGATGCTCACGTAACCCAATAACCGCTGCAACATGCATTGCTGTTGGGAATACATCATTCGAACTTTGGCTTTTATTAACGTCATCATTAGGATGGACTAAACGATTATTACCCCGCTTCCCGTCCAAAAGTTCACTGGCGCGGTTAGCCAGTACCTCATTCATATTCATATTGGTCTGAGTACCCGAGCCGGTCTGCCAAATAGACAGCGGAAACTCACTGGAATGACGGCCTGCAAGCACTTCGTCGGCGGCCGACATAATGGCTTCGGCTCGCTCAGCCGGCAGCAGCCCCAGATCCATATTGACCTTTGCTGCCGCCCGTTTGGTCAGCGCCAGCGCGTGAATCAACGCGGTCGGCATTTTTTCTTGCGAAATACGGAAATGTTCCAGTGAACGCTGGGTTTGCGCGCCCCATAATTGACTTGCCGGTACATCGATAGATCCCATAGAGTCTTTTTCACTGCGGGTGGTTGCCATCACGGTCTCCTTAGCCTTTAGAACAGTTGAACTGCCAGTCACACTGGCACAGTGCTTTTATCATGGCACATTTATACCGCTATTTATGCGATTGATTCGCATTTACATCATTTGGTCATGGTGACTTAGCATCAAGGGGTTGAATAACAACTTGCAACCCCTCTGGCCCCATTGTTTACTAAGGGACTATTTTTATCGGGGCGATGGTTTTTGCTGGATTAGCCAGACGCACAGCTAACGGGTATAAACCTTATTTTGGCCCTTAACAAACGGCAGAAAGTCAATATGCAAAAAATGAAGAATGCAGTGCAAAACTATGCCTGGGGCAGTACCAGCGCCCTTACCGATCTTTACGGTATCGCCAACCCACAAGGTAAGCCAATGGCTGAACTGTGGATGGGGGCGCATCCAAAGAGCAGTTCTGAGGTTGCGGACGCTAACGGACAATGGCATTCGTTGCGTGAGGTGATTGAGCAAAACCCGGTGGCTAATCTGGGCCGTGATGTTTTCAACCGTTTTGGTGAACTGCCCTTCCTGTTCAAAGTGCTTTGTGCCGCCCAACCATTATCCATTCAGGTTCATCCCAGTAAGGCCGCCGCCGAAATTGGCTTTGCTAAAGAAAATCAGGCCGGTATCCCACTGGATGCAGCCGAACGAAATTATAAAGATGCCAACCATAAACCTGAGTTGGTTTATGCCCTCACGCCTTTTCAGGCAATGAATGGTTTTCGCACGCTGGATGATATCCAGACATTGCTGCAACCACTGGCGGCAGCTCACCCAGATATTGCGGCATTCCTACGCGAACCGGACACTGAACATTTAGCCACCTTATTTGCCAGTCTATTGAGCATGGCTGGCGAACCTAAAGCTCTGGCGCTGGGTATTCTTAAAGCAGCACTGAATAATCAGTTAGGTGAACCATGGGACACTATTCGTAGCATTTCTCGCTTCTATCCGGATGACAGTGGTTTATTCTCACCATTACTGCTTAACGTGGTCATGCTGCAACCGGGTGAAGCCATGTTCCTGTATGCTGAAACGCCACACGCCTATCTGGACGGTGTAGCGTTGGAGGTGATGGCAAACTCCGATAATGTATTACGCGCGGGGCTGACGCCTAAGTTTATCGATATTCCCGAGCTAATGGCTAATCTGCAATTTATCCCTAAACCGGCAGACACCCTACTTACCACGCCTCAACAGCAAGGGAATGAATTGGTCTTCCCAATACCGGTGGAGGATTTTGCCTTTTCGCTGCATACCTTAACCCCCGAGCCACAAGTGTTGGCTCAAAATAGTGCGGCCATTGTATTTTGTGTTCAGAGCCAGGCGGTGCTGAAAAAACACCAGCAGGAAATCATATTACAACCCGGTGAATCCTGCTTTATTCCTGCAAATGAATCACCGGTCAGCGTGCAAGGAACCGGTTCTCTTGCCCGTGTTTACAACGTAGAGTGAACGAAGTCCCTCATTTTGTTGTCAATAACTGGCTTTTTGGCGTGATGAGCGATAGATTTCGTCGTCGCTATGAGCAAGTTTTGTTATCACGCAGAATTCACGATTGTCGCTTTAGGGTGGGTTATCGTCGCAATAATATTGGTGTCCAGCGAATCTATGCCTATATTGATTCGGTGAATACTGCTTTTAGGCATTCTCTTTGGTGATATTTAACCAGCAACTCATTACCGCGTTCAACATGTGAATTGGGTGTATTAGAAAAGGATGAACAGAACAATGAAAAAATCGTTAGTGGCTGTCAGCGTCATTGTGGTACTTGGCGCAGCATGGACTGGAGCCTCATGGTATACCGGCAAACTGATTGAACAACGCATGGGTGAACTGGTTGACAATGCAAACGGGCAGATCAAAACCTTGCTGCCGAAAGCCGGTGTAAAACTCACTTATAAAGACTATCAGCGTGGCCTGTTCCGTAGCCAGGTTCGTTATGTGTTACAAGCAGATAGCAGCGCTGCGGGTGAAAAAGCCTTAAAAGACGGGGACGAAATCGCTTTCATCGAAACTATCGATCACGGCCCATTCCCATTCGCACAGTTGAAGAAATTCAATCTAATCCCAAGCATGGCATCGGTGCATACCGAGCTTGCCAATACACCGGCATTGAAAAAACTGTTTGAAGTCACCAAAGGCCAATCACCGTTTACCGCGGATTCACGCATTTCCTACCGCGGTGACACCTCATCCGCCATTGTCTTTATTCCTATTGATTATCAGCAAAACGCCACCACCGTGAAATTCTCTGGTGCAGCGATTGATGCTGATGTTTCCCGTGATATGCGTGATGTGAAGATGAGTGGCGGCAGTGAAAGCATCGTCTTTGCCAGCAAAAATCAATGGGATCAGGTGGAACAATTCAGTATCCAAGGTCTGGTGCTGAAAAGTGACAGCAAGATGGGTAAGTTTGATCTCAGTATTGGCTCGCAACAACTTGGCATCAAGCAAATTGGTCTCAGTATTGATGGCAAAGATACCGCAACACTGGTTGGCTTTAACCTCAATACTCAGTTGGGCGAAACCGATAAAGATCTCAACGGTAAGCTAACCTACACTCTGGATGCATTAAAAATTCAGGGTAATGACTTCGGCTCCGGTAAATTGGCCTTTGCCTTTGACAAACTTGATGGTCAGAGCTTGAAGCAGTTTACCAGTGCGTATAATCAACAAGTGCTGCAAGCGGTTCAGGCCGGTGAAAACCTCGATCCTGTTGCCTATCAAGAGCAAATGACCGAAATGTTGATGGTTAACATCCCGGCACTGCTGAAAGGTAATCCAACAGTGAGCGTTACGCCACTGAGCTGGAAAAATGCCAAAGGGGAAAGTACCTTTATCTTGAATATCGATCTGGCTGATCCGGCGCTGGCTAAAGCAACTGCAGAGCCGCTGTTAGCTCAGTCAGTGAAAAAAGTTGACGCGACGCTGACGATCCCAATGGCGATGGCCACCGAACTGACCAGCCAGGCAGCACGCCTGCAAGGTTACAGCCCGGAAGAAGCACAGAAACTGGCACTACAGCAGGTTCAAGGCGTTGCTGCCATGGGCCAGATGTTTAAACTGACCACGACCAAAGACGATGTTATCAGCAGCAGCTTCCATTTTGCAGATAACCAAGTCGAGTTAAATGGCCAGAAAATGTCATTGCAAGAGTTTGTCGGCCTGTTTGGCATGTTCGGTGGTGCACCTGCTGCTGAAGAACCTGAAGATGTCCCCGCAGAACCGGTGATACCGCAATAATAAGCATTAAAAACGGTAAGTAATCAAGAAACGGGGCCTGATGGCTCCGTTTTTTATTTCACCCTACCCCAATAACTGCAACCTCCAGCACGGTTGTTATGATCAACCATCATTTTTCCCTCTTCAGGTCGGCGGCCTGAAAACACGAGATTATAGCTTATTTCAGAAAATAACTTAGTCGCCACATGCCCAATCCCAGAAAGCGCGTCCATTATCAATATTGTTTTTTGTCTATAACACCGCTGTTTTTATAGAGTCAAATTAGATATACGGCATTGCCCACAAAGTACTATTGATAGCAACTTTGGTTAATTATTACTTAAACGAAAAAATAAAAAAAACACTTTAGATAAAAATATTAACACCCCCCTGAATTTACTGTTCTTATACCTTGGTCCGGGGCAATAATTATCACAACGTGTTATATCAATGTAATATATTCTTATTTAAAAGACAAATATTCTTCAGAATTAAATTCCTTATTGACAATATTAATCGACATAATCAATTGTAGTTAGTGAGAAACAGATGTTTTTTTTCCCAAAAAACATCTGTTTCTCTTATATTAAAAACAAAAAATAAACTAACATAATCAATTATTTCAATTGGTTATGTTTTTTAAAATGAAATAATCCTCTTTTTATAGTATCTATAGATGCAACTGGCATTATTAGAGACACGATATATACTCTCTATCAGTCCAGTTATAAATAATATCTTAAGTCAAATATGGATTACAGATGACTACACCGCATCTAGATAGAAAGGGGGCGATATGATGGTTAATGCTACTTGTTATTACATTTATGGGGTCTGTGGGACACGCGATTATAGCCTGTTCATCGATTATGTGTGCGCGTCGATCCCAGCACATGAAATGTATTTATTACAGCAGATAGAACTTTGTCCAGACCAAATATTGCATGCTTGGAACGTTAGCCAGAACCCTCAGGTTTCCGAAGTGTTTGAAATAGAGAATGTTTCCTCCGAAAAAGATGCTGAAGAAGCGGTCTTATTTTGGAAGGCGTATTTTAGTTCACTTGGCGAAACGGTCATTGATGGCAGGCATGTAGGTAATACATTTAGACGACTTTAATAAAAATGATCTTTCGAAGTGCAATGCGTTTAAAATAATATATTTTATCTTTTACATTAAAGATGTATTCAATTTAAGTTGAAGGTTATGGTATATGTATTATATGACCGGTAGAACACACCTCACAAATTAATGGCTATTAATTCCGTGAGAAATACAAATGAAGATTCAGCCGTCAAACGGTTTTATGGGCCACATTTAAATATGAAAAATACTGAATTAAACCATTTAAAAACGAAATTATTATTTACCCATGACGTTACCAATGAATTGAATACATCATTTGGACAAGACATTATTAAAAAAATGATACCGCATCGTGAGCCATTTTTAATGGTTGATAACGTAGAGTTGATCAATATTGAACTCAGGTTAATACAAGCAATAAGAAGAGTAGACGAAAAAGACCCAGTATTTGCTGGTCACTTCCCCAATGACCCTATATATCCAGGTGTATTGCAACAAGAAGTCATGTTTCAAACCGCGCTTATTTTAATGTATTTTCTGCTAAATGAAACGGCTATACCGCCAGTAGAGGATAATATAACTAACGCAGTGGGAACACGAGTATACGATGTTTTTCATTTATCCGCTGTACGCCCTGGAGAATTAATGACAATCCGTTGTTGCATTACAGAATACGACACATTTATCGCCACCGCCATTGTTCAAATCACGGTTAACGATCAGATCGTAACCGTTGGAAAAGGAGAGTTTCATGTCTTCTGATCGTATTGTTATCACCGGCATTGCCATTAATACTCCCATTGGTGACACATTAGATCTCGTGGGCAATAATTTATTATCTGGAAAATCAGCCATCGGTTACTGGCGCAATTTTGACACCAGTAACATTTATTCAAAAATTGGAGGCCAACTTCCTGAATATGATATTCAAGGCAAGTTGCACGCATTTAACAACCGTATTCCCGATATAGTTATTTCCCGTGCCGAGAAGGTTTTTAAACAGACGGCCAAAGGTGTCCAGCTCTCGGTATTGATGGCAATGGATGCCTGGCTCGACGCCGGATTATTCGAACATATTATAGACCCCTTCGATTGCGGGATAATTTGTGGCGGTCATAACCTCTCTGATAAATATTTACTTGATCAGCAAAAGATTTTTTCTGATGAGCCCGAATTTATTGATGCTTTTTCCGGGTTAAATTCGCTTGATACTGACCATTCATCTTCTGTGGCTCAAGTGTTAAATACCAAAGGATTTGCCTATCTTGTTGGCGGTACCTGTGCGACAGGAAATATTGCTATTCAGGCGGCAATAAATACCATTAAAGTGGATAAAAAACAAGTCGTTGCTGTCGTTTGTCCAATGGCCTCTTTCCACCCGATGATGTTGCATTCACTAACGATTTTAGACGCTATCTGTTATAGCCAGTATCAAGATACCCCCACCAAAGCCAGTCGACCCTACGATATAAATCGGAGTGGTTTCCTGCCATCTGAAGGTGGTGCCGTGCTAATCCTTGAGAGGGGCGAACATGCAAAAAGCCGTGGAGCCAAAATCTATGCTGAACTTCTCGGTGCCAGCGTTAACTCGGATGCCAACCATCTGGGCGATCCCTCTCACGAAGGGCAAGTTCGAGTGATTCAAGATGTCCTAAAGAAATGCAATATCTCCCCAGAGCAAGTTGATTATGTGAGCGCCCATGCCACCTCCACTAAATTAGGCGATATCGTAGAACTGAAATCAATTAAAAAAGTGTTTGGCACGCAGGCGGAAAAACTGATTATCAATGCGCCTAAATCCTTACTTGGCCATACGATGTGGGCATCTGGTGTCGTGGAAGCGGCGATAGCCATTTGGCAAATGAGGCAGGGTGAATTCCATCAATCACATAATATCGAAACCCTTGATCCCGCAGTCGAACTCAATGTTTGTGCATCCGGAAATGTAAAAAAAGAAGTTAATATTTTTCTGAACAATTCTTTTGGCATGGGCGGTATTAACAGCGCGAGCTTATTTAGTCGATATCATGGTTAACATGAACCTTTTTGTCAGCGGTGGTGCCAGTGGCATTGGACGAAGTGTGGTCATTGCTGCTTTGAGCAAAGGCTGGAATGTTGGCTTTAGTTATCACAATAACAATGAAGGTGCACAACAGTTGCTTGATATCGCGGCAGCGGAGTTTCCTCAACAATTATGTCGTGCCTATCAACTCGACGTTATTGATAGTGGTGCAGTAGAGTCAGTAGGAGACCGTCTTCTCGTCGATTTTAGTAACATTGATGCAGTTGTTTGCAATGCTGGCATAGATTTACCGGGCAATTTGGTTTCGATGACTGATGAAGATTGGGCTTTGGTACTTAATACTAATTTAAGTGGCACGTTCTATCTTATTCGTTATTTTTTACCTTTATTTCTTGCCAATAAATATGGGCGCATTGTCACTCTATCTTCACTCGCTAAAGATGGCTCATCAGGACAAGCAGCTTATGCCGCATCAAAAGCGGGTCTGGTGGGGTTAACTAAAACCACAGCAAAAGAATATGGGCGTTTCGGTATTACGGCCAATGTACTGGTACCAGGCTTAATTGATACCGGAATTATTGGTAATGACATTAAAGGTATTAAAGATTTTTTTTGCTCAACATGCACCCGTGGGAAGACTGGGGTCCCCCATTGAAGTGGCTGAGGCCATTTTATTTCTTGTTGCTAAAGAATGTTGCTAAAGAAAGTAGTTATGTAAACGGCGCTATTTTCAATGTGACCGGTGGCATTGACTGGGTTTATTAACCTCGGGAATCCCTAATGAATAATATTGGTATTGAAAAAATAAGTATCTATCCAAGTAGCTTGGCGCTGAAATTATCTGAATTAGCACAAGTACGTGGTGGAGACAGTGAATACATTCAAGGATCTTTAATGGTTATAACGCGCAGTTTAGTACCACTGTGGGAAGATGCGGTCACCCTCGCCGTCAATAGTGCCAAAGATATGCTCAACGATCAGGATCGTTCGGATATCGGCTTATTTATCATTGCAACAGAATCAGGTTTAGACCAGGAAAAGGCCATCAGTACTTGGGCGCACCGTTATTTGGGATTACCTGCGACTTGCCGTGTTTTTGAACTGAAATCTGCCTGCCATGCGGGTGCTGCGGCGTTGAAGATGGCTGAGTCATGGATATCGTCCGGCCTTAATCGAGGGAAGAAGGTATTACTGATCAACGTCGACATCAGTAATAACATGATTCGCCACGGGAAGATGGAATATAGCCTTGGCGCCGGGGCCATTGCCTTACTTATCTCAGATAATCCGGTTTTTGCCATTATTGAAACCGGGAAATCGGGTATTCATACTCATGAAGTGACGGATGTTATTCGCCCACTTCCTTGGAAAGAGATCGCTTTCGATGTAGAAGCCAGCCTTTTCTCTTATATGGATGGACTCGAAAATGCTTTCGCAGAATATTGTAAACAAACACCTGAGGCCAGAGAAAGTGCCTATTTCAATTATAACTTATACCACGTGCCCTTCCCTGGCATTAGTAAAGAAGCACATAAGGTATTATTAGAACTACAAGGACTCTTTGGAAAAGAGGCGTTAGCCACTTTATTTAAGCAAAAAGTCATGCCTTCCCTGTATTACGCACAAAGAATAGGTGCAACCTATTGTGGCAGCATTTTCCTTTCTCTATTTTCACTTATGGTGAAAGCACCAGAGATTAAATCAGGGGATCGAATTGGGATCTACTCTTATGGTTCAGGATCCTGTGCCGAGTATTTCAGTATGCGAGTCGGGGATCAAGCGTTAGAGATTGCACAACAGCAAGGTACTGCATTGGACATCTTGCTTGCCCAGCGGAAAATATTGGATATAGCGGCATACGAGCAACTGGAAAATGCGCGTAGTGCACAAATGCAAGGTAAAGACTATCGCTTAGACAGGGATAACTTACAGGACTGGTATACACAACATTACAGCGGGAGTGGGCTCCTTATTCTTGAGCGTATTGATAACCACTTACGGAGTTATCGCTATGCATGAATATATCACTGTACCTATCAAATTTAATCCCAATTCATTAGCCGACTTCGAAAGTCGCTTTATCTCTGCGCTAAATAACGAGCGCTATAACGTTATTGTGCTTACGGGCGGGCCTACCTACTTTAGTATGGGTATGGATCTTACGTATATTTCTACCGATTATGACGCCAACTTTGTGTCGCAATTCTGCCATATTCTAAAAATGGTAAGGAACAGCCACAAGCCAGTATTAGCTAAGGTTGAAGGGAATGTTATCGCTGGGGGGATTGCCTTACTGTCAGTCGTCGATTTTATTCTGTCTAGCGATACTGCTTCTTTTAGTTTGCCAGAAGTCACCTTTGGAATTACACCAACAATAGCCATGTCTTGCTTACTTGAACGTATTAGGCCTCATCATCTTAAATACTTCGTATGGAGCTCAAGTGTTATTTCGGCAAAACAAGCCCTAGAATGGGGTTTGATCGATAAGATAAATACGCTGGAAAACTTAGATCAAGATATTCAAGTTATGAGTAAGAAGTTATCTCGCGTTCCAACATCCGCTATAAGAGAAAGTAAATTACTGTTGGCTGAACAATATTCTTTCGAAGAAAGGTTGGATTTAGGTAGCCATCTTTTGGTGAAAAGACTAAATGATGCTCAGACCATAGGAAAGATACGTAACTACTTAGAAGACATTAAGCTGTTTAATGATGAATATGCGGATGACTAATATGGAAAAACTTTATTTAAGAAAAAGTGATGAAGGCGTCGTTTTTATGCATATTAACGATCCCGTCAACAATAATGCCATTGATGATGAATTCTGTTTACAGTTGCATGGTATTATCGACACGATAAAGAAAGACAAAACCATTAAAGTACTTATTTTAGTCGGATTGCCTGATATATTTTGTACCGGTGGAACCGAGGCGTTTTTACAAAGCCTAATCACACACTACAAAACTAATATTGAGCATGAGTATGCCAATCACCTCAAACATTTTCTGAATATACCGATCCCGGTTATTGCGGCGATGGAAGGCAGTGCTACAGGGGGAGGATTAGTCTTAGGTTTATATGCGGATATTTTAGTCGCGGCGGAAGAAAGTCGCTATGGCATGTCATTTATGAACATGGGTTTCACCCCTGGGATGGGTTCAACCGCCATGAGTAAGGCGGCGTTTGGTTACTATACCGGTTTTGAGATGATGGTCACCGGTAACTATCTTAGAGGCAGTGAGCTGAAAGGGAAATGTTGTTTCAATTATATTTTGCCCCGCGCCACGGTCATGGAAAAAGCCATTGAACTGGCAACCTCTATTGCCGAAAAACCTCGCCATAGTTTGGAATTATTAAAAAAATACATGTCAATCGACAGACGTAAAATGCTAGAGGAAACAAGTACTATCGAGGCATTTATGCACCATATTGCATTTAATCAAAGCAATATTGAACAACAAATACAAGATAATTACACGGGTTAGATATGCTGAATAACTTGAGTGAAATGACCGTATTGGTAACTGGTGGCACAAAAGGTATAGGCCGAGCTACTGTTGAAAGTTTTGTTAAGGCGGGGGCAACAGTATATGGCACTTATTTTTGGGGAGATAATTTAGATGAACTTGAAAGCTATTTTTCTCAATATATCAATCGTCCGGTGTTCCTTCAGGCTGATATTAGTGATGAGGAGACAACTACACAGCTAATCGAAACCATTGCTCAAGAAAATAAAAAAATTGACATTCTTATTCTCAATGCTGCATTTGCACCCCAATTTAAAGATACTTATAAATTTAGGGGGCTGCTAGATAGCATTGAACACAATTCCTGGCCATTGATCACTTATATAGATTGTATTAAGCAGCATTTTGGTCAATATCCTGGTTATGTGGTTGCAATTACTTCCGAAGGACATCGTAGTTGCCATATAACAGGCTATGATTATGTTGCGGCATCGAAAGCGGTATTGGAAACATTAACTAAATATATTGGTGCTCGGGAAAATATAATTATTAACTGCATTTCGCCGGGTGTGGTAGATACGGAAGCTTTTGAATTGGTTTTTGGCAAAAAAGCACAAGCATTCATTCGCAAATTTGATCCGGACTTTATTGTTTCACCCGAAGCGGTAGGTAACGTCAGTGTGGCTCTTTGCAGCGGATTAATGGATGCCGTACGTGGTCAGGTCATCACCGTTGATAATGGCAGGATGTTTACTGACAACTTTACCAAGTGGATCGAAATGATTGAAACTCATTTTGTCGAGAAATAATGAGGGAGAGTCTCCTCTATCACGAATATTACTCCGAGTTAACTCATATATCGCTCGGTATTATTCACGTTACTTTAACCTAGAAGGTATTAATCATGTCTATTTCCAAAGGTAACTCATTTCTTGGCCGATGGAAACTTGAGTCCTGTGTTGGTAACAGTGGAGGTATACATATTTATCCTATAGGTAGTGAACCGTTTGGTATGTTGACCTATACCGAACAATATATGATGGTGTTTATTGCATCAGGTAAAAGAACTCAATTTAGCACGGAGGATATTCGTGCTATCCCGTCAGAACAGATCGTGGCAGATTTTCCTAAATTTGAAACATATTGTGGCCATTACGATGTTAATCACGATAAAAACATCGTCACGCATTTTATTGAGAATAGCAAAGTTCCCAATCAAATTGGCACTGAATTTCGCCGATACTTTAGTTTTGAGTATGATAAATTAATTCTTAAATCCACGGATGGTATATTTCTCAATGGCGAGTCATGGTTGTTTGAGCTTATTTGGAACAGAGAAGAATAAATTTTTATTAATAAATAAGAGAGGATGTTATGGATAGAGATTATATTGCTAGCATTGTGAAAAAACACATTATTAATTCTGTCGATGGTATCAAGGAAGATGACATTGATTTGCAAAAATCAATGGCAGACTATGGCGCAAGCAGCTTAGACATAGTTTCCGTGGTTTCAGGTGTTATGAGGGAGTTAAAAATAAAAATCCCCCGCACTGAGTTAAAAAATATTAAATCTATAGACGGACTGATTGATATGTTTGTTACGAGCAGTTTAGAGGCTAAGTAGTTTATGTACTCTGGCCCACGGAGGGGCCATGTTTAGAACTAAAGTAGGAAAATCAGTCTGTTTGTGTCATACACCACAGTAAAGAGGGCGATACGTGACATCAAATCATGCAATTTTATTTCCAGGACAAGGTGCACAGTGTCCAGGTATGGGGGCGTCGCTATTCGATATCTACCCAAAATTATTGGCGGATGCTGAAGAGATTGCCGAATTTAGCATTCGTGATTTTTTTCTGAATTCTCCTGCTGATCGGTTTAGTAATACTCTTTATGTTCAGCCCGCGTTATATACAGTTAATGCTTTGTATTATCGTCGGTATATTGACCAATGTGGGGCGTTACCACGATTTCTAGCGGGGCATTCACTTGGAGAGTTTAATGCTTTACAAGCCGCCGGTGTATTCGACTTTGCGACAGGATTACTTCTGGTAAAAAAGCGAGCGTTGCTGATGTCGGAAAGTCTGGGAGGAGGCATGGCCGCGGTACTGGGCCTTAATGCTGAAGAGGTGATTCAGGTTATTGAGGAAAATAATCTGTTTGATCTCACTATAGCCAATATCAATTCCGACTTGCAAATGGTGATTTCGGGGCCGATTGAGAGTATTAAACAGGCCGAAGAGGTATTTTATGATAATTATGCCATTAAATATGTTGTCCTTAGAGTGAGTGGTGCTTTTCATAGTACGATGTTAAATAGCGCGGCCATAAAATTCAGTGAATATATCCAAAGCTTTTCATTTTTACCGCCCCAAATACCGGTTATCGCCAATAGAACAGCCTGTCCATATACCCTATCTTCTATAATACAAAATCTCTCTGAGCATATAAATCAACCTGTCATGTGGCGGCAATCGGTAATCTATATGCGAGCACAGGGTGTGGATAGATTTATTGAGATGGGGGATAGCTCTTTACTGCGGGATATGGTTAAGAATATTGTGTAGGGCTGTATTTCATTCATGGAATTATGGTCAGGGGCAGCCCAAAAACGCGATTGAGGTTCCTAACCATGGACGATTTTAGGCGGTGCTGGGCATCACTTGCCGATACCATCGATCACGCCGAGCCACGGCGGATCAATACCGGCGGTAAAATAACGTTTTGTAATTGCAGATCAACCCCGGCGATACGCTGGAGTAACCGCTGCCCGGCACTGTAACCTATCTCTCTGGCGGAACTGGTGACAAAGGTTAAGGGCGGTTCGGTCAACTCGGCTTCCGGTACATCACCAAAACCAATGAGTGCCACTTGCTGATCCAGATAAGTGTCCACGCCTGCGCTGCCAATCGTCCGGCCGGTACGTAAAATACCAAAGTAAGCCCCTAGCGCTACCGACGCCTGATGGCAAACAATAGCACTGACATTGGGATGGTAACGTAACAACTCTGCCGCCGCATCTGCGGCTGCCTGTTGCTGACTATCACATTCCACCACCCACTCCGAACGGAACGGTAGCCCATACTGTACCAGCGTGGCACAAAAGCCCCCCAGACGTTCAGCGCGGGTTAATGAGTGTGAATGCCCGCCGAGATAGGCAATCTGCCGGTGACCTCGGCCAATCAAAAACTCAGTCGCCATTTTGGCCGCCTGCATATTATCCGGGCGCACCACGTCAACACCGTCTAAAACATTTGAGCGCGCGGCACAAATCAAGGGAATATCATGAGTTGCGGCCTTTTCCTGTAGCCCCATCTCACGCCGGGCCCCCCCGCCCAGAACCAGCCCATCAACGCCTTGAGCGATAAGCGTATCAAAACAACGTAATAACCCCTTACCCTCCCGGCCACTTTGCGTCAGAAATAACAGTTTACCTTCCGCCTCAATTGCCTCACTCAAACCGGCCGTCATTGCTGCATAAAAAGGATCGCCGATATCGCGCACAATCAAGCCAATCACGCCGGATTCCCCGCTGCGTAATTGTGCCGCCTGACGATTACGAACATAACCTAACTGTTCGATAGCCTGATTGACCCGCTCTGAGGTTGCCGGAGAGATACGCCCTTTGCCACTGATAGCTAATGAGACGGTTGCTACTGAGACACCCGCAAATTTAGCTACATCGGTAATTGTGATTTTTTTAATGGTCATGCCACAAAATAAGCCAAGTTAAACGTTTAATCTCATGATGATTCTAGCATACCCAAAGAATTTGGTGCTACAAGTAGGCAGTCAGCAAGAGACCAATCGGTTAAAAACCGATTTGAACCGCATTTATGCTAGCCCGCAGGGTGAGCCTCAAAGAGGCTCATTAATCCCGATGAGCTTACATCAGTAAGTGATTCGGGTGAATAGGCGCAGTTAACAACCCTGTGGCCTCAAATGCGAGGGTATACAAAAATAGGATCAATAATTGTGACTCATCGCTCATATTATCTGGGTTAAACGTTTTATCTTATTTTACCTCCAGACAGGAGGGCGAAATAATCGCCATTATCCATAAACCAACAGCCAACCAAAGGCGTTTTTAAGATCAGATGGTTAACATCAGACTTTTTTAACATCAGGCGTTTTACGAATAGGAGTCACTATGTCAGCGGCAAAAAAACAAAAAATCACGCTGTGGGAGTTTTTCCAGAGTTTAGGGAAAACCTTCATGTTACCGGTCGCCTTGCTCTCCTTCTGTGGGATCATGCTGGGTATCGGCAGTTCGCTCAGCAGTAAAGATGTCATCACTCTATTGCCGGTAATTGGTCATCCTGCCTTCCAGCTATTATTTACCTGGATGAGCAAAGTGGGGTCATTTGCCTTTAGCTTCTTACCGGTGATGTTTGCCATTGCTATCCCACTGGGTATGGCACGCGAAAACAAAGGTGTGGCTGCTTTTGCTGGTTTCGTCGGTTTTGCGGTGCTCAATCTGGCAACAAATTTTTATCTCACCGCCAGCGGAGTGCTACCGACCACCGACCCATTGGTACTGAAAGCGCATAACATTCAGAATATTATAGGTATTCAGTCCATTGACACCGGTATCCTTGGCGCAGTAATTGTCGGGGTTATTGTTTACCTGCTCCATGAGCGCTTCAATACCATTCGCCTACCAGATGCATTAGCTTTCTTTGGTGGCACGCGTTTTGTTCCTATCATTACTACCGTAGTACTTGGGCTGGTGGGCCTCTTGATCCCATTGATCTGGCCATTTTTCGCCGTCGGTATTAACGGCCTGGGTCGTCTGATTAACGGGGCAGGCATGTTCGGCCCGATGATTTTCGGCAGTGGGGAGCGGCTATTACTGCCGTTCGGCCTGCATCACATTCTGGTGGCACTGATTCGCTTTACTGAAGCAGGCGGCACCATGGATGTCTGTGGCCATAGTGTCAGCGGTGCCTTGACCATCTTCCAGGCGCAGTTGTCCTGCCCAACCACCACCGGCTTCTCTGAAAGCGCAACTCGCTTCCTGTCGCAAGGTAAAATGCCCGCGTTCCTGGGGGGCTTACCGGGTGCCGCATTAGCGATGTATCATTGTGCCAAGCCTGAAAATCGTCATAAAATTAAAGGGTTGTTGATTTCTGGTGTGGTGGCTTGCGTCATTGGTGGTACCACAGAACCCCTTGAGTTCTTGTTCCTGTTTGTCGCCCCGTTCTTGTATTTGATCCATGCTATCCTGACCGGTCTGGGCTTTACCGTGATGGCATTGCTGGGCGTGACCATCGGTAATACTGACGGTAATCTGATTGACTTCGTGGTGTTTGGTATTCTGCACGGCACCGCCACCAAATGGTATTGGGTACCCGTCGTTGCCGGGATCTGGTTTGTTGCCTACTACGTTATCTTCCGCTTTGCTATCCAGCACTTTAATATCAAAACGCCGGGTCGTGAAAGTGAAACCGCTGCCAGCATCAATGCAGAAAAAGCCGCCAGTAACACCGTCACCGGTAAATCTGGTTATAACTCCCCTGCTATTCTGACCGCGCTGGGTGGCCCGGATAATATTGTCTCACTGGATAACTGTATTACCCGCCTGCGGATGTCCGTTAAAGACATGGGTCTGGTTGATAAAGAAGCATTGAAAGCTAACCGGGCGATCGGTGTTATTCAACTAAACGACCATAACCTGCAAGTGGTTATTGGCCCACAGGTACAATCAGTGAAAGATGAATTAGATTCATTGATAGGTAGTGGTCAATTTGCCACGTCTTAGCCCGGTATCCGCTAAGCTATGTCAGGGATGACTCAGTGAGTGAAGGGGTGACCGCACCTCAGGGCGCTCCGGTGGCTTATGCACTTGTATTTGAAACTAAGAGCAACCTCAACGGCATGTTTCCCCTTCATTTGACTAAGCTATAAATAGATTTGTCATTAACCGCTACGGGGTACTCAGATACCCCGTTTTTTGATAAGCGAGACGCTGATGTTTGATTTCTCCACACCTGTCGATCGTCACGGCACTTGGTGTACCCAATGGGACTATATTGCTGACCGTTTTGGTGCCGCTGATCTGCTGCCCTTTACGATTTCTGATATGGATTTCCCCACCGCGCCAGTGATTTTGCAAGCACTTAATCAGCGAATTGAACATGGTGTCCTGGGATACAGCCGCTGGCAACATGAAGATTTTCTTGGTGCGGTCCGCCATTGGTATCAGCAACGTTTTCACTGCCATATTGATACCTCGATGGCAGTCTACGGCCCGTCGGTCATTTACATGGTGGCCCAACTGATCCGCTGCTGGTCAGTGCCCGGTGATTTCGTCGTCACCCATACGCCGGCTTATGATGCCTTTTATAAAGTGATCCTCGGCAATCAGCGCCAATTACTGAGCTGCCCGCTGCATAAAGTCGATAACCAGTGGCAATGTGATATGGCAGATCTGGAAGCGTTACTGGCAAAGCCGCAGACCAAAGTATTGTTACTGTGCAGTCCACATAACCCGACCGGTAAAGTCTGGACAGCCGATGAATTGGCACAAATGGCCGAACTGTGTGAACGCCATCAGGTGAAAGTCATCAGTGATGAAATCCATATGGATATGACATGGGGCGATCAGCTGCATACGCCATGGAGTCAGGTAGGCCAGACGCCTTGGGCCTTGCTCACTTCCGGCTCCAAAACATTCAATATCCCCGCGTTGACTGGCGCATACGGTTTTATCAGTGATACTAAAACCCGTGGTATTTACACCAAAATGTTGAAAGGCCGTGATGGGCTATCCTCTCCGGCCGTGCTGGCCATCGTGGCACATATCGCCGCTTACCGGCAGGCCGAACCCTGGTTGGATGAACTCCGCAGTTATCTGCACGCTAATCTGATTTATGTCGCACAGCGCCTGAATGAGGCTTTCCCGACGTTAAATTGGCAGCCACCACAGGCAACCTATTTGGCATGGATAGATTTACGGCCACTGAATATTGATGACAATCAGCTACAAGAAGTGCTGATCGAGCAAGAAAAAGTCGCCATTATGCCCGGTTTCACCTATGGCGAAGAAGGCCGCGGCTTCCTGCGCCTCAATGTAGGCTGTTCACACAGTAAAGTGGCAGCCGGAATGGATAAGCTCATCAGCGGCATCCAGTTTTTGCAGGGGAGCAGCGGCAGTTAGCGGGAAATACCCCCATTGCATTACGCCACTCAATACCTTGAGTGGCTTCTCATCTCTGAAGTATAAAACTTTGTCTTTACGGACAAATAACGACGGGTTGAATAAAGCGCAAACAAGTGCAATGAAGCCTCCGGTTGTTCAAATTCAACCTCTCTTAAGCGCCTGTCGGTAATTGTTCGACTGATCGCTCTGCATCATCCAAGATCCCATTCTGAATTCGGCATAATTATGGAGAAAGGTTCGAGGAATTTTTGAGGAACATAATGGCTATAACCCTTTATTTTGCAGAATTGTTTAAATTCGTAGAATGAATCACTGTGTGCTTTATGGTAAATATTCCCCCGATAACCTTCGACCTCTTGATCAGAGAGCGCCAGCCTCTGGGCGATAGTTTTATTACTTGCATTTTGCAGCAAATAAAATACGACATCAAATTCTTCATCAGTAAAAAAGTCATCTGGTTTTTCAACTAATAATTTAAAAGGTAACGCTTGGTCAACATATTGTTCACCTGTGAGCAAATCCATTTTTTTTCCATGGAAAATAATACCCAAGCACTCTTTTTTACGATTTAAAAGTGGGAATTTATCAAAAATATAAGGTTGAAATTTTTGTTCGCGGCCAAAACAATGCATCTCAATTGAAGACACTCGTTTTTTAGTTATCGCCGCCAGTTGCTCTTGCTCTCTGAATTGGGATGAAAACTGTGCAAAAGAAGGATGAGGCAGTTCGCAATCTGACAAACCTTTAGTGCAAAACTGTGTTGGCAAATTTAATAGTTCAATAAATGGGGTGTTAACGTGCAAATAGTGCGAATCAAGATCTTTAAACCCCCAAGCTTCATCACTACTCTCCCATAACAATATGAATTGCAGTGGGATTTCGTCAGGAAGGTGCAGGTGTTGGCTATTTTTTCTCATATAGTTATCATATTAAATTATTTATAGGGTTATATTACAATATAAAATCAACCAACCATTATGGATAATAATATATCTTTTTTTTTAATCTTTAGTCTATGACTTAATCTTGTGTTGTGGCATGATTTATATCTAAGTAAATGGATCACGGAATAACCTTCAGCATATTCACATTAATAAAATCAATTTGATTCACATTGATAAAACCAATGTAAAGTAGTTTAAAGTTCAAAAGTATAAGGAACATAAGGAATGAATGGACTCCCCTCCCTCGGCGACGATTATTCCGTGAGTCGCTTACCTTTATCTGCCAAATCAAGTTTTCTCTCAGTTACTTTGGTCAGAGTAGGTGCAATAACAACATTAGCACAATTTATGTTAGGCGCTACCTTAGGGCATGCGATGACATTTAGCCAGGCGATGCTGGCAACCTTTTTAGGTAGTTTACTACTCCAATTTGTTAGCCTCGGGCTAGGTATTGCAGGCGCGCGTGAGGGGTTATCAATCAGTTTGCTGGCTCGTTGGTGCGGTTTTGGTCGTGTCGGTTCGGTTATTATTGGCAGCGGAATTGCGATCAGCCTTCTTGGTTGGTTTGGCATATTGAATGCCGTTTTTGCTAATAGTTTGAATCACATGTTGGGGGATTGGATCAGTTTTAGTTGGGCTGCCGCGCTCTCCGGGATGGCATTGACAATACTGGTTGCATTCGGATTTAGAGCGTTGAGCTGGACAGCAAAACTAGCCGTGCCTGTCTTTTTTCTGGCGATTGGCTGGATTTCGTTAAATCTGCTAGCAGGACATAAAATTGCTGATCTGGTCGTCGTCGTCCCTACTGGAACGCCGATTACAATTGCTGCTGGTGCTACGATGGTTGCCGGAGGATACATTGTCGGTGCACTCATGACACCAGACATTAGCCGCTATTGTAAAAATAGTAGGCACGTATTCTGGATGACGATGGCGTGCATCTTGGTGGGTGAATTTATTGTCAATGGTGTCGCCATATTGATTGCACATGCGCTCAATACTGACGATGTAGTAACAATTATGATCCAAACATCCGGGTGGATCGGGTTGCTCACCGTTATTCTCGCTACCATCAAGATCAATGATGTTTGCTTGTATTCTTCATCGCTCGCCCTGACCAACGTGGTAGAAGGAATAACGGGTAACAAGTGGAGTCGCACTTGGCTGACGGTTTTACTCGGTATCGTGGGTACCCTCTTATCAATAGTCGGGATTTTAGATAAGTTTACAGATTTTCTCACCCTACTCGGTGTTATCTTTCCGCCAATATCAGGTGTCATGATGGTCGACTACTATGTATTACGTACTAGCCGAAAATTGCTTGATACCAGTCGCCAGACGCAGTCGTTGCCTGAATCAACGCCATTAATTGGCTGGAAGGCTATCGCAGCTTGTGTGGTGGGAACTATCGGTGGTATGAATATTGAACTTGGTATTCCGTCATTCAATTCATTAATTATTGCCAGTACTATTTATTGGATGATTTGCATCATACAGAAAAAATCCTGATTTTATATTATGGCGTTATGACATCTATTGATTTAACTATTCTCTATCTGTAGAAAATTTAAAATTTTAAAAGGAGCTAACAGTGATAGATAAAATTAACCCCCCAAAAATAATGGGTTCTAAGGGACTCGATGCAGAGCCTTTCGGCTCGCTCTTATCATTTATGGAGAATAATGAAGAGCCGTGGGGCGTGAAAGATTGCGAATCGCGCTTTATGTATGTCAATAAAGCAACACTAAAATTTAGCCAATTACCCATTAGATTTAATATTGAAGGTCGATTAGACAACGAGTGCCCTGCTCCTTGGGCTGAATTTGCGTCAGATTTACAAAAGCAAGATCGGGAAGTTGAGACGGATAAGAAACGTGTGGCTATGATTCAGACCTGTTTATGGGGTAATGAGCATACGCTTTGCGAAAAATTCCCTCTGTTTGACAATGAAAAAGTTTGTATCGGCACTATTTTTCATGTGACGAAATTCAATTTCATTTCTTTATATGACTTATTTAATAACAAAATTCCTTCTGTATTAGTAATGAATCCGCCTATAAGTAATTTCACCAAAAAAGAACTTGAAGTCATATTTTTCTTATTACAATCTCTTAACGCTAAAGAAATAGCGAAAAGACTGAACATTTCCAATCGAACAATATCAAATAAATTGCAATCGATATATGAAAAGGCAAATGTAAATTCGCACCGCGCCTTTAAAGAATACTGTGAAGCCGAAGGTTTTAATCAATATATTCCAGAATGGCTTATTAAAGCGGGCTGTACATTTATTTAAACCTTATGATAAATGGGTATATGTCGTATTGACTGCACTGCTACAATGTGATTTATGTCACTTTTTTATGCAACGTAGTGGATATTTTCATCCATTTGTTTTTATAATGATCTGCACTTTACCTACCAGAATCTATTGCAGATAAAAGTGAGTGCACAGCATGATTGATCCCCGCCTTCCTCTGACCGACATTCATCGCCATCTTGATGGCAATATCCGGGCGCAAACTATTTTAGACTTGGGCCGTCAATTTAATCTGCCATTACCTGCTGATGAACTGGCAACCCTACGCCCACATGTGCAAATTACTAAAACTGAACCCGATTTAGTCAGCTTCCTGCAAAAACTCGATTGGGGCGTGGCGGTCTTAGGGTCACTGGATGCTTGCCGTCGCGTGGCCTATGAAAATGTCGAAGATGCCGCCAACGCCGGTTTACATTATGCCGAGTTACGCTTCTCTCCGTTCTATATGGCAATTAAACACCAATTGCCCGTCGCCGGGGTGGTTGAAGCGGTTATCGAGGGTATACAGTCCGGTTGCCGTGATTTTGATATTGATATTCGCCTGATCGGTATCCTCAGCCGCACCTTTGGTGAACAAGCCTGTTTACAGGAACTTGATGGCTTGTTGGCACATCGAGATGGCATTACGGCACTGGATCTGGCGGGTGATGAACTGGGCTTCCCCGGTGATTTATTCCGCAGCCATTTCAATCGTGCACGAGATGCTGGTTTGCGTATCACTGTCCATGCCGGTGAAGCCGCTGGCCCGGAAAGTATTTGGCAAGCTATTCGTGAATTGGGGGCGGAACGTATTGGTCACGGTGTTAAAGCCGTGGAAGATATCAGGCTGATGGATTATCTGGCTGAGCACAATATCGGCATTGAATCCTGTTTGACCTCCAATATCCAAACCAGCACGGTCTCTTCTCTGGCAATTCACCCACTGGCCGCATTCTTGCGCCACGGTGTCATCGCCTCCATTAACACGGATGATCCGGCGGTTCAGGGGATTGAAATTGCCAATGAATATCATGTAGCCGCACCGGCTGCCGGCCTGACGCCACAAGAAATCCGCCAGGCACAGGAAAATGGCCTGACCATGGCGTTTATCAGCGAACAAGAAAAACAGGCGCTGCGCGATAAAGTTTGCGCTTAACCGGTAAACGATAAAATAAAAAAACGCCCGAGTTTCATAGAAATACGGGCGCTTTTGTTATTTATAATCGCGTTACGCTACTGAGTCTCTCGCTTCTCCGCCGAAGCCAGCGCTTTATCCGTATTTTCTCTTGCTACGCGTTTGGCATATCGCTGCGCCAATACCGCACACACCATTAATTGAACCTGATGGAATATCATCAGCGGCAATACCATAGCCCCCACCACCGAGGCAGGAAACAGCACATTGGCCATCGGTATCCCATTGGCCAGGCTTTTCTTTGAGCCACAGAACACAATGGTAATTTCATCGGCTGTATTGAAGCCCAACCAGCGGGCAGCCATGGTGTTGACCACCAGTACCACCGTCAGTAACACCATCGAACAGATCAGGATCGCCAGCAGTGACCAGCCGTCAATTTGGTGCCAAATGCCCTCAACCACCGCCGCGCTGAAAGCCACATACACCACCAATAAAATTGATGACCGATCAGTGATATTAACCCACTTTTTATGGCGTTCCACCCATTTGGCAATCAATGGCCGTGATAGATGGCCGACGATAAATGGCACCATCAATTGCATGACGATCGAACCGATAGCGTGCAAGGTATCCGTATCACCGCCTTGCGTGTGCATTAACATGCCCACCAGAAGTGGTGAAAGAAATACGCCGAGGATACTGGAGGCTGATGCGCTGCATATTGCTGCCGCAACATTCCCCCCGGCAACGGAGGTATAAGCGATGGCCGACTGAACCGTTGCTGGCAATGCACAGAGATAGAGGAAACCCAAATACAGCGTTGGTGTTAACACGCCAGGCACCAGCACATTCATGCTCAAGCCCAGCAGCGGAAATAAGGCAAAAGTACTGAGGAACACCACCAGATGCAGTTTCCAATGCCCCATACCGGTCACTATCGCGGCACGGGATAACTTGGCTCCGTGCATAAAGAACAATAAAGCGATAGCCGCAGTGGTCAGGTGCTCAAACCACCGCTTAACCTCCCCTTCACACGGGAAAACCGACGCAATAATAACCACCAGGATCAGTACTAATAAAAACTTATCAATCGGTAAACGTGGTAACCATGACATGCCAAATTATTCCTCATGCCCTTTGTATTTGAAGTGGCAGAGGTGTTAGTCTGCTGCCTACCGGCCACTCCAACCACTTTGGGCATCTCCCTTCAAACAAAAAAGCTCTCGACGCTATCATTGCGTTCAGACGGAGACGAAATTCAGTTTGCCGACAAAACCGGCAGCGCTCTTTTCTGTTGATCAGAGGCAATACCCAACTCAATCAGTTCCATCACTTTAATCGCGTCAGATGCCGGTACCGGGTTGCTGGCCGTACCCAAAATAGCATCACGGATAGCGGCATAATAGGCAGGATAATTACCCGGTAATGTCAGTAACGGTTTCTCGACCAGCAGGCCATCATGTGACAGTGTCACAACACCATCACGCATATCGTATCCCCAGTCAGTCTGCGGCAGGCGCTCACCTGCTTTGAGCCGATCTTCTTGTGGGTCCAGACCAAATTTGATGTAACTGCCCTGCGTACCGTGAACAATATACCGTGCGGTTTCTGCCGCCGCCAGTACCGTGCTGTGTAACACGACACGTTGCCCCGGATAGCTGAGAACTGCATGGAAATAATCAACTGACTGAGAGCCTGGACGCAACAGACCCAGATCAACATTTAGCGTCGCTGGCAAACCAAACAGTTGCAGTGCTTGATCCAACAAATGTGGTCCTAAATCGTACCAGATGCCACTGCCAGCACCGGGTTGCTCACGCCAGCGTTGGCGGATTTCCGGACGATAGCGATCAAAATGAGATTCAAAATAGACCACTTTACCCAACGCACCTTCCGCCAGTAATGTTTTTAGCGTCAGAAAATCACTGTCCCAGCGGCGATTATGGAATACCGACAGCAGTAAACCTGCGTCATCGGCCTGTTGTTTCAATTCCTTCGCTTGTGACAGTGTCACGGTAAAGGGTTTATCAACCACCACATGTTTACCGGCGGCCAGTGCTTTCTGGGCTAACGGGAAATGTGTGTCATTAGGGGTGGGAATGACAATGAGTTTAATGGCAGGATCATCAAATAATGCTTGAGGGTCAGAAACCACCGTCATTGATGGCCAGTCAGCATGCACTTTACTGGCATCACGGCTGGAAACACCTGCCAGTTCCAGCCCCGGAGTGCCCATAATCAGCGGCGCATGGAAAGTTTTACTGGCATAACCGTAGCCCAGCAAACCTACTTTTATTATTTCAGTCATTGTATTTCCTCTTGCCTGGTGCATTCTTTTATTTGATATCACTCGATTAACCGATTTGACACCATGATGATTCCCACGACAAGAGGTAATTTTGGCTTAACATCAGCGGCGAGCCTAACCCCGCACAATTACCGCTGTATTATCGCGCCATTCTGGCTGACGGAGACTACGTTGCGGATAGTTGGTTTCAATACTGCGACGTCTGAAATCACTGGGGCTGACCCCGACACGCTTACGAAAAACGCGGGAGAAATAGAGTTGGTCATCATAGCCCACCACGCGGCCAATGGTGGCGATCGGTTCTTGCGTGGTTTGCAGCAATAACTTAGCCCGAATAACCCGCTGATCTTCACGCCAACGCAATATATTGATACCCACTTGTTCACGGAACAAATGCGCCAACCGTGACGGAGAGAGGCAAACATGGCGGGCAACCTCGTCGATGCGCAGTTCTCCGGCCAGATTACCCGTAATAAACTGACAGGCTTCAATAACACGTGGGTCCATAATACGTTGCGGGCTAAGGGGATCTTCTTCCATCGCCCGCAGCAGCAAGCGCTCAAGTAGATTCATGCCCAACTCTTCGCCAAAGCGCCGCCCGGATTTTTGTGTCTGTTCGATATTGGCAAACAGACGATCAAATTCCAAAATTAAGTTGTTGTTAGGCAAAGATAAACGCCCGACCTCATGGGTTTTGCTATGCCACTCCAGCCAGTCTGCCCAGTAAGCCCGTGGCCGGAAGTAGACCCAACGGTGATACCAACAGTCGCTGTTAGGTGAGCGCCCGTAATAGTGTGATGCCTTAGGGGGGAAAAGCAGTAAGTCACCGGGGTTGCTGTAAAAGGTATTTTCACCGTCAAAAATCTTGCCCTGCCCCTTAATGGTCAAATTCAGGATATAGCCTTTCATTCCCCCCGGCCTGTCGATACAGAAATCGAGTGGTCCGTCAGCCAGAATCGGAGTTAATCCTGCCACCAGATAGGCATTAAAGGTATAACCTGGCAGCAAGGGATTGGGTTGCGGTTCCTGAACCATTCGATGATACATGTAGTCTCCTCATGCTCTGAGTTTTTTGAACCAATAAGTCATACTTATACCCAAAGTAATTCATGTAGAAGGGTATATTTCAGTTTATCGGACAGATTTCACCCTGCCTGATAGTGATAACAGAACTGTGAGCCAGAGTGGTTTTTTATGGACTTTTCTGTCACGGTGATGCTTATACCGTCCGTTTAGCCAGTTGTTTGTAACGGTCGAAGATAACCGCAGCCAGCAGGATCAAACCACGCACCACGTATTGTGAGAATGGCGAAATGTTCAACAGGTTCATGGCATTTTCCACTGTACCCAAAATCAAAATACCGGCGATAACATAAGAAATCTTACCGATCCCGCCTTTCAGTGATACCCCACCCAACACACAGGCCGAGATAACAATCAGCTCATAACCAATCGAGGTCATGGGTTGCCCACTGGTCATCCGTGAGGCCAGAATTATCCCCGCCGCAGCCGACACCAAGCCCGATAACACAAAGATGATTATCTTGGTACGCACTACCGGCACCCCAGCCAGACGGGCTGCTTCTTCGTTACCGCCAATCGCCAGCGTATTGCGGCCAAAAGTGGTTTTGTTTAGCAAGAAGCCGAATAGCGCCAGACAGGCAATGGTTATCCAGATAGGTGCGGGCAACCCCAACCAGTTGGTATAACCCAGAGCAAAGAAACGTTCATCTTCGATCCCCACCGCTTTGCCATCAGAGATGATATATGCCAGGCCACGGACAATCTGCATGGTCGCCAGCGTGGTGATCAACGCATTGATTTTCAACCGGGCAATAACAAAGCCATTAATCAGCCCGCACATTGCGCCCAGCAACAAACCTGCGCCGACACCCAGCCACAGGCTTTCGGTCATATTAATCACCACCGCCGTGGTGACCCCAGCACAGGCAATGACCGAGGCCACCGATAAGTCAAAATCGCCGGATGCCAGGCAAAACAGCATGCCGCACGCCACCATCCCCGACATCGAGATAGCCAGCCCCAACCCTTTCATATTGATAAAAGAACCAAAGTTAGGCACAAAGATTACACAGCCGATAAACACCACCGCGAACACCACCAGCATGCCGTAGCTATCCCAGATCCGGGACAACACCTGCCCCCCTTTGGCGGGTGCATCTTGTGGTGGCTGCGACTGGCCATTGTGGCTACCACCTTTTAACTCGGTTGATGCAGGGTTGTTGTTCCCCGCACTCAACGTAACACTGGACATGGATGAGTTCATTACAATCTCCTTCACAATCAGGCCACCGCAGACGCGGCATCAATAGCAATATTCGGGGTGCGTAGCATCGCCAGACTTAACGCTTGCTCTTCAGTGGCATCTTGGTGTAGTAACTCACCGGAGATAGCCCCTTCACGCATCACCACGATCCTGTCCGCCAGTCCGAGAACTTCGGGCAAATCACTGGAGGCAAACAGCACAGCAATGCCTTGTTTCGCCAGTTGATAAATCACGTTATAGATTTCATGCTTGGCCCCAACGTCGATGCCACGGGTCGGTTCATCCAGCAGGATCACTTTCATATCTTCGGATAACCAGCGGCCCAAAATAACTTTTTGCTGGTTACCTCCCGACAGATTCATAATCAGTTGTTGGGGACCCGGCGTTTTGATATTCAGCGACTGAATGCGCAGTGCCGCATTCTCGCGCTCCCAACGGGGGTTAATCAGGCAGCCGGCAGCCAGTGTTTTGCGACGGGCGCTGATATTGATATTGTCCTGCACCGAATGCACCGCAATGATGCCATCAGTTTTGCGATCTTCGGGGCACAACATGATCCCGGCAGTAATGGCATCAATCGGTGAACGGATAGTCAATGGCTTGCCATCCAGTAGTACCTGCCCACGGGTCAACCGGGTGCCGCCAAATACCCCTTTCAGTAACTCACTGCGCCCGGCCCCCACCAAACCAAACAAGCCAACAATTTCCCCTTGATGGACGGTAAGGCTTATCGGCGATTTCACACCGATTGCCTTTACCTCTTGCAGGGTCAGGCGTTCAGCGCCTATTTCACGTGGCTGATAACCATAGATATCGCCCAGATTACGCCCGACCATGGCTTGCACCAGCGAGTCGTTATTTACCTGATCCATATTATTAAATGTGCGCACATAGCGACCATCTTTGAACACCGTGATGGCATCACTCAAAGCAAAAATTTCTTCCATCCGGTGCGAAACATACAAAATTACGCGCCCTTCTGCGCGTAACTCACGGATCACCCGGAACAGTTGTTCTATCTCTCTGGCGGAGAGCGAGCTGGTTGGCTCATCAAAAGCAATGATTTTGGCATTGCGGGCCAGCGCTTTGGCTATTTCTACCATCTGCCATTGCCCGATGGAGAGATACTTCAGCGGAGTATCGGGGGAGATGTCCAGCCCCAGATGCGCTAGCTGCAAACTGGACTCGTAACGCAGCAATTTACGGTCAACCATGCCCATCCGGGTCGGCAATTGGCCCAGATAAATATTTTCTGCCACGGTCATTTCCGGCACCAAATGCAGTTCCTGGTAGATTATCGCCACACCTGCATCAAGCGCCTCGGTGGTATTGGCAAAACTAACCGCTTTACCTTTAATGTGAATTTCACCCTGAGTGGGCGAATAGTTACCACTAAGAATTTTCAGCAGGGTGGATTTCCCCGCACCATTCTCCCCCATCAGGGCATGGATCTGACCGGCCTGACAGGTAAAACTGATATCATCCAGCGCCTGAACACCGGGGAAACTTTTCCCGATGCCACAAAAAGCCAGATAAGGTGACTGTTCGGCTGCCAACTCGGCCTGTAACGCAGCATGGAGTGCTGACATAATGGCTTCCTTATAAAGTTTGGATTGCACTGCCCCACCTGCCTGCGTGGTTAATTGGGGCAAGTCTCAACCTGCCCCTCAGCGCACCAGAATTACATCAAGCCTTTCTTCTCTAACTCGGTTTTGAAGTTATCCCGGGTTATCAGCACCACATCAGTCACTTCAGTAAATTTCGGTGGTTCGACATCATTAGTCACCCAATCATGCAGCATCTGAATACTCTTATAGCCATGGATATCCGGGCTGGGTAACAGAGATCCATAGAAGCCCGTTGCCTTCCCTTTGGACAATTCGCTTACCGCATCAACGCCGTTGATACCAATGCCAATGACATTCGCGGCCTTAAAGCCCTGACCTTCAGTTGCCCGCACGCCACCCAGCACGGTGTTGTCATTCATGCCCACAATCAGCCAATTTTTCACCTCAGGATGCTGAACCAACATGGAGTTAGCCGCATCAAATGCCCCAGGGATATCATTGGATTTAGTCGGCACTTTATAGATTTGTTGTTCTGGGAAGCCCGCCGCTTTCAGCGCGTCCATTGACCCACTGGTACGACGGCGTGCCGTATCCAGTTCATCCGAAGTAATGGCCATTACCGCAGTTTCTGCTGGTTGCCAGCCGCGTTTGCTCATTTCTTTCCACAGTTCCTGCCCTTGACGTTCACCAATTTTAGTGGCCGCCATCATCACCAATGGGACACTTTCCATCGGTTTGCCTTTGGCATTCACGAACTGATCATCAACAGCAATCACTTTCAAGTTATAACTGCGGGCCTTAGCTTCAATGGCAGGCCCCAGTTTCGGGTCTGGTGTACAAATAACGAAGCCTTTGGCACCACTGGCCGCCAGGCTATCAATCGCATTCAGGGTTTTCTCGCCATCAGGCACCGCAATTTTTATCACTTCAAAACCTAAATCTTTCCCAGCCTTATCGGCAAACTTCCATTCGGTCTGGAACCAGGGTTCTTCAGGCTGTTTGACCAGAAACCCTAGTTTCATGCTTTCAGCAATAGCTGAATGTGACATAACTGCCGCTAACCCAACCACGGCCAGCGCCTTAGTTAATTTATGCATAGTGTTCTCCGGATTGCTGTTGTAGGAAGAGATATTTTTCGTTTATTTAATCGTCATTCACTCAAACCAATCGACTTTTAGTGGAAACGTTATCAATGCTATTTTTCAGCTTCAGTACAGTGACATTCTTGATTTAAAGCCGCTTAACCTAACCACACCCAGTCAGATGGTGACAGTATTAGCGTTAATTATGCTTCAGAATGTAGAGCGCTATCACATCCGGGAATAACAGTTTGTTTATCCATATATTCAGCAAATTTAACCTCGCACTAACTTTTGACTGACATCACAAAAACACTATAGGAAGCAGAAAAGTACATACTTCCAGCTATTGGCTCCTCATCTCTTGCTGTCACTCACTCCTATGGTTATTGACAATGAATATCTGATTTTCTGCAAAAGTTAGGAGTAACCACTATGACCGGCGACGTTATATCGGCAGACCGCCCTGTATTGATCAACGAGGCTATCTCGCTCGGGTTAGATTTTGGCAGCGATTCCGTCCGGGTATTGGCGGTAGATTGTCAGCATGGCACCGAGATCGATACTGAAGTTGTCTACTACCCTCGCTGGCAGCAGGGCCTTTATTGTCAGGCGGCACAAAACCAGTTTCGCCATCATCCCCTCGACTATATAGAAGCCATGGAACAGGCCATCCGCCAAATGGTCAGCCGCCTGTCAGCAGAACAGCGCCAACGAATTGTCGGTATCGGGGTTGATTCCACCGGTTCCACACCTGCACCAATTGATGAGCAAGGTCAGGTATTGGCGTTACGCCCTGACTTTGCCGATAACCCCAACGCGATGTTTGTGCTGTGGAAAGACCATACCGCTATTGAAGAAGCAGAAGAGATCAACCGGTTATGTCGCAGTGGTGAATTTACTGACTATTCGCGTTATATCGGCGGGGTCTACTCTTCCGAGTGGTTCTGGGCAAAAATCCTGCATGTCACCCGCGCTGATGCGGCGGTCCGTGAAGCAGCAGTATCGTGGATTGAACTCTGTGATTGGGTTCCGGCGCTGTTATCAGGCACTACTGCGCCGCAGGATATCCGACGAGGCCGTTGCAGCGCAGGGCACAAAAGCTTATGGCATCCTTCATGGGGGGGGTTACCGCCACGGGAATTTTTGGCGGCACTGGATACCTGTCTGGTTAACGACCTTAATTACCCTATGTTCACCGATACCTATACTGCCGAACGCCCGGTAGGCTTAATTACCGCTGAATGGGCGCAGCGTTTAGGGTTGCCAGCAACGGTGGTTCTATCCGGTGGCGCATTTGACTGCCATATGGGTGCTGTAGGCGCAGGTGCTCAGCCTTATACCTTGGTTAAAGTCATCGGCACTTCTACCTGCGATATTTTAATTGCTGATGAAAAATTGGTCGGCGACCGGGCCATTGCCGGTATTTGTGGTCAGGTTGAAGGCAGTGTGGTTCCCGGCTGGATTGGGATGGAAGCGGGTCAGTCTGCATTTGGTGATATGTATGCCTGGTTCAGCCGTTTGTTAAGCTGGCCACTTCATCAGGCCGCGCTGGCACAACCTGAATTACAGCCACAACTCAAACAAATTGAAGCTACCCTGCTCACCTCATTGACGAGCGCATGGGCCAAGAGTCCATCACTTGAAAATCTGCCAGTGGTACTGGATTGGTTTAATGGCCGCCGCACGCCGAATGCCAACCAGCGCTTAAAAGGCGTGATTACCGACTTAAATCTGGGGACTGATGCACCAACACTGTTTGGCGGGTTTATCGCGGCGACTGCATTTGGTGCTCGTGCCATAATGGAATGCTTTGAACAACAGGATATCCCGGTTGAGAACGTGCTGGCATTGGGGGGCATTGCACGTAAGTCACCGGTCATCATGCAGGTTTGTGCTGATGTCATGGATCGCCCGCTACAAATAGTGGCATCGGATCAATGTTGTGCTCTGGGTGCGGCAATTTTTGCCGCAGTGGCTGCCGGAATATACCATGATGTGCCTGCCGCACAACGTCAGATGGCCTGCAAGATTGAGCGCACCCTGACGCCAGATGCCACACAAGTCGCACGCTATCAGCAGCTTTATCTGCGCTATCAACAATGGTGTCTCTCAGCAGAACCCCACTATATGCCCGTAGCCGAAACAATACGTTGACGTTGATGGTCAGCCTAATTTATGAATGAATGCAGTTAACCCCCTGCGGCTTCAAGTACGAAGGGTATATGCCACTTTATCAACTGGAGTATCAGATGGACGTATTCAAGCAATCAGAAGTGTGGTTTGTCATCGGTAGCCAGAATCTGTACGGCCCTAAAACACTACAACAAGTTATGGATAATGCCCATCAGGTGGTCAACAGCCTGAATAGCGAAGCAGGCTTGCCAATAAAATTGGTGCTGAAGCCCTTGGTCACTACGCCGGATGAGATCACCGCGCTGTGCCGCGAGGCTAACTATGATACCGCCTGTATCGGTGTAATGACCTGGCTGCACACCTTCTCTCCGGCCAAAATGTGGATTGGTGGTCTGAGCATTCTGAATAAACCGTTATTACAATTCCATACACAGTTTAATGCTCAGATCCCGTGGGAAACCATGGATATGGACTTTATGAACCTGAACCAAACGGCCCACGGTGGCCGTGAATTTGGTTTCATCGGCGCGCGTATGCGCCAGCAGCACAGCGTGATCACCGGCCACTGGCAAGATAAAACCGCACATCAACGTATTGCGCAATGGATGCGGGTCGCCGCCGCCAAACAGGAAAGCCAACAACTCAAGGTAGCGCGTTTTGGCGATAATATGCGCGAAGTGGCGGTCACTGAAGGGGATAAAGTCGCGGCACAAATCCAATTTGGTTACTCAGTTAACGCTTACGGTATCGGGGATTTGGTCACCGTTGTGGATGCGGTAAGCAAAGGCGATATTGATACTTTAGTTGAAGAGTATGAAGCCAGCTATCGCTTCACTGATGCGGTGAAACTAAATGGTAATAAACGCGAAAACTTGCTGGATGCGGCGCGAATTGAGCTAGGAATGAAGCGTTTTCTCGAACAAGGCGGCTTTAAAGCCTTTACCACTAACTTTGAAAATCTGTATGGACTGAAGCAGTTACCGGGGCTGGCAGTACAGCGCCTGATGCAGCAAGGTTACGGTTTTGGTGGCGAAGGCGACTGGAAAACCGCCGCATTGCTGCGTATTTTGAAAGTCATGGCAACCGGCCTGAAAGGCGGCACCTCCTTTATGGAGGATTACACCTATAACTTCCAGCCGGGGAATGATTTGGTGGTTGGCTCCCATATGCTGGAAGTGTGTCCGTCTATCGCCAAAGAAGAGAAACCGTTGTTGGATGTACAACATCTGGGGATCGGCGGCAAAGCTGACCCGGCGCGGTTGATCTTCTCTACCCCAGCAGGCCCGGCGCTAAATGCCAGCCTGATTGATATGGGAAACCGTTTCCGTCTGTTGGTCAATGTGGTCGATACGGTTGAGCAGCCGCATCCGTTACCAAAACTGCCGGTTGCACGCGCAATCTGGCAGGCTCAGCCCTCACTGGCAACCGCCGCTGAAGCCTGGATTATCGCCGGTGGTGCACACCATACCGTATTCTCACAAGCCGTTGGTGTCGACGAATTGCGCTTGTATGCCGAAATGCACGGAATTGAATTCTTGCTGATCGATAATGACACCACGCTTCCGGCATTTAAAAATGAGATCCGCTGGAATGAGGTTTATTACCACCTGAATCGCTGAGTTATTCATAACAATACTTTATCCATATGAGCGATTGATTTAAAAATAAACGGCCAAGGGGCTAAATGCTCTTTGGCCGTTGCTTAAGCGAGATCCCGCAATGACTGAATACCACAAGCTGGGGAGTGATCACCCGCTTTATTTAACAACGTGATTTGCCCTTTAATTACTCTGTTTGTAACCGCCACAACCGCGCATAGGCACCGGCTTGTGCCACCAGGTCATCGTGGCTGCCTTGCTCCAGCACTTGCCCATCTTTTAATACCAAAATGCGATGGCATTGACGCAATGTATTCAAACGATGTGCAATGCAAATGACAGTGCGATTACGGATGATTTCTGGCAACTGCCGCATGATGGCCGCCTCTGACTCATAATCCAATGCACTGGTTGCTTCATCAAGGATCAAGATCTTAGGATCAGCCATTAGCGCCCTTGCCAAAGCAACCCGCTGCCGCTGCCCACCAGACAGCAAACTGCCTCTTTCCCCAACCTGAGTTTGATACCCCTGAGGTAGCGCCATAATAAAATCATGTGCACCCGCCTGCCGGGCAATATGCTCAACGTGAAAATCATCTGCATCAGGCCGACACTGGCAGATGTTGTCCCGCAGGGTTCCTGAAAACAACACGCTATCTTGTAACACCACACTCATTTGACGCCGTAAAGTAGTGGCATCGGTAATAGCCAGATCCTGCCCACCCACCAGGATCTGCCCATGTTGCGGGATATAGAGTCGCTGTAATAATTTGGTCAATGTGGATTTGCCACACCCTGAAGGCCCGGTAATACCAATAAACTCGCCAGCGGCAATATCCAGATTGAGATTTTGTAATACTTCTGCGGTATCTGGCCGGTAGCGAAAGCGCACCTGTTTAAAGGTTAATCCCCCTGTCCGTTCATTATTTGATGATAGCCCGGCACTGCCCGGTTCTGTCGGGCAATCCAAAATAGTCCCAATACGTTTCAGGGCAACTTGCGAATGTTGAAAATCTTGCCATATCTGCGCCAGACGTAAGATAGGTTGAGTTACATAACCGGAAAACAGGGTAAAAGCGATGAATTGCCCTGGACTAAGCGCCCCGTCTAATACCAACTTCACCCCACACCACAGCACCACCGCCGAGGTGACCTTACTGATCAGCGTAATGCCTTGTTCGGCAATATTTGCCATCCGTGCGCAGGCAAATGTCGCCCGAACATAACCGGCCAGGGATTGCCGCCAGCCACGATTAAACTGGTTTTCGGTGGCTGACGTTTTGATGGTTTCCAACCCACTGATGGCTTCAGTTAGAAACGAGGTGTTATGTGCGCTGGCCTCATATTGGCGCTCAACCCGCTGACGTAATACGCCCCCGACCGCCCACCAAAACAACAGATAGCAAACCAGCGAGAACAAGACTATCCATGTCAGTAGCTGACTGTAGCAAAACATGACAATGATAAAGGTGCCGACAAAAACAAGATCTAACAGCATGGTTAATGCCGATCCGGTCAGAAAGCTGCGGATTTGCTCCATTTCCTGCATTTTGGCAATAGTTTGCCCAGTGGGTTGCGAGCCAAAATACCCCAGGGGTAATCCCAACAAATGGCGATAAAGGCGGGTATTAAGTTCGGCCCCCACTCGGCTGGATAAATGTGAGAACAACCAGGCACGTAAGGAGGTGTAACAGGGTTCGGCAATCGCCAGAGTAATCATGGCGGTCCCCAGCACCATTAAACTGCCGACGCCACGGCTGACCAATACTTTGTCGATCACGGTTTCAAACAGCATGGGTGTCACCAGCAAAATACCTTGTAGCAGCAATGACACTAAAATGATGTTACGCAATTGATGACGATATTTAGTAATAACCGGAATAAACCAGCTAAAGCCAAAAGAGGCTTTTTTCTGTTTCTGCGATTCGACTTTCGCTAATAAGATAGCCTCACCACACCACAAACTGGCGAGGGCCGACTGGCTTATTTGTTGCTGTTGCCCATTGGCAGCAAAATAAACCGTGGCCCTTTGTTCATTCAGTTCCAGTAACACATACCACTGAACACCATCACTGAATAGAACCGGTAGCGTCAGATTTCCCAAACGCTCAAAGGGTTGACTGATTGTTCTGGCGCGCAACCCAATCCAACCAGCGCAACGACATAGCGCGATATTATCTATTTTTTCGGCCGCTAATCCGAGCTGATGTGCTAATTGTGGTGCCTCAATGGCCAAATCAAAACACGCAGCGGCACGGGCTAATGCGGCTAACGACTGAATAACCGGAGTTGAGGTTGAATTGGTCATATCAACGCTCCCTCATGGCTTCTGATTGGTATTGTTGTAATGGGCTGAGTAAATAATCGATAACCCGTCGGCGACCCGTCTTAATTTCTACACTGACAGCCATACCCGCCGATAGACGCACCGGCTTCCCCTCGACAATCAGCGTGTCACTGCTCAGCCGGATACGGGCCGGAAACACTAAACCTTGTTGTTGATCCTCCATGGCATCACGAGAAATATGTTTAACTTCGCCGGACAGGGTACCAAATCGGGTATAAGGGAAACTGTCGACTTTCACTTCCACTGCTTGACCTGGCAGGACAAACCCGACATCTTTATTCAGGATCATAATATCCAGTTCCAACTGATGATGTTGCGGAACCAAGACCATGAGCGGTTGAGCGGTGGTGACAACGCCGCCCAGAGTATGCACCGCTAATTGTTGTATAACGCCAGCCACCGGTGCACGTAGTGTTTGCTGACGCTGTTTTTCCATCAACTTGATCTGCTCTTGCTGCAATTGGCTAATAACTTCATGAGCTTTGTTTAATTTTTCCTGATAACTCCGTTGCTTTTCAGCCAGATAGTGCAATCGAATTTGCTTCAGGTTGAGCGTTTTAGCCTGTAAAATAGCCTGCTCATTCTGTAAACGGCTGGCTTCTGCGGCCGCATTTAGCCATTCCCGCTCTTGCACCAATAGATCAACTTCGGCAATCGCCTTAGATTTAGCTAACGTCCGCAGCGCCTGTAGCCGTTGATGAATGTTTTTCATCAATTTTTTCTGATGGGCAATGTTGGCCATTCCGGCCTGAATATGGGCTTGATTCACTGCCAGCTCACTATCCTGACGTGATAACTCGGCATTAACCTCGTCATATTCTTTCGCCAAAAGAGCCTTCGCGGCCATGATCCCCTCTTCCGGGCTGCCTTGGGGAGGGATGAAAATCGCAGGCAGGTCCTCGGTCAGCAGTGCAACCATCCGCGCAGCGTCGAGCAAACGATGCATCAATTGTTGGTTGATATTGCCAACTTCAGCATCGATCCCGATGGGATTTAACTCAATTAACACCTGACCGGCGTCGACACTGTCACCATCGCGAACATTGATGGCGGCTACCACACCAGGTTCTAACGGTTGGATCACTTTCGAATGTTCCGAGACAATCACTTTGCCATTGGCAGAAGCATGAATATCAAGCCTTCCCACCACCGACCATATCAATACCAGTAGTAATGTCAGCGCCAGAAACCATGCGGTACGGCGAGCCAAAGGGGCAACCGGCCGCTCGACGATATCCAGGTAAGCCGGTAGAAAATCATACTCATCGCGGCTACGCCCGGCGCGAGTGCCACGACGCCAGCCACTTTTTAGGCGGTTACGCAGCGATAACTTCCGCAGGTATTTCATTAACCTCATTTTAATTCCTCATAACTAAAATCAGCCTGTTGCTGCCAAAGCCGGGCATAAACGCCATTGAGCGCCAGTAATTCGTTATGGTTGGCCAATTCAGCCACCCGACCTTGTGTTATTACACCGATGCGATGGCAATGGCGTACGGTCGAGAGCCGATGAGCAATGGTGATAACCGTACGATTAGCAATGATACGAGCCATATTTTTTTGTACTTCAGCTTGTGATTCATCGTCTAACGCACTGGTCGCCTCATCAAAAATCAGAATGCGGGGGTTAGCCAAGAGTGTACGGGCGATGGCAATACGTTGACGCTGCCCACCGGAAAGAGATGCACCACCTTCAGACAACACCGTGTCATAACCTAGCGGCAGCGCCAGAATAAAAGAGTGCGCACCAGCCAGACAGGCGGCATCTACCACCTCACCGAGTGACGCGGTTGGCCGAGAATGGGCAATATTTTCACGCACCGTGCGGTTAAATAGATAGCTTTCCTGCATCACGACCCCCACCTGACGCCGTAAATATTCAGGTGAGAAGCTGCTTATTGGGCGACCATCAATATTAATTACTCCCTGTTCGGCGATATAGAGGCGTTGTAATAATCGGGCTACGGTACTTTTGCCCGAACCTGATGGCCCCACCAGCCCAATATGCTCTCCAGCACGCAGAGATAATGAGAAATGCTGTAGTACGGGATCAAGATCCGGGCGATAACGGAAAACCACATTTTGCAGAGTGATATCACCCTTAACCGGGTGGATCGTTGTGGTGGTGCCTATTGCCTGCTCGACGGGTAAACTCAGAATATCGGATATCAACGTCAACCCGACCTGCGCCCGGATGCTCTGTTGCCACAAATCAACTAATTTGCTCATCGGCATTAATGCTTGCACTGCCAACATGTTAAAGGCGATCAGTTGCCCGATACTGAGGTGTACCGACATGACTTGATATGCCCCAATCACGATAACCAGTGCCCCCGCCAGTTTTTGCAACAACTGCGCAGTCTGGCTACTGAAGTTTTGCAGGTTCTGCACCTGAAAATTGGCCTGAGCATAATCGCGAGTTTGCGTCTCCCAGCGTTGTTGCATTTGTGGCTCTAATGCCAGACTTTTTACTGTTTCAACCCCGGCAACAGTTTCAGTCAGAAATGCACCGTTTTGTGCCGCGCAACCGCATAAGAGAGCCACTTTCTTTTGCAATGGTCGGGTGGTCAGTACAGCTAATAGTAGATAAAACGGCAGTGTCCCCAGGATGATTAATGTCAGCAGCGGTGAAATACACCACATAACAATAAATAAAACGAGGGTAAAAACAACATCGACACATAAAGTCAGGGCCGAACCTGTAATGAACTCGCGGATATTATCCAGCTCCCGCACCCTGGCGACAATATTCCCCACATGACGTTGTTTAAAATAGCTTATCGGTAACTTTATTAAATGCTCAAACAGCTTACCCCCTAATAAAATATCCACTCGCGTGGTGGTATGGGCGAAGATATATTCACGCATAGATTTCAATGCAACTTCATATACGCCTACCACCAGCAGGACTATAATTAATAGATTAAGTGTCGTCAGGGCATTATGAACTAAAACTTTATCCATAATAACCTGAAAGAAAAGAGGTGATATTAATGCCAAAAACTGTAACAACAATGATAATACCAGCACCTGCCCCAATGATTTTCGATGACGCAGTAAAACCGGAATAAACCAGCGGATATCAAAGCGTGAATGACTGCAATAAAATACAACCCCACCCCATAATGAAGCAAGCTCCTGATAACTTATGATTTTTGGCTGGTTACTATCCGCGTACTGTAACAATGCTTGTTTTTCATTAAGTCGCGCCAATAAGATAAATTTGCCTTGCATATCACGAAATGCAAGTGGCAATTGCCCCGGTTTAATCTTGGTTAATGGCTGTTTTTTCACTTTGAAACACGCCGGTATCGCACGTGAAAACTGAGACAGATACCGCTGTAACGCGGTTAATGTTGCCATTGTCGAACGATCGATGGCAGTTTCTTGACCAAACGCTGCAACAGTTGGTGAATTAAGCCCCGCTAAACGCAGCAATCGGGCAGCACATGTCAAAGAGGAATGAACGTGGTTTTCCATAAATTGCATTACCTATTATTAGACTTATTCTTTCACTGAAAGCAATAGATCACTTTCTATAAACTCAAAGAATATAACGGGGTGCATTGTATAATGCCTTTTATACACCAATATTATAAAATAAGGTTTTATAATATTTAATATCTCAAAACTTCTTTGTGATGCTAAAAATGGCATCAAATGAATATTTAAAAAAATATAATGTTTAATTTATAGACTAATAGTTCAGTGTTAAACGAAAGACATTAAAAACCATCGTCCGACCTGCAATGGGTCACTTCACATTTATTGATTTGTATCGTCAATTATTTGCCGTTTTATGTGATAATTTTGCGGGGATTTATTGCCAATGACCGTGACTGATAACAGGATATTTTTTCAACATGACACCGACAATGCCTTCTGCGGGTGCATTGGCCTGTGAAATCAGTGACGCCTTCGTTGAAGGAGGGGCCGGAGCGGCTACCCTGGCCCAACAGGTTATTAATGCCTGTGATCATGCTGATAAACCTCTATTACCTTACCCTGACAGTGCCTCACTGGCGCAAAAGCTGGATGTTATGGCTCAGCGCTATGGTGCCCGTGAAGTGACATTTACCCCTCAGGCACGCCAGCAACTCGACCAGATAACCGCAGCAGGCTTTGGTCATTTGCCGTTGTGTATTGCCAAAACCCCCCTGTCTATCAGTGCAGATGCCTGTCTGAAGAATGTGCCACATGATTTTGTTTTGCCCGTGACTGCCTGCGCCGTGTCGGCAGGGGCTGGGTTTGTCCGTATCAGTGCCGGTAACATTATGACCCTGCCGGGTCTTGGCACCCTGCCGGGGTATTATCATATTGATATAGATGACGAAGGACACATTTGCGGGTTAAGCTAGAACCATACAGAGAAGTGTTAACCGTTAGTGGGTTATCACTTTTTATTAATTGATGAAAAGGTCTACTATGTCTCAACCGCAGGAATATCAACGTATTGGGGGCTGGCTTTTGGCTCCACTGGCTTATCTGATTGTGACGCTACTCAGCGCCAGCCTGATGCTTATCCTCTATGCCATGGCAATCTTCAACCCAGAATCCAGAGAATATCTGCTGACCAATTCACAGGCATTTACCCTGCAATGGTATTTCTCCGTAGTCACCACAGTCGTAATGTGGCTTTATACCTTATGGGTTATCTGGCTATTTTGTAGCCGCTCATGCCGCTTCCCGAAATGGTTTATTCTCTGGTTGCTGTTAACCGTGTTACTGGCGTTAAAAGCCTTTGCTTTCTCACCGATCAGCGATGATATCGCGTTACGGACGCTGGGATGGCCTCTGCTAGCCGCCGCTGTGTTTGTGCCTTACATCAAGCGTTCTCAGCGAGTGAAACAAACTTTTACTGAGCTTTAAGGGAATTGCGCACCTTTTCCCCCTAAAATAGTGGGAAAATAGCAATAACCTTGCACTTCATCTGTTGTCGTCAGGCCGCCAATTTTGGATAATAGGCGGCTTTTATTTTTTTAGGTTCCGCAATGACTGAATACTTGCTCCTGTTTGTCGGTACTGTTTTGGTAAACAACTTTGTGCTGGTCAAATTTCTTGGCCTGTGCCCGTTTATGGGGGTCTCCAAAAAACTGGAGACCGCTATTGGTATGGGGCTGGCAACGACCTTTGTACTGACACTGGCCTCTGTTTGTGCCTGGATGGTAAACAGCTTTATCTTACTGCCACTGGGGTTAGTGTATCTGCGGACGCTCGCATTTATTTTAGTTATTGCCGTCGTGGTGCAATTTACTGAATTGGTAGTACGCAAAACCAGTCCGGCGCTTTATCGCTTGCTGGGGATATTTCTACCACTGATCACCACTAACTGTGCGGTGTTAGGTGTGGCTTTGCTTAATGTCAATCAATCTCATAATTTCATGCAATCGGCGGTCTATGGCTTCAGTGCCGCTGCCGGTTTCTCATTGGTAATGGTGCTATTCGCGGCTATCCGTGAACGGCTGGCCGTGGCCGACGTGCCTGCGCCCTTTCGTGGCTCCTCCATCGCCCTGATTACCGCCGGGTTGATGTCACTGGCCTTTATGGGCTTTACCGGATTGGTGAAGTTCTAATGATGTCGTTATGGATTGCCATAGGTGCATTAAGTACATTGGCGCTGGTCTCTGGTGTTGTGCTGGGTTTTGCTGCCCGTCGTTTTCAGGTCGAGACCGATCCCGTGGTTGAGCAAGTGGATGCCATCTTGCCACAGAGCCAGTGCGGTCAGTGTGGCTATCCCGGCTGTCGTCCCTATGCAGAGGCGGTCTCTTCTGGCGGTGAGAACATCAACAAGTGTGCACCCGGTGGTGAACAAGTGATGCTCAAGTTGGCTGAGTTGTTGGCAGTCGAACCACAGCCGTTAGAGGGTGATGAAGCTGTTGCCCATCCACAGCGTAAAGTGGCTTTTATTGATGAAGCAAACTGCATTGGTTGCACTAAGTGTATTCAGGCCTGCCCGGTCGATGCCATCGTTGGCGCCACCCGCGCAATGCATACCGTATTGCCCGATCTCTGTACCGGCTGTGATCTTTGCGTATCTCCTTGCCCGACAGACTGCATTGAAATGATCCCGGTGGCGACCACCACCGCTAACTGGAAGTGGGACCTCAGCACCATTCCGGTCAAAAACCTTCCCACCCAGTTAGCTGTCTCGCAGATGATCCCGGTGAAAATGATAGATGTGGAGCAACATGTTTAAGCTGTTTACCCGCCGTCAACACGACAATATTTGGGATTTCGACGGTGGCATTCATCCGCCGGAAATGAAGTTGCAATCAAGTACCGTGCCGATGCGTATCGCTTCTTTACCGAGCCAAATGATAGTGCCATTGCAACAGCATCTCGGGCCGGAAGGTGAACTGTGCGTCAAAGTCGGAGAGCAGGTATTAAAGGGGCAACTATTGACCATTGGCCATGGTCGCACCGTGCCGATACATGCACCAACGTCCGGGACGATCACAGCGATTGCACCTCATACCACAGCCCACCCTTCTGGCCTGGCCGAACAGTGTGTCTATATCACCCCAGATGGTGAAGACCGGTGGCGTGAGCAACAGCCGTGGGCCGACTACTTACAGCAGGACAATATCGCCCTGTTGGATCGCATTCATCAGGCGGGGATCGCCGGTTTAGGGGGCGCGGGTTTCCCGACCGCCACTAAATTACAAGGCGGTTTGCAGGGCATTACCACACTGATTATCAACGCCGCTGAATGTGAACCTTATATCACGGCCGATGACCGGTTAATGCAAGAGCATGCCGACGAAGTCGTTACCGGCATTCATATTTTAAGGCACTTGCTGCAACCTCAGCAGGTGTTGATTGGCATTGAGGATAATAAGCCGGAAGCCATTGCAGCTTTGCAGCAAGCACTGCGCGGCCATGATGAAATCCAGCTACGGGTGGTACCAACCAAGTATCCCTCCGGTGGTGCCAAACAACTCACCAAAATTCTGACTGGCAGAGAAGTGCCATTCGGTAAGCACTCTTCCTCCATTGGGGTATTGATGCAAAACGTCGGTACGGTGGTTGCCATCAAGCGGGCGGTTATCGACGATGAGCCATTAATCGAGCGGGTTGTGACATTAACTGGCGACGCATTATCAAATCCTGGCAATTTCTGGGCCAGGATCGGCACGCCAGTATTGCATTTGTTGAAACTGGCTGGGTTTCAGCCGCAAAGCCAGCCGATAGTGATTATGGGTGGCCCGCTAATGGGCTTTACTCTGCCCAGTTTAGATGTACCCATCGTTAAAATCAGTAACTGTATTTTAGCGCCAGCAGAAGCTGAAATGGGGTTATCAGAACCAGAGCAATCCTGCATCCGCTGTGGTTTATGCGTCGATGCTTGTCCGGCCGGTTTACTGCCTCAGCAACTTTATTGGTTTAGCCGTGGCGAAGAACATGAAAAGGCGCGCAATCATAACTTATTTGATTGTATTGAATGCGGGGCCTGCGCTTATGTTTGCCCAAGTAATATCCCGCTGGTGCAGTATTACCGCCAGGAAAAAGCCGAAATACGCGCCCTCGATCAGGACAGCGCCCGCGCCGCTGAAGCTAAAGCGCGTTTTGAGGCCAAACAGGCTCGCCTTGAGCGCGAGAAACAAGCGCGTGAACTACGCCATAAGCAAGCTGCGGTTAAGCTGACCGATGCTGACCAGCAAACGGTCGAAGCGGCCGTTAGCCGTTTAGCCCGTAGGGCGGGCAGTCGTGATGCTGACAGTAGCGATGCGAGTAATAGCGCTGCCGTTATCACGGTGACCGCAGGACAAACGCCAGACAATAGTGCAGTTATTGCCGCTCGTGAGGCGCGTAAAGCACAAGTCAGAGCACGGCAAGCAGAGAAAGCGATAATCCTAACCACCGATGAATCAATAGACTCCGTTGATCCGCGCCAAGCCGCTGTGGCAGCCGCCATTGCCAGAGTGAAAGCCAAAAAAGCCGCTCAAACGGTTAACCCGGATTGAGATGGCTAAACGTTAGTGAGCCACTGACATCAAATAACTGTAAACAGCAGAAATATCACGCATTTTCGATTCAGCATGGCAACTGTCGATCTCGATAACTTCCATTTCAACACCGCCGCCAAATTTTTCACGCAGTTTAGGCAACACTTCATTAAACAGATAAATTGAGAATTTCACGCACTCTTTGGCACTTCCCTTATGGGATATAGATAAAAACTCTCCCGCCGGAACAGAGATATGGTCTACCTCACGCTGGCCCTGGATCTCATGCCGTTTCTCTTTATCAATAGCAGTCGAATAGTACACACTGCTTTGCCCCTGTTGACACTCTTTGGCAGAAAACAGCGAGTACACCCGTTGGCAAGAGAAATTAACTTCCTTAAAGAAATCGAGAAGAATTTCATCTTTCATCGCGATGCAGGATGAATGCTGACCACTGCAATGGTTATGTTCATCAAAATCTAACCGCCGCGTAAAGCCAACCAATTCTTTCTCTGGTAAGGATATCCGCTTGATTTCTGGTGTGTAATTCTCGCAGAAAGCAAAACGGGGGATCATTCCTTGCACATCCCAGCGCGCCATTTGGCGAAAACTATTGGGTGTGGTACCAAAACGCTTCTTAAATGTACGGGTAAAGGTCTGCTGTGAGTCGAAACCTAACTCATCAGAAATGGCTATTATAGGCCGCCGCGAAATGCGCAATGCAACCGCTGCTCGGGTCAGGACCCGGCCGCGTATATAAGATGCGAGTTGTAAACCAACAATGCTCTTAAACTTCCGTTGCAGATGCCATTTTGAATATCCGGAAATCTTCGCCACATCGTCCAGTGTCGGTCTTTTTTCTAAATTAATTTCAATCCATTCAATTAATTCTTCTATAAATAAGATATCTTCATTTATCATGCTATTGTTCTTTCAATATATAATTACAATGCATACTACATTAATCTATCATTATGCCAACGCTTTTCTCAGATCTAATTTTATCGGTTAACAACTCGTTAATTTACAACTAGTTAATTAATAATTACCCCCTAAAAACCCTATTAAAACAACGTGTCCAAACCCCCACTTTAATACTAAAGTCTAATTACCCTCATCGATCAAAGGGCACTTCTCGTTATATGTTTGTTACTATCATGATATAAATAGCAAGTTAATTTTTAAATCCGCCCTCTCTATTTAGAGACTGATGTTGACTTAATATTTCACCGTATCGTGAATAATAACCCTATAATTAAGGCGTATTACACTTTGTCTGAATAGGGTAGAATGCGGCACAAATATGACTCCCTTGACGGCTGAGTGTATCGACGTCTGCAAGTATTAGCTTGTCTGCGCGATGCCTGCGTTTGATAACCCTGTAAAGCATTCGACATATGGTTGCAATTTCATGAAATTCAGGCCTGTAACACCGACCCGGAACAACGGGTTGCAGATAGCCAGTTCCCCTTTTACTCATAATCAACGCAGTACCCGCAGCATCATGTTGTTGGTGATTCTGGCCTGTATTCCGGGCATCATCGCGCAAACCTACTACTTTGGTTATGGCAACCTGATTCAGGTGGTACTGGCAATGGCGACCGCCCTACTGGCCGAGGGGGCCGTTTTACAGTTACGTAAACAACCTATCCTGATACGGTTGCAAGATAACTCCGCCCTGCTTACCGGCTTACTCTTGGGGATCAGCCTGCCGCCATTGGCTCCCTGGTGGATGATTGTATTAGGTACCCTATTTGCTATCGTCATTGCCAAGCAACTCTATGGCGGTTTAGGGCAAAACCCGTTTAACCCAGCCATGGTGGGCTATGTCGTCTTGCTGATTTCATTCCCGGTGCAAATGACCAGTTGGTTGCCACCGCTGCCGTTACAAGGTACGCCGGTCGGGTTTTATGACAGCCTTTTAGCCATTTTCACCGGCTATACCCACAGCGGTGCCGATATTCATCAGCTTCAAATGGGTTATGATGGGGTCAGCCAGGCCACCCCACTTGATACCTTCAAAACGGCTCTCCGTTCACAACCCGCCGAGCAAATTCTGCAACAACCTCTCTTTGGTGGAACCCTGGCAGGAGTGGGATGGCAATGGATAAATATCGGTTTCCTGGCTGGCGGTTTAGTACTGCTGTGGCGTAAGGCTATTCACTGGCATATTCCGGTCAGTTTCCTGCTGGCTTTGGCCGGTTGTGCAGCTATCAGTTGGATGATTGCTCCACAAAGCTTTGCTTCGCCGATGTTGCATCTGTTTTCCGGTGCCACAATGCTGGGTGCTTTCTTTATTGCCACCGATCCGGTGAGTGCCTCGACGACCCCCCGTGGCCGCCTAATTTTCGGCGCATTGATTGGTATTCTAGTGTGGTTAATCCGGGTTTACGGCGGTTATCCTGATGGTGTGGCCTTTGCCGTGCTGTTAGCCAATATTACTGTTCCTCTGATTGATCACTATACCCAGCCACGGGTTTATGGTCACCATCAGTCCGGTAAACACGACCCGATGAATCACTAAGGAGCCGTTATGCTAAAAACCATGAAGCGTCACGGCATCACTTTGGCATTATTTGCCGCAGGTGCTACCGGGTTGACGGCGGTGGTTAACTCACTGACCGAGACAACCATTGCCCATCAGGCCGCCTTGCAACAAAAAGCATTACTGGATCAGGTCGTTCCGGCTGAAAGCTATGACAACGATATGCAAGGCGAATGTTACGTTGTCACGGATGCTGCATTAGGCAATATGGCCCCTCACCGTTTGTATTTAGCGCGTTTGGGGAATAAACCTGTTGCTGTCGCGATTGAAGCCACCGCGCCCGATGGTTACTCTGGTGCCATCCAACTGTTAGTTGGTGCCGACTTCCACGGTAACGTCCTTGGCAGTCGGGTGATTGAACACCACGAAACCCCCGGTCTCGGTGATAAAATTGATATCCGTATTTCTGATTGGATAAGCCATTTCAGTGGTCAACATGTCGATGGCGAGCAAGATAAACGCTGGGCGGTGAAAAAAGACGGCGGGAACTTTGATCAGTTTACCGGTGCAACCATTACACCAAGAGCGGTGGTGCGGGCGGTGAAAAATACGACACTGTATTTAGAAACCCTGCCAGAGAAGCTCGCTAGCTTGCCGGTTTGTGGAGAGAATCAATGAGTGAAGCAAAAAATCTGTTAGCACAGGGGTTATGGAAGAATAACTCGGCGCTGGTGCAACTGCTGGGCCTCTGCCCGCTGCTGGCGGTTTCGTCGACCGCAACCAATGCGTTAGGCTTGGGTCTAGCCACGACATTAGTGTTGGTTTGTACCAACACCGCCGTATCAGCGCTACGTCGCTGGGTGCCGAATGAAATTCGCATCCCTATTTACGTCATGATCATTGCTTCAGTGGTCAGTACCGTGCAAATGCTGATTAACGCTTATGCCTTTGGTTTATATCAGTCTCTAGGGATATTCATCCCATTGATTGTGACCAACTGCATTGTGATTGGCCGGGCGGAAGCTTATGCCGCAAAAAATCCGGTGGGATTATCGGCACTGGATGGCTTAGCCATGGGGTTGGGGGCAACCTGCGCCTTATTTGTGCTGGGTTCACTGCGTGAAATTCTCGGTAACGGGACCTTATTCGATGGCGCAGATATGTTGCTGGGTAACTGGGCCAAGGTGCTGCGTATCGATGTATTGCATCTGGACAGCCCCTTCCTGTTAGCGATGCTGCCACCGGGTGCCTTTATTGGTTTAGGCTTGTTGCTGGCCGGTAAATATGTCATTGACGAAAAAATGAAAGCGCGTAAAGCCAGTGCACTGGTTACGGCACCACAATCTCAAAATATCGCGGCAGATAAAGCCTGATGAATAAAGAAAAACGCGTCGCAATTTTAACCCGACTGCGGGATAACGACCCACACCCAACCACCGAATTGGTATATACCACGCCTTTTGAATTGCTGATTTCAGTACTGCTTTCGGCACAGGCAACCGATGTCAGTGTCAACAAAGCCACCGCTAAACTTTACCCGGTGGCGAATACTCCGCAAGCCATACTGGACTTGGGGGTTGATGAACTGAAGTCATACATCAAAACTATTGGTCTGTTTAATACCAAAGCCGAAAATGTGATTAAAACCTGCCGTATTTTGCTGGAAAAGCATAATGGCGAAGTTCCAGAGGATCGCGCGGCACTAGAGGCATTGCCCGGTGTAGGCCGTAAAACGGCCAATGTGGTGCTGAATACTGCCTTTGGTTGGCCAACTATCGCGGTAGATACACATATATTCCGTGTGTGTAATCGTACCGGTTTTGCCCCCGGCAGCAATGTCTCTCAAGTTGAGGCTACGTTGCTCAAGGTGGTACCGGCTGAATTTAAGCTCGATTGCCACCACTGGTTGATTCTTCATGGCCGCTATACCTGTATTGCCCGTAAGCCGCGCTGTGGTTCATGCATTATTGAAGATTTGTGTGAATATAAAGAGAAGGTCTATCCAGAGCATTAATTGTGGGCCTGGGTGGGCTTTCCGTCGCCGCTATTTAGTTGATAACGCTAAAATCATGGGCAATGAATAAGCCTATAATTTTGACAGGGAATTGCCCTTCAAGATGATATGCCGCTTGCCCGATGGGGCTGATTCGCGTAAAACTGTCAGCCGGATACCCCCCATTAACTACACCATTCACTGGACGATATGTTTCAAGATAACCCGCTGCTGGCGCAGCTAAAACAGCAACTTCACACTCAGACTCCGCGCGTCGAAGGCGTGGTTAAAGGTACTGAGAAAGGCTTTGGCTTTCTTGAGGTAGATGGGCAGAAAAGTTACTTTATTCCGCCGCCACAGATGAAGAAAGTCATGCATGGCGACCGGATTATTGCCACCTTACACACGGATAAAGATCGTGAAATTGTGGAGCCAGAAACACTGGTTGAACCGTTTTTATCCCGCTTTGTGGGCCGCGTGCAGAGAAAAGACGATCGTTTGTCTATCGTACCTGACCACCCGTTGCTCCGTGATGCGATTCAATGTCGTCCAGTTCGGGAACTTGAGCACAACTTCCAGAGCGGTGACTGGGCAGTGGCTGAGATGCGCCACCACCCATTAAAAGGCGACCGTACTTTTAATGCTGATCTGACTGCATTTATTACCAATGGCGAAGATCATTTCGTGCCTTGGTGGGTCACATTGGCGCGCCATAATCTGGAGCGTGAAGCCCCGGTTATGGTCGAATCTTCCTTGCATGATACCGACCTTCAGCGTGAAGATCTGACCGCGCTCAATTTTGTCACTATCGACAGCAATAGCACCGAAGATATGGATGATGCGCTGTATGTGGCAGACAAAGGTGACGGTTCCCTGTTGCTGACCATTGCCATTGCCGATCCCACGGCTTATGTCGATGAAAACAGTGAATTGGATTTAATCGCCCGCAAGCGCGCTTTTACCAACTATCTGCCGGGCTTTAACATTCCGATGCTACCGAGGGATTTGTCCGATAATCTCTGCTCATTACGGCCCAATGAACGCCGTCCGGTGCTGATATGCCGTGTCACTATCGCCGCTGATGGTGCATTGGGTGACGATATTCGCTTCTCTGCTGCCTGGGTTGAGTCGAAAGCCAAACTGGTTTATGACGAGGTTTCTGACTGGCTGGAAGGTAACGGTGACTGGCAGCCACAAAACGCCAATATCGCGCAGCAAATCACCTTACTCAAACGCGTTTGTGAAGCCCGTAGCAACTGGCGTCAAGAGCATGCTCTGGTGTTTAAAGACCGGCCAGACTATCGCTTCCTGCTGGGTGATAAAGGCGAAGTGCTGGATATCATCGTCGAGCACCGCCGCATTGCTAATCGTATTGTTGAAGAGTGCATGATTGCCGCCAACGTCTGCGCCGCCATTGCGCTGCGTGATAATCTGGGCTTTGGTATATATAACGTGCATACCGGTTTTGACCCCGCGCTGGTTGAACAGGCCGCGACGGTGTTGCAAGCCAATGGTGTCAAGGCTGACCCACAAGCCCTGCTGACCTTACCAGGCTTTTGTGAGTTGCGCCGCCATCTCGATGCGTTACCAACCCAGTTCCTTGACAGCCGTATCCGCCGTTTCCAAACATTTGCGGAAATCAGCACCGTCCCTGGCCCGCACTTCGGTTTGGGGCTTGAGGCTTACGCCACCTGGACCTCGCCTATTCGTAAATACGGCGATATGGTCAATCACCGCCTGCTCAAAGCCATTATTACCGGCCAGCCAGCGGAAAAACCACAAGATGAGATCACCGTGCAATTGGCTGAACGCCGCCGTCTAAATAGGATGGCTGAACGCGGTGTCGGTGACTGGCTGTACGCCCGTTATCTACAGCCTCAGGCTGGCACTGATACCCGCTTCGCGGCAGAAATTATTGATGTCACCCGTGGTGGTCTGCGGGTGCGCTTACTGGATAACGGCGCAGTGGCCTTTATCCCAGCGCCGTTTATTCATGCGGTACGTGATGAAATGGTCTGCAGCCAGGAAACCGGTACCGTGCAGATCAAAGGTGAAACGGTTTACAGTCAGAGTGACAAAATCGAGGTGCGCATTGCTGAAGTTCGCATGGAAACCCGTAATGTGGTCGCCCGCCCTGTCGTTTAAGCCGGTTAACAGCTTAACTCTTCTGCCTATCCTCACCGCCTAACATCGAGTCATCGGGGTTTGTCAGCAGTCTGAACAGCATTAATTGTATGACTCGCCGTGGCGATGCAAAACATCCCACGGCTTTTTCTATCCGTTTATAAATCATGAATTTTATAAATAATTAACTCATGACCCTATCATTAATAAGATGCCATTCCGTTAAATGCTCTCATCTACTGGCCACCCGTCGACACACTTCAGCGTCACAATGTGTAAGCAAGTCATGCCAGTTGTTACTTGAAAAGCATTTTACTCATCACAGTTTTCACTTTCGCTACTTTTCTTTCACATTAAAGCCCTTATGTTAAAGAACCGTTACGCGCCTTCTTCACCCAATGGCGGTCGATAACCGGAATATCCTCTGTACAACGAAGGAGTCGTTACCCATGAAGAACGCCAAGACCGTCGTCATTTGGCTGACCGTGACGTTAATTGGTGCATTCGCTTTTGCCATGTTGGCACTCAGCCGGGGTGAGCATGTCAATGCCATCTGGTTGGTGATTGCATCGGTAGCTTGTTACAGCATCGCTTACCGCTTTTACAGCCGCTTTATTGCTGAGAAGGTGTTTGAGTTGGACGATCGGCGTCTAACACCGGCTGAGCGGCGCAATGATGGACTGGATTATGTCCCCACCAATAAATGGGTACTGTTTGGCCACCACTTCGCGGCCATCGCCGGTGCCGGGCCATTAGTCGGACCAATTCTGGCAGCACAAATGGGTTTCTTGCCAGGGACTATCTGGATTTTGGTTGGGGTTATGATGGCCGGTGCGGTGCAGGACTTTTTGATCCTGTTTATCTCAACCCGCCGTGATGGCCGCTCTCTGGGGGAAATGGCAAAACAAGAATTAGGTGCTTTTGCCGGCGTAATCACCATGTTGGGCGCATTGGGGGTGATGATTATCATCTTGTCTGCACTGGCGTTAGTGGTTGTTAAAGCCTTGGCCGACAGCCCATGGGGCCTGTTTACCATTGCGGCAACTATCCCGATAGCGCTGTTCATGGGCGTGTATATGCGCTTTATCCGCCCAGGTAAAATTGCAGAAGTATCATTAATTGGTTTCGTACTGATGATGGCCGCAATCATTTACGGCGGGAATATCGCCGCTCACCCTTACTGGGGGCCATTCTTCACCTTAAAGGGCACTACCCTGACCTGGGTGTTGATCATCTATGGCTTTGTTGCCTCGGTACTGCCGGTGTGGCTGTTACTGGCTCCACGGGATTATTTGTCCACCTTCTTGAAGATCGGAGTCATTATCGGTTTGGCGGTGGGTATTGTATTCGCCATGCCTGAAATGAAAATGCCCGCCGTTTCACGCTTTATTGATGGCAGTGGCCCGGTATTCTCCGGCAGCCTGTTTCCATTCCTGTTTATCACCATTGCTTGTGGTGCCATTTCTGGCTTCCATGCCTTGGTTGCCAGTGGCACGACCCCAAAACTGATTGAACGTGAAAGTCACACCCGCGTTATTGGTTACGGTGCGATGTTGATGGAGTCATTCGTCGCCATTATGGCGCTGATCTGCGCCTCCGTTATCGATCCGGGGGTTTATTTTGCTATGAACTCACCGGCGGCATTAATTGGCACCACCGTCGAAAGTGCCGCTCTGGCGATCAACAGTTGGGGATTTGTGGTGACCCCGGAAACCCTGACGATGATCGCCAAAGACGTTGGCGAGAACTCTATTTTGTCTCGAGCCGGTGGTGCACCGACCTTTGCCGTCGGAATGGCACATATTATCAGTGACGTATTTAACAGCCGTAACATGATGGCTTTCTGGTACCACTTCGCCATTCTATTTGAAGCGATGTTTATTCTGACAGCGGTGGATGCCGGGACCCGTGCCTGCCGCTTTATGGTGCAAGATTTGGTCGGGGTGGTGGTACCGAGTCTGGCCAATAACCGCTCATGGTTTGGTAATTTGTCCGGCACCACGGTAGCAGTCGCCTGTTGGGGTTTCTTTGTTTATCAAGGCGTGGTTGACCCATTAGGCGGGATCAATACCTTGTGGCCACTGTTCGGTATCGGCAACCAAATGCTGGCATCAATGGCACTGATTTTAGGGACAGTGGTCCTGTTTAAAATGAAGAAGCAACGCTATGCTTGGGTAACCATCCTACCAACCATTTTGTTATTTATTACCTCAATGACTGCAGGCTGGCAGAAGATTTTCCATGAAAAGCCCAGTATTGGCTTCCTCGCTCAGGCGAAGAAATTCGCCGCCGGGGGTGAGCAAGGTGTGCTCATCACACCCGCCAAGAGCATTAAGGACATGGAAACTATTGTGTTCAACAACCAGATCAACGCAGCCTTATGTGCATTCTTTATGCTGGTGGCAGTGACCATGCTGGTTTCATCCTTCTTTGTGGTGCGGCGCGCACTGAAATCCAGTAAGCCGACCACGCATGAGACTGAAATTGTATTCCGTCAGGAGATTGTTCGTGGCTAATGCAGGCATACCATTACGCAAGCGGAAAACAACCCGCTCACCCAACCGACCGCGACAAAGTGCGCCGCGTCAGATTACACGTTGCATACCTTTAGTTCAGGTGACAACTCGCCCGGCCAACCTTCGGGCATGGGTACGTCTGATTGCACATCGTGTCGCGCAAAGTTTCCGCCTGATGGTAGGGGTACAGGATTACGGTAATTATGTTAATCATATGCGCTGCCATCATCCTGACACACCGCCGATGAGCGAACGGGATTTTCACCGTTACTGTTTGGATGCCCGCTTCCCCAGCAAAGCGGGCAAGTTGGGAAAATGCCCTTGCTAAGATAACAACATACAGCACCAAGTGACACTGTAACGCCCTGTTAATCACTTACAGGGCGTTTTTCTATTATTAGAAAAAAAACATCACGTCACGCTAGCTCAGAATTACTGAGCCAAATGCGCCCTGCCAATCTTGTTCAAACTGTTCTACTGCCGCTTTTACCGCTGGCGTACTGATAAACTGTTCTGCCACATCCACCGGGATAGTCACCGATTGACAACCGGCCAACAGGCAATCTAATACCTGCCGTGGTGTGCGGAAACTGGCTGCCAACACTTTAGCGCCGGGAGCATGTAAGCTCAGCAACTGCTGTAATTCACGCACCATCGCAATGCCATCGCTACCTTGTGCATCCAACCGGTTAACGTAGGGTGCAACATATTCTGCCCCGGCCAATGCAGACAGCAAGCCTTGCCCGGCACCATATACTGCGGTACCTAATGTTGGGATTGACATGGCTTTTAATTTTTTGATAGCCGCCAATCCTTCAGCGGTTGCCGGGATTTTGATCACTAAGCCGGGGACGCGTTGCGATAACAATACCGCCTCAGACACCATTAGCTCGCTATCACTGGCCAGTACTTGTGCAAAAAGCTTACCGGTGCCTCCCAATGCATCACGCAGCGCCGGTAAAACCTCCCAAATGGATTTACCGGCTTTTGCCAGAATGCTGGGATTAGTGGTTACGCCCTGTAATGGCAGCACTCGCGCCAAGCGTTTTACTGCGGCAACATCTGCTGTGTCGAGATAAAGCTCCATAACAACCTCCGGTTTGGATTATTTAAGCAGCCAGACTGGTTAAACAAATAGGCCAGTTAAGCGAATGGATTAGCGAGGAATCATTAGTCGTAATCATAAACTAATCATCAATCAATAACGTGATCCTTCTCAATCATCTTTCATTCGAAAGTAATATAATATTCAAACAAAGAATTATTTTGTTTTATATTAGCCGATCCAATTTTCAGTCCCCCACTTTTCTGGAGCGCTATGAACCCTAGGCAGCAAACAATTATACAGTTGGTCAATGACCGGCAACGAGTCAGCGTCAGTGAATTGTCGCAGGCAACCCGTGTCTCTGAGGTGACAATTCGTCACGATCTCAATCAACTGGAGAAACGCGGCTTGCTCAAGCGGGTGCACGGTTCAGCCGTTGCCTTGGAGAGCGATGATGTCGATGTCCGTATGATGACTCACTTTGCCATGAAACAAAAACTGGCCCGTCACGCTGCGGCGCTGGTTAATGAAGATGAGACGGTGTTTATCGAAAGTGGTAGTAGCAATGCCCTGCTGGCGCAGCATTTAGCACAGCGTCCTGGAATTACACTGGTGACAGTGAGCGGCTATATTGCCCGGCAATTGAAGGATTCGGTCTGTGAAGTCATTCTGTTGGGGGGAATTTATCAGAAGAAAAGCGACAGTATGGTTGGCCCATTGACGCAACTTTGTCTGCGCCATGTGCATTTCAGTAAAGCATTCATCGGGGTAGACGGCTATCAGGAAAATACCGGTTTTACCGGGCGCGATATGCTACGAGCAGATGTCATCAACAGTGTTTTGGCCAAAGGCGCTGAAAATATCATTCTGGTCGATGCATCAAAATTTGGTCAGGTGCATCAGAATTCACTGACCCCCCTCTCTGCCATCAGCCGGGTTATTACGGATAACCGCCTATCCGCAAGCTATCAACAGCAATTAACGGCACAAGGCATTCAGGTCGATATCCTCAACGAGTAAGCGCGTGAAAATGCGCCATATCACTGCTGATTCGGTGCTTGGCAGCAAAAATCCGTACAAGGCTGAGCACAGGTTGGCTTCCGGATTTTTCAGTGCTTTTGAGCAAAACAGAGATTACTGCCCGTAATAGGCATTTTTGCCATGTTTGCGTAAATAGTGTTTATCCAGCAATTGAGGTTGCATATCGCCTAATTGCGGATTCAACTGACGTGAAAAAATGCCCATATAAGCTAACTCCTCCAACACTACGGCATGGTGAACCGCATTATCGGCATGGGTTCCCCAGGCAAATGGCCCGTGCGAATTGACTAAAACAGCCGGTACATCCTCTGGTTTAATCCCCCGTTCCTGAAACGTTTCGACGATAACATTGCCCGTATCCCATTCATAACGGCCCGCAATCTCTTCCGGTGTCATCAGACGGGTACAGGGAATAGTGCCATAAAAATAATCAGCATGAGTGGTACCCCAGGCCGGTAAATCCTGCCCGGCCTGCGCCCAAATGGTTGCATGACGTGAATGGGTATGAACTATGCCGCCAACCTGTGGGAAGTTAAGGTAAAGCACCCGGTGAGTATCAGTGTCCGACGAGGGTTTCTTACTGCCCTCCACCACGTTGCCAGTGTCCAGTTCCACCACCACCATGTCATCCAGTGTCATGACGTCATATTCCACACCGGAAGGCTTAATGACCAGCAAACCACTCGCTCGGTCAACGGCACTAACATTACCCCAGGTAAAAGTGACCAGATTGTGGCGTGGCAGAGCCAAGTTAGCGGCCAGAACTTGCTGCTTCAGTTCGTTGAGCATCGTCGTATCCTGAATGACTGAGTTTCTTTCATTTTCAGCGCCACAGGTCAGAACCGGTATGGGATAAATAGCTATAAACTGCGTGTGGATCAGCTAGAAAATGCAGTCTGAGAGCGACACCGGTCAGAAAGTAAGACTTTATTAAGTACAGACAAGGGGTTAATTGTGTCTTTAGCCTCAGATAAACCCTAATTCACGCCCCCCGTAGCCAAATTAAGACTATTTACCTATTAAATGATTCTCGGATATTTATACTGGTTACTATTGGTGACAAACCGAGTTTTTAGTATTAATCCCGAATTTAAAGCCTAACGACATTCTTTATGCTAAACCCTAACCAAATGAGACTGCGGCTAAAATTAATAAAAAGCCTATACTTAGTGGTGTAAGTTTAATTTTGTACCGAAAGATCTGGTGATATAAATGCAAAGATACATCGCCTGACCTATCCGTACTAAGCCAACGTCAGGAGATAATTATGATGATAATCAATAAACGATTTGCCACTGCTGTCTTAGCACTAACTCTGGCCTTATCCCTGTCCGCTTGTTCCAATATGTCCAAACGTGACCGTAACACCGCAATTGGTGCCGGTGCCGGTGCTGTAGGCGGCGCGGTATTAACCGGCAGCACGCTAGGAACATTAGGTGGTGCGGCGGTAGGTGGGGTTATTGGGCACCAAGTTGGCAAGTAACTTTTATCCTTCGTTCTTGAAACTGTAGCGTTGTTGGCGGCTCTCATGCACCCGAATCACTGACATGAGTCAGCTCATCGGGATTTATTCGTTTGCCGCCTGGCTACAGCGCCAATAACGTCGGATAATGTCTTTTCTTCTTGAAACTGAAGATTATCCTCAGCCCCCCGCCAATTTAACTTTCATTCCTTTGGCTTCTAAAAGCTGCTTCAACAGATCGCGTTTATCCCCTTGGATCTCAATGACGCCATCTTTTACCGAGCCACCGCAACCGCATTTTTTCTTTAACTCAGCAGACAGCTTCTCTAACACTTCATCGCTGCCATCAATTCCGCTAATCAGGCTTACACCCTTGCCTTTTCGGCCACTGGTTTGGCGCTGGATGCGAACAATACCATCACCTTTAGGGCGCTCAGGTTTTATCTCTGGCTCACTGATCCGGCCAGTATCAGTTGAATAAACCAGGCGGCTATTATCATTACTCATTATGCCACCTTACTCAGTGATACCAGAATTTCACGCAATGTCTTTTCAGGGTCCGGCGATTGGGTGATCGGTCGCCCAATCACCATATAATCCACCCCCGCCGCGACCGCCAGTTCCGGTGTCATAATACGGCGCTGATCACCAGCATCGCTGCCTTGTGGGCGAATACCGGGAGTAACCAGTTTAAAATCAGCACCACAAACCTGCTTCAGGCGTACCGCTTCATGGGCAGAACACACCACGCCGTCCAAACCACAATCCCAGCTCAATTTGGCTAACCGTTCCGCTTGTTCGGCCGGACTGATATTAATGCCAATATCGCGTAAATCTTCACCATCCATGCTGGTTAACACAGTAACAGCAATCAGCAGTGGTGCTTGCGGACCATAGGGTAATAAGGCTTCTTTGGCCGCAGTCATCATGCGCGCGCCACCACTGGCATGGACATTGACCATCCACACGCCAAGCTCTGCCGCCGCCGCGACCGCATGGGCGGTGGTATTAGGAATATCGTGAAACTTCAGATCGAGAAAGACGTCAAAACCGCGCTGATGTAAGTCATGAACCAACTGTGGACCATATAAAGTAAACATCTCTTTGCCCACTTTTAACCGGCAATCACACGGATTAACACGATCGGCAAAGGCTAACGCAGCGTCTTTATTGTCATAATCGAGGGCGACAACAATCGGGGAAGATATTGGGCCACTGCTATTAGTTTTCGTTGCAGACGTCATTTTTAAGCCTTTTTCAGTCAGTAATTATTTTTCAGTTAATAAATAATGATAACGCCCATATTCTACAGGGTGCATCACTGAAATTACAGCTATCGGGCCACATCGATGGTTATACTCGCGGATGTTTTGGGGTGGAGACGTCAATTTGCGTCAAGTAGCGACATTCCTCATAACCGCCATTAAGTAAAGCAGTTTCAAGAAATGTAAATTATCAATCAAAAAATTTGATTGATACTGTCAGTTGTTTGTGATTTTAATTCAATGCCAATGGTATATCATTCACTCCATCGCAAGACATTAATTGTCTACTGAATAATAAAAATATTTTAATATTCAAATAATAAACTATAAATTGGAGTTTCACATGAAAAACATCAAATACATCGCACCGGCATTAATTCTTTCGCTAGCATGGCAGCCACACAAATCCAACAAAATGAATCAGTAGGATTGAATGAAATTGGTGTAATTTCCGCCAACAATGCCGGTACACTGGCCGATTTAGAAAATGTACTGGCGCAAAAAGCTGAAGCTGCCGGTGCTAAGTCCTTCCTGATCACCTCTGCAACCGGCAATAACAAAATACACGGCACTGCGGTTATTTATCGTTAAGTCTTTCCCTCCCTCGGGTTAAGTCTGTGTCGTACCACTGAAAGAGCGCTTCGGCGCTCTTGTGGTTATTGACAAAGTGCTCACCACGGAGAGAACAGGCAGACAGTAAAGACGCCGTAACCCCATACTTGGGGCTCGAGCCGCGCCATCCCAGACGCGGACGCTTTACTCTTCGGCCTACCCTCACCGCCTGACATCGCGTCATCGGGGGTTATCAGCAGTCTGAAGAGTGCGTTGGCGCTTTTTTAGCTTGTTGCAATGTGAATTTTTTGTGACAATTCGGTTATCCCCTAGACAGTTCCCCCTCCCTCGCTTAGCTTGGTATTTTCCCCTAAATTGAAGGTTATCTGATGAGCGAAATATCTACCTTAACCATTAAAATCCCTCTGGAATTAAAAGAGAAAATCAAAGCAGCCGCCTTAGAGAAACAGTTTTCTCTCAGTACCGAGGTCTGCGAAAGATTAGAAAAGAGTTTTGAGATTGAGGTTAAAAACAGTAAAAACAACCGTAAAGACGCTAAATTGCATCACGGTGAGATTGATAACCAAGGCGTAGAAGAGATTTCAGAGCAGCCGTTAAGCCAAAAAGAGTTGAAGAAACTGCGCCAACTATTAAAAGACGGTTTGAAAACGCCACAGAAGAAAAAATAAATCACCCATAGGCTTCAGCACAATACCCCCATACAGTTTCTGCCCATCGGGTGATCCACGTCACTCGATGGCCTTATTGAAACTGCATCATAATATTCTCGCCTATTGCCCATCCAGCCCTCGGATAGGCTTCACCGATGCCCAGGCACGGCAAGATGGACAGTGCCAGTAAAGTGAGTGGGCAGTAAAACCGCACTTATGGCAGCGATAACGGGGTTTGGTCCGAATCTGTTCCCCAACCATGTCCCGTAGCAACAGCAAGCTCTCTTTCGCTCGCCCTTCTTCGGCATCTGCCAGGTGATAATCCATCAATCGATAGAAAACACGCATGGTAGGGTGGCGTTGTAACTGGCGGTTGATATAGGTTTGTGCCACGTCACGGCCTTCTTGCTGTTCAAGAATTTCCGCCAGCATTAATTCAGCCGTTGCACCGGTATTATCTTCAACGCAGCGTTTAAGGAAGCGGGTCCAACCCTCTGGTTGTTGTAGATGTTGATAGCAATCACTCAGCATCGGAAGCGCTTCACTGACCACTTCTTTATCTTGCTCTAACACGCGCTCCAGAGCCTCAACCCCTTTCGCGTACTCACCTCTGGCGAGATGCACCCGACCTTGCATTATGGATACCCGGGCGCAGTGTTTGTCGGCAGAGGCCGCTTTCTTCAGTAGCCCCATCGCCTTATCGAGGTCATCGCTGCCCATCGCTTGCAGGGCCAGTTCACAATAAAAATGGGCGATTTCCAACCGCTGATTGTCTTTGCCCATTTTGACCAGTTTTTCCGCCACTTCAATGGCGTTATTCCAGTCGCTGGTGGCCTGATGGATAACTAATAGCTGCTGCAATGCGCCAAGCCGGAAATCTTGCTCCTCAACCAATTGGTTGAACATATCTTCTGCTCTGTCATATAAACCAGCCGCCATGTAATCACGACCGAGTTGCTGAATTGCCAGTAGCCGTTGTTCAAATGTGAGAGAGGCACTTTCCATCAAAGCCTGATGGATACGGATAGCGCGGTCAACTTCACCACGGGAGCGGAACAGATTACCTAACGTCAGATGAGCTTCTACTGTTGAGCTGTCTTCTTTCAACATTTCAAGAAACAGATCAACCGCTTTGTCCTGCTGATTAGAAAGGAGGAAGTTAACCCCTGCCACATACTCACGAGAAAGGCGGTTAGCATCCTGTTGCTTATCCTGCTGAGCGCTTCTACGCCCCATATACCAGCCATAGGCGGCAGCAACGGGCAACAGCAGAAACAGCATTTCTAACATAGAAAATTATTCCTTGCCAACAGCGGGTGTGGACACAGTCGCACCGGGTTCAACAGGCTGTTCTTGCTGTGATTCAAGGCGTTTAACTTTCCGCTCGGCACGGCCCAGTAATATTCGGACCCGCAGATAAAAAAGCCCACAAATAACCCATCCGAGCACTAGACCTGCCGCAAAAAGCATTGCCAATAGCGTAGATACTCGATATTCGCCCTGAGCCAATAAATAGTTAAAGGTAACAACCTGATCGTTATTTGCCCCTAATGTGACTGAAATCACGAAAATCACCAGCACTAACAAAAAAATCAGCAAATATTTCACGTTATTTCCTAAAGGCCAAATCAACCTGATGAATTATGCCAAAAATATGGCACCCTTACTTGATAAATTAGCACTTCCTTACCCAGCAAAGAAACCCTGTACCAAGATAAAGCACCTATTCAGCAGCTAATCGATATTATTTTAAGCGCTCAGGCGCTGAATAACTGCTAGCCGTTTAATTTCCCTTATGCTCGCGCTTCTCGATCTCTCGCTGTTCTTGTAGCGGAATAGCTAACGAACCGAACCAACGTTGCACTAAACCACATACAATTGCGACTAATAACCCACTAATAAGTGCGGCTGCAATCAGATCCCGTGGCCAGTGCATGCCTAAGACCAAGCGGCTCATCATGACACCCTGCGCCCATAACATCAGTAAAATGACCGTGTTGTAATGCCGCCGCGGCCATAACAACCCCACCCCCAGCAATGCCCAACTGGCAGCAAAAACCGTATGACCGGAAGGGAAAGCAAAGCCAGTTTCAAACTGCCAGTGGTTGCTCAACCAGGGAGGAATAATAGATTGGCTCTGTAACTGCTGTTTAACTAACTCGCTGCGTTCAGCACGCGGCAACGAATAGAAAAAGCGATTATCGATGTGATGCTCAGCTTCAAGCCACACCACGAATGGCCGAGGCTCTTGCACCTGTCCTTTAATCAGTGATTTCACCCCCTGGCCCACAATGATCACCCCCCCTAGTATCACCAGCAACCCAATAGCGGGTTTGATTCGAAAGCGTAAACACCACAAAAACCAGCCACTGAGCAACACACTGGTCAGTATCCCCCATGGGGCGGTCACCGTTTCTGTTACCCAGAACAGACCTTTTAACAGGTGATCACTGCCGCCGGGTTGCCACAACCAGCCGGATAGCCAGATAATAATGGTTGGCAATAGTAAGATAAGTGTTCCGACGCTAATTCGTTTTGCTATATTCCACATCTGGAGTCCTTTCGTGCTCATCATTTCCGCAGCCGTATTGACTCATAGATAGCTCTCTGGTGATAGTACCAATGACATAGAGGCTATAACCATATAATATAAGCCCTGCTACTCATTGATAACATAGCCAAATTTTTTATATTCTCTTACTCAACTCAGTCCAGACACTTTCTCTTTCCTTATCGCTGTTTTGTTGAACAGCAGTGAGTCAAAAGTTATGGCAATATAGCTAATAATGATCGCAGAGAAACTTTTTATTTAGCCCTTTACCTAACCCGAAAGATATATAACGGGTTAGAGCGGGTATACGCGACAACATCCCTAAGGGTCTGACGTTATAATATGAACAGTAACATGCAGCTAAAACGTGTAGCAGAAGCCAAATTACCTACTCCTTGGGGTGATTTTTTGATGGTCGGTTTCGAAGAATTAGCCTCCGGTCATGACCATCTGGCGTTAATATTTGGCGACATCAGCGGAGATAAGCCCGTACTTTCCCGTGTTCATTCTGAGTGCCTGACAGGCGATGCATTATTTAGCCTGCGTTGCGACTGTGGTTTCCAGTTAGAAGCCGCGTTGGCGCAGATTGCTGAAGAAGGCCGTGGTGTATTGATTTATCACCGTCAGGAAGGCCGTAATATTGGTTTACTGAATAAGATTCGTGCTTATGCTTTGCAGGATCTCGGCGCTGACACGGTTGAAGCCAACCACCAACTCGGTTTTGCGGCCGATGAGCGTGATTTCACGCTGTGCTCAGATATCTATAAATTATTGGGCGTTAAAGCCGTGCGCTTGCTGACCAATAACCCGGAGAAGGTAAAGATCCTCTCCGAGGCGGGGATCAATATCGTCGAACGGGTGCCATTAATTGTCGGACAGAATCCAAAAAATGCGCAATATATGGCCACCAAAGCCACCAAAATGGGCCATTTGTTGACTAAGTAACTGGCGGCGTTCAAGAACAGTAAAAGGGGGGGGTCTCAATCCCCCTTTTATCGCACCAGTATCATAGTGACAGCGTCACTAATAACTACAGCATTTTGCGGATCACGTAATGCAAAATGCCGCCATTTTCGAAATAAACTAATTCATTACCCGTATCAATGCGGCAATGAGTCTTTACTGTTTGTTGCCGCCCGTCAGCATAAGTTATCGATACCGCAACTATCTGCCCTGGAGCCAGGCTTTGTAACCCACTGACGTTAATGGTTTCATCACCTGTCAGCCCCAAGGTTTTACGATCCACCCCTGATGGGAACTCAAGTGGCAAAATACCCATTCCGATTAAATTAGAGCGATGAATGCGTTCAAATGACTCAGCGATAACCACCCTAACCCCCAGTAATCGCGGCCCTTTCGCTGCCCAGTCACGGCTGGAACCTGAGCCATACTCCTTACCGGCAATGACCGCCAGTGGCACATTTTCCTGTTGATAGCGCATGGCTGCATCATAGATAGCCATTTCATTCTGTGACGGAATATGGCGGGTGACACCCCCTTCAATGCCGGGCACCATTTCATTGCGGATACGGATATTGGCAAATGTCCCACGCATCATCACTTCATGGTTACCACGACGGGAACCATAAGAGTTGAACTCTTTAATCTCTACCCCACGATCGCGCAAATAACGGCCTGCCGGGCTATCCAGCTTGATATTACCGGCGGGTGAAATATGATCAGTGGTGACCGAATCGGCTAAAATTGCCAGAATACGTGCATGGTGGATATCGTGAACAGGGTCAGGTAACGCCTTCATATCACTAAAGAAAGGAGGTAAACGGATATAAGTGGAATCATTCTGCCAATCGTAGGTCGGCGTACTATCAACCTGAATAGCCTGCCAATCTTCATCTCCGTCAAAGACTGCGGCGTATTCCTTGCGGAACATATCCGTTTTAACTTCTTCAACGGCTTTGGCGATTTCAAGCCCACTAGGCCAAATATCCTTCAGATAGACTGGGTTACCATCAGGATCGTTACCCAGCGCATCTTGCGCCAAATTGACATTCATGTTCCCTGCCAACGCATAGGCGACCACCAATGGCGGCGATGCCAGCCAGTTAGTTTTCACCAATGGATGAATGCGCCCTTCAAAGTTACGGTTACCGGAGAGCACCGCACCGACAGTCAAATCGCCTGCCTTTATGGCTTTTTCTATTGGGTCGGGCAATGGGCCGGAGTTACCAATACACGTAGTGCAGCCGTAGCCCACCAGGTTGAAACCCAAATGATCCAGATAGGAGGTTAACCCAGCGGCATTGAGATACTCCGTCACCACTTTAGAACCGGGAGCCAGTGAGGTTTTCACCCAAGGCTTGGTTTGCAGCCCCTTTTCTGTCGCTTTCTTGGCTAACAAGCCAGCGGCCATCAGAACGCTGGGATTGGAGGTATTGGTACATGAGGTAATAGCCGCAATCACCACTGCGCCAGGTTCCAATTCATGAGTTTTACCTTCAAGCGTGAAAGAAACGTGGTCAACTTTATCTTTTTTGCGATTGAATTCCAGCGCTTCAAAAGCCTTAAACGCTAAGGGCACTTTAGGTAATGCGACTCTGTCCTGGGGGCGTTTCGGCCCCGCCAGACTGGACTCTACCGTGCTCAGATCCAGTGAGAGCTGGCTGGTAAAGATGGGTTCATCACCAGGGTTGCGCCATAACCCTTGCGCTTTGCTGTAAGTCTCAACCAGGGCTATTTGTTCATCACTGCGGCCACTTAAACACATATAACCCAGCGTCACGTCATCGACCGGGAAGAAACCACAAGTAGCACCAAACTCCGGCGACATATTGGCAATAGTGGCACGATCTGCGAGAGGTAAATCAGCCAGACCATCACCGTAAAACTCGACAAACTTACCGACCACGCCGTGTTTTCGCAGCATTTGCGTTACGGTAAGGACCAAATCAGTGGCAGTGATCCCTTCGCGCATTTTGCCGGTCATTTTGAAACCGACAACATCGGGGATAAGCATCGAGACAGGCTGACCCAGCATCGCGGCCTCTGCCTCAATCCCGCCGACCCCCCAGCCGAGGATCCCCAAGCCATTGATCATGGTGGTATGAGAATCGGTACCCACCAGTGTATCCGGATAGGCGATACGTTTATCGCCCTGCTGTTCGTGCCAAACCGTTTGGCCCAGATACTCCAGGTTAACCTGATGGCAAATACCGGTGCCCGGCGGTACCACGCGGAAACGGCTAAATGCTTTTTGCCCCCAGCGTAGGAAGATGTAGCGCTCGTGGTTACGTTCCATTTCTAAACGGACGTTTTCGCCAAACGCAGTTTTATCGCCAAACTCATCAACCGTGACCGAGTGGTCAATCACTAAATCTACCGGTGACAATGGATTCACTTGTGCTACATCGCCGCCCAATCGCTTGACGGCTTCACGCATGGCCGCGAGGTCTACAACCGCCGGTACACCGGTAAAGTCCTGCATCAGTACGCGGGCGGGTCGATAAGCAATTTCTCTATCGGCGTGACCCGTTTGTTGCCAGGCAACAATGGCTTTAAGATCATCCTCCTGGATCTGTTCACCATCGAAATGGCGCAGCAGGTTTTCCAGTAATACTTTCAGCGATTTAGGTAATCGGTCGATATCCCCCAGCTCTGCCGCCAGTTGCGGCAGGCTGTAATAGTGATATTCATGATTAAGGGCGACCAATTTGGCCATACTCGTTTTTCGCAAATCCAACGACATAGCGCCTCCATTGTTTCTTATAAGTGTGCTAAATCAGCATCTGCCCCAAGGAAGCTATTCCCTTGAGATAATGTGGTCTGAATTAAATATAACACAAAGAAACATTAACATTTTGGCAACAATGGCGCTTACTGTGCTAGAGAGCCTTAATCTCGCGGGTATACAGTCGTCATTCCGTCAATAAAACCATCAAAATACTCATCACTTTCGCCTTTTTTATATATTTTATCGAGGTTAGCTTCTTCATATTCTTCAGGATTATCGTCTTCAATATAAAAATCATCAAAATGAAAAAGCTCACTTCCGCGCGTTAAATAGGTGTGATTTTTTATATTATACTCTATCTGTGTATGGTCATTCTCAACGGCTTGCATTTTATTATCAATAGAGTGAGGATTACAGTTAAATAAATCTGCCAACCAATCAAAAATATATTGCATTACACTACGCTGATCCAATTCTTGCTTTATAATTTGAGGGCATTGATCATAAAACTCAAAATAAATTCGTGATGCGTCCTCATCCAACTGACAATTTTTATCTAAAAATAACTGGCAATTCAATTTAAAAAAATTGCAATCTTCATCTTTGTGGATGACCGAATAATGCATTTTAACGCCAGAATCCCCATTAGATTCAAATAGTAATGTATCATCATAATCAAAGGGCAAGCCTGGATATATCACGCCTTTGGGGTTGAGTACAATTTCAGCCATTGAACGTTCACGTAGCGATGCCAATAAATTGTATAATGTATTTTCCTCAATATTATCTGGCGAATCTAACCAACCTTCCAGAACCAGTCTATTGTAAATTTCACTGTGTTTTTCATTTTTATCCACTGGCTCAGTGCCAACAATAATATCAGTGCTAGCTGACTTAACCGTTGGATTATTTAGAACATTAACTGTATTACCTAAATGTATATTTGATACAGGATAAGATATAGTATTCATGTATTCCTCTTGACAGTATTTATCTAAAAAGACCAAGACTATATATCAATAAAATATCAGGCTATCCTTCAGTTAGCTTTTGAATTTATACTTATTAGTTCTGTTACGGGAAAGCCATCGCTAAAAAGAGATGGCTCCTATATATAAATTACTTGGTCGGCAGTTTAATGTCTTTAAACATTTCCTCGATATCTTCATTGGAGCGCAAAGCGACCGCCTTGTCCACCACATCGCGAGTCAGGTGCGGTGCGAAACGCAGAATAAAATCGTACATGTAACTGCGCAGGAAGGTGCTACGGCGAAAACCAATCTTGGTGGTGCTGTAGGTAAAGATATCACGGGCATCTACCGTGACCAGATCAGGGTCTTGAATCGGATCAACCGCCATGCTAGCAATCACCCCAACACCCAAGCCTAAACGCACGTAAGTTTTAATCACATCGGCATCGGTCGCAGTAAAGACAATTCGTGGCGTCAGACCGGCACGGTTGAAAGCGGTATCCAACTCTGAGCGGCCAGTAAAGCCAAAGGTGTAAGTCACAATAGGATAGGCGGCCAGCTCTTCAATACTAACATGGGTCTTACCGGCTAAAGGATGATCGGGTTTCACCACCACCGCACGGTTCCAGTGATAGCATGGCAACATAATCAGGTCGTCATATAAATGTAGTGCTTCAGTGGCAATGGCAAAATCTGCACTGCCCTTGGAAACCGCCTCGGCAATTTGTGTCGGCGACCCCTGATGCATATGCAACGACACGCGCGGGTAACGCTCGATAAAACCTTTGATTACACTAGGTAACGCATAGCGTGCCTGGGTATGAGTGGTTGCCACATACAAAGAACCTTTATCCGGATAGGTATGTTCACCGGCAACCGCTTTGATGGCATCAACTTTTGACAATACTTCGCGGGCTATACGAATGATCTCCAGCCCTGCGGGGGTCACCTGCGTTAGATGTTTGCCACTACGGGCGAAAATCTGGATACCCAGCTCATCTTCCAACATCCTAACCTGCTTACTGATCCCCGGTTGCGAGGTATACAGACCTTCGGCAGTGGACGATACGTTAAGGTTATGATTAACCACCTCAACAATATAACGAAGCTGCTGCAATTTCATAGCTATACCATCCTAGGTTAAACACTGCGGGAAACCCACAGTTTGGTATATCGGTATCACCCGGTATGCCGAGAGGTTGTTAACTGAAACTCATAACTGCATGATACAGAGCTGGTCAGTATTGATCTTATAATAACGTTACGTAATAAAAAAATATTTTATATAACTATCATATCATTTCATCGGCAACTGTATATACCCTGCTGATTTGGTATTTGAGCATATTAGCCTAAAAAATAGTGTTTTTTGGTACATGCAGACGGCGGCCAAAGATGAATAAGCTTTGACGGATTAGCTAAGACTATAAATCACTTGACTAGATTCGCCCAATAAAAAACCAGCCATCAAGGCTGGTTTCAATTACGGTACTCAGTATGTCACTCGCAAACTCGCTAGCTGCTTAATGCCACCGAAAGGTTGATTTGCGCCGTAAGACACTTATTTTTTTGCTTCAACCCATTTGCCATCGATATAGAAAGCAGACCAACCGGTGGCTTTGCCCTCTTTCTCTGACGAAACATACTGTTGCTTGGTTTTACGGCTAAAGCGTACCAAGGTTTTATTCCCCTCGTTATCTGCCACTGGCGCGTCAGCCAGATAGCGTAATTTCTCAGGTAAACGATCTTTGAAGCGAACCAACTCTTCGACTAACGGCGCTCGAGTTTCACGCGATTTAGGGAAGGTATTGGCAGCCAGGAACACACCTGCGGCACCATCTCGCAGCACAAAATAGGCATCTGACTTCTCACAAGGCAATTCTGGCAACGGTACCGGATCTTCTTTCGGTGGTGCAACTTCACCACTGCGCAAGATTTTACGGGTATTTTTACACTCGTCATTAGTACACCCCATGTACTTACCAAAACGCCCCATTTTCAGGTGCATTTCAGAGCCACATTTCTCGCACTCAACAATCGGGCCTTCATACCCTTTGATACGGAATTCACCCTGTTCTATCTCATAACCATCACACGCTGGGTTATTACCACAAACATGCAATTTACGTTGGTTATCGATCAGATAGCTATCCATGGCGGTGCCACATTTCTGGCAGCGACGGCGGGCGCGTAAGGCGTTGGTTTCCGCATCATCACCTTCCAGAATATTCAGGATCTCCGCTTCTGGCACCAGATTAATCGTGGTTTTACAGCGCTCTTTGGGTGGCAACGCATAACCGGAACAACCGAGGAACACCCCAGTACTGGCAGTACGTATCCCCATCTGACGGCCACAGGTTGGGCAGTCGATACTGGTCATGACCATTTGATTCGGGCGCATACCGCCCTCTTCAGGATCTTTCTCTGCTTTTTCCAGTTGTTCGCTGAATTCGGCGAAGAAACCATCCAGCACGGCTTTCCACTCAGCCTGATTGTTGGCGACCTGATCCAGACCACTTTCCATACGTGCAGTGAAATCGTAATTCATCAGTTCGCGGAAGTTCTCTTCCAGCCGGTCGGTGACAATTTCACCCATTTTCTCGGCATAGAAGCGGCGGTTTTCTACCCGCACATAGCCTCGATCCTGAATGGTCGAGATAATCGACGCATAGGTGGATGGGCGGCCAATACCGCGTTTTTCCAGCTCTTTGACCAGTGATGCTTCACTGTAACGCGCTGGCGGTTTGGTAAAGTGCTGGCTTGGGATCAGTTTCTGTAAATCCAGATCACTGCCAACTTCAATCACCGGTAACACTCTGTCTTCATCGCCTTTGCGCAATGCCGGCATCACCTTGGTCCAACCATCAAAGCGTAAAGTACGGCCCTTAGCGCGCAGTTGGAAATCACCTGCCTGCACGGTCAGCGTGGTGGAGTCATACTTGGCCGGTGTCATCTGGCAGGCCACAAACTGACGCCAAATTAGCTGATACAGCTTCTGGGCGTCGGCTTCCATATCGTTTAACTGCTCAGCCAGCACATTCACATCCGAAGGACGAATAGCTTCATGCGCTTCCTGCGAATTTTCTTTGCTGCTGTATTGATTCGGGGCAGATGGCAGGTACTTATCACCAAAATTATCGCCGATATAACCACGCACCATCGTCAGTGCGTCCTGACTTAAATTGGTGGAATCAGTACGCATATAGGTGATATGACCTGCTTCATACAAGCGCTGCGCCATCATCATGGTTTTCTTCACACCAAAGCCCAGGCGGGTACTGGCGGCCTGTTGCAAGGTGGAGGTAATCAAAGGCGCGCCCGGTTTGCTACTGGTGGGTTTATCTTCACGATCCAGTACGTTATAGCGGGCGTTTTCCAGCAATTTCAGTGCGGCATGTGTCTGCTCGCGATTTACCGGTTTAAACGGCTTATTGTGAGCATGAGTGACTTCCATTTGGATCGGGACGTCACCTTTCGCCAGTAGATCAGCATGCAGTTCCCAGTACTCTTCAGGAACGAATGCTTTGATATCCCGCTCACGTTCAACCACCAAGCGCACGGCAACCGACTGCACACGCCCTGCTGACAGGCCACGGGCAATCTTTTTCCACAACAGTGGAGAAACCATATAACCCACAACCCGGTCCATAAAGCGACGGGCTTGCTGGGCATTAACCCGGTTGATATTTAATTCACCAGGTTGGTTAAACGCTTGTTGAATCGCATTCTTGGTGATTTCGTTAAATACCACACGACTAAAGCGATTATCGTCACCACCAATCACCTCCCGCAAATGCCAGGCAATGGCCTCTCCTTCGCGGTCAAGGTCGGTTGCGAGATAGATGTGGTCAGCGTTTTCGGCTAATGCCTTCAGCTCGGCAACCACTTTCTCTTTGCCGGGCAAAATCTCATACTGTGCTTTCCAGCCATGATAAGGATCAACACCCATACGGTTCACTAACGCAACCTTTTCGTCTTTCTTTACTTTAGTCTTGGGCTTGTCGGTTTTCTTGGCTTTATCTTCAGTTGAGTTAGCGCTCTTTTTACTGGCTGAGCCACTGGTCGGCAAATCACGAATGTGACCGACGCTGGACTTAACCACGTAGTTATTCCCTAAGTATTTATTAATAGTTTTGGCTTTTGCCGGGGACTCAACTATTACGAGAGCTTTACCCATAAGTACCTTTACCTAAATTATTTCTTCTAAAAGAAGGTTTTTATCTTGCCGTACCACGGCATTCTGTATCTCTTTTTTATATTGCGGTACTTTTCGAGGAGATCAACCTATTTTTTTGATCGGCACGGCAAAACAGCCTTCCGAATCTTACCTGGCGACCCTCAAAACGTTTGCCCGTACCCAGAGCTAAAGCAGTGAATTCTGCCCCACGGGGTCAACAAAATCGGCCACCTGATAGTATAAAATCCCACACTGTACCTGATAAAAGGCGCTACGCAACTTAATTAGCAAGGAATCTGAATTTATCCAATCGCCGCCATAATGCCACCAGTGGCTCGAATAAACCTTAGCCGGTTTGCGAACAAATGCTAACCCACAGTACAATAATGGGAGAAATTACCTTGTAATGGGGAAATATAATGGCAGTGAGGAGAATATAATGCTCGGAAACACAACACCGATTGAACGTAATAAATTATTGGCCGAAGCCAATGAGATTATTCGCCAACATGACGATTATCTGCATGGTATGCAGGCAACGGAGGTTGAGCAGAAAGGCCCGGTATTGGTATTTCGCGGGGAGTTTTTCTTTGATGCGGACGGTTTACCAACGGCAAAAACCACGGCAGTATTTAATATGTTCAAACATCTGGCTCACGTCTTGTCAGCTAAATATCATTTAATCGATTAATATAAAGGGCAATAGCCCCTTCACGCACTGGGCTTAATGCTGGATTTGTCATTAACGGCAGGGGGCAAGTCCCCTACCGTTGATCGGCTAAAACTGTATCACATCAGGTTATAACAGCGGCTTTTCACCACGTTGCCACCAGCGTAAGAGCAAGCGGTCAGCACTTTCTGCTGCGCTGCCGGTAAAACGATCCATCAGGCGTTTACGACGTGAATAACGCACACCAATAACCTCATGGTTATCCATTTCAGCTATCAGGAGATCATCACTGGTACCAATGGCATCGACCAACCCTTTCTCTTTGGCTTGCGTCCCAAACCAATGTTCACCGGTCGCGACTGCATCTATATCCAGAGAGGGGCGCTGTTGCTGTACGAACTGCTTAAATAACAAATGTGTTTCATTCAGATCTTCACGGAATTTCTCACGCCCTTGTTCGGTATTCTCACCAAACAATGTCAAGGTTCGTTTAAACTCACCGGCAGTATGCAATTCAACATCAATATCGTTCTTTTTGAGCAACCGATGGAAGTTCGGAATTTGAGCCACGACACCGATAGAACCAATGATGGCGAACGGAGCACTAATGATTCGGTCAGCGACACAGGCCATCATATAACCCCCACTGGCGGCCACTTTATCTACTGCCACCGTCAGGCGAATACCTTTGTGACGCAAACGTTCCAATTGCGAAGCCGCTAACCCATAACCGTGCACCACCCCACCCGGACTTTCTAGTCTCAGTAGCACTTCATCTTGTGCAGTGGCAACGGCCAGCACCGCAGAAATCTCTTCACGCAATGAAGTCACTTCGTGGGCATCGATACTACCTTTAAAATCAATTACATACAGACAGGGCTTTATCGCAGCCATTGCCCCCGCTTTAGCACGTTGTTTTTTCAGTTTTTGATCTGCTTTTTGCTGCTTTTTGAACTCTTTACTCCAGATTTTTTGTTCAGCATGGCTCATTCGTGCCAACCGCATTTCTCGCTGCATTTCCTTATATTGCTCACCCAGATCGACCAGGTTCAATTCTCCCCGTTGCCCTTGTTTCCTCATCCCTTGGCTGACAATCAGTAACACTACTGCACCAATCGCAACCACGATGGTCACGACTTTGGCCAGAAATAGTCCGTACAGAGAAATTAACTCCACAGATACCGCCTTTATTCATTTGCATTAGAGAGATACTTGCATTCTAGCGAACCACTGCGCTGGCGTCTTGCGCAAATGAAGAATTGCATTGGTTTCGCTTAAATATAAGAATGTAAGAGATATCGTGGCATGCCAGGGTAAAATGCCCGACGACAGTAGAGGAATAATTATGCATTACCAACCTAAAGATGACCTGCTCGATAAACACACTATTTTAGTCACTGGCGCAGGTGATGGTATTGGTCGTGAAGCTGCACTGACCTATGCCCGGTTTGGTGCCCGTGTCGTTTTAGTTGGCCGAACTGAAAGCAAATTGATTGCGGTACAACAACAGATTGCCGATGCCCAAGGGTTACCCGCATTGGTACTGGTTCTGGACTTGTTACAGGTGACGGAACGAGATTGCCAACAATTAGCGGATACGTTAAGTAAGCAAATTTCCCATCTGGATGGCGTATTACATAATGCGGGGTTATTGGGTGATATCGCCCCAATGAGCAAACAAAATATCGCGGTCTGGCAAGAGGTAATGCAGGTGAATGTTAATGCGACCTTTATGCTTACACAAGCATTATTACCACTGCTATTAAAATCTCACAGTGCTTCTCTGGTATTCACCAGTTCCAGTGTTGGCCGCCAGGGCCGTTCCGGTTGGGGGGCTTATGCGGTGTCTAAATTCGCCACTGAAGGTATGATGCAAGTGCTTGCTGAAGAATATAAGCACAGTAACCTGCGCGTTAATTGTATTAATCCGGGGGGTACCCGAACCCAGATGCGCGCAACCGCCTTTCCAGATGAAGACGTCACTAAGTTAAAAACGCCAACCGATATTATGCCGCTGTATCTTTACCTGATGGGCGATGATAGCCGGAGAAAAACCGGCATTAGCTTCGATGCACAACCCGGTCGTAAACCCGGCCCAGCAGAATAAAAGGAATGTGTTATGTCTGAAGAACGTCATCAACAGCGCCAACAGAAAATAAAAGAAAAAGTTGAATCACGGGTTGCGGCAGCGCAGGAAACACGCGGCATCTTGATTGTTTTTACCGGCAACGGCAAAGGTAAAACCACCGCAGCATTTGGTACCGTGACCCGCGCGGTTGGCCATGGTCTAAAGGCCGGTGTCATACAATTTATTAAAGGTGAATGGCCGAACGGCGAGAAAAATTTGCTGCAACAACATGGGGTTGAATTCCAGGTTATGGCAACCGGTTTTACCTGGGATACCCAGAACAGAGCAACCGATACCGCCGCCTGTCAGGAGGCATGGCAGCACGCTTTGCGTATGTTGGCAGACCCGACACTGGATTTAGTGGTACTGGATGAACTGACTTATATGGTCGCTTATGACTATTTGCCACTGGATGAGGTGCTCGATGCGCTACAGCAGCGGCCTGCTCATCAAACCGTGATTATTACTGGCCGTGGTTGCCACCGGGATTTGTTGGAAATGGCGGATACTGTCAGTGAACTACGCCCGGTCAAACATGCTTTTGATGCCGGAGTTAAAGCCCAACAAGGTATTGACTGGTAACAAGGATATGACCTAGAAGTAAAATTGCCGCAGTCAGAAAACGGCGGCAATAAAGATAAGGGCGATCGCCTAACATTAAGCGGGTTTAATTACCCGCGCTTATTCGACCCACGACGGCCGGCAGTCGCTGCCGGGGCGGCATTACCCACATTCTGGCGGGTAGAACCTTTACGTGCAGAACCTTGACGGCCCGCAACCTGGCGGCCAGCAACTTCAGTATGGCGTTTAACCGCACGACGAATTTGATTGGCTTTAACCCGACGTCTGTCTTTCTCAACGGGCAATTTACTGACGGTTTCAGAATCCATCTCAACCAACTCACGCAGGTAGTTGGTTGCCTTCAGGTCCAATTCAGTCCAGCCACCACGTGGCAGCCCTTTCGGCAGATTAATATCACCATAACGCACTCGAATCAGGCGGCTAACCTGCACGCCAACGGCTTCCCATAAGCGACGAACTTCACGGTTACGCCCTTCGGTCAAGGTGACGTTATACCACTGGTTAACCCCTTCTCCGCCTTGGAAACTGATCGTGCGGAAGGCCGCAGGACCATCTTCCAACTGCACACCACGGCTAAGCAACTTGATTTTTTCGTCGTCGATTTGACCAAATACCCGTACTGCATATTCGCGCTCAACCTCACGGCTTGGATGCATCAGGCGGTTAGCCAGTTCTCCATCCGTGGTAAACAGTAATAAACCGGAGGTATTGACATCTAACCGGCCGACCGCAACCCAACGCGAACCGCGCAGTTTAGGTAAACGATCGAATACCGTAGGGCGGCCTTCGGGATCATTACGGGTACAGAGTTCACCTTCCGGCTTGTAATACGCCAGAACACGGCAAACGTTCTCTTCAGATTCTTTAATAGCAAGAAGATGACCATCCAGACGAATTTTAGTGGCCTGGGTCACTTCAACACGATCACCCAGTTTTGATATTTTACCATCAACGCTAACGCGGCTCTGTTGGATAATTGTTTCGATTTCCCGACGAGAACCGTGACCGGCTCGGGCCAAGATTTTCTGTAATTTTTCACCGACAACTTTTATTTTTTCACCCACAACCTTGTCACCCTGCGATTTAGGGCTTGGTGACTTTGCATGGGGTAACTTTTGGTTTTCTGACTTCTCGCTCATTGAGCAACCTCTAATGTCGCCTTCACAGGCGTCAGCTTTAACAATAGAATCAATACGTTAGCTTAATGCTTCATTAGATATCAATGAATTACAACATTAAGGCACACAATATGGACAACAAATTGGTGAACAACGGGTCTAAGTTTACCACAGAGCGCAATGGAATTTTTTATATTAATTTCAGTCTCTCCAATGGCAGATTAAACGCTATCGGCTGCACCGGTATTAATTGCCAGGTCACCGCTGCCAGTCACGTTGGCACTCAAATCAGCCCCATCACCGCTCAATTCCAAACGGGTATCGGCTGTGATTAGAGTTTTCAGTTTTGCGGCCATTAATCATAATGGGTGTGTTTATCACAATAAGTGGCTTTAGCGGAACGGTGTTACGTCCCCTGCACCTTCGCGGATAACCTCAGGAGAGGAGTCAGTCAGGTCAATTACCGTGGTTGGCTGCTGACCCAATGAGCCGCCATGGATGATTAAATCCACTTGTTTACCCAGGTGCTCTTTGATCTCTTCCGGGTCGGATTCTGCAAAGTCATTGCCTGGTAGCATCAACGTGGTCGACATCAGTGGCTCACCCAATACATCCAGTAAAGCCAGCGCAATCGGGTTAGAAGGCACACGCAAACCGATAGTTTTGCGTTTGTCATTCATTAAACGCCGAGGTACTTCTTTCGTTGCCTTCAATATAAAAGTGTAATTGCCGGGGGTGTTGTTTTTGATCAACCGAAACGCCGGATTATCGACGTAGGCATAAGTAGATAGCTCAGATAAATCACGGCACACCAGAGTGAAGTTGTGATTACCATCCAACTGACGAATACGACAGATACGTTCCATTGCCGTTTTATCTTCTAAACGGCAGCCAAGGGCATAACCAGAATCTGTCGGGTAAACCACCACACCGCCTTTGCGCAACACATCCACACTTTGATTGATCAATCGCGGCTGAGGGTTTTCCGGGTGAATATAAAAAAATTGGCTCATAACTCTCACCTAATCATTAAATGTATGAGTTGGCTGGGCTGGCTCTACAGGCCAATCACGCCATACCGGTTCCACCCCAGCGGGCAGCCACAATTTGCGGCCCAACTCAATCCAGGAACAAGGTTGATGGAAATCAGACCCCTGGGATGCAAGTAAATTATAGTCGCGTGCGTACTGTGCAAGTTGCGCCCGCTCATGGGGGGCTTGCTGACACTGGGCAACTTCCATGGCATCTCCGCCATGTTCGGCAAAATGGGCTAACAAACGTTTCAGCCATTTCGCCGTTAAATCATAACGACCGGGGTGCGCCAGTACCGCTTGCCCACCAGATTGCTTAATGGCATCAATGGCTTGTTCTATTGTACACCATTGAGCAGGAACATAGCCTATCTTGCCTTTGGCTAAGTATTTTTTAAAAACCTGCCCGAAATTGCTCGCCAGCCCCAATTCCACCAGATAACGGGCAAAATGCCCACGGGTGACCTGACCGCCTGCCGCCAATCGGTTAGCCCCTTCCCAGGCATCAGGAATACGGGCTTTTGCCAGACGCACACTGATCTCTTGCGCCCGCACATAGCGGCGGTCGGACTGTTCACTTAATAATGTGCAGATGCTGGCGTGGTGGACATCAATGCCCAGACCCACAATATGGATCTCGTGGTTCTCCCATAATGTGGAGATTTCTACCCCAGAGATAAGCCGTAATGCCAGTTGCTGTTGTGCAATGGTTGCTGCGGCTTGCGCCAACCCCGCCGTGGTATCATGATCGGTAATCGCCAAAACACCTACCCGCATCTGCGCGGCTCTTATGACCAATGCCTCAGGTGTCAGCGAACCATCTGACGCGGTGGTATGGCTATGCAGATCATAGAGTGTAAAAGCCATTGGCATGGGGGTGACATCGGGCAAATCAGCCGTATTAGATAAGGGGGCGTTATCAATCAAAATGGGTTTATTTATCAAAGCGGTCCTATTAGCCAAAATAAAAGTCCGGAAAAAGCGTGGCGGGTTATCATACTCGCTAATAAGACTCGATAGTATCTATACCCGTCATATTTCAAGCTGCATATGCGTTGGCTTCCTTCGTTCACTCTAGTCACTTACTCATGTCAGTTCCTGGGGATTCCCTCAGTTGCCGCCTTCCTGCCACTCGAATTAGTTAGGGGATATGGGGACGACTAAAAAAGAGTTTATTAAAAAACAATCAATCAAGGGGTTGACATTCACCTCGCGAACCAGTTAACTAGTACATAAGTTCACAGGCACTTAAGAGCCTGAACGCCCCCCACAGCTAAAAGGCTAAGGGGATAAACTGAATGCAATCATAGATGAGTAGTGACTGATAATGAAAACTCCCCTGATTTCTTTACTACGTTGGTGGCACATCTCCCTCTCTCGGGCGATGTAATCACGCATATCAGTCATCAGACAGTGCAGATTGCTTCAGCCCGCTAATAGCGGGCTTTTTTATGGACAGATTTCAGCGTAATCACTTTTTTCAGGACAGATAAATGATGCAGACCTCGCGCCCTACTTTACAGTTACTGACCGCTACGGCGTGTTACCGCGATGACCCTACCGCGCTGTTTCACCAACTTTGCGGTGCACGACCCGCAACGCTGCTGCTTGAATCTGCAGAAGTGACCAGTAAACAGAACCTAAAAAGCCTGCTGATTATCGACAGCGCGTTGCGTATTACGGCGCTGGCGCAGAAAGTGACAATTGAAGCTCTGACGCGCAATGGCGCATCTTTATTACCGTTGTTGGATGCAGTATTACCCGCAGAAGTTGACATTCAGCTACGCCCTAATGGCCGCGAATTAACCTTCCCAGTCATTAATGAAGTACAGGATGAAGACTCGCGTTTACAGGCATTATCGGTTTTTGATGCGTTACGCCTGCTGTTACAATTGGTCGCGGTCCCAATGGCCGGGCGGGAAGCCATGTTCCTTGGCGGGTTATTCGCTTACGATTTGGTTGCCGGTTTTGAAAACCTACCGCCACTGCGTCATGAAAACCGTTGCCCGGATTTCTGCTTCTATTTAGCTGAAACATTGCTGATATTAGATCATCAGCATCGTACTACTCAGTTACAAGCCAGCCTGTTCACCCCTGATAGCAGCGAGCATCAGCGCCTGACCACCCGTTTGGCGCAGCTTAGCCACCAGCTACAACAAGCACCACAGCCTATTCCTGCCAAGCCAGTGCCTGAAATGACGTTACAGTGTAACCAATCAGATGAAAAGTACGGCGCAGTAGTCAGTGAATTGCAACAGGCTATCCGTCAAGGTGAGGTTTTCCAGGTGGTTCCTTCACGCCGTTTCTCGCTGCCTTGCCCGTCACCACTGGCTGCTTATCAAACCCTGAAAGACCATAATCCAAGTCCGTATATGTTCTTTATGCAGGATAACGAATTCTCGCTGTTTGGCGCGTCACCTGAAAGCGCTCTGAAATACGATGCCACCAACCGCCAAATTGAGATCTACCCTATTGCGGGTACCCGCCCACGCGGCCGCAGGGCCAATGGTGAGTTGGACCGTGATTTGGATAGCCGCATTGAGTTGGAGATGCGCACCGACCATAAAGAGCTGGCGGAGCACTTGATGTTGGTGGACTTGGCACGTAATGATCTGGCGCGTATCTGCGAGCCTGGTAGTCGCTATGTGGCTGATTTAACCAAAGTCGACCGCTATTCCTTTGTCATGCATTTGGTTTCCCGCGTTGTGGGTACCCTGCGTCATGATTTGGACGTACTGCATGCTTATCAGGCTTGTATGAACATGGGCACCCTGAGCGGTGCGCCAAAAGTCCGCGCTATGCAATTGATCGCGGGCAGTGAGGGGTCTCGTCGCGGCAGTTACGGCGGCGCAGTAGGCTATTTTACCGCGCACGGTGATTTGGATACCTGCATTGTTATCCGTTCAGCTTATGTCGAAGACGGCATCGCCACGGTACAAGCCGGTGCCGGTGTGGTACTGGATTCAATTCCACAGGCGGAAGCCGATGAAACTCGCAATAAAGCACGTGCTGTTCTGCGCGCTATTGCCACCGCCCACCATGCCAGGGAGATTTTCTGATGGCCGATATCTTGCTGCTCGATAATATCGATTCATTTACTTACAACCTGGTGGACCAACTGCGTTCTAGTGGTCATCGCGTCGTGATTTACCGCAACCAGATTGCCGCCGAGACGATTATTGCGCGTTTGCAGCAACTCGAACAACCGGTGCTGATGCTATCACCCGGCCCCGGAACCCCGGCACTGGCGGGTTGCATGCCGGAGTTATTGCAACGTTTACGTGGTCAGTTACCCATTATTGGCATTTGCCTTGGTCATCAAGCTATCGTCGAAGCCTATGGCGGCCATGTTGGTCAGGCCGGTGAGATCTTGCATGGCAAAGCGTCGGCCATTGAACACGATGGGCAAGGCATGTTTGCGGGGATGCCTAATCCATTACCGGTGGCCCGTTACCACTCATTAGTCGGCAGTAATATCCCCATAGAATTAACTGTTAACGCCCGTTTTGGCGAGATGGTCATGGCGGTTCGTCATGATGCCCACCGGGTTTGTGGTTACCAATTCCATCCGGAGTCGATTTTAACCACTCAAGGTGCCCGTTTACTTGAGCAGACATTAGCTTGGGCGTTAGCGTAATGAAGGAATATAAGATGCAAACTTTATTATCGAAAGAATTGTTATTAGAAAAGCTGTTTCGCGCCGAATCGCTGAACCAACAAGAAAGCCAACAGCTTTTTGCCGCTATCGTGCGTGGCGAACTGGAAGCCAGCCAATTGGCCGCAGCGTTGATCAGTATGAAAATACGCGGTGAAACACCAGCAGAGATTGCCGGTGCCGCACAAGCTCTATTGGCCGATGCACAATTCTTTCCGCGCCCTGACTATCTGTTCGCCGATATCGTCGGTACCGGTGGTGACGGCACTAACAGCATTAATATTTCCACAGCCAGCGCCTTTGTGGCCGCCAGTTGTGGGGTGAAAGTGGCTAAACACGGTAACCGCAGTGTCTCCAGCCGTTCCGGTTCATCAGACTTACTGGCCGCTTTTGGCATTCGTCTGGACATGAGCGCCGAGCAATCGCGATTAGCATTGGATGAATTAGGGGTTTGTTTCCTGTTTGCGCCGCAGTATCACACTGGTTTTCGCCATGCGATGCCGGTTCGCCAACAGTTGAAGACCCGCACCCTGTTTAATGTACTGGGTCCATTAATTAACCCCGCCCGCCCACCACTGGCGCTGATTGGTGTCTATAGCCCTGAACTGGTATTGCCCATCGCCCAAACCCTGAAAGTATTGGGTTACCAGCGCGCAGCCGTGGTTCATGGTGGCGGAATGGATGAAGTAGCGATCCATGCCCCGACTCAGGTCGCGGAGCTAAATAACGGCAGTATTGAAAGTTATGAGCTGACACCGGAAGATTTTGGTCTGAACCGCTATTCACTCGGCGCGTTGCAAGGCGGCGCACCGGAAGAAAACCGTGACATTTTAGCACGGTTGTTACAAGGTAAAGGTGAACCGGCACACGCCGCAGCCGTCGCGGCTAACGTGGCGTTATTGCTGAAATTGCACGGTCAGGAAAACCTGCGCCATAACGCGCAGCAGGCATTGGAAATGATCCACAGCGGTCAGGCTTTTGACTGTGTTACCGCTCTGGCAGCAAGAGGATAAATCATGCAGGAAACCGTACTTCACAACATAGTGCGAGATAAGGAAATCTGGGTTGCCGCGCGGAAGTTGCAACAGCCTCTGGCCAGTTTCCAAAACGGGATCACGCTGAGCCAACGCGATTTTTATCATGCGTTACAAGACAGTAAAACCGTTTTTATCCTGGAATGTAAGAAAGCGTCTCCGTCCAAAGGCGTTATTCGCGATAATTTCAATCCGGCAGAAATTGCGGCTGTTTATAATAATTACGCCTCGGCTATTTCGGTATTAACGGACGAAAAGTACTTCCAGGGCAGTTTTGATTTTTTGCCGCAAGTCAGCGCGGTAGTGACTCAGCCAGTATTGTGCAAAGACTTTATTATCGATGCTTATCAGATTCAGCTCGCCCGTTTTTATCAGGCTGATGCCATTTTGTTGATGCTATCGGTACTCGACGATGACACCTACCGCCAACTGGCCGCCGTTGCGCACAGCCTGAATATGGGCGTGCTAACTGAAGCCAGCAATGCCGCAGAACTGGATCGTGCCATTGCATTGGGTGCTAAAGTGGTGGGCATCAATAACCGTGACTTACGTGATTTGTCTATCAGTTTGGATCGTACCCGTGAACTGGCTCCGCGTCTGCCTGAAGGTGTCACGGTCATCAGCGAGTCCGGCATTAATCATTACCAGCAAGTGCGCGAACTGAGCCAGTTTGCCAACGGTTTCCTGATTGGCAGTGCCTTGATGTCTGATCCCGACCTTAATGCCGCAGTACGCCGCGTATTACTGGGCGAGAATAAAGTCTGCGGTCTGACCCGCGCCCAAGATGCCGCCGCCGCTTACCGTGCTGGGGCCGTCTATGGTGGGTTGATTTTTGTTGGCAGCTCACCACGTAACCTGGATATTGCTCAGGCCCGAGCAGTTATCAGTGGCGCGCCCCTGAAATATGTCGCAGTGTTCCGTGATGCCAAAGTAGAAACCATACAACAAACGGCGGAGCGATTATCACTGGCCGCTGTGCAATTGCACGGGCAAGAAGATCAAACCTATATCAATCAATTGCGCGAGGCTCTGCCTGCCGGTTGCCAGATTTGGAAAGCACTGAGTGTCAAAGACACCATACCAGCACGTAATCTAACGCATGTCGAACGCTATGTCTTTGATAGCGGCAACGGTGGCACCGGGCAACAATTCGATTGGTCGTTATTAGCCGACCAACCACTGGATAATGTCTTGCTAGCCGGTGGACTAGGTCCCGATAACTGTGATGCTGCGGCCCAACTGGGCTGTGCAGGTTTGGATATCAATTCCGGTGTAGAAAGCGCCCCCGGCATCAAAGATCCCCAGTTGATCGCCGCCGTGTTCCAGACATTACGCGCTTACTAGCTGCTAATTTACTTACCAGGACAAAAAAATGACCACACTTAATCCTTATTTTGGCGAGTTCGGTGGCATGTATGTGCCCCAGATTTTGATGCCAGCATTGAAGCAACTGGAAGAGGCTTTTGTCAGTGCTCAACGGGACCCTGAGTTCCAGGCGACATTTCAGGATTTGCTAAAGAACTATGCTGGCCGCCCGACAGCACTGACGTTGTGCCAAAACCTGACCGAAGGGACAAAAACCAAGTTATATTTGAAGCGTGAAGACTTGCTACACGGTGGCGCACATAAGACCAATCAGGTTTTAGGCCAGGCTTTATTGGCGAAACGTATGGGTAAAACCGAAATCATCGCGGAAACCGGGGCGGGTCAACATGGGGTCGCTTCAGCACTGGCTTGCGCTCTGCTGGGCTTGAAATGCCGTATCTATATGGGGGCCAAAGATATTGAACGCCAGTCCCCGAACGTGTTCCGTATGCGCCTGATGGGTGCAGAAGTCATCCCGGTGCACAGTGGTTCATCAACGCTAAAAGACGCCTGTAATGAGGCACTCCGCGATTGGTCTGGTAGCTACGAAACCGCCCACTATATGCTGGGAACCGCAGCAGGCCCGCACCCTTATCCGACTATTGTGCGTGAATTCCAACGTATGATTGGCGAAGAAACCAAAGCGCAAATGCTGGCCAGAGAAGGCCGCCTGCCAGATGTGGTATTGGCTTGCGTCGGTGGTGGCTCGAATGCTATTGGTATGTTTGCTGATTTTATTGATGAACCGGGCGTTGCTCTGATTGGTATTGAACCGGCCGGGCTGGGTATCGAAACCGGCCAACATGGTGCCCCGCTTAAACACGGTAAAGTGGGCATCTACTTCGGGATGAAATCGCCGATGATGCAAACCAGCGATGGGCAAATCGAAGAATCTTACTCAATCTCTGCTGGATTAGACTTCCCATCAGTCGGGCCACAACATGCTTACTTGAATAGCATTGGCCGCGCTGATTACGTTTCGGTTACCGATGACGAAGCGCTGGAAGCCTTTAAAGCACTGTCATGCAAAGAGGGGATTATCCCGGCACTGGAATCCTCTCATGCACTGGCTCATGCCTTGAAAATGATTAAAGCATCGCCGGAAAAAGAACAGATACTGGTGGTGAATCTGTCCGGGCGCGGTGATAAAGACATTTTCACCGTTCACGATATTTTGAAAGCACGGGGAGAGATTTAATGGAGCGTTATCAGCAGCTTTTCAACCAATTGGCGGCAAAGAGAGAAGGCGCATTCGTTCCTTTCGTCCAGCTAGGCGATCCGTCACCCGACATTTCCTTAGATATTATCGATACCTTAATTGCCGCAGGTGCCGATGCCTTAGAGCTGGGTATCCCATTCTCTGATCCGTTGGCTGATGGCCCGACGATTCAAAACGCGGCACTACGTGCTTTTGCCGCCGGAGTCACCCCCGATATCTGTTTTGATATGCTGGCAAAAATTCGCAAAAAACACCCTGTTATTCCCATTGGCTTGCTAATGTATGCGAATCTGGTATTCCACAACGGTATCGATAACTTTTACCAGCGTTGTGCCGATGTAGGCGTCGATTCTGTGCTGATCGCGGATGTCCCCTTTGAAGAGTCGGCCCCTTTCCGTGCGGCGGCATTGCGCCACGGGATTGCCCCTATCTTCATCTGCCCACCCAATGCAGATGATGACCTACTGCGAGAAATATCTTCTCATGGCCGTGGCTATACCTATCTGCTCTCCCGCGCGGGGGTCACCGGCGCTGAGAATCACGGTCATCTCCCGTTGAATCATTTGATTGATAAATTGCGTGAATATCATGCGGCTCCAGCCTTGCAAGGTTTTGGTATTTCAGAACCTGAACAGGTGAAAACCAGTTTGGCGGCAGGCGCAGCAGGTGCAATTTCAGGATCTGCGATTGTGAAAATCATCGAAAATAATGTCTCACAGCCCGCCGAAATGTTGCTTCAGTTGGCCCATTTCGTCACTAAAATGAAAGCGGCAACCCGCCGTTAACTGGCCAATCAGCGCCTGATGACTCGTGCAGATCAGGCGCTACATTCACTCTCTTTTCACCTCTCCCACGCGGTATCTTCGTTGTCAGTTTGAATAAAAGCCATTCATCACCAATAATTATGTAACAGCTAATCATTTATTGACCGTCTCTGTTCTGCAACGTCCTCTTACACATTGATAAACATGGAGAGTAATTTATGCGGCTTTTTAAGACCCTTTCAGCTTTATGTATCGCAGTTGTCATGGCAATGGCAGTGTCAGCATGTGCGCCAACAACCAAGTCAGAAGGAACCGGGGGGTATCTGGATGACACCGTGGTCACAACCAAGGTGAAATCAGCATTACTGGGTGAGAAGAATCTAAAATCTACTGAAATCAGTGTTGAGACCTTCAAAGGGCGAGTCCAGTTGAGTGGTTTCGTTAGCTCAAGTCAGGATGCAAACCGTGCCGTGCAAATCACGCGTACCGTACCGGGTGTGAAATCGGTCAGTAACCAAATGCAAATCAAATAGTATAATGATCGGAGGCGCATCTCTGCGCCTCCTTTACAAACCCGCCGCCCCACCGCGTCGAGCGACAATAGGTTAGAAACGGTAGCCAGCACCAAACATAAACACCCATGGATCAAGGCGGGTATGAATGCTCTGTTCTTCGCCTGCGGCTTTAAACTTGACGTCAGTTTCGATGTTCATCCACCAGACCGACATATTTAGCATCCAGTTTTCACTGACCATGTAATCCATACCCGCCTGCCCGGCAATACCCCACGAATCTTTAACGCTTAAATCCGTCAATCCGGCACCCGTACCGGTGTTATTGAATTTCTCATCAAAGAAAGTGGTGTAATTCAGACCGATACCCAGATATGGCCGCAGTTTGTCTTGTTTATCGCGGAAATAATATTGTGCCATTAATGTAGGAGGCAATTGCTTAACTTCGGCAATGTCTCCGGTCGGCCCAAGGCCAACTTTATGGCGGAACGGCGTAGCAGCCAGCAGCCAGCAGCCAGCAGCTCTACACCGATATTATCGGTTATCAGATAGCTGAAGGTCAAACCGAACTGAGTATTGTTATCTGCTTTGAAGGAACCATAACCTAATACATCATCAGACCCTGTATTTGGCCTGACCGTTGCCGTCCCTGCCCGGAAAATATAATCGCCTGCTTGATGCGCGCTTGCCGCTGTTGGTGCCAGAGTGGCTACGGCTAACAATGCCAAAGTGATTTTTTTCATTATCCATTCCCTTTGTAGGTATATTCGCGAACAGAATATACCTACAAATGAGTATTTATGATCCAATCGAGATCACATCTTTCATAACAATTTAAATAAATCCTATTTTATGTAGGGTTATTTAATTCATTAATAATATTGAAATTGATCTGGATCATAATCGCACCATTACGCCAAATTGAGCTAACGACCATTAATGAGAAATGGAACCGTTGCCATGCAGCTATACTGGGGGATCGTAGCTGTGAAATGGTGATCGGTTAGTTGCTTATTTTGTAAGGTATTGTAAATTAAAGGGTTGCCATCCTTGCAGATGGATAACTTCGAGGTCATCAGATGAGAAGAAATCAGTAGTAGACCAATGACGGTGTGCCACAGCGCGCCATAACAAGGTATAATCATCATCTAGCGCTATTTCTCGATCCCAAGGAGCTTTCATGCCTATCACGGCTAACACTTTATACCGTGACAGTTTTAACTTTTTACGTAATCAACTGCCCGCAATCCTGTTGCTGGCGGTGTTGACTGCGTTCATTACCGTCATGTTAAATCAGGCATTTATCCCTGATACTGAACAATTAGGTCTTTTGAGTTCCACAGAAAGTGATATTACGTCATCAGCAGGTTTAAGCATTAGTGAGATAGTGTCGCAGATGACACCAGAGCAACAGATGGTGCTACTCAAAGTCTCTGCGGCAGCCACCTTCTCCGCATTAGTGGGTAACGTATTATTAGTCGGTGGCATGTTAACGCTGATTTCTATGGTATCAACCGGTCGCCGTGTTAGCGCATTGCAGGCTATTGGTATTTCAGTGCCCATTTTACCTCGCTTACTGCTACTGATGTTTATCGGTACCTTGTTGATTCAGTTAGGATTGACGATGTTTATTGTGCCAGGTGTCGTCATTGCCGTCGCACTTTCGTTGTCACCCGTTATTGTTACCACTGAAAAAATGGGTGTTTTTGCGGCAATAAAAACCAGCACTAAACTGGCATTCGCCAATGTGCGGTTGATTATCCCTGCCATGATGTTATGGATAGCCGCTAAACTGATTTTACTGTATTTAGTTAGCCACCTGACTGCTCTGCCAACCCCGATTGCCACCGTGATTTTAAGTGCGCTTAGCAATCTGGTGTCAGCATTATTGCTGGTGTATCTGTTCCGCTTATATATGTTATTGCGCCCGGCCGATATTACCGTATAAATATCGCTTTAGATAACACGACAAAAGGGCCATTACGGCCCTTTTTGCTATTATTTGGATGAGTCATCAATAATGAAAATCGATCAGCTAATTTCAGGCTCCGCCCCAGCTTCCGGTACTTGTTGCTCTGGCTGTTGTGCCTCGGCCACTCGCTGCTTGCTCTGAATCAACTTAAGCGCCAGATACAAATCCGGCACCAAAATCAGGTCATCATCATGACTTTTCAGCCGATTAATCCGGAACCAGCGCGTCAGTTCAGTGCGCCTTCCTGCCAGTATCAACTTAATATTACGCTGTTTTAAGTCGCGTTTAAGCTCATCAATCGCCGCCAATACACTGACATCGGCATAAGTAAAACTGGCAACCGCATCAATCACCACCCAATTGGCCGGATGTGGTGTACTGTCGACCAGATTCAGAATGCGCCGTTTAAAATAGGCCACATTGAAATACGTGAGGGGCGAGTTAAAACGGTAAATCATCACGCCGGGTACGGGTTTAATCCCATTACCACTGCGCATTGAATGGATCATGCCATCAGCATTAACCCCTAATAGCTGCTCCGTTGGGCGGAATACCGTACGCAAGAATTGTAATAACCCCAACAATACCGCCAAACCGATGCCACTGATAACACCCACCAATACCACGCTGACGAAGGTGAATATCGCCAAATAGAAAGCTTGCGTATTACGTTTACGTAACTGCCATAAACTTCTGAATCCCAGTAACGACCAAGCGGCATAAATCAGTACGACTCCCAGCGCTGCGATCGGAATAAATTGCAGTGGTCGGGTTAAAAACAGCAAGACCAGCGCAATCATCAACGCGGCAATAATAGAAACCAATTGGCTCTTACCATTATTGGCATCATTAACCGCAGTTCGGGTACTGGCGCCACTGATGGCAAAACCTTGGGATAAAGCAGAAACAATATTGGTGATACCCAATGCACGCAGTTCCACATCCGCATCCACTTCATAACCATTCTTCGCCGCAAAACTGCGGGCAGTCAGCATCATGCTGACAAAACTGACCACCGCCAGGTTAAGGGCCGGGATAACCATGTCGCGTAACAGACCCGGTTGAAAATCAGGCCAATGCACCATGGGCAGGCCACCGTCAAAACCACCGACCACACCCACCCCAAACTGCTGCATATTGGCAGCCCAAGAAACAAAAGTTGCCATAACGATTGCCAACAAAGGCGCTGGCCAGTTTGGCCGTAACCATTTGACGCCATACAGCACGACGAAGGTCAGTAACGAAATAGCAACCGTGGGTAAATGGCTGTTAATCAAATTATGCGGCAGCGCCAGTACCCGCTCGATCAGTTGTGGCGGCCGAGTCATAAAACCAAAAACCTTGCCTAACTGATCGACAATAATGGTAATGGCCACCCCATTGAGCAAGCCGGTCAGTATCGGCCGCGATAACAAATCGGCCAATGCACCCAGTTTAAAACGGCTGGCCACCAGGCACCACGTTCCCATCATCAACGTCATCATAATGGTCAACTGCCAGTGAACTTCGCTATTACCTGCCGCCAGCGGTGCTACCACGGCGGCGATCACTGCACAAGTTGCGGCATCAGGCCCGACAATCAATTGCCGCGAGGAACCAAAAAAGGCATAGGCAATCATCGGTAGAATACAGGAATACAAACCAACTGCAGCACTGACACCGGTCAATTCAGCATAAGCAATCGCAATAGGCAATGCTACTGCGGCCACAGATAAACCCGCCCTGATATCCGGTTTGAGCCAACCGCGTTCATAAGCCATTAATTGGGTTAACCCCGGCATCCAATACCGCAGTGACTTTCTTTGCATATTGACTCCAACCCGCCTTAACCCACTATTTATTACTTATCATGCTGGGTTAACGTATTACTGGCAATATGCAAACAGAATCTGTTACTTATTTATCGTAAGTTTCTGCAAATTCCACTGGCGAAGCGCGCATTCCGGCAGATAATTAAGGATAATAGTCTTTTGCCGCAGGTACCCTCACTTCGTTGAATCCGGTATAGTCGGGCGGTGTACAAATGATGGATTGATTCATGAAGCAACTTTTAGATTTTCTCCCATTGGTCGTATTTTTCATTTTCTACAAGATGTATGACATTTTTGTCGCCTCAGGGGCACTGGTTGTCGCCACCTTATTAGCGTTGGCCTTTACCTGGATTAAATATCGCAAGGTAGAAAAAATGACGCTGATCACCGCGGTTATGGTGTTGGTATTCGGAACCTTAACGCTGGCATTCCACAGTGACTTATTCATTAAATGGAAAGTGACTGTCCTGTATGTTCTGTTTGCGGTCGCTTTATTAGTAAGCCAATGGGTTATGAAAAAACCATTGATTCAACGGATGCTCGGCAAAGAACTGACGCTACCTGATGCGGTCTGGTCAACACTGAATATGTCCTGGGCGCTGTTCTTCCTGGCTTGCGGCTTGCTGAATATCTATGTGGCATTTTGGTTACCTCAGGATATCTGGGTGAATTTTAAAGTCTTTGGCTTAACCGCACTGACCTTGATTTTCACACTAATCAGCGGCGTTTATATTTACCGGCATATGCCGGAAGAACAGAAAAAGTCATAATTTCAAAAGCAGGCAGAGATGACCCAGGAACAACTATCACCTCAGGGTGAGCAATCATTACCTAACGGTGAATTGGTACTTCGTACCCTTGCAATGCCCGCTGATACCAATGCCAATGGCGATATCTTTGGTGGCTGGTTGATGTCACAAATGGACATTGGTGGTGCCATCCAGGCCAAAGAGATAGCACAGGGGCGGGTGGTTACTGTACGGGTTGATGGGATGACATTCCTCAAACCTGTTGCGGTTGGCGATGTCGTCTGCTGCTATGCACGCTGTATTAAAACCGGCCGCAGCTCTATTACCATCAATATCGAAGTCTGGGTGAAAAAGGTCTCTTCTGAACCGATTGGTCAACGCTATCGCGCCACTGAAGCCGTCTTTACCTATGTCGCCGTTGATGATACTGGTAAGGCCCGTGCGTTACCTGACGGCCGAGGGAATTTCGAGGTTGGTGCCACTCAATAGTGGCTAACCACGTTTTCTGAGATTAAAAGGGTCGCCCTAAAAGCGACCCTTTTCTTATTCTGGGACGGACCTATTCCCCCCTGAACAACGCAATCAATAACGGCATTAATTCATTTCCATACTGCCGCCAATCTTGAACACGATGGTTGTGACATAATTTTTCGCCGCTACCGCTTCAAAACGCCATTTACGCATCACTTGCTTCACCTCACGCTCAAAAGTGTTGCGAGGTGTCGCTTCCAGCACCCTGACATTGGTAACCCGGCCATTTTCGTCAATATCGTATTGTACCTTGACCTGCCCTTCGACCCCTAAAGCCAGTGCCCTTGCCGGATAAATCGGTTTCGCCTTACTCAAGGCTTTTGGCCCTGCGGTGGTAGAGATGCCCGGAACCGAAGCCTTAGGCGCTGATTTTACCGGCGCATTGTTAGCCACCCGTGCTGGCTCATCGGATTTGACCGATTTTTCATCTCGTGGCGCTTCAACCGTCTTCACGTCCGGCTTTTTGATTTCTTTTTTCACCGGTTTAGGTTTAGGCTTCGGTTTTGGTTTCACGGGTTCAGAGATGGCGACAGCAACAGGCTCTGGCAATATTTCAGGCTCTGGAGCTGCCTCCTCCTCAATAGGTTCAGGCTCGGCCTGTGGCTCAGCAGCCACAGGTTGTGGAGCGGCAAAGGTAGCTATATTGACCATCGTCACTGCCAGTGGCGCATCTTCTATTTCAGGTGGTATTTTCATTTGCTCTACGGAAACGTACAGCAATGCTGCAACCACACTGCCGTGTAGCCCTACTGAAAATGCGATTGGCCATGTAAGCCGTCGACCCAGGAAAATTTTATTTAGCTGCATAATAATTCAGTGTCCTCTGATGCAGCTAAGTTTAAATGCAAATAGCAATCATATTCAATAAGCAACGACAAACAATCTTATCGAATAGCCTTAAATGATGTTTTAAGCGGCAATGTCAGTGAAATAATAGGTTCCTTTAACACTTGATGATCATTTGGTTTCCTGATTAATGACCGGTGTACTCATTGGATAACCGTAGGGAGGGCACCGCCATGCATGATTGAACTTATCGATGGAACATGCTGTTATGGAGCACCGAGCACAACTTACCTCGTTATACTCCCTCAATAATTTGAGTTGCTGGCAGGCAATCCCTACCGCGTGCAGTATGGCGAGTATCAATATTTTAAAGGTGAAACATGCTGTATGTAATCTTTGCCACTGATGTCCCCGACTCACTTGAAAAGCGTTTATCCGTACGCCCAGCACATCTGGCACGCTTACAAGCATTGCAGGATCAAGCCCGCCTACTGACTGCTGGCCCAAATCCGGCTATTGATAGCGCCGAGCCAGGTGCCGCTGGGTTTACTGGCTCGACGGTGATCGCTGAATTTGCCTCACTGGAAGAGGCGAAAAACTGGGCCAACGATGATCCTTATATTGCTGCCGGTGTATATCAATCCGTCAGCGTAAAACCCTATAAGCGGGTGTTCTAAATCAGTAATAATTTGTTACGTATATCCTGCTAATATATAAACAAAACTGAATATACGTAGCCATCTTCTGTTTTACCGCCCTATACCACCTGTCGGTCATCCCCACGATTACCTATATTTAATCATCTTTACTTATACTTACTGAGAATGATTGTCTAATCAGATATCGATTTTTATATCGTGACGTAACGTCATTTGTTAAATGCGGAGATCAAGACTATGCAATGTCCAGTATGCAAAGATACCCAACTGGTAATGTCTGAACGTAAAAGCATTGAGATCGATTACTGCCCTGATTGCCGTGGTATCTGGTTGGATCGTGGGGAACTCGATAAAATTATTGAAAAATCCGCTGAGAGTGTAGCTGTACCGGCCCCTCATTCTGACAATCGAGGCCAGGATCGTGATAATCATGGGCATGCAAAACCTAAGTACTACAAGAAGAAAAGTTTCTTGTCAGAATTATTTGATTAACCACCTTGATAGCATTGTAGATACTCAACAATACGCCTGAGCCTAGGCGTATTGTTTTTTATGCTGGCGTTTAAAATCGATGTTTCAACATAAAACCACCACTCACTAGACTTTGTAGTGCTTCAGCCAATGCTCTTCGCATGCCTCAACGGCTTTATCCAGCATGTGCGCTGGTGATTTTAATATCATATGGTCTTTCCTTACCCAGACAGGATAAGTGTGTTTACCGGCAGCAATGATTTGTTCAGAATAAATAGCGGCATGGTATAGCAGCTCAGACTCTTCACAATAAATCTCATACTTATAAAGTGCGGTACTGACTTTCAAATCCCCGAAGAATACTGTTTTCGCTAATTTATATTGAGACATGAACGATCGCCTTTGCTGAAATTGGGATCATATCATCCGCTGATCAGCGTTGTATAACTGTGATATTCACAGCAAAAGTTCGTTAAGTCGATGTCCTATCTGAGAAATTCTAGCGGCAACTTATTGACTTCACTCAGCGGCAATGAACTAAATAAGTAACCTTGCATAGCATCAACGCCCATCTCAGTTAACTGAATAAACTGCTGCTGAGTTTCGACTCCCTCAACTATCACACACTGGCAATGGTCACGTAAACGCGTGACCAGATTATCAAACGTACTACTCCCTCCCCATTGCCAGTAAAATTGTTTATCAATTTTGACGCACTCAAAGAAGCCACTGGCAACAGCAGCAAGATTAGCATTGCCGCTACCAAAATCGTCCAACCATAAAGAGTACCGTTCAGCCAGTTTACTCAATAATGTGTTCTTCGGCCCATCACTGAGATTAGGGAAACTCTCCATTATTTCTAGCCGGATAAAGGGCATCAAGCTTAATAATAATATGATTTCTTCGTCATACAACACAGCTTGAGCCATATCAAAATCTATATTTATTGAGAGTATTATTTGTTGATCAATAAACCATTTCTGGTGATTTTCCACCTCATATAATTGGTCACATAACAATTTAATCTTCATCGGAGCATTTAACTGATGCAGAAAACGCTCAGTATAAATGGGCGATTTAAAAGAGCTTGTAGTAAACCGGCTCAATAACTCCATAGCAAATAACTTACCGTTCTGCCGGTAAACCGGCTCACAGATAAAAATGCAATCAACAGCAATGTTTAGCCTGCTACTCACGGTAAGTTCCTTTTATTTAATTAGAATAGTCGTATTGATCAATTGGTAAAATTGTTCAATTTTTTATTATCAGTGATTAAAAACGATAGTAAAAGTGACCCAAAAGCAAGGTAACATGACAACCCATTGAAAGATATAAAATTATTATTTTATAGCGATGTTTATTTTAATTACTATTAATTTAGTATGGAAAAGGTCACCTCGAACAACCAAACAGTAACACCCCTGAAACTGAATGGTTAGAACGAAGCGACCTGATATATAGAGTAACGCGATGTCATTATAATGTGAAATAAACTTATTCATTACTATTGGTGCATTTTATTATTAATAATGACATCAGAATTGTCGCATTTTGATAATTTAGGATAGGAGTCATTTTTCTGCGGAAAAAAGTGTGATGTTAAGTGGAAGATATCATAACTGAATTTAAAATCAGCTAGCGCCTATTGACGATTTCATATGCAACCACCAGGTTAGGAACCTATTATATGCACGGTGTTGCAGTGACAAGTTAATAATTGGCGTATTTATGCCAAGGGGAAAACAAAAACAGCCTCATAAAGAGACTGTTTTTATGACCATCACGCTGGATCACCATTCATAAGCCACAGTGAACAATAATGACCGCCGATGCTGATGCTCGTGGAGTTGCCTGATACGGTATATATGGCGATAACGCCGTGATTGACCTTCAAGCCAGCGATTTCTTCGGCGCTGATTTTGCCGCAGCATACGCCAGCGGCCTACCTCATTCCTACTCCGTCTCATGAAACAACTCTTCCAAAGCTGAGAACTAGGCTATTATAAACTTTTCATCTATTGATCCAAGTCGCTGTGCGGCGAAATCATGTATTTAGTCCAAATAGCCTATTTTTTGTCGTTCGGAAAGACTGAAAAGTACCCGCCAATTGTTGACTTAGCTGTTGCAAGTCCCTTAGCTTTAAAGATTTTATCCAGTAATATATCTGATTAAAGGTTTCGACTTTGTAATACTGTGCGTACACTCTTTAGTGACCGTTTGTGAACAGGACTTCCGCCCTTATGACAACATTTTATACCGTAATCAGTTGGCTCTTGGTTTTTGGCTATTGGTTGCTTATTGCCGGGGTAACATTGCGTATTCTGATGAAGCGCAGAGCCGTTCCTTCGGCCATGGCATGGCTGCTTATTATCTATATTTTACCCTTGGTCGGAATAATTGCTTACCTCTCATTTGGTGAGCTTCACTTAGGGAAGCGCCGCGCCGAAAGAGCAAAAGCTATGTGGCCCTCTACTGCTCGTTGGCTCAGTGAACTGAAAGATTGCCAACACATTTTTGCCAGCTCAAATAGCGAGGTGGCGACCCCCCTGTTTCAACTATGTGAACGTCGCCAAGGCATCAGTGGCGTTAAAGGCAATCAATTACAATTATTGACCACCACTGACGATACGCTAAAAGCATTGGTCCGTGATATTGAACTGGCTCGTCACAATATCGAGATGGTGTTTTATATCTGGCAACCGGGTGGCTTAGTTGACCAGGTCGCCGAGTCGCTAATGGCTGCCGCCCGTCGGGGTGTTCATTGCAGACTGATGCTGGATTCAGCGGGCAGTCAGCAATTCTTTCGTACGCCCTATCCTGCAATGATGCGCAATGCCGGAATCGAAGTAGTCGAAGCGCTCAAAGTGAATGTTTTTCGGGTATTTCTGCGCCGGATGGATTTGCGTCAGCACCGTAAAATCGTGTTGATTGACAACTATGTCGCTTATACCGGTAGCATGAACATGGTTGATCCTCGCTTCTTTAAGCAAGATGCCGGGGTGGGTCAATGGATTGATATGATGGCACGGATGGAAGGCCCGGTAGCCACCACGATGGGTATTGTCTATGCCTGTGACTGGGAGATTGAAACCGGTAAACGTATTCTGCCCCCCCCACCTGAAACCAATATCATGCCGTTCGAACAAGAGAGCGGCCATACTATTCAGGTTATCGCCTCCGGTCCGGGCTTCCCTGAAGAGATGATCCATCAAGCATTATTAACTGCCGTATATGCCGCCCGTGAGCAGTTGATCATGACGACCCCGTATTTTGTTCCCAGTGATGACTTGCTCCATGCCATTTGCACCGCTGCACAACGGGGTATTGATGTCAGCATTATTGTTCCACGGGACAACGACTCGATGATGGTTCGTTGGGCCAGCCGAGCGTTCTTTTCAGAATTACTGGAAGCCGGGGTTAAAATTTACCAGTTTGAAGGCGGTCTGTTGCACAGCAAAAGTGTGCTGGTCGATGGCCAACTGAGTCTGGTCGGGACGGTCAATCTGGATATGCGCAGCTTATGGCTGAATTTTGAAATCACACTGGTGATTGATGACGATGGTTTTGGCGCAGATCTGGCTCAGGTTCAGGGCGATTATATTGCCCGCTCGGTGTTGTTAGATGGCGAACTGTGGAATAAGCGCCCTCTCTGGCATCGAGTAACCGAAAGATTATTCTACTTTTTCAGCCCATTACTGTAATAAGCCGAACGGCTCAGACTCTTTTGTAGATCCTCTGAGTTATCGACTTCAGATAGCATAATAATTGTAAAAGCGGCATAGAGAATGTTTTAATGAACGCAATCTGCAAATGACAAATGGGAATCTGAAAATGGACCAGAATGTACCAGAGCCAAGCTCAATGGATCTCAATAACCGCCTGACTGAAGATGAAACACTGGAACAGGCTTACGATATTTTTCTGGAATTGGCGGGGGATAACCTCGATCCAGCAGATATTTTGTTGTTTAACCTTCAGTTTGAAGAACGCGGCGGTGCGGAGCTATTTGATCCGGCAGAAGATTGGCAAGAACATGTCGATTTTGATTTAAACCCGGACTTTTTCGCCGAAGTGGTCATTGGTCTTGCTGATAGTGATGGTGAGGAGATTAACGATGTGTTTGCTCGTGTTCTCTTGTGCCGTGAGAAAGACCATAAACTTTGCCACATTTTGTGGAAAGAGTAATCGATCACCCTTTGACTCACTGAACGATTAATAGCGTTGTCATGAATCTCAATCCCCGTCATTTATCTGACGGGGATTTTTGCTATTAGGCGTTTAATGCCTAAATAATGACGCTATAGCGGATCGACCTTCAGACAAGAAACGGCATGTCGGAAGCTGCCTTCCATTAGAGGGCGGGTTTTCGCACACTCTGGCCCGGCAATCGGGCAACGGGTACGAAATACACAACCTGATGGCGGATTAATCGGTGAAGGTAACTCCCCTTCCAGCAACTGAATGACTTTCGCCCTTTCCTTGTCTGGATCAGGGATAGGAACCGCTGACATCAGCGCTTTGGTGTAAGGGTGCTGTGGATTATGGTAAACCTCATCGTAGGTACCAAGCTCGACTGCATGGCCCAGATACATCACCAATACCCGGTCAGAAATATGTTTTACTACCGCCAAATCATGCGCAATGAAAATCAGTGACAGCCCCATTTCACGCTGTAATTGCTGCAACAAATTCACCACTTGCGCCTGAATTGACACATCAAGCGCCGAAACCGGCTCATCACAAATCACCAGTTTCGGCTCAAGAATCAACGCGCGGGCAATGCCAATACGTTGACACTGTCCACCCGAAAACTCATGAGGATAACGGTTGATCAGGTTAGGCAACAAACCGACCTTAAGCATCATGGCCTTAACTTTGTCTTTGATTTCCTGACGCGGCATTTTTGGATGATAAGTGCGCAATGGTTCGGCAATGATTTCACCGATGGTCATTCGCGGGTTCAATGACGCCAGCGGATCCTGGAATATCATCTGAATATCGCTGCGAGTGGCGCGCCACTGCGTATCACTCATATTAAGCAAATCTTTACCTAACCAGGTGACACTGCCGCTGGTCGCTTTAACCAAACCAATAATAGCTCGCGCGAAAGTTGATTTCCCACAGCCTGACTCACCCACCACACCTAAGGTTTCGCCTTCATACAAACGTAAGGTTACACCATCAACGGCTTTCAGTGTTTTTGACGGCTGCCAGAACCACTGTTTGCCATCCTGAATATCAAAATGAACTTTCAGGTCAGCCACTTCTAGCAGTACCTTCTTCTCTGTCATGGCATTCATAGCAATTCCCCTATTGGCTTATAACAGGCACGTAAACGGCCTTCACCAAAGTGCTCCAACGCAGGAGCCGTCCCGCAGCGATCCATGGCATATTGGCAACGGGGCTGGAACGGGCACCCTTTCGGTAAGCGCAGTAAGTTCGGCGGATTACCCGGTATGGTCATGAGAGATTCACCCTCAGCATCAAGGCGAGGAACCGCATTCAGTAAACCGATAGAATAAGGATGGCTTGGGTGATAAAACACATCACGGGCTTGACCGTACTCCATAGTTCGTCCTGCATACATCACTAAAACTTTATTACAGATACCGGCAACCACACCAAGATCATGGGTAATCATAATAATCGCAGTGTTAAACTCATTTTTCAGTTCATTCAGCAACGTCATGATTTGTGCCTGAACTGTTACGTCCAATGCGGTTGTCGGTTCATCGGCAATCAATAATTTAGGCCGACACAACAGCGCCATCGCAATCATCACCCGCTGACGCATACCACCCGAAAATTCATGAGGATACATACGCATGCGTTTACGTGCTTCAGGCATTTTTACCGCATCAAGCATACGAATGGATTCTTCGAATGCTTCACTCTTACTCATCTTCTTATGCAATCGCAGCACTTCCATCAACTGCTCGCCGACGCGCATATAAGGGTTCAAAGAGGTCATTGGGTCCTGGAAAATCATTGAGATTTCCTCAGCCCGCAAACGGTTCAATTGTTTCTCTGGCAGGTTCAGAATTTCACGACCATTAAACTTCGCAGAGCCACCTATCCGGCCATTACTGGCCAGCAACCCCATTAAAGCAAAAGCCGTCTGTGATTTACCTGATCCTGACTCACCTACAATGCCTAACGTTTCACCGGCACGCAGGTCAAAATTAAGGGCATTAACTGCGGTCACATCACCGTCTGGCGTGCCGAAAGTCACGGTCAAATCTTTTACATCCAACAAGACCGGTTGCTGAACAGCAGACTGATTATCAATAGTCGTCATAGTGCTACTCCTCAGCGATCTTTCGGGTCGAGGGCATCACGCAAGCCATCGCCGATAAAATTGAAACAGAACAAAGTCACTACCAGGAAACCGGCAGGGAACATCAGTAACCATGGAGAAACCTCCATTGAGTTGGCACCATCGCTTAGCAACGCTCCCCAACTACTCAATGGTTCTTGTGTCCCCAGACCAAGGAAGCTCAGGAAGGATTCAAACAAAATCATGCTGGGAACCAGTAAAGAAGCGTATACCACCACGACCCCCAATACGTTCGGGACGATGTGGCGCAATACAATATTACGGGTCGAAACACCGCCCACGACCGCAGCTTCAATAAACTCTTTTCGTTTCAGACTTAGCGTTTGTCCACGCACAATACGCGCCATATCCAGCCAGGACACCATACCGATAGCGACAAATATCAATAGGATGTTTTGACCAAAGAAGGTCACCAACAGAATAACGAAGAACATGAAGGGGAATGAGTTAAGAATTTCCAGAATACGCATCATCAGTGAATCGACTTTACCACCGAGATAGCCCGATAAAGAGCCATATAGTGTGCCGACAACCACGGCAACCAAAGCCGCGGCAACCCCCACCATCAATGAGATCCTACCACCGATAGCAACACGTACCAGCAGATCACGCCCTGATGAGTCGGTACCAAAATAGTGGCCAGACTCAATATTAGGTGCCGCTGACATCATGCCCCAGTCAGTGTCTGCATAGGTAAACTGCGCCAGCATCGGGGCCAGAATAACAAATAAGGTAATTAATATCAGGATCACCAAACTGGTGATCGCCGCACGGTTATGAATAAAACGGCGACGGGCATCCTGCCAAAGGCTGCGCCCTTCAACTTCCAGCTTTTCACTGAAAACCTCCAGAGCTTCGCTATTTTTCTTGCTCAACATAATTGGCGTGCTCCAGTGCTAGTAACGGATTTTCGGATCGATAACGGCATACAACACGTCAACAATCGCATTGAATAAAATGGTTAATGCGCCTACCAAAATGGTCAAACTCAGAACCAAAGAGTAATCGCGGTTTAACGCTCCGTTGACAAACAACTGGCCAATTCCCGGCAAACCAAAAATGGTTTCTATGACCATCGAACCGGTGATAATGCCGACAAATGCAGGCCCCAGATAGGACAAAACAGGCAGCAGCGCAGGTTTTAGTGCATGACGTAACACAATGGTCCGCAGTGGCAAGCCTTTCGCCCGCGCAGTGCGGATAAAGTTGGAGTGAAGAACCTCAATCATTGAACCACGGGTAATACGCGCGATACTGGCGATATAAGCCAATGATAGCGCCACCATCGGTAAGATAATAAACTTCGGTGCCCCGCCATTCCAACCGCCACCCGGCAACCATTTCAATATAATAGCGAAAACTAATACCAATAAAGGCGCGACCACAAAACTCGGGATCACGACTCCAGTCATGGCAAACCCCATAACGGTATAATCCCATTTGGTATTTTGATTCAGTGCCGCAATAACACCGGCGCTAACACCTAATACTAACGCGAGTAAGAATGCGGCAAATCCGAGTTTGGCGGAAACAGGAAACGATGCTGAAACCAGCTCATTCACGGTGTAATCTTTATATTTAAACGAAGGTCCAAGATCACCTTGCGCAAGTTGGCCCAAGTAATTGAAATACTGTTTATAAACCGGATCATTGAGGTGATATTTCGCCTCAATATTGGCCATCACTTCAGGAGGAAGATTGCGTTCGCCGGTAAATGGGCTGCCGGGGGCGAGACGCATCATAAAGAATGAGATGGTTATCAAAATAAAAAGTGTCGGAATCGCTTCCAGACAGCGGCGTAGAATAAATTTTAACATTGCCTGTACCTTTAGCCTCTTACTGCGACTTTATATTTCAAAGCAATAAGGGCAGCACGCGAGTTCCGCGACTGCCCCTAATAGATTAGTGCTTGATAATATAAAGATCTTTAACGTGCATATTATCCAGTGGATCTTTACCGGTATAACCACCGACATAAGGTTTCACTAAACGGGCATTCACGTAGTAGAACAACGGTACAATAGCGGAATCTTTATCCAGCAAGACTTCAGCTTGTTGGTATAAGCCAGCGCGCTCTTTTTCAGATTTAACTTTCAGCGTATCTTGTATCAGCTTGTCAAACGCCGGGCTTTTATAGTGCACAGTGTTATTACTGCTGTCAGATAGCATCATATTCAGGAATGAAGAAGGTTCGTTATAGTCTGCACACCAGCCAGCGCGAGCCACATCGAAAGTCCCCTGATGACGGGTATCAAGGAAGGTTTTCCACTCCTGGTTTTCCAACTTAACATCAACACCCAGGTTTTTCTTCCAGATAGATGCCGCAGCAATAGCCAGTTTCTTGTGCAGATCTGATGTGTTGTATAACAGGTTGAATGTCAGTGGCTTATCTTTAGTGTAACCGGCTTCGGCCAGCAACTTCTTAGCCACTTCATTGCGTTTTTCTTGCGTCCAGCTAAACCATTCTGGTGGTGTCAGTTCGGCACCACTGGTGTACGGTGGAGTGAAGCCATAAGCAGGTAAATCACCTTGGTTTTTCACTTTATTTACGATGATATCGCGATCCATACCCAGTTTCAGTGCTTCACGAACCCGAGCATCGGTGAAGGGGGCTTTTTGGTTATTGATTTCGTAGTAGTAGGTACACAGATACGGGTCAACATGAACTTCTTGCGGGATCTCTTTTTTTAGTTTCTGGAATAATTCGATCGGCATGTTGTTATAGGTCATGTCAATCTCACCACTGCGATAGCGGTTAACATCAGTCACTTCAGAAGAGATTGGCAGGTAAGTCACCTGATTGATGACAGTTTTCGCGTTATCCCAATAAGTTGGACTGCGTTCTAACACAATACGTTCGTTAACGATCCAGTCTTTCAACTTATAGGCACCGTTACCGACAAAGTTCTGTGGCTGAGTCCACTTCTCACCAAACTTCTCAACCACAGTTTTATTAACCGGGGACATAGATGGGTGAGCTAACAGTTTGTCCAGATAAGGAACGGGCTCGGTCAGCGTGACTTCCAGAGTATGGTCATCCAACGCTTTTACACCCAGTGTATTCGGGGCTTTTTTACCGGCAATGATATCGTCGATATTCTCAATATGGGCATATTGTACATAGCTTGCATATGGGGAAACCGTTTTAGGATCAGCCAGACGTTGCCAGCTATAAACGAAATCTTGTGCCGTTACAGGTTCCCCATTTGACCATTTAGCATCTTTGCGCAGATGGAAAGTCCAAACTTTGAAGTCTTTATTATCCCAGCTTTCTGCTACACCCGGCAAAATTTTGCCGTTTGGATCGTTGATAACCAACCCTTCCAGCAAATCGCGTGAAATATTTGATTCAGGAACGCCTTCAATTTTATGCGGGTCCAATGACTGAGGTTCGGAGCCATTATTACGGACTAAAACTTGCTTCTCTGCCAGTTGTACGCCAGCTGGCACATTGGCTGCAAAGGTATTTCCCACAGCCATCATACCCATAGCAGCAGCAATACCTGCTGCCAGTAAATGTTTCTTCGTGATGTTGGTCATGCTGATATCCACTCCAGTTTTTATTATCGCATCGCTCAGTGACTGAGCAAGCTTCACCTTTAAAAGGTATTTTTACATTACATCGCACGGGGAACGAATCCGGCAATGTAATATCCCTCTGTATCAGCATCAGACTAAAATCCATACTGTGCGATACATCCCTATTACTCTGTCTGTTTTCTTACCAATGTCATGTCACAACGACTCACGACGATGAACAATTAACATATAAGTTTGTTTTTACTGCTATGTCTTTTATGACTCTATTTTTGTTGCGGCAACTTGCGAATATACAGATTTTTTAAATCCATTAAATCTTGTGGATCCTTGCCGGTAAACCCACCGACTGTGGGCCTAATAAGCCGGACACTGACGCGGTAATAAACGGGCACCATCGCAGAATCTTTATCCAATATATTCTCAGCATGCTGATATAACGCGGTGCGCGCTTTGGTATTAGGAGCCGCCAGTGTTTTCGCCAACAGCGCATCAAACTCAGGATTCTTATAGAAGAAAGTATTATTGCTGCTGTCCGATAACAACATATTCAGAAAGGCGCTCGGCTCGTTGTAATCGCCACACCAGGTCGCTCTGGCGACATCAAACTGCCCTTGATGGCGGCTTTCTAACGACGTTTTCCATTCTTGGTTCTGTAAGGTTACTATCGCACCCAGATTTTTTTTCCACATAGAGGCCGCGGCAATAGCCTGCTGCTTATTTTGATCTGAGGTGCTGTAGAGCAAATTAAATTTTAATGGGTTTTGAACATTAAAACCGGCCTCAGCCAGCAGTTTCCTGGCTTCAGCATTACGTTCTTCCTGCGTCCAACTTGCCCATTCGGGTAAAGCAAAATTACCGTCGTCGGTAAACGTCGGCGTAAAACCATAAGCAGGTATTTGCCCTTGCCCCATAATCTGGGTCGCGATAATGTCACGATCCAGCGTTAGTTTGATGGCTGTTCTTACTCTGGCATCGGTAAATGGCACTTTTTCATTATTAATTTCGTAATAGAACGTACACAGATACGGGCTGACATGAATCTGTAATGGCAGATCTCTCTTCATTTTGGCAAAAAGATTCGCAGGAATGGCGCTGTTGGTAATATCGACCTCACCGCTGCGAAAGCGATTAATATCACTTACTTCAGACGCTATTGGCAAAAAGGTTACCTTATTGATCACTGTTTCTTTGTTATTCCAGTAAGTCGGACTACGTTCTAACACGATCCGCTCATTGACCACCCAATCTTTTAATTGGTAGGCACCATTACCGATAAAGTGTTGTGGCAGAGTCCATTTATCCCCGTATTTTTCAACAACCTCACGCTTAACGGGTTTCATCGAGGTGTGTGACAACATACTGATAAAGTAAGGGACAGGTTCAGTTAAGGTCACTTGCAACGTTTTAGCATCTAACGCCTTAACACCTAACTCATCGGGTTTTTTGGTGCCTTTTAATACTTCGTCAACATTCTTAATTTGAGCATACTGCAAATAACTGGCATACGGTGACCCCACTTTCGGATCGGCCAATCGCTGCCAGCTATACACGAAATCTTGGGCCGTGACCGGAGTCCCATCACTCCATACCGCATTATCACGCAGATGGAAGGTCCATACCTTATAACCATCATTATCCCAGTGGGTAGCAACGGCAGGAATAATATGACCATTAGCATCATTGCTAACCAAGCCTTCTAATAAATTCAGGATAATATTAGTTTCAGGGTTTCCCTCTACTTTATGCGGGTCCAAAGAGGCGACCTCAGAACCATTATTAACGGTAATACTTTGATCTATCGCTAATACCACACCCGCAGGAACTACCGCCGCCATCAATACGGACGAAAATGACAAAGCCAGAAGAGTGCCAATTATTGCCAGTGGCCGTTGCTTAAACTTTATTTGCATTTCTAACCGCCCTTTACGAGATTTTGTGATGTTTTTCTCAAGGTTTATGCCAATCTGCCGCCAACAACGACTAGCAATAACTATTCCAAAAATCAGAATTACGGTTTAGTTTCATGAAAAAAACAAGAAATCTCTCATTGAAAGTTGTCCGGAAACTAACAGAACCTGAAATCTGACGCCAATAAATTTTACAGAAATGTTAAGCAATTCTCTTTTCTAGTGAGCCACCAATGAGAATAAACAACTGAGCCAACCATTATAAAAAAAATTAACAAATTGATTTTATTGGATAATTATAATATTAATTTTAACTTTATATCAGGGGAAACTTAAAACCCCCGGTTTTAGAAACATAAAGTTAACATCAACATCATTACCAGAATAAACACCTACCATTACAGTGTAATCACTAATAACATCTAGATAAATTCCGCACAAGCCCTATAGAATGATGTGAGCATTTTAACAACAAATAATGTATTAAATTTAATCTGGCATCAGTAAAGCAGCTATTAAAGATGAACAAATAAGCCTTAAGCCAAATTATTTCTACAGAGCAACTATTATTGCAGCATTTAAGTGCAACAGATTAAAGTTCATACATTATTTGCACCAAATCAATGCCTAAGTATTCAAATATCAGGCTTATAGAATGACAAAAGCCACCGAGAATAAACCGGTGGCCTTGGTATAAGGGTAGTCAGGAGAGATTAAAGCAATCCGGGGAAAATCGCCTTGAGACCGGTAACAATAAATTCGATGCCTAATGCCATTAGCAGCAACCCCATAATTCGCGTTATGACGTTAATACCCGTTTGCCCTAACAACCGAACTAATAGAGGCGCGGCACGGAATAACAGCCAACAACAGAAAGCGAATAAAGCGATAGCTACCGTTAGCCCCAGTAAATTCGGCCAACTGTGGTAACGAGAACTCCAAACAATAGTTGAGCTAATAGCACCCGGTCCTGCCATCAATGGTAATGCGAGTGGGACGACACCAATACTTTCACGGACCGCAGTTTCTGTTTTTTCTTGCTTGTTTTGCTTATCTTCACCCAGTTTTCCGCTGATCATCGACATCGCAATGCTAACCACCAGTATCCCACCGGCAATACGGAATGAATCAATGGAAATACCAAAAATTTTCAGGATAGAATCTCCAAAAAACAAGGAGATACACAAGATTATGGCGACCGACAAGTTAGCTGTCAGATTGGTTTTATCCCGCCCAGCAGCAGCCTGATAGCTGGTCATACTGATAAATACCGGCAATATGCCCACCGGATTAACCAGTGCAAATAAGCCAACAAAAAACTTGATGTAACCTGAAAGATCCAACAGTGATTGACTCACACATCACTCCGCGCAATTGCTGATAAATACATCACAGATAACAGGTCATTATAATTAATGCCCCAGGACAACACACCTTGTAGCTCGAACCTAGAAAATTTACGACGTAAATGATATCAGAAGCTGATCTGCATAATTTCAGCACCTGAATGCAGTTCTTTCCACTAAAAATCACCCTTAGAATGGCATCCCAATAGATGTGCGCGCTAATGTAATAGAATTAGTCATAGGAATCCATGTAATAAACCCGCATTTATATGGGGTGAATGTTTAGCGCTTAAAATGACAATAATTGTTAACAACCTGTAGGGGTAATGATCCGTTAGGGTCATGAATTATCAATTTATTTTAGTTAATGATAATTACTCTCAACAAATAACTGCTGAATGGTGTCAGCTTGACGTTTTTGTGATTTAAATCACGAAATGTATACCTAAGAATAGTTAAGCTCTGAGCGGTGGTAGAGAGCGATTCCACTGGGTAATAAAGAGTGTCAGGTTGAAAAAGGTATTTTCTTCCCCCTATTTTATCCCTTGTGAAACAAAAGCTCTTTCAGTAAATCAGCGGTAATAAATGAGAAAGTAAGCTATAAAACTATCTCTATTTGACCATACAGCACGCTAGAGCCTGTCTATACTAGTTGCTTCAACAGCTCATTTACTAAAAGAGTTTAACATTATCAGGAGAGCATTATGGCTGTAACGAATGTCGCTGAACTTAACGAGTTAGTAGCACGCGTCAAGAAAGCCCAGCGCGAGTATGCCAACTTTACTCAAGAGCAGGTTGATAAAATCTTCCGTGCCGCAGCGTTAGCCGCAGCGGATGCCCGTATTCCTTTGGCCAAATTGGCGGTAGAAGAATCGGGTATGGGTATTGTTGAAGATAAAGTGATCAAAAACCACTTTGCTTCAGAATACATTTACAATGCTTACAAAGATGAAAAGACCTGTGGCATCCTGGAAGAAGATAAAACCTTCGGTACTATCACTATCGCAGAACCAATAGGTCTGATCTGCGGTATCGTACCAACGACTAACCCAACGTCTACTGCGATCTTCAAGGCATTGATTAGCTTGAAGACCCGTAACGGTATCGTATTCTCTCCACATCCACGAGCTAAAGACGCAACCAATAAAGCCGCCGATATCGTGCTTCAAGCCGCTATCGCTGCAGGTGCGCCAGCAGATATTATCGGTTGGATTGATGCGCCTACCGTTGAGTTGTCTAATCAACTGATGCACCACCCAGACATTAACCTGATTCTGGCGACGGGTGGCCCAGGTATGGTTAAAGCGGCCTATAGTTCTGGTAAACCCGCTATCGGTGTTGGTGCAGGTAACACGCCGGTCGTCGTTGACGAAACTGCCGATATCAAACGTGTTGTTGCCTCCATCTTGATGTCTAAAACTTTCGATAACGGTGTGATTTGCGCGTCAGAACAGTCCATTATCGTCGTTGATTCAGTTTACGATGCTGTTCGCGAACGTTTCTCTTCCCACGGTGGCTACCTGTTACAAGGTAAAGAGTTGAAAGCTGTTCAGGATATTATCCTGAAGAATGGCGGCCTGAACGCGGCGATTGTGGGTCAGCCGGCAACTAAAATTGCTGAAATGGCGGGTATCAAAGTTCCTGGCAACACCAAAATCCTTATCGGTGAAGTTAAAATTGTTGATGAATCCGAGCCATTCGCTCACGAAAAACTGTCACCGACGTTGGCAATGTATCGTGCGAAGAACTTTGAAGACGCGGTTGAAAAAGCAGAGAAACTAGTAGAAATGGGCGGTATCGGCCATACCTCTTGCCTGTATACCGACCAGGATAACCAGCCTGCACGCGTTAAGTATTTCGGCGATAAAATGAAAACCGCCCGAATTCTGATCAACACGCCTGCCTCTCATGGTGGTATCGGTGACCTGTATAACTTCAAAGTAGCGCCATCACTGACGCTGGGTTGTGGCTCTTGGGGGGGGAACTCCATCTCTGAGAACGTCGGTCCGAAGCACTTGATCAACAAGAAAACTGTGGCTAAGCGAGCAGAAAACATGTTGTGGCATAAACTCCCGAAATCTATTTACTTCCGCCGTGGCTCCCTGCCTATCGCGTTGGAAGAAGTGGCAACTGACGGTGCAAAACGTGCCTTCATCGTGACTGACCGCTACTTATTCAACAACGGTTATGCTGATCAAATTACCAGCGTACTGAAATCTCACGGTATTGAAACTGAAGTCTTCTTCGAGGTAGAAGCGGACCCTACCCTGAGCATCGTGCGTAAAGGTGCAGAGCAGATGAACTCCTTCAAACCAGACGTGATTATCGCGCTGGGTGGTGGTTCACCGATGGATGCTGCAAAAATCATGTGGGTCATGTACGAGCATCCTGAAACTCACTTCGAAGAGCTGGCATTACGCTTTATGGATATCCGTAAGCGTATCTACAAGTTCCCGAAAATGGGTGTGAAAGCGAAAATGATCGCCGTAACAACCACATCAGGTACCGGTTCAGAAGTAACACCATTTGCGGTTGTCACCGACGATGCAACAGGCCAGAAATATCCATTGGCTGACTATGCATTGACTCCAGATATGGCAATCGTTGATGCCAACCTGGTTATGAATATGCCTAAGTCTCTGTGTGCCTTCGGTGGCCTGGATGCGGTAACCCATGCGCTGGAAGCCTATGTCTCTGTATTGGCGAATGAATATTCTGACGGTCAGGCTCTGCAAGCGCTGAAACTGCTGAAAGAATTCCTGCCAGCCAGTTACCATGAAGGGGCAAAAAATCCGGTTGCACGTGAACGTGTTCACAACGCCGCGACTATTGCTGGTATCGCTTTTGCCAACGCCTTCTTGGGTGTTTGTCACTCAATGGCCCATAAACTGGGTTCTGAGTTCCATATTCCACACGGTTTGGCAAACGCTATGTTGATTTCCAACGTTATCCGCTACAACGCGAATGACAACCCAACTAAGCAGACTGCTTTCAGCCAATATGACCGCCCACAAGCGCGTCGTCGCTATGCTGAAATTGCAGACCACTTGGGTCTGAGTGCGCCGGGCGACCGGACTGCACAAAAAATTCAGAAACTGCTGACTTGGTTAGATGAGATCAAAGCTGAATTGGGTATCCCTGCGTCAATCCGTGAAGCTGGCGTTCAGGAAGCTGACTTCTTAGCGAAAGTAGACAAACTGTCTGAAGATGCATTTGATGACCAGTGTACTGGGGCTAACCCACGTTACCCACTGATCTCTGAGCTGAAACAGATCCTGATGGATACTTATTACGGCCGCGAATTTAGTGAAGAGCTTGATCGTGAAGACGTTGCTGTTGCCGCAACTCCTGCGCCAAAAGCTGAGAAGAAAGCCAAGAAGCAATAATAATCTTAATGTGTAAACCCCATTTTCGGATGGGGTAAGCAACAGAAAATATACCCCCCAATAGCCATTGCTGATTGGGGGGTTCTTTTTATAATCATGCTTAATTGCATAACATAACCCTTAAATCACCAGCCTCGCTCGCAACTTACCGATCCCTTTAGTCTCTCCGCATGGCTATTTATATCAGCCCCAACAACCCGCCAGTGCCCTACGCGATGAAATGTCACATCGCAATAATGTCACTCAATCCCAGATATCCTGATGGGTTCAGTGTCACTTGGCTGTATCTATTTGGCGATATTGAGCAACGTTTAGCAATAAAATCAATTTAGTACTCTCTTAGGGATATAACCTAAGGGCAAATGCTTGCCACGGGCATAAACGAAATATATGAAGCCATATGGAATCAACTCAACGGGAGGCTAGCTACCCCACAGCTTCAACAATAAGTCCTGTGAGGTAGCCTGTTGCGGATAATTAGCGTTTAAGAGTGATGCTGAAGACAAGCCGCTTTAATGGCTTCTTTATAATGACGTCGACAGACAGAGACATAGCTTTCGTTGCCACCAATAACCACTTGTTCACCATTATGCACCGCTCTGCCCTGTTCATCCAAGCGCAGCACCATGTTCGCTTTGCGGCCACAATGACAAATTGTTTTCAGTTCAACCAATTTATCAGCCCAAGACAATAAATATTTGCTGCCGGGAAATAATTCGCCGAGGAAATCCGTACGTAAGCCGTAACATAACACTGGGATATTCAATTCATCCACCACCTGGCACAATTCCTGAACTTGCTCTTTAGTCAAGAATTGGCATTCATCAAGCAAAATACAATGAATGGGTTTTGCCTGATGTTGCACAGTGATAATGGATAATAGTGATGTTGCACTATTATAAAGCAGAGCCGGTGAGGACAGGCCAATGCGTGAACTGACAGTCCCGACAGCAAAGCGATTGTCTATCTCTGCGGTAAACACCAAGGTACGCATACCTCGTTCTTGGTAGTTATAAGAGGACTGCAACAGCGCGGTAGATTTCCCTGCATTCATCGCAGAGTAATAAAAATAAAGTTGAGCCATGGGCCCGTAACTCCAATGGTATAATGAATGGTCACAATGACAATGTGAACAAAGTTTATCATGAATCAGACTTTACTTGGAGCAGGCGACGTCTCTATATTGCTGTTTTCTATATTAAGTAACGATCAAGTTAATGACGCGGTTTGTCCTTTCATTTGAAACTCAGTACTACTATTAGGTACCTTACATGAACAATTTGACAATATTGACACAGTAAACGCATTCTGCTTGAACATTAACCAGATTAGAGTAATAGGCTAACAATAGTGTTGCGCTATGGGAACGCACGATCGGCTCATTAATGATACAAGTAATGTGTTTTCATGGTTAATTGGTAGAATAGTGATAACAAATATTGTCAAAATCTGACAAATCCAATACAGAGATTTTCCCTTACTCAATCTTTCATGATCGCTATATCAATATCTCGACTTTCTTGCGTGATCAGTTATTGCCCATACCAACATGGCGAACAGCCTATTTTTGCTTTATTGATATAAAGCAAACTTATAACTTAGTGAGGAAATCATGTTCTCGTGCAGGGTCATTAGCGAGCAAAATGAACTTTTACGTTAAAAACACCACAGAGAATAACAAGCATCCATCGCTTATTAGTAGCAAGCAGCAACTTTTCGCTAATAAAATACGTAAATTCGAGTATGCTAATCAAATTGGCTATTGCAGAAATTAAAATAGCACTCTATTATTATCCAGACGCCCCCCCACCAATTATAATTTGAGACCAGGACAATGAGCGAAGCGTTAAAGATTCTTAACAACATCCGTACTCTGCGTGCACAAGCACGTGAATGCACTCTAGAAACTTTAGAAGAAATGCTAGAGAAACTCGAAGTGGTCGTTAACGAACGCCGCGAAGAAGATTCTCAAGTACAAGCAGAAATCGAAGAACGCACACGTAAATTGAGCCAATACCGTGAAATGCTTATTGCTGACGGTATTGACCCAAATGAACTGCTGCAAACGATGAGTGCAACTAAAGCGACGACTAAAGCTAAGCGTGCTGCGCGCCCAGCTAAATATAAGTACGTAGACGAAAATGGCGAAACGAAAACCTGGACAGGCCAAGGCCGTACTCCAGCAGTGATTAAGAAAGCCATTGAAGAAGAAGGCAAATCACTGGATGATTTCCTGCTGTAATAGTCTTAATTAATTTATTATTACGATAAAAATACCCTCCTATTATAGGGGGGGTATTTTTTTAGCTTCCTTCCAACAAATCCATCATAGTTGAAATTCTCACCTTGGCCATCGGTGAATTTACATACAGTCAACCAAGAACAACTAACCTAAACATATCGCCTTCGATAAATAAATTTTAGTTATGATTCTGATTGTATATCCATCAGAATACTCCGTTAATTTATAAAGCCACCATCATCGATATAACCGACTGAATCATTCGATAATTTTCATAAAGCATAATATTGGCGATGAACTGTTGCTAAGTCTCACTGTGTATGAGCTGAGTACAAAATAGAAACTAATTTAACTTTGTACTCACGCTTAAAATCATCTGTAACGCGCCTTACACCCGATTAATCGACATACCGCGACCAATCCCATAATAAGTAAATCCTCGACTATTTAAACGCTCTGGATCGTACAGATTGCGCCCATCAAAAATAACCGGTTGTTTTAACCGGGACTCGATCATGTCAAAATCGGGGGCCCTGAAACTCTGCCATTCAGTACAAATAATCAAAGCATCCGCTCCCTGTAGTGCCGATTCTTTAGTTCCCATCAATCTTAGGTCATCTCTTGCGCCATAAATGCGCTGAGCCTCATCCATTGCCTCAGGATCATAAGCTTGAATAATCGCTCCTGCGTTCCATAATGTCTCCATTAAAACTCGGCTTGGTGCCTCCCGCATGTCATCCGTATTGGGTTTGAATGCTAATCCCCAAAGCGCAAATATTTTCCCAGCAAGTTGTGAATCAAAATGATACTGAATAAGTTCGGCTAATTTATACTTTTGTTCATTATTGATTTGCTCTACAGCCCGTAATAGTTGTGGTTGATAACCATAACTTTCGGCTGTACGAATTAATGCCTGAATGTCTTTTGGAAAACAGGAACCACCATAACCACAGCCGGAATAAATAAAATGGTACCCAATGCGTGAGTCCGAACCAATGCCTTGTCTCACTTTCTCGATATCTGCGCCAACCCGTTCAGCTATATTAGCAATCTCATTCATAAAACTGATTTTTGTTGCCAACATACCGTTTGCTGCATATTTGGTCAGTTCTGCACTGCGGATATCCATAATTAACATACGATCATGATTTCGGTTGAAGGGCTCGTATAGTTCGCTAATTAAATCGATTACACCATTATCATTAGTATCAATACCGATAACGATACGCTCAGGCCGTTTACAATCAGCAACAGCTGCCCCTTCTTTTAGAAACTCGGGGTTGGAAACTACATTAAATGCGATGTCCTTATCACGTTCCTGTAGAACAGTTTTTATTCTTTGTTGCACTTTATCCGCAGTACCTACTGGCACTGTTGATTTATCGATAATGACTTTAGGTGCATCCATATATTTAGCAATAGTACTAGCAACTTCAAGTACATATTTAAGGTCAGCCGCACCATCTTCATCAGGGGGAGTGCCAACGGCAATAAATTGAATGGTACTGTGCGCGACGCCAGCTTTTGCATCTGTTGAAAACCGAAGTCTACCCTCCTCGTAGTTTTCTTTTACCAAAGGTGCCAATCCTGGCTCAAAAATAGCGATACGGCCTTTCTGTAGGTCAGCAACTTTGTTTGCATCGACATCAATACAAAGAACATCATGACCAACTTCGGCAAGCACCGCTGCCTGCACCAAGCCGACATAACCAATACCAAAAACCGTAACCTTCATGCAATCAATCCTCGAGTTGGAATTCAATAAGGGGCGTACTTGTCGTACCATTATCAGGAACTAACCTTAATTTAGCCTGAGGCGATACCCTTTATTGCCAGCGAATAATAAATGTAGACTAAAAATGTTCAGTCATAAGTAAGGAGGAAAGTATATCAACCGATATTTCGCACATCTTGGCTATGTACATTGATTGAAACAAATTAGGCTTATTTCACAGATTCGTTATAGAACCATTTATGGTAGGGAGGGCTTTGTGACAAATAAAAGACAGAAACACCTTAATTATAGAGGTTATTTATTGAGTGCTAGACTTAATGTGTGGGTGACTCATCAGTTGAAAGCATCAATTTTAAACGACTTCCTCCTCCCCATACTTGGCATTGCCATGCTTCACAGCGCTGACTAATTTGATTTAAATATGCTGTTTTTAATGTCCCTAAAGGCACACCACTGTTGAGTTGAATCTGATTTTTCCCTACGCTGAGATTCGCATGCAAGCCCGCCGAGACTAGAATTAAATTCTGATATTCCACATGGTAATAACCGACGAGCAAAGGAAATTGCCCATCTAAATTAGTGCGCCGTAATAGTTGATTAACCTGTTTCAGTAACGTTGACATTTGCGGTAAACGCTGCTGCTGCTGTACCAAATTTTCTTGTAAAATCCCGTTAAATAACACTCGTAACAATAATGCTGCCAGAATGCCATTATCCCCCGCTCGAGTGACATCCAGACAGTAAAAAGCCAAATCCTTGTCTGATAATGCAGCAATATCAAGTACCAACCCCGGTTGCTCAACCATTGTCAATTGCCGATAATTTACTCGACAGTGTGCAATGGTTTGTTGTGCCGGTGGTTGTAGTTGCTTTAATAGTTGAGCAGCTTCATAAGGGTTCTTACGTAGTGCCTCCCAATCCTGAATAAGCTCTGTTTCTTCAATTGCATGGGATGTAAATAATGCAGGATAAAGACAAGCCAGTACCGCTTCACGTATGCGGTTCAAGTCAACTATCGGTTTTAGTAGAACGTCCTTTACCCCCAAACGTAAAACTTTAGCAATATCAGTCATCTTATCAGTGGCCGATATAACTAATACTGGGATCTTCACCCCTTGGGTAAGTAAACGCTCAACAAACTCGATGCCTCCCATCTTAGGCATAGCAAGATCACACAGTATCAGGTCCGGAGACTGGACTTTAAGCTGCTCTAACGCCTCCAGTCCATTTCCCGCCTGATGAACCATAGCACCGAGTGAACCCAAGAATCCCGCGATGACGGTGCGAAAGACTGTTTCATCCTCAATGACTAAAATATTTTTACCTGCTAATGGTTTTTCCATGTACTGCTTCTCTTGCTAATCTTATACGTAATAGTGGCTCAAAATGATTGTTTGTGCTTGTCAGAAATTGTTATGAATGAATTTTATGGCAGCCACTTATTACTCATTAATCCCTTATTAAATGACTGAGCTGCTCAACTTTTTTATCAACGGCCAATTGTCCGGCAGCAATTGCTTCATCCGCTCGATGGAAGTCCAACATTGATATTTGTGGGCAATAAGGCTGGATTAACACATCGGGGGGATCCCCAGCCATACGATTACGTTTTAGCCTGTTCTCCAACACCTGTATTGAGGTAGACATTATTTCCATCGCGCTGGGGACCGCCTTAGTTGGGCTAACGGATATATTGGCTATTCGCGCCTTCAAACGCTGATGCCAATTTTCAGGAACACCAGAAAGTTTGCCTTCAGGGGATGTTTGTGAGGAGAAAAGATCTTGCTGAATAAGATGTGCATCATGCTGTAAGTCAACTGCTATTACGATATCAGCCCCCATTGCTCTGGCCAGAGAGACAGGAACAGGATTAACTACCGCACCATCAACCAACCAATAGCCACCAAACCAAACAGGAGAAAATAATCCGGGCATGCTACACGAAGCCCTGATTGCCGATTTAATATCCCCTTCAGTAAACCATAACTCACGACCTGTCGTTAAATTTGTTACGACTGAACCAAAAGGCAATTTACACTCTGCAATATCCTGCACTGCTATTATTTTGTTTACCGCATTAAAAACCCTCTCCCCCCGCAGCAACCCACCACGGTGCCAGGAAAAATCCATCAAACGAATAACATCCCAATATTTAAATGAACGAACCCAATGCTCCATCGCATCCAAGTGGTCACTGGCATAAGCAGCACCGACCAGCGAACCCACCGAACAACCGGCTACAACGTCGATTTTTACGCCCATTTTTTTCAGCGCGTTAATGACACCAATATGTGCCCATCCTTTAGCGGCTCCAGCTCCAAGAGCCAGTCCAACCTTGATTTTTCTCATTTTATTTCGTCCATTTTCAATCAGTTTGGCACTTTATTCATCAAGCGAACAAATCAACTCAAGCTAGGGCTACCAGTACAACTCTATGGTGCTTAAATTATCAGGCTACAGCTTACCTGCCACGCAGGAGGAAAAGGTATTTTCCTCCGTTAGTTTTATAACTCTACGGATTAAACTATAGTGAACATTAATCCTTCTGGTAAATTGATACAAATAGTTTACATTTCATTACTAATGATATAGCGGCACGGCAGAGGGATATACTGTGAATATTGAAATATGCTAGGCCGATCTGTTTAACCCTGATCTTATTGCATTGATTGCTCAATTAGATGCGTATCAAACAGCACTCTACCCAACTGGGAGCAATCATGCAGAGTCAATTATGAGTATGCGTCAGATAAAGACATTCGTTTATATTGCCAGGCTGGAAGGGCAGGCTGTCGGGTATGCTATTCTTTCTCTGCTTGAAAATAGCCCCTGAAATTAAACGCGTATTTGTCACCCCAAACTATCGTGCCAGTGGGATTGCAGGTCGGTTAGCAGCAACGTTGATTGGTAGATCTAACCAATTAAATTTAAAGGCTATTTATCTAGATAACGGGAATTTATCAATCTGAAGCGGTAAAGCTATATCAACGATTAAGCGTCGAGCTTACATCTGAATTTGCTTGTTACCAAGACGACCCATTGAGTCTATATATGGTGAAATCGTTGAATAGCAGTAACTAAATTGATAGGCAGAGGAGTAATATGCAATTAATTTATCAAGCGGTAATGTGTTAGCTTTTATTTTTCAATAACTGATATAAGAATGCAAAATGGCCACCATAATGGTGACCATTCAGAATAAATACTCAGGATCATACCGATCAACAGTTACCTGGTAATATAAAGCTCGATAAATAGATAATCGCATATTACGCTTTCATTTCACTACCAGCTTTCGATGGCTACAGTGCTATTAACTATATGTCGGACTTGAGCCAGAATATTATGAATTCTTACGGAAAATCAACCGTTGATGGTGCCGAATGAGACACTCATTTTTTCGAACAGTGCGATGACTTTATTGATCAGCTTCATGGGTTGCTCCTGTAAATATCATTATTTTTTTGTGACACACATCACAATTGCCAAGTTACGCCATAATGAAACGCCGGTCAAGTATTTTTGTGATGGTAATCACAAAACTTAATTTTAGTGAGTATCCTCAGAAAATGATCAACTTTGAACCTCAACTCGCGATTAGGTAAGATAGTCCCATATTGATAACTATTTTACTTGCCCATCCCTATCTGTAACTGACCTATCATCAGTAGATATAGCGGCATTAATGATTTTTTCGGAGAAATTTTGTCAGAACCGTGCCCATGCGGCAGTGCCCTGGAATACCAGGTATGCTGTGAACCCTATATTCTTGGTACTCAGATTGCGGCTAAGCCTGCAATTTTGATGCGCTCCCGTTATAGCGCCTATGCAAAAAAAGATGTGGATTACTTGGTTAGAACCTGGCACCCCGACTGCCAGGCCCAAGAGTGGCGATCAGGGATAATCCAAAGCTTTACCAATACTTCATGGCACGGATTAACAATACTCAATGAAATGGCTGGCACTCATGATGGAGAAGCCTTTGTTGAGTTCATTGCCCGTTTTACTGATACCAGCCTTACCGATACAAATACTGCACAGATCAGCACGATGCATGAACGTTCGCGCTTCCTTCAAATAAAAGAACACTGGTATTATATCGACGGAGTCCGGCCATCCGTGCGTAGAAATGATATATGCCCTTGCAGTTCGGGGAAAAAATATAAGAAATGCTGCGGACGTTAACAGTAAAAACGTTTCATTACTGACGACTGACCGTAACATCACACTTTTACATAACATCAAGTACTGTTAAGACAGGATGTACCACCTTATGCCACACCAGAATGTTCAAAAGAAAGTGTTACGCACTATTTGTCCTGATGCCAAAGGTTTAATCGCAAAAATCACGAGTATCTGCTACAAGCATCAGTTAAATATTGTACAGAATAATGAATTCGTTGATCATTTGACGGGTCGTTTTTTCATGCGTACCGAGCTTGAGGGTATTTTTGATGACGCTACCCTACTCGCAGATTTGGACGATGCATTACCAGAAGGGACTAACCGCGAATTACACACCGCGGGGCGGCGTCGTATTGTCATTATGGTCACGAAAGAAGCGCATTGCCTGGGCGACTTATTAATGAAGAGCGCCTATGGTGGCTTGGATGTCGAAATTGCGGCGGTCATTGGTAACCACGATGCACTCCAGAACTTGGTCGAGCGCTTTGATATACCTTTCCACCTAATCAGCCATGAAGGTATAACCCGTGATCAACATGATCAGCGTTTGATTGAGCAGATTGCACAATGTCAACCCGATTATGTTGTACTGGCTAAGTACATGCGTGTACTGACGCCAGCCTTTGTTCAGCGTTTCCCCTACCAGATTATTAATATCCACCATTCATTCTTACCAGCATTTATCGGCGCTCGCCCTTACCATCAAGCTTATGAACGAGGGGTGAAAATTATTGGTGCCACCGCTCACTACGTCAATGACAGCTTGGATGAAGGCCCAATTATCATGCAAGATGTGATTCATGTTGATCATTCATATACTGCTGAAGATATGATGCGAGCTGGACGTGATGTGGAAAAAAATGTTTTGAGCCGTGCTCTGTATCGTGTTTTGGCGCAACGTGTTTTTGTGTATGGTAACCGTACGGTTATTCTGTAAGCACACAATAAATAGATATTTTTTGTCCATATAAGCATCGCTGAGAACAAAAAAGCATCGAACGAATTATTTTTTTCATTTCACGTCTTTACAGGGGCGTTTCATTTGATATGATGCGCCCCGCTTACCAAGACAGTATTGCTAAGTAGTTAGGCCAGTGGTGGGGTTCCCGAGCGGCCAAAGGGAGCAGACTGTAAATCTGCCGTCATCGACTTCGAAGGTTCGAATCCTTCCCCCACCACCATTAAGTTTCAGTTTAGTCCATGTATTCTGCTATAAAGACCACGAACTCTGTGGTGGGGTTCCCGAGCGGCCAAAGGGAGCAGACTGTAAATCTGCCGTCATCGACTTCGAAGGTTCGAATCCTTCCCCCACCACCACATTGTCTAGTATCTCAAACCTCCCAGCATACAATTAATTAAAATAGTACTCACAGTGGGGAAGGTAAGAACCTTCGATAAGGTTCGCGCCGAGCGTAGCGAGACAACGACGCGCAGCGGCGGCCCGAAGGGTGAGGAACAACGTGACGAATAATCCTTCCCCCACCACCACATTGTCTAGTATCTCAAACCTCCCAGCATACAATTAATTAAAATAGTACTCACAGTGGGGAAGGTAAGAACCTTCGATAAGGTTCGCGCCGAGCGTAGCGAGACAACGGTTAATAGCTGGGGCAGTTTCATATCAGTGTGTAAATATAATCAATGAGTTTATTTAATACACTTGAATGTGAACGTGATTTATAAAAATATAACTTATTCTCATTATTAAAACTTGATAAATTTATAAATCCCAGCTTAGAATCACCATTAAAATCATCCATTATTGAATCTGTAATACATATATATCTACCAGAGTAGATAAAATTCAAGCAACAAGCCAAGTTATCCACCTGTCTAACACTAACTTTATCATATTGTTTTTTAACTGATTTTTCAAGATTCTTAACAAAATCACTTCTATATAATGTCGGATTACATAACCAAACATTCTTATGAAGAATATTTATAACATCTTGACTCCCATTAATTATATCTTTACGGCCATAGATACCAAAACCGCTGTCTGGTATTTCATTTAACAGCATAAATCGTTCACTGGAAATTTTTTCTGATGAAAGAATAAGTGAATTTCCATCATAGTCTCCAATTTCATCAATGTTTTCATAGTAAAATTTAATTATATTAGCTTGAATGTTATTTTTTTCAGCCACTTTATACAAACTTGTCAAATTTTCACTTTTACCCCAATCATAGTAAATATTGATGACATTGGATACATGACCGGTAAGGTGTTTTTTAGTGATTTCTTTTTCTTGCTGATACAAATCTTTCAGATCATTATACAAAACTTCACCATCCCTCGTTAAACTCATACCAAACTTCTCTCTTTTAAAAAGTCTTTTCCCTATTATAATTTCAAAGTCTTTTATCGACTTAGCCACTGGCGGTGTAGTCCTGTTCATCACTCTTGCAGCCTTACTCAACGAGCCATTTTCGACCACAGCCATAAAGGCTTCTAGCTTTCGAGATAGAAACATAATTCACTAATCCTTTGTGTTAATATTTATCAGAGAAAAACGACAGGTCTGCCTATATTAATAATACTAGCTGTAGATATAGTTCAATATTCAATAAGTTAATTGCATAAACTTTATTTATAATAATTACTTGATTAATAATAAAGATATTATCGCGCAAAAACAGCCATCTAAACCTGCATATTCAATAATCATGCATTAAGTAAACGCGTGTATTAACATCTCGATATTACACACACTTTTAACAGACAAATCACCGTAGTTCCATGATATTAAATAACTATTTTTTATTCTCCCTGTTACAAAATTAGTTAACACACCCAGTTATGATAAAAGATTCATCACCATCAAAAACGAATAATTCGTTGAGGATGAAAAAATAAATAACATTTTAGAATACCCATTTCAGGCCGGAATAACATCTGATGGCATTATATTTTTATATATTAAAGATAAAAATATTACATTATAGTGAATGGAGTTTTTGAATAACATTTCGCATTTAATTCTCTATTAGACCATTTATTTAAAGAAGAGAGCGTCATATCATAAACTATTTCAAAACAACCATTAATGAATAACACATGAAATTAATGAAGAAGTCAGAGAGTCTGGTTTAAATAAAAATGATTTATCATTATCTATTACGATAATGATAAATCATTCGCTTTCTTTATTCACTGCTGACGCATTACATTTTTATTCTGTATCTGCTAATATTTGAGATCATTTTTTAGCAAAAAACGGTGCTAACCATGAAGTTTGTTTCTTTTAATATCAATGGCCTACGTGCTCGCCCTCATCAACTGGCCGCAATAATCGAGCAACATCAACCAGATGTTATCGGACTTCAGGAAACTAAAGTACACGATGATATGTTTCCCCTTGATGATGTCAGTAAGCATGGCTATCACGTTTTTTATCATGGGCAAAAAGGCCATTACGGTGTTGCACTGCTAACTAAACAAGAACCTTTAGCTATTCGCCGTGGCTTCCCTACTGATGAAGAAGATGCTCAGCGCCGTATTATCATGGCTGATATTGCAACGCCACAAGGCCCTTTAACTGTTATTAATGGCTATTTCCCTCAGGGAGAAAGTCGCGATCATCCGATAAAGTTTCCTGCAAAAGAACGTTTTTATGCTGACTTACAGCAGTATCTGGAACAACAGCTTTCAGCGGATGCTCAGGTGCTGATTATGGGAGATATCAATATTAGCCCAACGGATCTGGATATTGGTATCGGTGAAGAGAGTCGTAAGCGCTGGTTGCGCACCGGTAAGTGTTCATTCCTGCCTGAAGAGCGTGCATGGCTAGAGCGTCTACAAAATTGGGGCCTGGTTGATACATTCCGTGCAGCAAATCCTGATTGTAATGATCAATTTTCTTGGTTTGATTACCGTTCACGGGGCTTTGATGAAAATAGAGGACTGCGTATAGATTTATTATTGGCAAGCCAACCACTGGCAGCCCGCTGTATTGCAACAGGTATTGATTACGAGATCCGCGGGATGGAGAAACCATCAGATCATGCGCCAGTATGGTCCGAATTCGCGCTCTAATAACGTTGGTGATAAGCCCTGTTCAAATAGAGGGCCATTTATTAACAGTACAAACCAGCCACCGGCGTTGGATAAATAAAAAATGATTGATGTCGTCGCCGCAATTATTGAACGAAACGGCAAAATTTTACTCGCGCAACGAGACGCAGACCGCGATCAGGCTGGATTGTGGGAGTTCCCAGGTGGGAAAGTTGACGCTGGTGAAAGCCAACCACAAGCGCTAATACGTGAACTTGCCGAAGAGTTAAATATTGAGGCGATGGTAGCAAGATATATCGCCACCAATCAGTGGGATTCGGAGCAATACACCATCCGACTACATGCCTGGCACATTGACACCTTCAGTGGTGAGCCAGTGTTACATTGTCACTCAGCTATTGTCTGGCTGGTGCCAGAGGATGCTTATCATTATCCTCTGGCACCAGCCGATATCCCACTATTGGATGCTTTTATTGCACTAAAACGCCAGGTACTAGCGGGTTAATCTTTTCCAGATCAGTGGATTAGTGCCCACCACGCTAGAGTCACGCACACATTGCAAGACTTCGCCTTCTACCCGTAATACAGCGCCTTCCGAATAATTCTGATTTTGATAAATACAGCAGCGTGTGCACAGATTATTGTTAGTGTTACGGTTTGATGAGTTATTCCATATCTCTGGAGGCAGGGGGACGACAACATCAACATTGTTACGATTAGCCATTGCCGCACCGGAAATAAACGTAGCAAAACTAATACAACCCAGCAGTACCCATGTTCTCATGACTTATTCTCCTTGGCCTTAGATGGTGTTTTTTTACGCTTAGTTATCGTTCCAGAAGGTGCTGCTGGCAATCCGCGAAAAACCTGAGGTGATCGATTTTGCTTTGCCTGACCAATTAAATCCTGCAATGTCGCCACCAACGGTTGCATAAAATCCTGATATCGACAGTTTTTTTCACTGATTTGTGTCAATGTCGACTCCCAATGTGCCGTCATATCCGGCCGAGCCGCAATATCGGGTAACGCATGAATCAACGCTCTTCCGGCCGGGCTTGCATGTATGTAGCGCCCTTTTTTAAATAAGAAAGTGCGTTTGAAAAGTAGCTCAATAATCCCGGCTCGCGTCGCCTCAGTGCCCAATCCATCGGTGGCTCGCAGCACTTTCTTTAGCTCTTTGTCCTGTACAAAACGCGCAATTCCCGTCATGGCAGATAACAAGCTAGCATCGGTAAATGGCCTTGGTGGCTGAGTTTGACGCTCCACAACCTCACCATGCTCACACAATAGCTCAGCGCCTTTCTTGACCACTGGCAATGGCGCGCCTTCGTTTTCCTCATCACGTTCCTTGCTGCCGAGCAAGGTACGCCAACCCGCTTCAGCCAAAAAACGCGCCTTAGCGACAAACTTCCCGCCGGCAATATCCAATTCAATAACACATTTACGGAACTGCGCATCAGGGCAAAACTGCATCAGATATTGCTGCGCCACCAAGCGGTATACTTTGCCTTCATCGGTGGTCAGATTCACTTTACTTGCCCGGGCCGTTGGGATAATTGCATGGTGGGCATCGACTTTTTTGTCATCCCAACAACGATTGCGCCTATCACTATCCATTACATCTAGCGGCAATAAATCTGCCTGATGAATACTGATAGCATTCAGCACCGAATGACGCCCAGCGAAATGCTCTTCTGGTAGGTATCGGCAATCTGAACGCGGATACGTAATCAATTTGTGCGTTTCATATAAACGCTGACAAATATCCAGCACTTGCTGAGCACTTAGAGCAAAGCGTTTGGCCGCCTCAATCTGTAAGGTTGATAGGGAGAAAGGTAACGGTGCTGTTTCTGATTCCCGTTTATCATTATAAGATGTAACAAATGCGGGCTGGCCCGTGATGCGGGTCACAACGTGCTCAGCTAATGACCGGTGTAATAAACGCCCTTCTTCATCCTGATACGACTCACAGGAGCCGCTCGGCTGCCATAGCGCGATAAAACGCTCATCAGCAGGGGTGACGATATGGGCTTTTACCTCAAAAAAATCTTTGGAGATGAAGTCTTCAATTTCTTCATCACGGCGCACCACCAGCCCCAATACCGGTGTTTGTACCCGCCCTACTGACAAAACACCGTCATAACCCGCATTACGCCCAAGAATGGTATAGGCGCGTGTCATATTGATGCCATACAGCCAGTCAGCTCTGGCACGGGCCAAAGCAGAAACACATAATGGGATAAATTCACGATTATAACGTAAACGCTCCACAGCACGTTCAACCGCTTGTGGGTTTAAATCGTTAATCAGGCAGCGCCGCACATTTTGCCGTTTCTCTGCCACCAAATCGAGGTAATCCAATACCTCATCAACCAAAAGTTGCCCTTCGCGATCCGGGTCACCGGCATGAACCACTTCATCGGCCTGCTGTAAAAGTTGTTTAATAACATTTAATTGCTTACTGACCGAGGGCCGTGGCTGTAATTTCCATTTTTCGGGAATGATAGGTAAATCAGCCAACGACCAGCGTGCATAGCGGCTATCGTAAGCATCAGGCTGGGCTTGTTCCAGCAAGTGACCCACACACCAGGTCACCATTTGATCACTACCACAGGCAATGAATCCATCGCCTCGACGATGCGGCTTTGGCAAAATATCGGCAATTGCCCGCGCTAAGCTGGGTTTTTCAGCAATAAAAAGTCGCATCATTCACCGCACGAATACATCAAAGGAAAGGACATCAAAGAAAAGGTCATTCTGTAATCTCAATCAGCGCCCGGTGGTTATCCACTGAACTTAGCTCGCCAATCGGGCTGAGCCTCATACCATATTGAGCAGCAATCGCCTGTATTTGTGCCTCAGCCTCAGGTAATACCGCGAGCAGCAAACCACCGGAAGTCTGTGGATCACATAATAATTGTTTTTGCAGATCAGACATATTGCCAATCAGATGACCATAACTGTCAAAGTTACGCCCCGTCCCTCCCGGCACACAGCCGGCAGCAATATACTCTTCGACCGCAGGTAACCGTGGGATGACAGAGAAATGTAGCGTTGCCTGAACACCGGATCCCTGACAAATTTCACTCAAATGCCCCAGTAGACCGAACCCAGTAACATCAGTCATCGCCGTGACACCGGGGATATGGGCAAAGTCAGCACCCGACTTATTCAACTGGCACATAGTTTCGGTGGCAATTCCTTGATGCTCAGGACGCAATTTGCTTTTCTTTTCCGCCGTGGTCAGAATACCGATACCCAGCGGTTTGGTCAGAAACAGTTTACAACCCGCCTTGGCTCCACTGTTTTTCTTAACCTGCGCCGTGCTGATAATACCGGTAACCGCCAAACCGAAAATCGGTTCTGGTGCATCAATGGAATGGCCACCTGCCAAGGAAATACCCGCCTGCTGGCAAACATAGCGCCCACCGTCGATAACCTGTTGGGCGATTTCTGGTGCCAATTTATCTATTGGCCAGCCCAGTATCGCAATCGCCATAATCGGTTTGCCGCCCATCGCATAGACATCACTAATGGCGTTAGTGGCGGCTATTCGGCCAAAATCGAAAGGATCGTCAACGATCGGCATAAAAAAATCGGTGGTACTGATAATACCGACACCGTTACCAATATCATAAACTGCTGCATCATCACGGGTTTCGTTTCCTACTAACAGCCGGGGATCTAGCCATTTTTGTTGCTCAGTATGCAAAATTTTATCCAAAATTTTGGGTGAAATCTTGCAACCGCAGCCGGCTCCATGGCTGTATTGAGTAAGACGTATCGCTGGCGATGTCATAACACTCTCCCGTCTGATGGTCAGTAATAAGCAGTTAAATCAATAAGTCAGTAATTTGGTCAGGAATAATGCAGATAAGGCAAAACCCCAGGGTACCTATGGTAGCGTCTATAACGTGGTTTGGTAAGTAGATAGCCACTGCCGGGCAGATAGGTTGCTCACAAAGCAGGCGAAAACGCAGCTTGTTGTCGATAAAAAGCACAAGCTGCGATGTATAACCTGAGAAATAACCTATAACTCTTAGAAATGGCTAACAAAAGCAGTGTAATCCGGTGGTATCACTTTGGTCGCTGATTTTAATTGTGGTGTCCCAAGATAGAGGAAACCGACAATTTCATCTTGTTCGCGACAGTCAAACGCCTTACGAACAACCGGATGGTGAGTCCAGGAGCCGGTACGCCAAATGCCATTAAAGCCTTGAGCCAGCGCCGCCATCTGCATGGCTTGCACCGCACAGCCGGCTGAAACCACTTGTTCCCAATTGGGTACTTTGGGATTTTCCGTGACATGGGCGATGACCGTGATAATCAGCGGCGCGCGGAAAGGAGCCTGCTTCGCTTTTTCCAGTACAGCTTCATTGGCACCATCCTGCTGAACCGCTTTTTGTAACAATTGACTAAAACGCTCCAGACCGTCATTTTCGATTAAAAAAAAGTGCCATGGTTGCAATGCGCCATGGTCAGGTGCCCGCATGCCAGCATGGATTATATGGTCCAATGCCTCACCCATAGGGGCTGGAGCAGCTAAGCGCGACGCCGATCGGCGGTTAAGTAACAGTTCTAACGCATCCATTATATTCTCCTGATAACGATTTTCATTTTCAGCACGGTAGCATAAGTTATCATTTTGTTGCCAGTGTTGACCTTTCGGCTAGGCTTAACAGTGATTTAAAGCTGACTTTTGTTCGTCAGGTCATTAGGATAAACAGACTTGCTCGGTTTTGTTGGAGATAACATGCGCACTTTGTGGCGAATCATTGCTGGCTTTTTCAAGTGGACCTGGCGTCTGCTGAATTTTGTCAGAGAGTTTATTCTTAATCTTTTCCTGATACTGCTGATTTTGGTAGGTGTCGGTCTTTACCTTCAGTTCCAAAGTAAACCGGCTGAACCGGTTAAAAGCGCATTGCTCGTTAATTTAAGTGGCGTGGTAGTCGATCAGCCCGCAGTGAATAATAAACTGCGTCAATGGGCGCGCATGTTAATAGGCACATCCAGTAATCGCCTACAAGAAAACTCCTTATTTGATATTGTAGAGACTATTCGTCTGGCAAAAACCGATGACAATATTAACGGTTTGGTGCTGTCATTGAGTGATTTTACCGGGGCAGACCAACCCTCATTGCAATATATCGGCAAAGCGCTGCGGGAATTTCGTGACAGCGGTAAACCGATTTATGCTATTGGTGATAGCTATAATCAAAGTCAGTACTATTTAGCCAGCTTTGCTAATAAAATTTATCTGTCGCCACAAGGGGCCGTCGATCTGCACGGTTTCGCTAGCAATAACCTTTATTACAAATCGTTACTGGAAAAACTCAAAGTCACCACCAATATCTTCCGCGTCGGTACCTATAAGTCTGCGGTTGAACCGATGATCCGTGATGATATGTCACCTGCCGCCCGTGAGGCTGACAGCCGTTGGATTGGAGGGTTATGGCAAAATTATCTTACTGCTGTTTCCGCGAACCGACAGTTAACGCCAGAACAACTGTTCCCTGGCGCGGCGGGGGTTATCAGTGGCTTACAGGCCGCAGGCGGTTCTCCGGCGCAATATGCTCTGGACAGTAAACTGGTTGATCAATTGGCCTCACGCCCAGAGGTAGAAACCGAGTTGATCAACAAATTCGGCTGGGATAAAAAGAATAACGACTTCAATTACGTCAGCATTTATGACTACCAACCAACGCCAGCACCACAGCAAGGTGGGCAGATAGCCGTTATCTTTGCTAACGGCGCTATCATTGATGGCCCGCAGACCCCAGGTAACGTCGGGGGTGATACGTTGGCGGCCCAAATTCGGCAGGCTCGTTTGGATCCGAAGATTAAGGCCGTTATCTTGCGGGTAAACAGCCCAGGGGGCAGCGTGAGTGCCTCTGAGTTGATTCGCTCCGAATTGGCTGCATTACGTGCGGCAAAGAAACCATTGGTAGTATCAATGGGGGGTATGGCAGCATCCGGTGGATACTGGATATCAACACCGGCTAACTATATCGTTGCCAGCCCGAGCACCCTAACCGGTTCGATTGGTATTTTCGGCGTGATTAATACCTTCCAGAATTCACTGGAAAGCATTGGTGTGCATACTGACGGTGTCGCCACTTCACCACTGGCTGATATTTCGGTTACCAAAAATTTGCCACCTGAATTCTCTCAGATGATGCAAATAAATATCGAAAATGGCTACAAGACCTTTATTGATCTGGTCGCAACCTCTCGTCACAAGACCCCAGAGCAAGTGGATCAAATCGCTCAAGGCCATGTGTGGATTGGTCTTGATGCCAAAAATAATGGTCTGGTGGATCAGTTAGGTGACTTTGATGATGCCGTTAAGAAAGTCGCTGAACTGGCACAACTGAAGACCTGGCAGTTGAACTGGTTTGTTGATGATCCAAGTCTCAGCGATTTAATTTTCGGCCAAATGAGTGTGTCTGTGCAGGCAATATTACCCACCGCCATTCAGGCATGGTTACCGGCACCCATCTCGGCCATAGCACAGGCCGTTAAAGATCAGCCAGGTTTACTTAATACGCTGAATGACCCGCAGAATCGTTATGCGTTATGCCTAACTTGTGGTGATGTACGCTAATAAACTCAGCCCGGCATCTGTCGGGCTTTTTTTCCCCGCCAGTCTCCCTATAATTGATCCATCTTATTCATTACCACTTTTCAGGCCCTAATGCTCATGCAGAAGAAATCTATTTATGTCGCCTATACGGGCGGGACTATTGGTATGCAACGATCAGATCATGGATACATCCCCGTGTCCGGCCACCTGCAACGCCAACTTGCTCTAATGCCTGAGTTCCATCGGCCCGAAATGCCAGATTTTACTATCCATGAATATGCTCCATTGATTGATTCCTCAGATATGACACCTGAGGACTGGCAGCATATCGCCAATGATATCCAGCAGAACTACGATTTATACGATGGTTTTGTGATTTTGCATGGCACTGACACCATGGCCTTTACTGCCTCAGCCCTCTCCTTTATGTTAGAGAATTTGGCTAAACCCGTGATTGTCACCGGCTCCCAAATCCCCTTGGCTGAGTTGCGTTCTGACGGGCAAACCAACTTGCTAAATGCCCTCTATCTGGCGGCTAATCACCCGGTAAATGAAGTCAGTCTGTTCTTTAACAATAAACTGTTCCGTGGCAATCGAACCACTAAAGCTCATGCGGATGGTTTTGATGCTTTTGCCTCACCGAATCTGTCTGTATTACTCGAAGCTGGTATCCATATTCGTCGCATGGCATCAGTTGAGTCGCCGGTTAATAACGGGCCGCTGATGGTTCATCGCATTACACCTCAACCGATTGGAGTGGTCACCATTTATCCTGGGATATCGGGTGCGGTGGTGCGTAACTTCTTGTTGCAACCGGTTAAGGCGCTTATTTTACGATCTTATGGTGTGGGCAACGCCCCACAAAAAGCCGAGTTACTGGACGAATTAAAAAATGCCAGCGATCGCGGTATTGTGGTGGTGAATCTGACCCAATGTATTTCCGGCAGAGTCAATATGGAAGGTTACGCAACCGGTAATGCGTTGGCTAACGCTGGCGTTATCAGTGGCTTTGATATGACGGTTGAAGCTGCACTGACAAAGCTGCATTATTTGTTAAGTCAAGCACTATTCCCTGAAGATATTCGTCGGTTAATGCAACAAAACCTGCGTGGTGAATTAACTGATACTAACTGATCCTGTGGTATACTAATGAATACAGCACTGCTCTTAATTGATTTACAAAATGACTTCTGTCCAGGTGGCGCGTTGGCAGTTGCTGAAGGTGAGCAGGTTATTGTCATTGCTAATCAGGCCATCAATGCCTGCCTTATCCAACAGATACCGGTTATTGCCAGTCAGGATTGGCACCCTGCTGAACACCGTAGTTTCGCCATCAATTCAAATGCGCAAGCGGGTACTGTGGGTGAGTTAGATGGGCTGACACAAGTATGGTGGCCAGTACATTGCGTGCAGGGTAAGTCTGGAGCGGCTTTTCATCCTCAGTTACAACAAGATGCTATTGCGCAGGTTTTTCGTAAGGGGCAAGACCCTGACATTGACAGCTACAGTGCTTTTTTTGATAACGGCAAACGAACTAAAACCCCACTGGATGCGTGGCTTAAGCAGCGAGAGATAGAACGTTTGTACATTATGGGGTTAGCCACTGATTACTGCGTGAAATATAGCGTATTGGATGCATTGGCCTTGGGTTATGAAACGACCGTGATCTGTGACGGTTGCCGGGGGGTAAACCGGCAACCACAAGATAGTCAACAAGCCTTTAATGCAATGAGTGATGCGGGAGCACATATGCTGACGCTGGAACAATTTCTTGCTGTAATCCAATCTTGTCAGAAAAATTCAGCAGTGGAGTGGTTTGATCATTAAACAAATACCACTGCGCTCATATTGGCGCAGTGAGTTGCCCCTTTTACGCCGATAATATCGTTAAAAAAAGCTTACTCAGGCTTCAATGTTGCCAGTATCGGTTGGCTAAATTGCTGCTTCAGCTCTTGCTTGGTTTTCATCACAATCTGACCATCAGTACCAATGCTCATATGCTGAGCATTCTCGTTATGACGGGCTTGCCACAGCATGACCATTTGCAGGCTGTTTTCTTTCTGCGCGGGTGTCAGTGCCACACCATCCGGCCATTTACCCAGCTCTACCGCGTGTACCAAACGTTGGTAAATTTCGGGTGTCATTACTGAAATCAGGTCTTCAAGCTCCATCAGAGCATCCTTAAATAAACGAATAATAAGCTGAATCGATTTTTCATATACCAAGCTGCGCCTCACAAACTACACCTTCGTCAACCCAGTTATGCCGCCACAAACCACGGTGTTAACAACCCCCCTGATATTAGTCGGCACTCAGCCCGCAGTCTGCTCACCATTTTGGTCATCGACAAAATTCAGTGACGCCGAATTCACACAATAACGCTCCCCGGTAGGTTGAGGGCCGTCGGGAAAAACATGGCCCAAATGGGCATCACAATGACCACAACGGATTTCAACCCGATGCATATTATGAGCATAATCATCAAGATAGCGCACAGACTCAGCATCAATCGGCTGGTAGAAACTGGGCCAACCACAGCCAGAGTCAAACTTTGATTCTGAGATGAAAAGCGGCTGATGGCAACACACACATTGGTATACACCATCGCGTTTATTATGCAGTAATTTACCGGTAAAAGGCGCTTCCGTCCCCCGTTGTTGGGTGACATGCCGCTGAATATCGGACAGTTTCTCAATATTTTCTGTAGGGTTCAGTTCTTTAGCCATTTGTGCGGTTCTCTGGCAGGGGATAAAGTCAACGAAAACAACGTCTAATAATAACAAAAAATTAACAACAAAGCAGTTAAAATTGTCCTAAACTGTATGCCATCGAAGTGGCAACAGTATAAATGTAATAAAAATCGCAAATATTACTGATTTTCACTTTAAACTTAATAATTAGCCCAAATATAAAGATTAGGCTAATCGTATTTGGAAACGCGTAATTAATGCTCAATCGACTGCCCTCGATTTGATTTTTAGCAATAATTGACACGATTCCGCTTGACGCTCGGTAAGGTTTTTGTAATTTTACAACCAACCTTTTATTCACTAACAAATAGCTGGTGGAATATATGACTATCAAAGTAGGTATCAACGGTTTTGGCCGTATCGGTCGCATTGTTTTCCGTGCTGCTCAGGAACGTTCTGACATCGAAATCGTTGCAATCAACGATCTGTTGGACGCTGACTACATGGCGTACATGCTGAAATACGACTCAACCCACGGTCGTTTCGACGGTACTGTAGAAGTAAAAGACGGCCATCTGGTTGTTAACGGTAAAACCATCCGTGTTACCGCAGAGAGAGATCCAGCTAACCTGAAGTGGAACGACGTTAACGTTGACGTTGTTGCTGAAGCAACTGGCCTGTTCCTGACCGACGAAACGGCACGTAAGCACATCGCTGCTGGCGCGAAAAAAGTGGTTCTGACAGGTCCTTCTAAAGACGACACCCCGATGTTTGTTATGGGCGTTAACCACAAGTCATACGCTGGCCAGGAAATCGTTTCTAACGCTTCTTGCACCACTAACTGCCTGGCTCCACTGGCTAAAGTTATCAACGACAAGTTCGGTATCGTTGAAGCGTTGATGACCACGGTGCATGCAACTACTGCCACTCAGAAAACTGTTGATGGCCCGTCTCATAAAGACTGGCGCGGCGGCCGCGGCGCATCCCAGAACATCATCCCTTCTTCTACCGGTGCTGCTAAAGCAGTGGGTAAAGTCATCCCAGAACTGAACGGTAAACTGACCGGTATGGCGTTCCGCGTTCCTACCCCTAACGTTTCTGTTGTTGACCTGACTGCACGTCTGGAAAAACCAGCTTCTTACAAAGAAATTTGTGCTGCTATCAAAGCGGCTTCAGAAGGCGAGCTGAAAGGCGTTCTGGGCTACACCGAAGACGACGTTGTTTCTACCGATTTCAACGGCGAAAAACTGACTTCAGTATTCGATGCTAAAGCGGGTATCGCGCTGAATGACAACTTTGTGAAACTGGTTTCTTGGTACGATAACGAAACTGGCTACTCAAACAAAGTTCTGGATCTGATCTCTCACATCTCCAAATAATGGATTGATGTAGATTTCTACCAAAAGCCACCTCCGGGTGGCTTTTTTATTGCTCATCATTTTTTATTGCTCATCAACTGTGTGGTATCACCTCCCCTACTGCTGCCATTAAATGTCGAGACGCTTCGCATTTGCGCACTTTCGGTTGGCAGTGTACCCGCAAGTATCGTTACCCTCTGGAACACACCACTAAAGACACTAATATCTACGGACGGATGCGCGTCAAAGTCCCACTATGGGACATTTAACTTGCGTCAGTCCCAGCAAGGGACTATCCTCACTATTATGAAAATCATCGCCATCAGTACGTTAACCACCTTTTGGGCTAAACATCGAGATACAGAACAGCCACTAACAGCCTGGATTGATGAAGTTAAGCATGCTCAATGGGTTACACCCAATGATATAAAAGCCCAGTTCGGTAGCGCGAGTATTCTTAAAAGCCGCCGGGTGGTGTTTAACATCAAAGGGAATGATTATCGGATGATTACCGCCATTGCTTATCGCTTTGGCGCTGTATACATAAAATTTATTGGTTCGCATAAGCAATACGATGCTGTCGATGCGAACAATATAGAGATGGAGTAGTTGATGAATATACGACCAATTCGCAATGAAGACGATTATCGCGCAGCGCTGAAAGCAGTATCCCCCCTGTTTGATAACCCGCCAGAACTGAATACCCCAGAAGGTGATTTTTTAGAAGTGATGATTATTTTAATTGAAGACTACGAGAAAAAACACTTTCCGGTAGATTTACCTGATCCGGTTGAAGCCATTAAATTTCGGATGGAACAATCGGGTCTGACAGTAAAAGATCTGGTGCCCGCTATCGGCAGAAGTAATCGCGTTTATGAAATACTCAATCGTAAACGTAGCCTCACCCTGCCAATGATTTGGAAGCTGCACAACATGTATGGCATCCCAGCAGAAAGCCTGATAAAACCCATACGTCTGAAGTAACATAATGGCCGTAGTGGCGATAATAAATTGCGCAATATCAATGATTCACCACTGCAGTACTCTACGTTTACTGCAAGATTCAAAGGCTGTGATATTATCGAAAGTCTGAAGTTCAATGGATCTCAAGCCCCCTTTCCCATAAGGCCAAACGAATGAACGAGAAAGTATTCACCCTACCTGTTGTTGAACAAATGTCGCCTTACATCAGCCAACGTCAACTGGATGAATTGCCGGTGGTGGTGGTTTCTCATCCGAAGGTGCGTGCAGCAGTATGCCTACAAGGTGCTCATTTGCTGGCCTACCAACCCAGTGGTGAACAGCCTGTTATTTGGCTGAGTAATAACACTCCATTTAAAGAAGGTGTCGCCATCCGTGGTGGTGTGCCTATTTGTTGGCCTTGGTTTGGCCCATCTGCACAACCGTCTCATGGTTTTGCTCGTTTACTGCCATGGGCACTCAGCGCCCATGATGAGAATGAAAACGGGGTTATCCTGACCTTTACCTTGGAAGACAGTGATGCTTCACGCAAACTTTGGCCACACGCATTCACGTTGATTGCCCGCTTTAAGTTGGGTGATGAATGCGAAATGGAGCTGGAATCACACGGCGATTATCAATCCGTTGCCGCATTACACTCCTATTTCCAAATTGGCGATATTGACCAGGTTAAAATCAGTGGGTTAGGTGAAAAATACTTTGATAAGGTACTGAAAGTTGCCGATGCCAGCCAACAAGGGGATTTAGTATTTAACGGCCAGACTGACAGGATCTACACACAACCAGAAGCCTACAGCCTGATAAAAGATGCCGTGCTGAAACGTACCATTGAAGTACACCATCATCACCAAAGTGATGTGGTTGCCTGGAATCCAGGTGCTGAGCTGTCCAGTAGCATGGTTGACATGCCAAATGAGGGTTATAAAACCATGGTTTGCGTGGAAACAGCCCGAGTCAATAAGCCTTTAGTCGCCACCACTGATGCGCCAGCGCGCCTCGCCATGACTATTCGCAGCCGTAAAAATTCCTGATAACGGCTATAAACCACCAGACACAAAAATGGGGCGTTATGCCCCATTTCAGATTGCTAACAGAGTCAAATGAAGGGGATCGTGTCGTTGGCGTGGCGTAAGCCACCGGAGCGCCCCGAGAAGCGGTCAACCCTTCACTCACTGAGCATAAATGTTAGCGGAAAGTATAGGTCACTCCGGTCCACAATACGCTACTGAATGACGCATCGACCATTGGGCTATTTTTTACTTCATTTGCCAAACGGATATAACGGCCAGTAAAGAAGGCATTCCAATTTGGATTGATGTTGTAGTTTGCTGACAACTCCAGATATGGCGACCAGCTGTCACTTGGGCTATATTGCGCCAAACCACTACGTGCAGACTCCCTTCCGCTTACACCATAGTAATAGTTGTTCTGATCGCCACTGTTCCAGCTAACACCCGCACCAGGGGTCAGTGTCCAGCTATCGATATTAAAGCGATAGAGGTAGGCCAGGTCGCCGATAAAACCACCACTATTATCCAGCACGTCGCCAGAGAACGCCGCCCGGATCGTTCCCCAATCCTCAATATGGGAATATGACATCCCGGCCATCATAGTGCTGCGGCGTTTATCCAACTGCTTCATCTGCTGATCATCACTGTCACCTGGGGTAAAGTGCAATGGTAAATAATAAGCATCAATTGACAAGCGATTGCTGTCATCCTTCCACAGGTAATAACCGGCGGCCAACGTGCGGAAGTAAAAATTATCACTTTCATAAGAAATAATAGGCACCGGATAAACCCGGTCATTCTTGCCACGGTAAGGGTCCGGGCTCACTAATGCTGATGCCCCCAGCGACCATGTTCCTGCCATCGCAGTTGGCATACAAACCGCGGTAGCTACAGCCAATGCTGCCAACGTTTTTATTTGCTTCAGTTTTATGTCATGTTTTTTCACGGATTAAATCCCATTGGTAACGAATTCATTAGTTAACTTAGTGTAAATCAATTGCTTGCCCGTGGCGAAATCTTTACACATGTTAGCGGAATGCCCATCCGGCCTGTACAACGTATCACCGACAACCGGTGGGCTGACAACCTAAAAATTTACCTGGCTTTGATTACAATAAAATAACGAGATATTCAAATAGATAAGCTCAATTAATTATATATAAAACACTGACAATGAAATAAAAAATAGATTTAGTTACCGAATAATGGTTATTTATTGTTCTAGAAGTGGCCAATCTCTGGTCGGGGCTAACTTGACCTTTGGCGGAGACGCGACCATAACAATAAGGTAGTAGTTTCAAAATTTTAACCCAATAAAGCGCTACTACTATTTTATGTTCCCAACCATTCAAACAGGACGGGCATCGCTATGAACATATTTGATCACTATCGCCAACGCTATGAGGCGGCCAAGGACGAAGAGTTCACTCTGCAGGAATTCCTCACTATCTGCCAGCACGATCGCAGCGCATATGCCAATGCAGCTGAGCGTCTGTTAATGGCTATTGGTGAGCCAGTCATGGTCGATACCGCACTTGAGTCCCGCATGTCTCGACTCTTCTCTAACCGGGTTATCGCGCGCTACCCTGCCTTTGAAGAGTTCTATGGAATGGAAGAAGCCATAGAGCAGATTGTTTCCTATCTCAAACATGCCGCTCAAGGGCTGGAAGAAAAGAAACAGATCCTGTATTTGCTCGGCCCAGTGGGTGGTGGTAAGTCATCTCTGGCTGAACGGTTGAAAGCACTGATGCAACGTGTGCCCATCTATATCTTAAGTGCCAATGACGAGCGTAGCCCGGTGAATGACCACCCATTGTGTTTATTCAATCCGCAGGAAGATGCGGCTATTTTGGCAAAAGAATACACGATTCCAAGCCGTTATCTCGGTACGATTATGTCGCCATGGGCGGCAAAACGCCTGCATGAGTTTGGCGGCGATATTACTAAGTTCAAGGTTATCAAAGTCTGGCCTTCTATCCTTGAACAGGTTGCGATAGCGAAAACTGAACCGGGCGATGAAAACAACCAGGATATCTCGGCACTGGTCGGTAAAGTTGATATCCGTAAACTGGAAAATCATGCTCAAAACGACCCAGATGCTTATGGTTATTCCGGTGCATTGTGCCGTGCGAACCAAGGGATCATGGAATTCGTCGAGATGTTCAAAGCCCCGATTAAGGTGCTACATCCACTACTGACCGCCACCCAAGAGGGGAACTATAACGGTACAGAGGGGATATCCGCTCTACCATTCAGCGGTATTATTCTCGCCCACTCTAACGAATCAGAGTGGGTCGCATTCCGTAATAACAAGAATAATGAAGCCTTCCTTGACCGTGTTTATATTGTCAAAGTCCCTTATTGCCTGCGGGTATCAGAAGAGATCAAGATCTACGACAAACTGTTGAATCACAGTGAGTTAACCCATGCTCCTTGTGCCCCTGGCACCTTGGAAACACTGGCCCGCTTCTCTATTCTCTCCAGAATGAAAGAACCGGAAAACTCCAGTATTTACTCCAAGATGCGGGTGTATGACGGTGAAAGCCTGAAAGATACCGACCCGAAAGCCAAGTCTTATCAAGAATATCGGGACTACGCCGGAGTTGATGAGGGTATGAACGGTCTTTCTACCCGTTTTGCCTTTAAAATCCTCTCCAGAGTGTTTAACTTTGACCATGCTGAGGTTGCCGCTAACCCAGTACATCTCTTCTATGTTCTGGAACAGCAGATAGAGCGGGAACAATTCCAGCAAGATATCGCTGAGAAATATCTGGAACACCTGAAAGGCTATCTGATCCCGAAATATGCCGAGTTTATCGGTAAAGAGATTCAAACCGCCTATCTGGAATCTTATTCTGAGTACGGTCAGAATATTTTTGACCGCTATGTTATTTATGCCGATTTCTGGATTCAGGATCAGGAATATCGTGATCCGGATACCGGGCAACTGTTCGATCGTGAATCACTGAATGCTGAACTGGAGAAAATTGAAAAACCCGCGGGTATCAGCAACCCAAAAGATTTCCGTAATGAGATAGTCAACTTTGTGTTGCGCGCCAGAGCCAATAACAGTGGCCGTAACCCAAACTGGACCAGTTACGAGAAGTTACGTACGGTTATTGAGAAGAAAATGTTCTCAAATACCGAGGAGTTACTGCCAGTCATCTCCTTTAATGCCAAGACCTCAACGGATGAGCAGAAAAAACATGATGACTTTGTCGATCGGATGATGGAGAAAGGTTATACCCGCAAACAGGTTCGCTTGTTGTGTGAATGGTATCTGCGGGTAAGAAAATCTTCATAACCCGTTTACCGATTCATTACGGCATAACAGGTATAGATCGCGTTGTAGCAAGGTGGCAACTAAACGAAGCCCCAGGAGCTTAGCCCACTAAGTGACTGGGGTGAGTGAAGGCAGCCAACACAGCAATAACGTGAAAGATGAAGGAATAGAGGCAAAGTCGTTTGGGGGAGTTATGGGCTACTTTATTGACCGACGACTTAACGGCAAGAATAAAAGCATGGTCAATCGCCAGCGCTTTTTGCGCCGCTATAAGTCACAAATTAAACAGTCGATTTCCGATGCCATCAATAAACGGTCGGTTACAGATATTGAGAGTGGCGAGTCAGTATCAATACCTATCGATGATATCAATGAGCCGATGTTCCATCAGGGCCGTGGAGGGATACGCCACCGGGTACATCCCGGTAATGACCATTTTGTTACCAATGACCGAATAGATCGCCCTCAAGGAGGCAGTGGCAGTGGTCAGGGTAACGCAGGCCAGGACGGTGAAGGTGAAGACGAATTTGTCTTTCAGATTTCCAAAGATGAATACCTTGACTTACTGTTTGAAGACCTTGCGCTGCCTAACTTGAAGAAAAATCAGTATAAACAGTTAACAGAATTCAAAACACATCGCGCGGGATACACCTCTAATGGGGTGCCGGCCAATATCAGCGTGGTGCGCTCACTGCAAAACTCACTGGCCCGTCGTACTGCGATGACAGCCAGTAAACGGCGTGAGCTGCGCGAGCTGGAAGAAACGCTTCAGGTGCTGGAAAACTCTGAACCCGCGCAATTGCTGGAAGAAGAACGGATACGCAAAGCCATTGCCGAATTAAAACAAAAAATCGCCAGGGTACCCTTTATTGATACCTTCGATTTGCGTTATAAAAATTACGAACGGCGACCTGAACCATCCAGTCAGGCGGTGATGTTCTGCCTGATGGATGTGTCAGGCTCGATGGATCAGGCCACCAAGGACATGGCAAAGCGGTTTTATATCTTGCTGTATCTATTCCTGAGCCGGACCTATAAAAATGTTGATGTGGTATATATCCGCCACCACACACAAGCCAAAGAAGTGGATGAGCAGGAGTTTTTCTATTCGCAAGAAACTGGCGGGACTATTGTCTCCAGCGCATTGAAGCTAATGGATGAAGTGGTTCAGGAACGCTATAACCCGGCGCAGTGGAATATCTATGCCGCTCAAGCCTCTGATGGCGATAACTGGGCTGATGATTCACCCCTGTGTCATGAATTACTGGCAAAGAAAATTCTGCCAACGGTGCGTTACTATAGCTATATAGAGATAACCCGCCGCGCCCATCAGACATTGTGGCGGGAATATGAAGACTTACAGGCAAAATTTGACAATTTTGCCATGCAACATATTCGTGATCCTGAGGATATCTACCCAGTATTTCGTGCGTTGTTCCACAAACAGACGGTTGATAATTAACATTCAAATTAGCCGGTTAATCTTTTCTGATAGAGAATTTCTACTACAGAAAGGGTTTTCCGGCTTTTTCATGAGCTAAAATTACCACAGACTTGCAACCTTCGAGCTTAACCAATGAAATGGCATAATGGACTACGACAACCGGGTGTATTGGCAGCATTGGCCGCTGCGGTACTTTTTGGCGCAGGAACCCCGCTGGCAAAACAGTTACTCAATACCGTCAGCCCGTGGTTACTGGCCGGTTTGCTGTATTTGGGGTCAGGTACAGGATTATTGATTTATCGTCTGATAACCCACTCGTCTGCTGTCAAACTGCCCTGGAACGAATTGCGGTGGTTTATCGGTGCTATTGCCGCAGGTGGCGTTATTGCGCCGGTATTACTGATGATCGGTCTTACCGGCATGCCAGCATCCGGTGCCTCACTACTACTCAATGCTGAGGGGGTATTTACCGCGCTGTTAGCCTGGTTCGCTTTTAAAGAGAACTTTGACCGTCGCATTGCGCTAGGTATGGTGGCCATTGTTGCCGGTGCCGCTATTTTAAGCTGGCCGGGAGAAGCACGTTTTGCCGGATGGTGGCCAACCTGGGCCATCCTGGGGGCGTGTTTCGCCTGGGGGATTGATAACAACCTGACCCGTAAAGTCTCGCTGACGGATGCCACCTGGATTGCATCCGTCAAAGGCTTGGTTGCCGGTGCCGTTAATCTCAGCCTGGCTTTTACTCTCGGCGCAACATTGCCACCACTGACCAATTTGGCGGCTGCCCTGCTGGTAGGATTTTTTGCCTATGGCGTTAGCCTGGCGCTGTTTGTTATTGGTTTACGTCATCTTGGTACCGCACGCACCGGCGCTTATTTTTCTATCGCCCCATTCCTCGGTGCCGTATTGGCAGTCGCGATGGGTGACGCTGTCACGTTACCATTGATAGTTGCAGGCTTACTGATGGCTATCGGTATCTGGTTGCATCTCACGGAACAACATGATCATCAACATAATCATGATGAATTGTTACATGAGCACCAACATCTGCATGATGAGCATCACCAGCACTCACATGATTTCCCTCTGGTTGCAGGAACGCCGCACAAACATCGCCACCACCACCGGCCAATAACACACGCTCATCCACATTTTCCAGACTCACACCACCGCCACAAACATTGAGCCGGTAAACTCCTCTTCAATGTAGGCTTATCGGGACGCCAATTGGCTAAAACGTAATTCCAGATAATCCAATATACTGCGCACTGAGGGCAGTAACCCCCGCCGTGATGGAAATACCGCGTGGATAATCTCATGACGTAGCGACCAATCCGGTAACAGGCGTATTAATTCCCCCTCAGCTATCTGTTGTTCCACCATCATGACCGGAAGTTGCACCGCCCCTACGCCACTTAGCGCAGCACTGCGTAAGGTTGTCATGTCTGCCGTCACCAGTCTCGGCTGATGATAGATAGCGGCATTAGCCCCTTCTGGCCCATCCAGACGCCAAATAAACGTCTGTTGAGGTTGCCCTAATCCGAGACTCGGCCAACCGGTCAGATCAGCCGGTACATTGACCTCCCCTTGTCGCGCGATTAATTCCGGGCTGGCAACCAGACACTGACAGCGATTACCCAAAACCTTCAGCACCAGGTCGCTGTCTTGCAATGGCGGTGGGCGGACACGAATAGCAATGTCGATAGCTTCGGCCACCGGATCTACCTGGCGATTGGTCGATTCAAGATGAATCGTCACTAAGGGACAACTGGCCATAAAATCTGCCAATATAGCACTCACAGTGGTCTGCAATAACGCCACAGGACAAGTGATACGCACCACACCCCGTGGTTCTGCCTGGGTTAAATCAATCGACTCCTGCGCCGCTTTGGCTTCTTCCAGCATTGCCTTACAATGCTCATAATAGGTGAGTCCAACATCAGTCACCGCAAAACGACGGGTTGAACGTTGGATTAGCCGCACACCCAATCGTTCTTCCAACAAGGCTACCCGACGACTCAACTTTGATTTTGGTAGTCCTAAAGCTCGCGCAGCCGCGCTGAACCCGCCATGTTCCACCACCTCAGCGTAATAATAGAGATCATTAAGATCTTGCATATCTTACCTATCAGTTACTTGCCGCCAGCGGCTTTATTACTGTCCTAATAATAGAACAGTTATAGTTAATTTTGCCATCTACTGCTTACATTATCCTGAATATATACTTTATCTACTTGCAGTCTGCCGAGCTGTAGAGCAAGGCTGCTATACCTCATCGTAATATGTAAGGAGATTAAGATGAAAAAAGTCAAAGGTATCTACCGCGCACCACACCAACATTGGGTGGGAGATGGCTTCCCGGTACGTTCACTATTTTCATACCAAAGCCATGGCAAACAACTTAGCCCTTTCCTGCTGCTCGACTATGCCGGGCCGATGGAGTTTACCGCGACCAAACTTCGTCGGGGTGTCGGGCAACATCCACACCGTGGCTTTGAAACTGTCACTATTGTTTATCATGGTGAAGTTGAACATCGTGATTCAACCGGTAAAGGCGGTGTTATTGGCCCCGGTGATGTGCAATGGATGACCGCCGGTAGCGGTATTTTACATGAAGAGTTTCATTCAGATACCTTTGCACAACAGGGTGGCGCTTTTGAAATGGTGCAACTGTGGGTCAACCTGCCCGCAAAAGACAAAATGGCGGCTCCTGGCTATCAGGCCATTGGTAGTGAACGCATTCCTCAGGTTGCATTACCTGAAGGTGCCGGTAGTCTGCGGGTCATCGCTGGCAGTTATGCGGATGCAAGCGGCCCTGCCCATACCTTCTCTCCATTGAACGTTTGGGATATTCGACTGAATCAGGATAAGAGTGCTGAGTTTTCATTGCCTGTCGGTTGGAACAGCGCATTGATCGTGTTGCGAGGATCCGTGCTGGTCAATGGTGATGCCCTTGCCCGTGATGCAGAAATGGTATTACTGGACTCTGCTGGCAGTCATGTAACGATAGAGGCCAATAATGATGCGGTGCTCTTGCTACTGAGTGGTGAGCCCATTGATGAGCCCATTATCGGCTACGGGCCATTTGTGATGAACACACAACAACAGATAACCGAAGCTATTGCTGATTTTAACGGCGGTCGTTTTGGTTCAATGAATACCCACTCATAATTGTTACGGTATCGACCATTACCTGACAGCAATTTGTCCGGTAATGGTATTGATCCTCCCAGCAAAAAAACACCCCTTAGCTAAAATATGACATTACAAGCAAGAGATGGTTTGCTGTCACGAACCCGCCATAAATAGCGCATTTACTACCCGGTTATCGACTAAACTTAATATTATATAGCGCTTATTCTCTGCACTTAGACAAGGCGCTGCCAAAATGTTTTCCCTTATGGTGTTATTTGTCATCTGCTGTTTTTCAGTTTGTTATTTTCGCCTATAATCAGTGTGTTTAAATATTGATAAAATAAATAACACTGTCGTGTTTTTTTAACATTAGTGCTATTAACTTTCGTTTGAATATTTCTCATTTATCCTATCTTCTTTATTAAGAAACAGTGCTAACCAAATGGATGCAACGGTGATTTTATTGAAGTAGTACGGCTGCCAAGCGATTCTTTCGCATAGGAATTCACCATGAAGCCAAAAATAATATCAGAATGTAAAGAAGCCTCGCAATTTGAATACACCGAAAACAATGCATTATTAAAAGCATTAGACAGTTCATTAGCCATTATTGAGTTTGATCTTTCCAGCCATATTATCGCGGTTAATCAAAACTATCTGGATTATTTTGGTTATCAGCGTGATGAAGTCATTGGTCAGCATCATTTAATGTTTTGCCGGCCAGGATATTCCACCAGCGAAGAGTATCTGACACTTAAGCAATGTTTACTGGCTGGGGGATCAGTCGAGGGCCGTTTTGAGCGGTTACATAAAGACGGCTCAACTGTCTGGCTGGCGGCCATCTATCAACCGGTCCCTGGCCCTGATGGGGCCGTAACCCACATGGTGAAAATCGCCAAAGACATTACTTTTTTAATTGAGCAACAAAAAGCCACTCAAGAGTGGGTGCAACTGTTGACTCAATTAACTGATCGTAGCGACAGTGCAATGTTTATCGCCGCTCATGGTGAGCATGGGCAGCAAGCAGTTTATATTAATCAAGGGTTTACCAAGTTATTCGGTTATACCCCAGAACAGGCTCTGGGACAAAATATGGTTGATTTGCTACAGAGTGACCATCCTGAACAACTCGCGTTAATGGATACAACCTCACCAGAGTCGCGCCAGCAACTGTTACCTAAAGAGTTATTCTACAGTAAAGACCGGCAACCCCACTGGTGCTCCGCCATGATTAACTCGCTGGTTGATGGACACGATAAGCCCAGTTATAGCATCGGCGTATTAACCGATATCACCCTGACCAAAATGTATGAAGTATTGCAATATAAAGTGTTGGAAGCTCTGGTTAAAGAACGCCCACTGGAAGAGGTGATGTCTTTGCTATGCCATGAAGTTGAACGTATTGCCCCAGAGGTGACCGCCAGTATTTTACAGGCCAGTGGGGGCCACTATCTCCACCATCTTGCCGGTCCCAACTTACCGCTGATCTATACTGCCGCACTCTCTTGCATACCTATTGGCCCATTTGCCGGTTCTTGTGGCACTGCTGCATTTCGTAAAGAGCCGGTCGAAGTACGGGATATCGCCACCGACATGCTGTGGGATAACTATCGCCACTTGATTCTGCCTCATGGTCTGCTGGCCTGTTGGTCGACACCTATCCTATCCAGTCAGGGGGGGATCCTGGGGACATTTGCTTTTTACTACAAAGAAGTCCGTGGCCCCAGTGAGTTTCACCTTCAGTTAGTCACGTTGATCGCAAACTTGTGCGCTCTGGCGATGGAGCGGGAACAATCACGCCAGCAAATTCAGCATTTGGCATTCTATGATTCCCTAACCGGCCTGCCTAACCGCACCCAGTTTCTGGTTTATGCCAAACAAGCTATCACCCTGGCCGCTGAAGTGGGCCACATGCTGGCAGTATTAGTGATCAATCTGGATCGTTTCAAACAAGTTAATGACTCGTTCGGTCATGCCGCTGGTGATGAACTCCTCGCCTTGATCGCCCAACGCCTGCGGGACGAGATGCCAAAAAATGACATTATCGGCCGCCTCTCAGGCGATGAGTTTATTATTATTCTGACACCTTGCACCCTACAGCAGGCCACCGTGAAAGTTGAGAAGATGCTGAGCCTGCTGTCTCAACCCTGTCAGATAGCCAATACCACGATCATTCCTTCTGCCAGTGTCGGGATCAGTTTGTACCCGGAAAATGGTTTAGAAATGGATACATTGATGAACCACGCCGATATTGCGATGCATAAAGCGAAGCATATGGGACACGGGCATTTCAATTTCTTCAGCCTGGAAATGAACCATCTCAATCGACAGCGCCAAGATATGGAGGATGCCTTACGTCATGCATTTCATACCGGCTCGCTTGAATTATTTTATCAGCCACAAGTGATGCTGAAAGATGGGCATCTGTATGGCGTGGAAGCACTCAGTCGCTGGAGGCATCCAATATTGGGGAATATCCCACCACAACGTTTTATTCCTATCGCCGAAGAGTGTGGCCTGATTAATGAGCTGGCCCTGTGGGCGATTGAAACCGCTTGCCGACAATTAGCCGACTGGCGCTTACGCGAGATTGATATTCCCTCGGTTTCAGTCAATTTATCCCCGACTAACTTCCATAATCCGGGTTTACCTGACATGATCCTGCATACCTTGCAGTACTATCATTTACCGCCTCAGGATCTCACGTTGGAAATTACCGAAGATATCTTGATTGAAAATAATCCGGTCATTTTCGTCGCCATAGAAAAGATCCATCGCTTGGGGGTACGTCTATCTATGGATGATTTTGGTACTGGTTACTCCAGCCTGAGCTATCTGCGTCGCTTGGATCTTGATGAAATCAAACTGGATAAAAGTTTTGTGCATGACCTTGAATATGATGAAACCAGCCGAACCTTGAGTGAGGCCGTGATCCGTATTGGCGAGAGTTTACAACTGACGGTGATTGTCGAAGGAGTAGAAAATGAAGCTCAGCGGACGTTACTAAGCCGTCAAGGCTATCAGATTGGTCAAGGGTTGCTGTTCTCGGAGGCACTACCTGCCATCAAACTGGAACAATGGTTAGAGCATCGCACGACTCGTTAACTCATGAAGAACAAGAGATAAACGATTAATTGTACTACCCTATAAACCGAGTTATAACAATGTCGTTATAAGAACAGAGTTATCACGCTAATAAGTGACATTGTCACTATCATTAGGTTAGGCCCAGCCCAACCTTTTCATTTGTCGACAAATTCTTTATCCTTGTCGCCTTTGTAATTTGGATATTGTTTTATTGTTATGCAAAAATTTCTTTTCCTGCTGTTAAGTCTGATTCTACTGGGTCCGTTGGGCATAGACCTCTATTTACCGACGATCCCTGCGATTGCCAAGGGGCTAAATAGTAGTGAGTCATTGATTCAATCCACTATTGCCTTATTTATTCTGGTGCTGGGCATTGGCCAGCTCATTGCCGGGCCACTGGTTGATAAATATGGTCGCAAACCGATTGCTATCATTGGCATCATTCTTTACATGCTGGGTGCGGCCATGGCCGCACTGGCAGTCAGTCCATTCATGTTTGTCAGTTCCCGCCTGTTACAAGGTGTGGCTGTTTGCTGTACTGCGGTGGTGGCATTCAGTGGCGTACGCGACCGCCTTAGCGGCAATGAGGCGGCACGCGCTTATGGATTCCTAAATGGTACCTTAAATATCGTACCGGCATTGGCCCCGTTGCTGGGCGGTTTGTTGGCGGAAGCCTTCGGTTGGCGAGCACCCTTCTGGTTCCTGGCGTTATACGGATTACTGGTGTTAATCCTGATCATCGTTTTCCTGCCGGAAACACGTCCAGCGCATACACAACCGGTAAATGGCTTGCCGATAAAAAACTATCTGCGCATATTGCGCGATGATCGTTTCCTTATCTTCGCACTGGTTAACGCCGGTGCTATGGGTATGGCATTAACTTATGTCTCTCTTGCCCCCAATGTGCTGATGGTCGGTGCCGGATTAAGCCCGCTGCAATTCTCATTGGTTTTTGGGGCTAATGGTTTTTGGATCATGGCAGTGAGTTTTTTTGCCAATCGAGTTATTCAAAAGGTTGGCCGTCCGACTTGCCTGATGACCGGTAGCCTACTGATGGCATTGGGTTGCCTGGGGCTGTTATTTGGCCTGACTCAGTTATCAGCGGAAACACAACATCACTGGCTGGTGTATATGTTACCTGTTGCCAGTGCCTGCGCCGGTTTAGCCTTTATGATGGGGCCGGCCACCAGCTATGCACTGGAACCCTATGCTAATGAGGCTGGTGTGGCCTCTGCGTTAGTCGGGTTTGTGCAGATGGCGGGCGGTGCCGGATTAGGCCTGTTGGCAATGGCGTTACCGATTGAGCCTAAGTTATCACTCGCAATCGTGATGCTGGCAGGGTGTTTATTGGCTTGGCTGGCACGCCGCGCCAGCAGACATGTTCGCGGCAAGCTGGAAGAAATAAACTAAAAGGCCATTATGTGCGCTCAGCAGTTACATTAACTCGGGCTGCTAGCGCACACATCAACTCATACCCTACTGTACCGGCCGCTACTGCCACATTATCAATAGGCAGGCATTCCCCCATCTGTCGACTTTACTGCCCACCCGCGCCTGCGGGCATGGCGTTAAATCCACCGTCAGCATATCCATCGAAATCGACCCTACCGTATGGGTCAAGATGCCATCCACTATGATCGCTGCGCCACTCGCGGTGATTATTAATCGCAGTACTTTAACCAACCGGATGAATATCGTGTAAAGGCGTGATATTCAGTGGCCGAAAACCGGCGCTATAACGCGCGACCGACAAATCATCAGACAAGATGGCTGGTCGGCGGCCATATATAATATCAGCCAATAATTGACCAGAACCACATGCCATGGTCCAACCCAAGGTGCCATGACCCGTATTCAAATAGAGATTTTTAAGCGAGGTTCGCCCAATAATTGGTGTGCCGTCCGGTGTCATCGGGCGCAAACCCGTCCAAAATGTGGCCTGACTGATATTGCCGCCATGGGGATATAAATCACCTACCACCATTTCCAGGGTTTCACGCCGCGCTGCTGCCAGTTGCATATTAAATCCAAAGATTTCGGCCATACCACCAACCCGAATACGGTCATCAAAACGCGTAATTGCAATCTTATAAGTCTCATCCAGCACCGTAGAAAAGGGTGCCGAGGCAGGATCAGTAATAGGAATGGTCAGTGAGTAACCTTTTAGTGGGTAAACCGGAATAGACACCAACCCCGCCAGCAACGCGGTAGAGTAAGCGCCAAAAGCCACCACATAAGCCTCTGCTTTAATAATATCATCGCCACATAACACGCCCGCGATTTGGTCACCGTCCACCAGCAGTTTATCTACTGAACGATTAAAAATAAACTTAACGCCAGCCTGTTCGGCCATTTTAGCTAACCGTTCAGTAAATAGCTTACAGTCGCCGGTTTCGTCATTGGGTAAACGTAAACCGCCGGTAAGTTTATGCGCAACTTTCGCCAATGCCGGTTCAACCGTGGTCAGTTGGTCAGCGGTTAATAGCGAATATGGCACTCCGGCATCATCCAAAACCGCAATATCCTTGGCGGCATTATCAAATTGCTGCTCGGTACGGAATAATTGCAGCGTTCCGCCTTGACGCCCTTCATACTGAATACCGGTCTGTTCACGCAGCTCTTTTAAACAATCTCGGCTGTATTCTGCCAGGCGCACCATGCGACTTTTATTGAGGAGATAGTGGGAAGTGTCGCAGTTTCTCAGCATCTGCCACATCCAACGCAATTGGAAACGACTGCCATCAAGGTGGATCGCCAGAGGAGCATGGCGCTGAAACATCCATTTAATTGCCTTAAGAGGTACCCCCGGTGCCGCCCAAGGCGCTGCATATCCGGGAGATATCTGACCTGCGTTAGCAGCACTGGTTTCCTGTGCTGGCCCCTCCTGACGGTCAATCACAGTGACATCGTGACCATCTTTGGCTAGGTACCAGGCACTGGCTACCCCCACTACACCACTTCCTAAAATGACAATACGCATATCATCCCCACGCCAAAACAGACCATAAAGCACAATATTCCATTAACAAAGAATTAACCCAGCGGAAAAAACTAGCGAGCACATTAATTATATACCGTGATTTGATTCACAATTAATTTACAATATAATTACTTTTGAGTTCAATAGCGTGAGGGAAATAGCGATAAAATCCTCTTTTGGACCGGTAATACGACAGGAAAGTGAGAAAACGCCATAATTACCTCGATTAACAGCATGAATAATTGGCATATTGCACAAACTGATTTTGTTGGTTTTATATTTCAATATTTAGGTTGTTTTTCAGAATAAAACGCTTAAAAAACCCCCTTCAAGATTAGCCCTTCTGCCGCTAAAAAATAATCTATATTGACATAACGTCTTGCCATGCCTCAGTTTGTTCATATTGAGCTAGGATTATTGAAGTGACCGGTATTTTGCAGGGTTATAAAACCGTGAGGATGCGCTAATGATAACTTCAACATCGAAACAAACCGCGCAAGATAAGCGCCTAACTGACGGCCCGGACTGGACATTTGAATTGTTGCAGGTCTATCTCGATCAAATAGATCGGGTGGCAAAACATTACCGACTTGATACTTATCCCCACCAGATAGAGGTGATCACCTCAGAGCAAATGATGGATGCCTATTCCAGTATTGGCATGCCCATCAACTATACCCATTGGTCTTTCGGTAAGAAATTTATCGAAACCGAGCAAAAATATAAGCACGGTCAGCAAGGGTTAGCTTACGAGATTGTGATTAACTCCAATCCTTGTATCGCTTATTTAATGGAAGAAAATACCATTACCATGCAAGCCTTAGTGATGGCTCATGCGTGCTATGGACATAATTCTTTTTTTAAGAATAACTACTTATTCCGGGCCTGGACCGATGCCAGTTCCATCGTCGATTATCTGTTATTTGCCCGCCATTACATCAGCGAATGCGAGGAACGCTACGGTGTAGAAGAGGTTGAGCGGCTGCTCGACTCTTGCCATGCGCTGATGAATTATGGGGTGGATCGCTATAAACGCCCGCAAAAAATCTCACTGATCGAGGAAACTGCACGTCAGAAAAGCCGCGAGGAGTATCTGCAAAGCCAGGTCAATTCGTTGTGGAAAACACTGCCGCGCAAGGGCCGGGAAGAAGTATTGGTGCAGGCTCAACGCTATCCTAGTGAACCGCAGGAAAATCTGCTCTATTTCATGGAGAAAAATGCACCACTGTTGGAGTCATGGCAACGAGAAGTGTTGCGAATCGTTCGCAAGGTCAGTCAGTATTTTTATCCACAAAAACAAACTCAGGTAATGAATGAAGGCTGGGCGACATTTTGGCACTACACCATTCTTAACCATCTGTACGATGAAGGTCTGGTCACTGATAGGTTTATGATGGAGTTTTTGCACAGCCACACCAACGTGGTGTACCAACCGCCGTATAACAGCCCTTATTACAACGGCATTAATCCTTACGCTCTTGGCTTTGCCATGTTCCAGGATATCAAACGTATCTGCTTGTCACCGACTGAGGAAGATTATTACTGGTTCCCGGATATTGCCGGTAAAGATTGGCTGGATACGCTGCATTTTGCGATGCGCGACTTTAAGGATGAAAGCTTCATTAGCCAGTTTTTATCACCAAAAGTGATGCGTGACTTCCGTCTCTTCACGGTACTGGATGATGATAAGAGTCACTATCTGGAGATCTCGGCTATTCATAACGAAGAGGGTTATCGTGCCATTCGTAATGAATTATCTGCTCAATATAACTTGAGTAATCACGAACCGAATATTCAGGTCTGGAATGTCGATCTGCGCGGTGATCGCTCTCTGACCCTGCGTTACATTCCTCATGATCGCGCACCACTGGATAAAAGCCGTCAGCAAGTGATGAAACATATTCATCGGCTCTGGGGGTTTGATATTCATATGGAACAATTGAATGATGACGGCAGTATTGAGTTACTGGACAGCGTACCGGCCAGAGCCAATAAGCTCTAAAACCGGCAAAAGGGGCACCGAATGCCCCTTTTGCTTTGCTGTGTTACGGCAGCCTCGGCTAACGGCGCGCTTCGGCTAAATCACTCGGCATAGTGCCCTGCATGCTGTGCCAGATAGCGCCACTCTCTTTACCGTAAGTTCGCAGGCAATCCAGCACCTGATCAGCGGCTTTCTCATCACAAAGTGTTGACAGCTTGCTATAGAACTGCAGTGCCAATTCACGCGCCTCTGGATTTGAGAAATAGTAACGCCCAACCCGAGTGTAAAGCCCTTTCATGCCATTCAGGATCAAACCATAAATCGGGTTGCCTGAAGCAAAAGCCAAACCACGGAAAATGCCATAATCCAGTGCAGTGAAAGCCTCTGAGTTGTTCGCGACCGTTTGGGCTTGCGCCAGAATTTCCTGCGCCTTTTCCGGGTGATTACGAATTGCCGTCCGCACATAAATAGTGGCGATATTTGTTCTAACTGCCAGTAAGTTGTCTATCAATTGTGGAACGCTATCATGATCCAACCGCGCCAGTGTTTCCAAAATATTGAGGCCGGATGTCTCCCAAAAATTGTTTACTTTCGTCGGTTTACCATGCTGAATAGTGAGCCAGCCATCGCGGGCTAAGCGTTGCAAGACTTCACGCAATGTTGTGCGGGTCACTCCAATCAGCTCTGAAAGTTCACGCTCCGCGGGCAAAATAGTGCCTGGAGGGAAGCGATTATTCCAAATACTTTCAATAATATACTCTTCCGCGAAACCGGCAGGACTTTGCGCCTTTATAACCATATTTTTGACGTTCCGTAGCGATAAATATCAGCAATTTAGTGCGCTCATCATACCAGACGACTGTATTGTGATATAGCGTCAGAGCCTAACAAATGGCGAAAGTAGTCATAAAGTTGCAAAAATTGCGCAGATGTAATGATGAACAGATTATACCTATTGCTTTTAGATAAATAACGTAAAGTAAAATGTAACTTTGAAGGGTAATCGCCCCATAATAATTTTATTAAGGAGACCATAACTCACAATGGATATGACCATTAGACAAGCTGTACTCAGGAATTTTCTTGGTCACTCACCTGACTGGTACAAACTGGCAATTATAGGGTTTCTCATCATCAACCCACTGGTATTCTTTTTTGTCAGCCCATTTGTCGCGGGTTGGATGCTGGTAGTCGAATTCATCTTCACGCTGGCGATGGCGCTGAAATGTTACCCACTGCAACCCGGCGGGTTATTAGCTATTCAAGCCGTAGCCATCGGTATGACCCGCCCGCACCAGGTTGCAGAAGAAATCGCTAATAATCTGGAAGTCCTGTTGTTATTGGTGTTTATGGTAGCAGGCATCTATTTCATGAAGCAGTTGTTACTGTTTGTATTTACTAAACTGTTGCTCACCATCCGCTCAAAAATAGTGCTTTCATTAGCCTTCTGTGTCGCTTCTGCATTCCTGTCGGCGTTTCTTGATGCCTTAACTGTGATTGCAGTGGTCATCAGCGTATCCGTTGGTTTTTATACTATTTATCATCATGTTGCATCAAACCATGCTGATAAAGACATTACTGATGACAGTTGGATCGACAATCAGGAAAACCGCAAAACCCTGGAACAATTTCGGGCATTTTTACGCAGCCTGATGATGCATGCCGGTGTGGGTACGGCACTGGGCGGCGTTATGACCATGGTTGGCGAGCCTCAAAATCTGATTATCGCTAAAAGTGCAGGCTGGAATTTTGCCGACTTCTTTATTCGCATGTTGCCCGTTACCCTACCGGTACTCTGTTGCGGCTTATTGGTTTGCCTGTTGGTAGAGCGTTTCAAACTGTTTGGTTATGGCACTGAACTGCCTGAGCGCGTTCGCCAGGTTCTGACTGAGTACGATAAACAAGCCAGTGCAAAAAGAAGCCAGCAAGAGAAAATGAAACTTCTGATCCAGGCATTGATTGGTGTGTGGCTGGTGCTGGCGTTGGCACTGCATTTAGCCGAGGTAGGCTTAGTGGGGTTGTCGGTGATTATTCTTGCCACCTCCCTGTGTGGTATCACTAATGAACACGCCTTGGGTAAAGCTTTTCAGGAAGCATTGCCTTTCACCGCCCTGCTAACGGTATTTTTCGCCGTGGTTGCTGTCATCATTGAACAAAGCCTCTTCTCACCCATTATTCAATTTGTGTTGCAATCCTCACCATCCGCACAGTTATCGCTGTTTTATCTGTTTAACGGCTTACTGTCTTCTGTCTCAGACAATGTTTTTGTCGGCACGGTGTATATCAACGAAGCCCGTACCGCATTCGAACACGGCATTATTTCGCTTCAGCAGTTTGAGTTATTGGCGGTTGCCATCAATACCGGGACCAACCTTCCCTCGGTCGCCACACCGAATGGTCAGGCAGCCTTCCTGTTTCTGTTAACGTCTGCGCTGGCACCATTAATTCGTCTTTCGTATGGGCGCATGGTATATATGGCTCTGCCATATACTATCGTGATGACAGCCGTCGGCCTGTTGGGTGTCGAGTACTTATTAGTCCCCATGACGGAATGGATGATGCAAAGTGGCTGGATAAGTTTGCCTCATCTCGCTGTCGTGACTAGCATCACACACTGATCGCTTGCATTATAGTCTCTGCCAGGTCATTTACCGCGAGGGCGGTTATTGGCTTTGAGGGATGATGGGCTGGTAAAACAAACCAATATCTCATCCAAAGTAAAACTCATGCTCGTGATAAACTATCATGCGCGAGAAATAGCTGATTTTTGCCTAATTTTACCCTTGGGTAGCTGGCAGCATAGATGAATTGGTTTACACTGCCGGTACAATTGCTTACTGCATGGAAAATAAAGATATGTTGCAATTTTTTAACCGCTGCTCCAAAGGGCGCGGTGCTTGGCTATTAATGGCCCTGACTGCACTTGCACTAGAATTGGTTGCGCTCTATTTTCAACACGTGATGTTGCTACAGCCTTGCGTAATGTGTATTTACGAACGGGCCGCTTTATTCGGCATTCTTGGTGCGTCGTTATTGGGTGCAATTGCACCTAAATCACCGCTGCGCTATCTGGCTATTTTTATCTGGATCTACAGTGCATGGCGAGGGGTTCAGCTAGCTTGGGTGCATACGATGTTACAACTGCATCCTTCACCTTTCACGACCTGTGATTTCTTTGTCAGCTTCCCTTCCTGGTTACCCTTGGATAAATGGCTACCGGCGGTATTTGTCGCCAGTGGCGATTGTTCAGTGAAACAATGGGAATTCCTGTCATTAGAAATGCCGCAATGGTTGGTGGGGATTTTCGCGGCATATTTACTGGTTGGTGTACTCGTACTGATCAGCCAATTTGTTAAACCGAAAAGACGCGATCTGTTTGGCCGATAATTTTCAAACATATCTTTATCTATCAATGGCGCCACTCGGCGCCATTGATTTTGGGTATACTGTCATCACGATAAATTTAACGAATAATGCCCCGTGCTGAACGGGAGAAAAAAGGCTTATAAGACTGTAGTATTTGCCATTCTCTGGCCAAAATTTCAATTTCAAGATCAACAGCGGCCACCAACTTGCCGGTATGATAAATCAGTTGATAAGCATTTTGAACCGCGAGCCAATCGTTACTATCAAGCCAATCAGCCCCCATTCCCGAATCTCTGATACCCACGGGTACTGCGCGATTACCTTCCGCAATAACATAAGGAGGAATGTCCTGTACCACACAGGCCCCTATTTTGATCATCGCATGGGTGCCAATCACACAAAACTGATGTACCGCACTTGCCGCGCAAATAACTGCAAAATCATCAACTTCTACATGCCCGGCCAACCCCACATTCGAAGCCAATAAACAGTGGTTACCGATCACACAGTCATGACCAATATGCACATGACTCATTAGATTATTGTTATCACCGATGTACGTTACACCGCTTCCTTGTATTGTGCCGCGATGAATAGTGACATTTTGCTGAATCAAATTACCATTACCAATAACAACTCGCGTTTGCTCACCTTTGTACTTCAGGTCCTGATTGACCTCTCCGATGGAGCAAAACTGTCCAATATTATTGTCACATCCAAGTTCGGTGAGACCATTAATTACAATATGCGATTTGAGCACCGTACCAGAACCAATAGTGACTTGAGAACCAATGTGACAAAAGTGACCAATCTGTACATTCGCACCAATCACCGCACCCTTCTCAATAATTGCAGAAGCAGAAATTATCGCGGTGTTATCAATCAAACTATTTAACTCTCCAGATAGAGGACTCACGTTACTACGTTGTGGGTAACTTCAGGGTCGACTAAGGATTAAACCCTCCGTTGGTTTAATCGGATTTACAAACAAAAAAGAGCTACAACAAAAAAAGGCCGCCATAAGGCAGCCTCATTTTGATCCGATTATAAACCAGTTAAGCTTTGGTGTGCGTACAAATATACTGATTGGCCTGCTCACCATCAACAATCGCCAGACGAATGGGCATTACGGAGATGTTGAGAGAAGCAATAACGTGCTCCTGGCTATTTTCTTTCTGGAAGATTAACGCCTCACCCTGACCTTCCGGATTAACTTTTACAAACTGAAACACTGAGTTATCGATAGTCAGTTGTTGATTCGGGCCATCCAATACCGCTGAAAGACCGCCCCCCTCTTTCAATTTGCAATCAAGGTTAATGAGTGAGGCTCCAGCAGCCTGCACCGGGTGCGAAAGACTACCTAAAGTCGCGGAGATGCCGACGATAACAGCGGCTAATGTTGAATATTTCATTTTATTAAGTTTCTTGGTTAAATTTCGGCGTCAGTATGCCATATCGGGCTGGTTAACAGGTACGTGCTACTTGGCCCACTGCGGTTTATTCAAAATGTGGTCTTGCCAGTCGATAACGTCGCTTTCACGTACTGCAATATGGCGTACCGAGATCCGTTCACCGTGCATCGCCGATTTTGAACCGGTTAATAGTGGATGCCAATTAGGTAAACCACGGCCTTCCCCGATTAAACGGTAAGCGCATGTAGGCGGCAACCAATCAAAAGTAACCAGATTTTCGCGGGTTAACTTGATGCAATCCTCTTCTAATTCAAATCGGTGCTCATAGTTGCGGCATTGACAGGTTTTAATATTGAGCTGATCGCAGGCCACATTGGTGAAATATATTTCATCCGTGTCCTCATCGATCAATTTATTCAAACAACATTGCCCGCATCCGTCACACAGTGATTCCCATTCACTATCTGACATTTCAGCGAGTGTTTTTTGTTGCCAAAAAGGAAGTTGTGACATGTCGGTATCCAGTAAGAATAAATGAACCGGTGGTTATAGACGCTTTGGCGGTCAGATGCAAGCCTTGCCGCCCGGCCTTATGGCACAAGCAGCAGAGTTTTCTTTAGATTATGCGGGTACTCAACGTCTTGCCATTCAACATAACTTTAAGCATATCACCCGACGTCATTGGCCCTACGCCCTGTGGGGTACCGGTGAGAATAATATCGCCAGCGCGTAAGGTAAAGAAGCGGCTAATATAACTGATCAGCGGAATGATCGGGGTTATCATGTCGCGAGTATTGCCCTGCTGGCGGATTTCATCGTTAATTATCAGCGATAAATCAACCTGTTGCGCATCGCCAAATTCTGCCACCGGTATAAAGCCGGAAATCGGGCAAGAGCCATCAAATGCTTTGGACTTTTCCCACGGCTGGCCGGCCTTTTTCAAGCCGGATTGCAACTCACGCAGGGTTAAATCCAACGCCACGCCATACCCGACAATCGCACGGGCCACCCTATCTTCACTGGCTTGTTTTAACGGCGTACCGATCAAGACGGCCAATTCGACTTCATGGTGTACCGCCCCGAAATCTTTTGGGATAGAGACCGGCTGACGAATATCACATAATGCCGTTTCAGGCTTGATAAACAGCACCGGCTCAACTGACGCTGTACTCCCCATTTCTTTAATATGTTCGGCATAGTTACTGCCTACGCAAACCACTTTACTCACTGGAAAATCCAGCAAAGCCCCTTGCCAGTCTCTATGTTGATACATATCGCCTCCCTTGAATTTACACCCTGCTGAATTTCCATCACGATGAACACTTGCCGCAGTGACACCACCATGCATATCACTATTCTTTGACCATAACCCTTATTGGCTTATGCCATCCGCCATCATACCAATACTGATGGCGAAATAATAAGAACGGTTCCAGTGCATAATGGTGCGAAAATTATCATAAACCAGAAACGCCCGCCCTTGCACATCATCGGGAACGATCACCCAAGCCTGTAAGTTTGAATCAGCCTTGTTGCCCCCCGATATCGGCGTCACCCCAAGTTGCTGCCACTGAGCAACCGTCTTAGCCTGGTTATCTTTCAACCCCGCCAGCTCAATATTGAATCCTTCCGGCAATTTTGCTTCCTGGCCCCAACCGATGCCGGGTTTCCAACCTTCAGTAGACAAATAGTTAGCAGTAGAAGCAAATACATCATCGATATTATTCCAAATATCGATTTTTCCATCACCATCACCGTCAGCACCATAGGTAAGGAAAGAACTCGGCATAAACTGGCTTTGCCCCATCGCACCGGCCCACGATCCTTTCAATTGTGGATCGTCAACCTTACCTTGTTGAATAATGTCCAGCGCAGCTATCAATTCTTTGGTGAAGAACGCTTCTCGTCGGCCTTCAAAGGCCAATGTTGATAAAGCAGAAATCACATCCTCTTTACCCTGGATCTTACCAAAACCACTTTCCATGCCCCAGAGTGCCACAATATAGCGCTCAGGCACGCCATAACGCGCTGCCACGGGTGATAACTGAGGCTGATAGCGCTGATAGATCTCTTTACCTTGCGCTATCTTTCTGGCGGTCAGAACTCTGGCAAGGTAATCATCCAGTGTCACTTTCTTCTCTAACTGATTGCGATCAGATTGGATCACCCGATCCACAAAATGAATATTTGCAAAGGCTTTATCAATAGTTGCTTTACTGATCCCTTGTGCGTGGGCTTGTGCTTTCAACTGTTCAACATAAGCAGGAAACTGTGCCGGATCCCGCCCCTGTTGAGATAAGGTGGTGGTAGTGTTTTTATTGGCGGCAGTTGGCGGTCTTAGCATAGATTGTGCTGCTGCGGTTGCCTTTGTATCCGCTGGCATTGGGGCTGCCGAATTTTCATTGGCACATCCCACTGAGATCAGCGTCGCCAGAGCAACTGCAATCATTGACAATTTCATCGACGCGTTCCTTGATAAAACCACAGCCGGGGAGGAGCTGGAAATTTAAAATAAGTTGAGTTTGATACCGTAACATCCTATTTATTATCACAATGGATGCCACAAAGGCAGGCAGTTTTAATTAAAAATCAAACTGATGCTTTGCTTTCGCCCAAATGCATTTTCAACAAACTTTCAGGCGGCGGCGGGACTTGCAGATAAAAACCCTGATCAACCAGCGCGTGTTTCACCTTCTCAATATCGGCAGTCGCTAAGGTCTTACGTTCATTTAATGAAAGTAGCATGGCAAATTGCGGCTTGCCAAAGCTGGCGAGTAACTCAGCCGGGACGCTAGAAAAATCATCTTTCTTTTCAATATAAAGGTAAGTCTGATCCCGTTTCGGGCTTCTATAGATAGCACAAAGCATGTTCTGGACTCTATTTGATGAATTCAATAATAAGACTGCATAATTAGTTGGGTATTATAACACGCCAGGCTATACGACACTTACGGGATCTCAGGATTTGCCAACAACTGAGTGAGAATTTTCTGAAATAATACGCCAAGGTATTTCGAATATCCGATAATAACAGCCTTCAACCACTCTATTTCATCACCTTAAAAGTGATAATACGGGAGAGCTATTACTCTATTTTATAAAAAACCACTCTGCGTGATAAAAAAATCACCACATTCGATAAAAAACAATGTCTTTTATGGGTGAACGTAACCCGAGATGAAGCAAATCAAATTGTTGAAAAAATACACAACTCAAGAACAGCAGTGATAACAAGCCAATATAGAGGCTCTGGGGCTAGCGAATAAGCGGAAGTTATGCTGTAATTTCTTGTCAGACTGGAGTCATTGTGACCTTAAGATTTCAATATATTGATACGGATAGATTTATTTTTATATTACCTATAACATGCTTGGGAACATCAGAATATTGTACCCCCGAATGATATTCTGGGGATTAAACGTAGCTGAAACTGAGTCAGGATAGATGTCACAATCGCCAATCGAGTTAAAAGGCAGTAGTTTTACCCTGTCGGTCATTCATTTACATGATTCAAGACCGGAGGTAATCCGTCAGGCATTGCAGGAAAAGGTGGACCAAGCCCCCGCTTTCCTGAAAAACGCCCCGGTTGTGATTAACGTTGCAACGTTACCTAACGGTGCAAACTGGAAAGATATCCAACAGGCTGTCACTTCAGCGGGTCTGCGTATTGTTGGCATCAGTGGTTGTCAGGATGAGCGTCAAAAACGGGCGATAGCACGAGCAGGGTTACCGTTACTGAGTGAAGGCAAAGGCCAGAAAATGGCACCCGAGCCAGTTACCAGCCCGCCGGAAAACGTTCCTACCCAAACACGCATCATCAACACGCCTGTCCGTTCCGGCCAACAGATTTATGCCCGTAATTGCGATTTGATTGTTATTAGCAGTGTCAGTGCCGGCGCTGAATTAATTGCCGATGGCAATATTCATATCTATGGAATGATGCGAGGCCGTGCGCTAGCAGGTGCATCAGGTGACGCCCAATGCCAAATTTTTTGCACGCATCTGGGTGCTGAACTAGTCTCTATCGCAGGGCAATACTGGTTAAGTGATCAGATCCCGAGCGGCTATTTTGGTCAGGCCGCGCGTCTGCATCTGCTGGATAACGCATTAACTATACAACCTTTAAATTAAGCCCTTTTGACAAGGAATCCATTTCATGGCACGCATTATTGTTGTTACATCGGGTAAAGGGGGCGTCGGCAAGACCACATCAAGCGCGGCTATCGCCACCGGTTTGGCCCAAAAAGGTAAAAAAACCGTCGTGATCGATTTCGATATCGGTCTGCGTAACCTAGACTTGATTATGGGATGTGAGCGCCGAGTCGTTTATGATTTTGTTAATGTTATTCAAGGTGATGCCACGTTGAACCAGGCATTAATAAAAGATAAGCGTACCGATAATTTGTATATTTTGCCCGCCTCTCAGACCCGAGACAAAGACGCCCTGACCAAAGAAGGGGTTGAAAAGATTTTAAACGATCTTGGCGAAATGAATTTCGAGTTTGTGGTCTGTGACTCCCCTGCCGGTATCGAAAGCGGAGCCTTGATGGCCCTGTATTTTGCTGACGAAGCGGTTATCACCACTAACCCTGAAGTTTCCTCAGTTCGTGACTCAGACCGTATTCTTGGGATATTGTCATCTAAGTCACGCCGGGCTGAACGAGGCCAGGAACCAATTAAAGAACATCTGCTGTTGACCCGTTACAATCCAGGGCGTGTTAATCGCGGCGATATGCTTAGCATGGAAGATGTCCTCGATATCCTGAGGATCCCACTGGTTGGCGTTATTCCAGAAGATCAATCGGTACTGCGCGCCTCGAACCAAGGCGAACCTGTGATTCTGGATAAAGAGTCAGATGCCGGTAAAGCTTATGACGATACCGTTGACCGTTTGCTAGGAGAAGAACGCCCCTTCCGCTTCATTGAAGAAGAGAAGAAGGGCTTCCTAAAACGCCTTTTTGGGGGATAAACCATGGCTTTGTTAGACTTTTTTCTGTCCCGCAAAAAACCGACAGCCAATATAGCCAAGGAACGGCTGCAAATTATCGTCGCTGAGCGTCGTCGTGGGGACAGTGAGCCCCATTATTTGCCTGACTTGAAACGCGATATTTTGGCGGTTATTTGTAAATATATCCAGATCGATCCTGAAATGCTGCATGTACAATTTGAGCAGAAAGGAGATGATATTTCGGTACTTGAACTTAACGTGACATTACCGGAAACGGAAGAAACACCTAAATGATTTCTTCGCAATAATTCCCCTCTGTATTTATTTACAGGGGGGAATTCCTTTCAGTTGGCTGTGTATATATCCAGTCTTATTGAAACAGTTAACCATTTACACCCAAGTAATAGGCTCAAACAAAAAAGTTTTAATCCCTATTTCAGTTATCCATAACGTACTGATGAATTAAAACTGAAACATTCAGAGTGAAGTTTGTTCCCTCACTCTGAATATTGATTAATACTGCTGTAAAATTTCGGTCAATTCCCTGGACAATAAATCACCACGCCAACCGCTTAATAATTCAGGCTGACTATCAGTTAACTTCAATTTCCAATGCCAACTGAGTAATTGGTTTATTTGTCGACGTGATGCCAGTAACTCGCTGCTAAGCCCGCTGCGCTCACTGACCGACAGAATCAACGCTTTAATATCTTTAAAGACTTTCTTGTAACCGGGCTGGTCAATCAAGTTTATGACCGGTGGTGGGAGTTGATCCTCAGGTACAGCATTCCCCTCAGCCACCAGCGCCAACAAGGTACGCCCATGATAGCGAATCTCCTGCCCACTCAGGCCCAGAGAATCCAGTTCACCCAATGAAGTTGGCTGATAACGGGCCACTTGCCAGAGGTTCTCTTCCCGCACCACGAAGTTAACCGCCAGATCACGCTCACGCGCCTGACGCAGCCGCCACTCAGCCAGTTTCTGCAAACAAGCCAGTTGATACCCACGGAGTTGCCAGGCATTGGTAATTTCGCGGTATGCCAGTTGCGGGTCAAGTGTCTCACTACGGCGGCGGCACAGTAGCTGGCATTCATCAATAGCCGCATCCATATGCCCTGCAGCGTCGGTAGCGTCAACTAATTTAGCCGCCAAAGGTAATAGATAGAACACGTCGGCTGCCGCATAATCGCACTGCTTTTCACTCAATGGGCGGGCAATCCAGTCGGTGCGCGATTCACTTTTATCTAGCTCGACCCCTTCAAACTCATTAACCAACATGGCAAAACCGCATGATAACGTGCGACCAGAAAATGCCGCCAATACCTGAGTATCAATCATCGGTGTTGGCATTCTGTCAAAGGCATTCAAAAACACCTCAAGATCTTCACTACCGGCATGCAGATACTTCACTACATTCAAATCTTGCAACAACTCACTAAAGGGTTGCCATTCAGTGATAGGCAATGGGTCAATCAGTGAAAGTTGTTCACCGTCATACAGTTGAATCAGGCCCAACTGAGGGTAGTAGGTGCGTGTTCTGACAAACTCGGTATCCAGCGCAACATGAGTATGTGCCCGGGCTTGTTCGCAGACCTGCTGCAACGCACTGTTAGTCATGATCAACTGATAATTCAAAACGTCATTCTCTATATAGTCGTTAGTCTATGACAAACACAACAACGCCGGTGATGACCGGCGTTGTTGATGATGATGGGGTGACGCCGTTAAGTTAGGCCGCGTCTTGATCGCAACCCTTAGCCTTAACTTGTTCGTCACGTAGTTCCCTGCGCAGAATTTTACCGACATTCGATTTAGGTAATTCGTCACGGAACTCTATTATTCTTGGTACTTTATACCCTGTAAGGTAGCGTCGGCAATGGGTTAGCAACTCTTCAGGTGTCAGTGACGCATCTTTTTTCACGACAAACAGTTTTACTGTCTCACCGGAGACCTCGTTAGGCACCCCAACCGCAGCAGACTCCAGGACTTTAGGGTGTAACGCAACCACATCTTCAACCTCATTGGGGTAGACGTTAAAACCAGAAACCAGAATCATGTCTTTTTTACGATCAACGATCCGCAGAAAGCCTTGTTCATCAAGTGTCGCGATATCACCCGTTGCCAACCAGCCATCTTTAAGAACTTCATCGGTAGCTTCTGGCCGCTGCCAATAGCCTAACATAACTTGCGGGCCACGCACCCATAGTTCGCCCGGTTCTCCTAATGCTACATCTTTGCCCTCATCATCAACCAGCCGTACATCCGTAGAAGGCACTGGCAGGCCAATACTGCCACTGTAGTGTTTCAAATCATAAGGATTGCCAGTGACTAACGGTGAGCACTCAGTCAGACCATAGCCTTCCAGCAAGTGCTTACCCGTCAGTTTTTCCCATCGTTCAGCAACGGCTTTCTGCACCGGCATGCCGCCCCCAACGGAAAGACGTAGGGAAGAAAAATCCAACTTGGTAAATTCTTCATTGTTTAACAGGGCATTAAATAAGGTATTCACGCCTGTCATTGCGGTAAATGGATAGTGGCTTAGCTCTTTTACCATTCCCGGAATATCACGAGGATTGGTTATCAACAAACTGCGCCCGCCCAACTCGATAAACAACAAACAGTTCATGGTTAAAGCAAAGATGTGATAGAGGGGCAGCGCCGTCACCACCAACTCGCGACCCGGTTGCAGCAATGGCGCATAAGCCGCTTTCGCCTGCTCCAGGTTCGACTGCATATTTCGATGTGTCAACATCGCTCCTTTCGCCACACCGGTGGTACCGCCAGTATATTGCAAAAAAGCCATGTCAGTATTGATGACATCCGGCTTAACATATTGCAGGCGACGGCCTTTTTGCAGCACGGAACGGAACGAAATAGCATCAGGTAAATAGTATTTCGGCACCAGTCGCTTGATGTATTTCACCACAAAATTAACCAGTGTCCCTTTTGCCGGCGACAGTTGATCACCCATACGGGTTAAAATCACATGTTTGACTTGGGTTTTAAAGACAATTTTTTCCAATGTATGGGCAAAATTTGAAACTATGATGATAGCCGCAGCGCCGCTATCATTGAGCTGATGCTCCAACTCTCGCGGGGTATACAGTGGGTTAACATTCACCACCACCATACCGGCGCGCAGAATACCAAACAAAGCGATAGGGTATTGCAACAGATTAGGCATCATCAATGCGACACGGTCACCTTTTTGTAACCCCAAACCTTGTTGCAAATAGGCGGCAAACGCGCGGCTACGCTCTTCCAACTTACGGAAGGTGAGCACCTCCCCCATATTGATGAACGCAGGTTGGTCCGCATAGCGCAATGCGGCGTTCTCAAACATTTCCACCAAAGAAGAATAGCGATCCGGGTCAATCTCTGCTGGGACATCCGCCGGATAACGCTTTAGCCATACTTTTTCCAAGGTAGGACTCCTTAAATTATTATTGAACGCCAGAGTAAGTCGCGAATTCATACCAGAACTTTAACAAAATTTTAACTCAGCTTACCAGTTTGCTTTTAAACAATGTTGAGGTTGAGATATGCGTCACTATTTTCTGGTGCTGAGATTGCCAAAATAATCGGGCCGACCAACTTCACCCAATAAAAACCAATAAAATCAAAGCTTTATTTTAATTTCACAATAAAAATAATGTAACCATTTGATTATAAATTCTTTTTATATCTAACTCTGCGTAAAATAGCGGTAAAAAAAGGCGCTGAAATCAGCGCCCTTTTCGATTAATCCCATCCCCTTTATTGCCTACAAGCTATGACACAAACTCACTATTCCGTGACAATAGTTTGTATCTGCGCTGGCCCTGGGTTATACCACCCTCCCCATCCCGGCCCCCACATTGCAGGGTTATGATACCCCCAAGGGCCCATGGTAGGTGGCATAATGACTTGTTGTTCAAGATTCCAACGTTTGTAACCCGTGGCGTTGATCACCACAAAATTATAAGGTGTCATGCCAATTTTACCCGCTTCCACACCGACAATTGGCCCGACAACAGTGACCAAATGACCACGAAAATCAACCGGTTCAAGGAAACCATTGATATAGGCAATCAGCCGCCCCTGTGAGGGTTCGCCTAAAATAGGCCGGGCACCGGAATCCAAAGGTACGCTGGCAATCTCCAACCGGGTGCGATGCGGCTCGTTGGTCACATTAATCACCGTGCCGCCGAAACGCGCCTCCTGACCGATAAATACCTGCGGTGAGGTCCTGACCAAATTAAGATTTTGCTGTGGTGTCGCCGTTGTACCTTGAATCGCGGGGGGGATCGTCACACAACCAGAAAGTAACAAAGCCCCTAAACCCAGCCAACCCGACATCCATTTACGGCTTCTACATTTTATAGATTGAGTTTTTGACGTCTTGATCGCCATCGCTTGCTACTCCTTATAAATTAGATAGCTGTCTTGATATTTTAGACGCTAATTACAATAATAAGTTGCTAAGTTCTAGCGTCCCGGCAATTTTTTCCAAGTCACTTCATTGCGCAGATACACTGGCTCAGCATTTTCCACACAGACAACCTGCCCGTTCGCCCATGCTGACAACGCCAGAGGCAACATATCTTCTGCGTGTGGCAATACTATTTGCCCGTCAGTCAGTGCCACATTACTAGCGCTAATCAGATCAGGATAAGTCTGCCAGCCGGTACCTACTGTGGCCCAATGACAACCCAACGATTGAGCACCTGCCAGCGCTTGTTCCGGTGTCATCACCGCCTCGGTCATCTCACCCAGCCAATGCCCTTCGGCGTTACGCTCAAACGCCCCCCAATAGACCTCCCCCATACGGGCATCAATCGCGGCTAATACGCGCCCCGCGCCAGTGAGACGAAAAGCCCCTTGAGCCATGGTCTGTAAAGTGGAAACACCGATCATTGGTAAGTCAGCGCCCAATGCCAACCCCTGACCAATACCGATACCAATACGGACACCGGTAAAGCTACCAGGGCCACGGCCAAAGGCTAATGCATCGAGTTGCTGAAGTGATAACCCTGACTCAGCCAATACCTGTTGCACCATCGGTAAAATTCGTTGGGTGTGTTCCCTTGGGCAAAGTTCAAACAACGCCTGAACTTCGCCGTTATTCCAGAGTGCGACAGAACAAGCCTCTGTTGCGGTATCGATCGCTAAAATTCGCGTGGACATGCCAACCTCGGCAGGAAAAGAGTATGAATTCAACATAGGGCGCGCATGATAGCACACCCCTCCTCGCTTTTCCCTTAATCGCGCTGCTTGAGAAAAGCGATGGCTTTCGCCAAATCTCTGGTTCGCGGTGCCGGTGGCAGGCTATTGAGGAACATCGCGCCATAGGGGCGCATCACCAGCCGGTTATCACAGATAATCAGCACACCGCGATCATCAATATCACGAATCAAACGCCCCACACCTTGTTTCAAGGTGATAACGGCATCGGGTAATTGCACATCATTAAACGGGTCACCACCACGCAGACGGCAATCCTCAATACGCGCTTTCAGTAAGGGGTCGTCCGGTGAGGTAAAGGGGAGTTTGTCGATGATGACACAAGATAACGCATCACCGCGCACATCCACCCCTTCCCAGAAACTGCTGGTGGCCACTAACAGCGCATTACCCGCCGCCACAAACTGCGATAAAAGCTGCCCTTTACTGGTTTCGCCCTGTACCAAAACCGGCAATGTCATGCTAGCGCGAAACTCCTCTGCCAGCCCTCGCATCATCTGATGTGAAGTGCACAGGAAGAAACAACGCCCTTTATTGGCATCAATCAGTGGTTTTAGCATCACCGCCAATTTGCGTGCCGCACCCGGTTCATTAGCCGCCGGTAGATTACGCGGCACACAAAGCAATGCCTGATTGGCATAATCAAACGGGCTGGGCAACAGCAACGTTTTGGCGTTGGTCAGCCCCAGCCGTGAAGTGAAATGCGACAATTGATCATTAACCGACAGCGTAGCTGAGGTGAAAATCCAGGTCCCCGGCTTTTCTTCTATTAATTCGCGAAAACGATCGGAAACAGAAAGCGGCGTTAGCGCCAGTACAAAATGACGTGAGTTACACTCATACCAATAACTGTAGCCGGGCGTAGTCACCTCTTTTAAGCGCTTAAGGCGGTTGCGATACACCGTTGCACGTTCAAAAGCAGCATCCAGCATGGCAGAACGGCCAAGTGAAAGTTTCATCACGTCATAGCACAGCTCCAGCGCATCATCGAGCAATAATAGCGCCCGTTGGATCGCCGGTTGCTCCATAACATCACGTAAATTGCCGCGATAGCCTGGGTCGCCAAGCACCAAACGAAAATCTTGGGTACTTTGTGTCAGACGGTCGGCACTTTTTTGCAATTGTGCGGAATCACACACTTCAGTGCGATAAGCAATAATAATGTCTTTTGCCAGATCCAACAGTTGCCTGCTGGTTAGCTGTTGGCCGAAGTATTGGCTGGCAATATCCGGGATCTGATGGGCCTCATCGAAAATCATCACATCGGCAGTGGGGATCAATTCAGCAAAACCGCTCTCTTTTACCACCATATCCGCCAGGAACAGATGGTGGTTGACCACCACGATATCGGCATCCATCGCCTTACGGCGGGCTTTTACCACAAAACAATCTTTATACAACGGGCAATCACTGCCCAAACAGTTATCATTGGTACTGGTGACCAACGGCCAGACAAAGCTGTCTTCTGCCACCTGGCCACAAGTGCTGATATCGCCGTCAACTGTTTCAGTTGACCAACCGCGCAAGCGAACTAAATCGACCAGTGTCTCACCGGCCAGCTCGCCACCTGCCAGTGATTGCTGCTCAAGACGCTCCAGACAAAGGTAGTTTGAACGCCCTTTTAATAGCGCCAATTTCCCTTTATATTTTAGGGCGGTAGCTACCGTGGGCAGATCACGGGAATAGAGCTGATCCTGCAAGGCTTTGGAGCCGGTGGAGATAATCACTTTGCAATCCGCCCGCAACGCCGGGGCTAAATAAGCAAAAGTTTTACCGGTACCGGTACCGGCCTCGACGACCAGTTGTTGCTTGGCATCAATAGATTCACTGATTGCCGCAGCCATCTGGCGCTGAGACTCACGGGGGTTAAAACCGGTAATGGCCTGCGCTAAAGCGCCGTCTGTTGCAAAATCGTCTGTCACGCTTTCTCTTCCGGGCGAAATCAGCGGTGATTATGCCAAGGCTATCGCCCCACGACTACACATTCTCGCCACAAGCTATGCTACCCTGATACTAACAACTGACATTGGCATTCACACACTGGAGTGAAAATGAGTATTAAGCGAATTAATCCGGAAAAACGTTGGTCAGATGCGGTGGTGTATAACGACACCATTTATTACACCAGCGTACCCGAAAATCTGGATGCCGATGCCACAGCGCAGACGGCAAATACCCTGGCGGCGATTGATATAATGCTGCATCAACTCGGTTCAGATAAAAGCCGTGTTCTGGACGCTACCATCTTTTTGGCAGACAGTGCTGACTTCGCGGCGATGAATGCAGCCTGGGATGCCTGGGTGGTTGATGGCAATGCGCCAGTGCGCTGTACGGTAGAAGCCAAGCTGATGAATCCGAAGTATAAAGTTGAAATCAAAATCATCGCGGCTATCTAGTTTTCGGCTCCTTGTTAGCAGGCTTCTATAACAACTATAGCCAAAGTAATTGGCGTTGCTGGTAGGCAGCCAGCAAACAACAAATCGATCGGTAACCGATTTGAACAGCATTTATGCTAGCCCGTAGGGTGAGCCTCAAGGATGAGGCTCAGTAATCCCGATGAGCTTACACGGGTAAGTGATTCGGGTTTGCGCGCGCAGCTAACACCCCTGCAACTTCAAGTACGAAGGCGATATTAAGACAGCTTAATCATCACCATTCCGGCTAACAGTAAAAGCAGACCAATCCAGCCTTTATAGTTCAGACGCTGATTAAATAAGATCCAACCCGCAGCGACGGTTGCCGCAATACCAAAACCGCCCCATAAAGCATAAGCCACCGATAACTCAATCCCTTTTACGGCTTGAGCCAAAGCGCTGAATGCACCTAATACTGACAGTAATGACAGCAGACCCAGCCATACCCGACGAAAACCGTCTGACATTTTCAGCAGTATATTGGCGATAATCTCAAGGATGACGGCCAAAATTAGAAACGCAATATGATAAAACTCAAGCTGTTGCATGATGCTCACCTGACTTAGTCATAACGTCAGCACGGCCAGTTGTCAGTTTTTTCAATGCATGGGTAGAATTGCCTTGATCACCACTATTCGGTTTTTTCGGCTTACGGGTGCCTGATTTGACGAACAAAATACCGCCGATCAATGTTACTAAACCCGCTATTTTCAGTGGTGATAAGCTTTCATCAAACCACATTACGCTAAACAGGGTAATAATCAGGATGCCAATCCCTTCCCACAACGCATACGCCACGCCCAATGCGACTTTTTTGACCGCTAATGCAAGTAAGATATAAGACCCGGTTATCATAAAATACATCACGACATGCCCGGTCATCTCACCACTAACGCTGGCGTATTTCATTGATAAGGTGCCTATAATTTCGGCTACGATGGCTAAAGCTAAAAATATCCAATAAATCATCATTCTTCTCCTAACACGCATAAACGCACGCTAAGGTCTATTTGTTACGGTTATCCTAATTCGATGCCCTATTCACAAAGAACAGACGTCCGTAGGCCGTAAGAAATAGAAACTCACTTGGCGTATAAACTTTTATTTAAGATGGAAGAAGAAAGACGCTATAGCTCGCTGCACCAGTGATGCTCACTGGCCAGAATGGCTGACAGGAAGAGTTGGCAGGTAGAAGGTTTGAAAGTAATTCCATTCATTTTAATCATAATATCTCTCTTTTTTTAGCCACACCCGCCTTAGCCACCGACTTATTTGCCAAACCTAGTGTGAAACGCCTAAAACCCTCATCAAAATGGAATAATTAACTAGCCTATTTTTACCACAGTCAATTTTATAAAGCAAACCATCAATTTGATAAATAGTTTAAAAAAAGAGATTAAAAAATAATAAGTTAGTGATTATAAAAAACAAAACCCCTGCATGGCAGAGGTTCAGTATTCAACGAGAACATTCTTGATTCTCTCGTCAGTTCAGGGAGTTAGAACAGCTTATGCCGTTGCACCCGCTACCGCTTGTTTTGCTAATTCTGTAATGCGAGCGTAGTCACCATTTTCCAGTGCATCCGCGGGAACCAACCATGAACCACCGATACACAATACGCTTTTCAACGCCAGATAATCGCGGTAGTTGTTAGGTGTAATACCGCCGGTTGGGCAGAAACGGACTTGTGAGAACGGGCCAGCAATGGCTTGCAATGCTTTAACGCCGCCATTCGCTTCCGCTGGGAAGAATTTAAACTCACGCAGGCCATAGCTCATGCCTAACATAAGTTCTGAAACCGTGCTGATCCCTGGGATCAACGGAATAGAGCCTTCAGTCGCGGCCTTGAGCAACTCATCAGTCAGCCCTGGGCTAATAGCAAACTGAGCACCCGCCTCAACCACGGCGAGCAACTGCTGCGGATTAAGCACGGTACCCGCGCCCACAATCGCCTCAGGGACTTCTTTTGCAATGGCACGGATAGCGTCGACAGCACAAGGGGTACGTAACGTCACTTCCAACACCCGAACGCCGCCTGCCACCAGAGCTTTTGCCAGCGGGACTGCCTGCTCAAGCTTGTTAATCACAATCACCGGGACAACCGGGCCTGCGGTCATGATCTGCTCTGCGCTCGTTTTCCAGCTTTTCATCAGTTGTTATCTCCACTTATGCCGATTGGCATGTACTCACCCGAAGGTGTCAGTTGAAATATGGCATGCAGAACATTCATCACTGCTTTGCACCTACCATAAAGAATCAGAATGCGAGCTAGCTTACAGCTCTTTATTATTACGCCTGGGTGGGCGCTGTTATCGGGCAATTGAACAGTTTATATCCTAAATAATTCGAGTTGCATGAAGGAGGCAACTAAGCAAATCCCCAGGAGCTTACACAAGTAAGTCACTGGGGTGAGCGAAGGCAGCCACCACCCATGCAGCTTGAAGTATGACGGATATTTATTCGAACTCGTTCCATGAACGACCGTCGCGGGTGATCATGGCAACGGAGGCTACTGGGCCCCATGTCCCTGATTGATAAGGCTTCGGTGCTTCATTATCCGCCGCCCATGCGTCCATAATGGAGTCAACCCATTTCCAGGCTTCCTCAACCTCATCCCGGCGAACAAACAGAGCCTGAATACCACGCATGGTTTCCAATAACAGACGCTCGTAGGCATCAGCCAGATGCTGCTCGTTAAAGGTTTTAGAGAAGCTTAAATCAAGCTTGGTCGTTTGCAGGCGGTGTTTGTGCTCCAGACCCGGCACCTTATTTAACACTTCAATTTCAATACCTTCATCTGGTTGCAGGCGAATAGTCAGCTTGTTTTGTGGCAATTGCTGATAAGACTCACGGAACAGATTCAGCGCAGGGTTTTTAAAGTAAACGACAACTTCAGAGCATTTACTTGGCAGGCGTTTACCGGTTCTCAAATAAAACGGCACACCGGCCCAGCGCCAGTCATCGATATCGACACGGATAGAAACAAACGTCTCAGTGTTGCTGCTCTTATTCGCCCCTTCCTCTTCCAGGTAACCTGGCACTTTATTGCCCTGCACAAACCCAGCCGTATACTGACCCCGCACCGTAGTTTCGCGCACATTGGTATGATCAATACGGCGCAGCGAACGCAGCACTTTCACTTTCTCATCACGGATACGGTCAGTACTCAAGTCTGCCGGAGGTGACATGGCGATCATGGTCAGGATTTGCAGCAAGTGGTTTTGAACCATGTCGCGCATCTGACCGGCCTGATCAAAATAGCCCCAGCGCCCTTCGATGCCGACTTCTTCAGCAACGGTAATCTGCACATGGTCAATGGTGCGATTATCCCAGTTGGATGCAAACAGTGAGTTAGCAAAGCGCAGCGCTAACAGATTCAGTACTGTCTCTTTACCTAAATAATGGTCAATGCGGTAAACCTGACACTCGTTAAAGTATTCAGCGACCTGATCATTAATTACCCGTGAAGAGGCTAAATTGGTCCCCAATGGTTTTTCCATCACCACACGGGCCGGCTCTTTATTTAGCCCCGCTTCGCCCAATCCTTTACAAACTGCACCAAAGGTATTGGGTGGCATGGCGAAATAGTTAATGGTGGTGCGAGCCTTTTGATCCAGCATTTTGCCCAATTTGGCAAAGTGTTTGCTGTCATTAACATCCAAATAACAGAAATCGAGACGAGAACTGAGCTTTTGCCACAATTCATCATCCAGTTTTTCTTTCATAAAGGTATCGAGGGCTTCCTTTACCACGGCTATATACGCGTCTTTATCCCAATCGGCACGGCCTACGCCGATAATCCGAGTATCTGGGTGGATGTGACCCGCTTTCTCTAATTGGTAAAGTGAAGGCAGCAGTTTGCGGCGAGCCAAGTCGCCTTTAGCGCCGAAAATCACCAGATCACACGCCTGGGCTACCTGGGCTGTATTAGTTACCGCCATATTATTCTCCTCGTTGCAGGATATTTGTAATTTTCTTACATTACTAATGTACTCTCTTTGACTATCACCAGTAAACCCGGATAAAAGCGAGTCAAAAAAGGTTAAAAAACATCCTTCAGGGTGCCAGACCACGTCAAATCAGGCCGGGCCGCTTTAAAATGTAATTTTATGACGTTTTTGACAACCATTTACCATTATGAAAATTAGACACAGGTCATATTCTGGTGAAAAATGCCGACTTCCAACCAGATGCCACTGCCAACGGGTTACCGCTCGTAGTATATTTCCATTAAACCGACATAGATTTCTCCTTTAAATGAAATCGGCAAAACCCATGGGTGCTCTCGTTATATGAATACGCTGGAAAATATCCAAAATAATCTGGAACTCCTGAGCAAATCAGAAAGGAAAGTAGCCGAGGTTATCCTCGCCTCCCCACAAACAGCCATCCATTCAAGTATTGCGACACTCGCCAAAATGGCGAACGTCAGCGAACCTACGGTGAACCGTTTTTGCCGGCGACTGGATACCAAGGGTTTCCCTGATTTTAAACTGCATTTAGCACAAAGTCTGGCTAACGGCACACCTTATGTGAACCGCAATGTAGAAGAAGATGATAGTGTAGCCGCTTACACAGGTAAAATATTCGAATCGACCATGGCCAGTTTGGATATGGCGAAAAACAATTTAGATATTGCTGCCATTAATCGGGCGGTAGATTTATTGACTCAAGCGAAAAAAATTTCGTTCTTTGGCCTTGGCGCATCTGCCGCGGTGGCCCATGATGCAATGAATAAATTCTTCCGTTTCAATATTCCGGTAATTTATTTCGATGATATCGTGATGCAACGGATGAGTTGTATGAATTCCAGTGAAGGTGATGTGGTGGTATTGATATCCCATACTGGCCGGACAAAAAACCTGGTAGAGCTGGCGCAATTGGCGCGTGAGAACGATGCCACGGTGATTGCCATCACCTCACGTGATACGCCACTGGCCAATGAAGCAACCTTATCACTGCTGCTGGATGTGCCGGAAGATACCGATGTTTATATGCCAATGGTATCCCGCATTGCCCAGTTGACACTGATTGATGTATTGGCAACCGGTTTCACCTTACGCCGAGGGACAAAGTTTAGGGATAACCTGAAACGAGTCAAAGACGCACTGAAAGAGTCCCGCTTTGAAAAAGGTTCGTCGCGCATCAACAGCGGTGAATGATGGCTCAAGATAAAGGATACTCAAGGAAAAATAGCGTCAAAGACAGAATTGTCGTGAATATATCGTCGTAAAATTTGTCGCTTTTACATTTAACCATCGGATTCATTATCCGCTGTTTTAACAACACCATGCTTCATCAGTCAACGGAGTAAGAGATGTCCAGACGGCTCAGAAGGACCAAGATTGTTACTACACTGGGGCCGGCTACCGACCGCGACAATAATCTGGAAAAGATTATTGCTGCTGGTGCGAACGTAGTCCGCCTGAATTTTTCCCATGGTAGCGCCGAAGATCATGAGTTACGGGCCAATAAAGTCCGTGAAATCGCCGCCAGACTGGGGCGTCATGTGGCTATTCTTGGCGATTTACAAGGTCCTAAAATCCGGGTATCGACTTTTAAGGAAGGCAAAGTATTCCTTAACGTACAGGATAAATTCCTGCTGGATGCCAATATGGCAAAAGGCGAAGGCGATAAAGACAAAGTTGGTATCGATTATAAAGGCTTGCCCGCTGATGTGGTTCCCGGTGATATCTTGTTGCTGGATGACGGTCGAGTACAGTTAAAAGTTATTGAAGTTCAGGGCATGAAAGTCTTCACCGAAGTGACTGTCGGTGGCCCACTCTCTAATAACAAAGGTATCAACAAATTAGGTGGTGGCCTCTCCGCAGAAGCGCTAACTGAAAAAGACAAAGCTGATATTATTACCGCCGCTAAAATTGGTGTGGATTTCCTGGCAGTTTCTTTCCCGCGGACTGGCGAAGATTTAAATTATGCCCGTCGTTTGGCGCGTGATGCTGGCTGTAATGCACAAATTGTAGCAAAAGTTGAGCGTGCTGAGGCGGTAGCAACAGATGAAGCCATGGATGATATCATTCTGGCCTCTGATGTTGTGATGGTCGCTCGTGGTGACCTGGGCGTTGAAATTGGTGATCCTGAGCTAGTGGGGATTCAGAAAAAACTGATTCGCCGTGCCCGTCAGCTTAACCGTGCCGTGATCACCGCGACTCAGATGATGGAATCGATGATAACCAATCCGATGCCAACCCGCGCGGAAGTGATGGACGTGGCCAACGCCGTACTCGATGGTACTGATGCGGTAATGCTGTCAGCCGAAACGGCCGCCGGTCAGTATCCGGCAGAAACTGTCGCCGCTATGGCGCGGGTTTGCCTCGGTGCGGAAAAGATCCCAAGCATCAATGTGTCTAAACACCGCCTTGACGTACAATTCGACAATATCGAAGAAGCTATCGCGATGTCGACCATGTATGCGGCGAACCATCTGACAGGCATCACCGCGATTATCGCGATGACCGAATCAGGCAACACCGCACTGATGATGTCCCGTATCAGCTCTGGTTTACCTATATTTGCGATGTCTCGCCATGACCATACTTTAAACCTGACGGCTATCTACCGTGGTGTCACCCCGGTTTATTGCGATCTCCATACAGATGGTGTTTTGGCGGCGACCGAAGCGGTCAACCGACTGAAAGATAAAGGCTTCCTGGTTTCTGGCGATCTGGTTATTGTCACTCAGGGCGACGTGATGGGGACGATTGGCACCACCAATACCAGCCGCATCCTTCGCGTTGAATAATCTTTTTTAAGTCGCTGAACGCAAAAAGCCCGCTGATAGCGGGCTTTTTATATTCAATCGTAATAGCTACGATTAAAGATCCTTACGAACATAAGGCTCTATCTCACCTTCTTTACGGGTTTTCAATAGTTTAAGGATCCATGTGTATTGTTCCGGATTAGGTTTCACCAACAGCTCAACCTCTTCGTTCATACGCCGGGCAATATAAGCGTCATCCGCATCAGCCAGATCATCCATCGGTGGACGAATATAGATATCAAGGCGATGTTCACGATAATTATAAACTGGGAACATCGGCACTATCGCCGCACGGCACACCTTCATCAAGCGCCCCACCGCCGGTAATGTCGCCTTATAGGTAGCAAAGAAATCAACAAACTCACTTTGCTCAGGACCATAGTCCTCATCGGGCAGATAGTAGCCCCAGAACCCCTGACGAACTGAACTGATAAAGGGCTTGATACCGCTGTCACGCGCATGGATACGCCCACCAAACCGCAAACGTGCACTATTCCATAAATAATCCACTAAAGGATTACGCTGATGATGGAACATGCCTGCAACCGGCTTGCCCTGTTCGGCTAACAGCATGGCCGGAATATCGATCGACCAGGCGTGAGGCACCAACAGAATGACATTACGCTCCTGCTGTTGCAGCTCATCCAGGATATCCAACCCATGCCAATGAACACGGGATAACACCTTCTTCGGATCACGAAAGCACAGTTCGGCCATCATCATCAACGGCTGTGCCGCAGTGGCGAACATCTGATCGATAATATGTTCACGTTCTGCTTCTGGCAGTTCTGGCATGCAATAAAGAAGGTTAATACGGGCGCGACGACGGGCACTTTTGGCAAATTTCCCGGCAAGGCGACCTATTCCAGCCAGCAATGGATCACGGAATTTTGGTGGAACATAAGCCATAGCCGCCATTACCCCAGTCCCTAGCCATACTCCCCAAAAACGCGGATGTAGGAAGGACGTCTTAAATACCGGAATGAAACCAGCGGCGTCGTTTTTCTCTTTATGCATGGAAGAACTCTTCAATTTCTTTGGCTATAAACACTCAAGTAGAGAGCGGCAACTGGATAGCGGTTAATCCAGTTGTAACTGTGGAATAACCTGCTTGGCAATAGCCAGATATTCACTGCGATCTTTGCCACTTAATCCTTCTGAACGCGGTAACTTAGCGGTCAATGGATTAACAGCTTGCTGGTTCATCCAGAATTCATAGTGCAAATGTGGGCCAGTGGAACGGCCCGTGTTACCTGATAAGGCAATACGATCACCCCGCTTCACTTTTTGCCCCGGCTTAACCAGCAACTTTTTCAAATGCATATAACGTGTGGTGTATTGGCGACCATGACGGATGGCAACATAGTTACCGGCAGCCCCACTGCGTTTTGCAATAACCACTTCACCATCACCCACCGCCAGAACGGGTGTCCCAACTGGCATAGAGAAATCCACACCTTTGTGCGGCGCAATACGGCCGGTCACAGGGTTAAGACGGCGAGGGTTAAAGTTAGACGATATACGGAATTGTTTCATGGTAGGAAAACGCATAAAACCACGGGCCAAACCCGAACCTTGACGATCATAAAACTTACCGTCATCGGCACGAATGGCGTAATAATCCTTACCTGCGGAGCGCATACGAACCCCGATTAGCTGGCTTTGCTCACTGCGACCATCAAGAATTTCACGTGACATCAAGACCGAGAACTGATCACCTTTGCGCAGTTTGCCAAAGTCTAACTGCCATTGTAATGCTTTAGTTACCGCACGAATCTCAGCATTGGTCAAACCGGCCTTCTTGGCGCTGGCAACAAAGCTACCATCAAGACGGCCAGTCAGAACCTTGTTGCTCCACTCGCCCTTCTGTAGCTCTTTAGTTTCTTTAAAATTATTGCCAACGCGGTCATAAGTGCGTGTTTCACGACGAGAAACTTCCCAAGTCAGACGTTGCAAATCACCGGTTTCATTGACTGTCCAGGAAATTTGCTGCCCGATCTTCAAATTACGCAAGTCGCGATTCTGCGTCGCCAGCAAGGAAACATCAGAGATGTCGATACCATACTGAGTCAGAATGGTACTAAGGGTATCCCCGGTTGAAACAACATATTCATGGACGCCAGCTTCACTGACATCTTTGGCATCTAATTCGTCTTGGGGAATTTCATCATCAGGGGTTGGCTGATCGATGGGTTCACTGGCTTCCGGCAATAAAATACGCGTCTGGCTGGTATCTAATACCACACTTTTAGCAACAGGATCATGCTCTGGGTGATAAACAAAAGGCCGCCAAACAGCGACGGCCAGTGTCATTACAGTCAACGACCCCAGCATGATGCGATGAGGTCGAGGAAGATTGTTATACGCCAAGGTGATAGTTCGAACTATCTGCTGCACTTATGAGTATCCTTTTAATCTTACTTCAGGCAGCTCACGTATTGGTTGGACAGCTGAGACAAAAAGTTCACATAGCTGTCCTTGCCTAATACTATGCCGCTACCCAATGGATCCAAAGTGCCTGAACGCACGTTTGTTCCTTTGGCAACGGCATTAATGATGGCCGGCCTGAATTGTGGTTCAGCAAAAACGCATACCGCTTTGTGCTCAACCAACTGTGTTCGAATTTGATGTAAACGCTGCGCACCAGGTTGTATTTCGGGATTGACTGTAAAATACCCTAACGGGCTCAAGCCAAAGTGTTTTTCAAAATAGCCATAGGCATCATGAAAAACGAAGTATCCCTTACCTTGGGCAGGCTGTAGCATAGTAGCAATATTTTTTTCATTTTGCGCGAGTTGATCCTCGAACCGGCGCAGGTTTGCATCTAGTTTGTCCTTATTTTGTGGCATAAGTTCCAATAATCTGTCGTGAATAGCAATTGCTGATTGTTTTGCTATGGTTGGCGACAACCAAATATGCATATTGTATTCACCATGCTGGTGCTCATCACTGTGATTATCTTTAGCATGATCATGGCCATGCCCTTCCTCTTCACCTTCCTGCTCATCATGTTCATCGCCCTTCATCAATAAAGGAATGACTGAAGGTAATTGTGCCAGAGAAATCTTTTTATTATCAGAAAGTTGCGCCAATGGTTTTGACAGGAATGCTTCCATTTCCGGCCCGACCCAAATAACCAACTCAGCACTGCGTAACCGCTGGACATCCGAGGGACGAAGCGCATAATCGTGTGGTGATGCGCCATCGGGCAATAATACTTCGGTTGGCAACACACCATCGGCAATAGCAGAAGCGATAAAACCTAGCGGGCGTACTGATGTAACGACCGCCGCAGAGGCAATATTAAATGGGTTCGCGACTAAAATTGCGCTGGCTAACATTGCGCGCTTCAGCCATTTATTTTTATGTAACATAATACGAATTCTCGACGTTTTGTTGGATAAAGCGTAATATTATAACATTCAATCGGTTCTGCAAACGTAATCATAATGTCTACATTGGTAACTTTAAATAAGATATCTGTCACTTTTGGTAGTCGGCGGGTACTGAATGATATTTCCCTATCTCTGCATCCGGGGAGAATTCTCACCCTGCTTGGCCCAAATGGCGCAGGTAAATCAACATTGGTCCGTGTGGTGTTGGGGCTGATCCCTCCCACCGGAGGCACGCTTGTCCGTGAGCCGGGTTTGCGTATTGGTTATGTTCCGCAAAAGCTCCATCTGGATGCCACCTTGCCACTCACTGTCAGCCGTTTCATGCGGCTGAAACCGGGGGTCAAAAAGGCTGATATTCTGCCAGCACTCAAGCGAGTACATGCCGCTCATTTATTAGAAATGCCCATGCAAAAACTGTCCGGCGGTGAAAATCAACGTGTGCTACTGGCCCGAGCATTGCTGAATCAACCACAGTTGCTAGTGCTGGATGAACCAACGCAAGGTGTTGACGTTAACGGGCAACTGGCACTTTACGACTTAATTGAGCAATTACGTAAAGAGTTAGGCTGTGCCGTTCTGATGGTTTCCCATGACTTGCATTTAGTGATGGCCAAAACCGATGAAGTATTATGTCTTAACCAACATATCTGCTGCTCAGGTGCACCGGAAGTTGTTTCAACTCATCCTGAATTTATTGCTATGTTTGGTCCTCGCGGAGCCGAGCAGTTAGCGGTTTATCGTCATCACCATAATCATCGTCATGATTTGCACGGAAAGATTATTTTGAAGAACAGTGGGAGTCGTGACGCATGATTGAATTATTGCTGCCAGGCTGGTTAGCCGGTGTATTGCTGGCAACTGCGGCTGGCCCACTGGGGTCTTTTGTCGTCTGGCGTCGGATGTCCTATTTTGGCGATACCCTTGCCCATGCCTCTTTACTGGGTGTGGCATTCGGTTTACTGCTGAATGTGAGTCCGTTTTATGCCGTGATTGTGATGACCATGGTGTTAGCCTTGATTCTGGTATGGTTGGAACGCCGCCCACAGTTAGCCGTCGATACCCTGCTGGGGATTATGGCTCATAGCGCATTATCATTGGGTTTGGTGGTGGTCAGCCTGATGCATAATGTCCGGGTCGATTTAATGGCCTACCTGTTTGGTGACCTGCTTTCCGTGACACTGAGTGATATTTGGTTGATTGCGGCTGGCGTGATTGTGGTTCTAGGCGTGTTGTGCTGGCAATGGCGAGCGCTGCTGTCAATGACTGTCAGCCCGGAATTGGCTCATGTGGATGGGGTTAATCTGGAGCGGGTGCGGATGTTGTTAATGCTGGTGACTGCCCTGACTATCGGGCTATCGATGAAGTTTGTTGGTGCACTGATTATCACCTCACTGCTAATAATTCCTGCTGCCGCTGCACGCCGTTTTGCCCGCACACCAGAACAGATGGCCGGAATTGCTATCGGCATAGGTATTATTGCCGTCACTGGCGGTTTAATGTTCTCTGCTTGCTATGACACCCCAGCCGGGCCTTCAGTGGTCCTTTGTGCCGCTGCGATGTTTATTCTAAGCCTGTCACAAAAAGCACGCGGATAGTTTTAAACTGGTGAATAGTTTTAAACTGGTGGATAGTTTTAAACTGGCTGATAGCTTAAACCAGTGGATGGCCTTAAACCGGCGAATGGTTTTAAATGGAGTGTATCCTGATGAACCCCATAAAAATCACCGCTGGCACCGGCTCTGATTAACTCAGTTTACTCTTCGCGGGTAATACCAAAATGTTTATAGGCATGATTGGTGGCGATACGCCCACGGGGAGTACGCTGAATAAAGCCTTGTTGGATTAGATAAGGCTCCAGAACATCCTCAATCGTTTCCCGTTCTTCACCAATCGCTGCCGCCAGATTATCCAGCCCCACCGGACCGCCCATAAACTTATCGATAACAGCCAGTAAGAGTTTACGATCCATAAAGTCAAATCCTTCGGCATCAACATTAAGCATATCCAGTGCTTTCATCGCCACATCACCGTTAATAGCCCCATCAGCCCTAACCTCGGCAAAGTCCCGCACACGGCGCAGTAACCGGTTGGTGATACGTGGCGTCCCTCTTGAACGACGCGCCAGTTGATGTGCCCCTTCAGCCGTAAGCTCCAGCCCCAGGCATTTGGCACTGCGCGCGACAATGTGTTCTAAGTCGGCTACCTGATAAAACTCCAGCCGCTGCACAATACCAAACCTATCACGTAATGGGGAAGTCAACGAACCCGCACGAGTAGTGGCACCAATGAGGGTAAAGGGCGGTAAATCAAGTTTGATTGAACGTGCTGCAGGGCCTTCGCCAATCATGATATCCAGTTGATAGTCTTCCATTGCTGGGTAAAGGATCTCTTCGACTACCGGTGATAAGCGGTGGATTTCATCAATGAACAACACATCATGTGGTTCAAGATTGGTCAGCATTGCCGCCAAATCACCCGCTTTCTCTAACACCGGGCCGGAGGTGGTGCGCAGATTCACCCCCATTTCATTGGCAATAATATTCGCCAATGTGGTTTTACCCAAACCTGGAGGGCCGAATATCAGCACATGGTCTAGTGCATCGCCACGCTGTTTGGCCGCCTGAATGAAAATTTCCATTTGCTCACGGACATGGGGCTGCCCGACATATTCAGTCAACAGTTTAGGGCGGATAGCCCGATCAATGCTCTCTTCCTCATTGATAACACCTGCGGAGATCAGGCGGTCTGCTTCAATCATCCTTTATGACTCACTCTATAATGCGGAACGCAGAGCGTCGCGGATCAGGGTTTCACAATCAGCGCCCGGTTTGGCAACTTTACTCACCAAACGACTGGCTTCCTGCGGTTTATAACCTAAGGCCACCAGTGCAGAAGCGGCTTCGGCTTCAGTATCGGCATCCGATGGTTGCGACGAATTGGTAGGTAACGGGATATCACCGGTATTATTGAACAGATCACCATTAAGACCTTTAAAGCGATCTTTCATTTCGACTACCAGCCGCTCAGCCGTTTTTTTGCCAACACCCGGTAATTTTACCAGTGTGGTGATCTCTTCACGTTCAACTGCCGCCACAAATTGCTGTGCAGACATACCGGAGAGAATGGCCAACGCCAGTTTCGGCCCGACGCCATTAACTTTAATCAGTTCACGGAACAATGCCCGCTCCTGCTTATCATTAAAGCCGTACAAAAGCTGGGCATCTTCGCGCACCACAAACTGGGTAAAGATAATGGCTTCCTGCCCCACGTCGGGTAGCTCATAAAAACAGGTCATTGGCAGTTGGACTTCATAGCCAACACCGTTTGTTTCCAACAGCACCAGCGGTGGCTGTTTTTCCAGAATGATACCTCTGAGACGCCCTATCACCTTGACTTTCTCCTCGTTTACCCACATTAGGATATAAACATAATGGCTGTTTATAGCATAAAAAAGGCTGGATGGATATCCAGCCTGTCATAACAGTTAACCTGTTCGTATAGTAATGAGGCTATCGTCAAAGATCTTGGGCTTGCAGGTAGGCCGTAACTAAAATCCGCACTTGAGATTATAATCCTGCAGCGTAGCTGTGCAGTGCCGGATCGATATCCACCTGATATCCTTTCACCAGTCGGTTGGTTTCATTGGCCATGCCAACAATCGCCAGCAGCTCGTTGCGCTGACCCACAGTGAGTCCGGCCTTGCGTGCCGCCGCCAGATGCGACACCGTGCAGTAATCACAGCCGTTGGTGATTGAGACTGCAACGTAAATCAGCTCTTTGGTCAGCGGATCCAACTCACCATTAGGCGACATAATCGCTTTCAGGCTCGACCATGTGCGCTCCAGCGCGGCGGGATCGTTAGCCAGCGCCTGCCAGAAATTGTTAATCGTCTCCACCTGCCGCGTCTGTTTAATGTCGTCAAACACCGCTTTAACGCGCGGTTCTGCCTGTGCTTCATCGATATAGTTCACTAAGGCCATGTTGGCTCTCCTGAAATTGGCCGCTTAATGTACTGCGGCGTACATGATTCTTTTTTCATCGGCCTGACCGGCGGTAAACTCTTCAACAATTCGCCCCTGCCGCGACACCAGAATACGATCGGACAGCGCCAGAATCTCCGGCAGATAGGAGGAGATCACCACCACCGACAGACCGTCATCCGCCAATTGGTTAATCAATTGATGAATTTCGCCGATCGCACCGACATCCACGCCGCGTGTCGGTTCATCAAAGATGATCAGTTGCGGCTGCTGTACCAGACTTTTGCCGATCACTACCTTTTGCTGGTTGCCGCCCGACAGCGCCACAACTGGCTCTTGCCGATTGAGCGCGCGGATGTTGAGCCGCCGCCGCCATTGTTCCTCCAGTGCCGCTTGTGCCCGCCGGCTGACCAACGGTGAACGATGCTGGCGGGAGGCAAGCAACCCGGCATAGAGATTCTCGGCAATGGTTGCCATCTCGAAAAAACCGTCTAATTTACGGTCTTCGGTCACATAGACGATGCCCTCTTTTATTGCCTGACGCGGCACACGATAACGCACCGGCTGGCCGTTAAGCTCAATAGTGCCCCCACGCGAAAAATCCCGCTTGTCGATGCCAGCAATAATACGTGCGGTCTCGGTGCGTCCCGACCCCACCAGACCAAAAATGCCGGTAATTTGGCCACGGTAAAGGGAAAACGCGTTATTGCGTACCACATTGCCGCGCGAGAGATCCTGCACACTGAGGATTTTCACTCCCGCAGGGCGCGGCGTGCGCGTTGCCGCCGCCGGGACGCTATCTGTTGTTCGACCCACCATATGGGCAATAATGCTTTCACGGTTAAAAGCCTGCACCTCGTCGGTAATAATATGTTTGCCGTCGCGCAGAATAGTGATGCGATCGGCCAGTTGCAGTGCTTCTTCTATGGCGTGACTAATAAATACCAGGGTGATCCCCTGTTTCTGTAAGCGGCGCACCAAGGCGAAAAAGTGCCGTTTTTCTTCGGGTGTTAAGGTGGCGGTCGGTTCATCGAAAATGATCACTTTGGCCTTTAGGCGCACTGCGCGGGCAATCTCCACCATTTGTCGTTTTGCCGCGCCCAGCGTCAAGACTTGCACGGTGGGATCAACCGGGAAACTAAGGGTTTGCAGAAACTGTTGTGCGGCAATATAGACGTCGCGCAGGCGGTTAAAGGTCTTCTCATCACCCAGCCAGATATTCTGCGCTACGGTCATTGATGGGATCAGGCTGGTTTCCTGAAAAACCATGGCAATACCCTGTTTGCGCGCCTCGCCGGGGGACGTAAAACTAACAGGACGGCCTTCCCAGCGCAGTTCACCGTGCTCCGGTGTGACCACCCCCGCTATAATTTTGCTGAGCGTCGATTTCCCCGCGCCGTTCTCACCGAGTAGCGCATGGACTTCACCGGCACGTAGGCTGAAACTCACCTCATCCAGCGCCTGCGCACCGTGATAATGTTTACTGATATTTTCTAAGGTCAGCAGCTCATGCATGCTGTGTCTCCTGGCGCACATTAATCAGTACATCGCCGCCGCGTGACGCGACCCACAGCGCGTGACCGGTATCCAATACGCTGTTCACACCGTGCCGTTGCCCATCTGCCCGGCTGTGATAGCTGCCAATGGGTTGCCCCTGTTTATCCAGTCGCACCACCAGCCCCCACGAGCGGCTGGGCGACCAAGGCTTATGCACCCCCATGGTTTTGACCCCTCCGCACTGTAGCGGCTCGAGAAAACTGTGACCAGAGGCATAAGCGGGTGCAATCCAGAATTCCGGCAGCACTTCAGCCAGCATCGCCAGCCGGTAGGCTTTCTCCTGTAAGATAAACTCCACCAGCCGGTTGCGTGGGGCAAAGCAGCTCAGCCAATAGCCATTGCCGTCGTGGTTGGCGACGATGCGTGACGGATAAGCAGGCAAACTATCCAGTACCACGCGGATGCCAGGCAGGGCCAGAGACAGCTCAATCACCCGATGACGCCAACTTTCCGTCACCAGCAGCGTATCCGCTTGACGACCATGAGTAACCCCTTGCGGATAGCCCAGCCCGTCGGCCAGACAACGCGCTTGCTGGCTGGTGAGATCCCACAACCACACCGCGCCTTCCCGGTGTTTTAGCAGTAGATCGCGCGACCACTCGCTGGCTGGCAGCCGCCGTGATCCAATGCACAGCACCAGCCGCTGGCTATCGAGAAACAGCATGGCGGTAATGCAGCGCAGCGCATCATGCGGGCGCGCTAATGGCTG
>NZ_CQAZ01000002.1:0-9631 GCF_001152565.1 Yersinia pekkanenii | reverse complement strand
CCCTGCCACAACCACAACGAATCATCGGCCAGCGCCAGTGCCAGTCCGCCGCCGGGCCGTGCGGCGATGCTGACAATCTGTTGCGGAAATTGCCACAACAGTGTTGCCGCACGGTGCGGTTCCGCCGCCAACTGCAATAGTTGGTTGCCGCTGGAGAACAGCACCCGCTCGCCGTCGGCGGTCAAATTATCGGGCTGCGGCGTTGCCAGCCAGGTGGCGGCATCATCCAGTTCAGTGTTTGGCTGTAGCGGACCATCCAATGGAGGAATGGTCAGCGCTTTGCCGCGAAAAAGATCGAGCAGTGAAAAACGGCTCATAGCGATTTCCCCCAATAAGAGTGATAGCCGGTCCAGTGGGGATCGGCGTCCGGCAAGCGGTAGCGGCCAATACGGTTATTCAAAATGCCGCCGACGTAAAGGTATCCTTTATGTTCGCGCATTGAGGTGACCATCGGGTGGCTCATGCCACCAAGGTTGCCGAGCACATCCTGGATCTCGCCCTGCTCACTGAATTTCACCACGCCACCGGTATTGATGTTGGGGAACAGCCACTCATCCTGCACCAGTCGCCGCGTCATGCGCCGCCGCATGCCAGGGTGACGCAGCGCGAGGTCGAAAGTAGGTGTGCGCATGCCAAGCCACGCCATCCAGTAGTGGCCGTCCGAGGCGCGGTTTATGTTGTCGGGATAGCCGGGCATATCGCGGATCACACATTCCAGTTGCCCTTTTTTCGGCCCGTCGAACCAGTAACGGTGCACGCGGCAAGCCCAGGATTCAGCCAGAAATAACGACAGACCATCGTGGGCGATACAGACGCCGTTGGTGTAGCGCAGACCACTGAGCAGCGTTTCCGTTTTGCCACTATCGGGGTAGTAACAGAGCAGACGGCCGGTTGGGCGGCTTTCGATGCTATCCAGCGCCCATTCATGCGCGTCATAGCGCGTGGTGGAGTCGGTAAAGAACACCCGGCCATCCGGCGCGATATCACAGTCGTTAGGATCACGTAGCCGCGCATCATCCACCACCGACAGCCACGAGCGGCGGGTTTGAGTAGAAAGCGGCTTCACCGTGCGATCTTTCGCCACTGAATACAGCCCCATCGCGCCGACGCAGATTTTCAACGATTGGTCTTTATCCAGCGCCAAACCTAATGGAAAACCGCCAATATGGGTGAAAACCTCGGAGCGCTGATAATCTGGCGCGAAGAAGCGGATGATTTCGCCGTGGCGGGTGCCGCAATAGAGATGGTCATTGTTATCGAGGATCACATCCTCCGGCCCTTCCAGCTCGCCAAGGCCGATAAATTCGGTATCGGCCAGTTTGTCATTCAACGACCAGGCGGATTGTGCTGCCGGTTCCGCCGACAGCGTTTCGCCCATACGAGTGTAGATCGGTGCCACATAAACACTGGCCAGCACCTTGTGCCGGTTTTTCAACCAGCGAATATCGAGAAAGACAGCGGCAATCAGCACCATACCCAGCACCAACTGGGTACTGCCACTTGGCAACCCAAGGCGGATTAGCCCATTGGTCAGCAGCAGGACAATAATAGCGCCGAGGACCCCTTTCATGATGGAGCCACGTCCACCACCGAGACTGTTGCCACCGACCACGCCGGCAGTGAGCGCCATGATCTCTAACCCCAACCCGGTGCCAGGCCCGACGCCGCCCATGCGGGTGGCAAGTAAAAACCCCGCCAGCCCACAGCACAAACCAGAGAGTACATAGGTGATAAACACCGTGCGGCGCACGGCAATACCGGTGTTCCACGCCGAACGGCGCGAGCCGCCCACCGCCTGAATGTGCCAGCCGAGGCGCATACGGCTTAGTAATAAATGCAAGCCGATTGCCACCAGCACTGCCAGCACAAAACTGACCGGCAGCGGCCCGATCCCCTCTTCACCGATGAAATTCCACTGCGGATTATCCACCGACGACTGTTGTATTTGAGTGGCATATTTCACCACCAGAATATCGAATAATGTGTGCAGCAGGATAAAACTGACCAGTGTGGTCAAAAACGCGCGCAGCCGTAAATAGCCAATCAACACACCATTAAAGGCACCGGCCAGCGCGCCAACTGCCAGTGTCAGCAGCAGCGATTGCCACAGCGGTAGCCCCAGCAGAGAGTTGGTCGAAACGGCGGTAAACGCGCTAAGAGCAAAGATAGCACCGACGCTAAGATCGATACCGCCGCCTAGCATCACAATACTCATCCCCATCACCACCAGGGAGAATTCGCCCCACTGCCGCGAGGTATCGCTCAGGCTAGAGAGCGTGAAAAAACCGGGCAGAAAATGGCTAAGCACGGGTAATAGAATCAGCAGAAACAGCAGCGGGATCACATTGTCGATCCAGCGCTTGGTCAGCAGTTCGCCGACCAGATAACTGGGAATTAGATTGTAGCGGAGTCGTGCCGCTCGTTCGCGCATAGACATGATGAATGACCAGATAAACGAAGCGATCAGCCGCGCACGGCCGATCAGGAGTGATTAAGCGGCTGCGTTGTCTTTCAGCGACCAGCAGCTACCAGGTTTCACATCATTACGGGTCGTGATCGATTCCGGTGTGTAGATCCAGGTTTTACTGCTGCCCGCCTGCGCCCCACTTTGCAGCAGATATTTCACCAGCGTGCTGACATCCCGTGACTGATTAGGCACGTCGGTGGAAACCAGTGCATCAATCACACCGTTACTAAGACGATCACAGTCAGCCTGCTCACCGCCGCCGGTAGTGGCGAGAAATATTTTGCCGGTCTTGCCCGCATCGCGGATTGCCGCACCGGTGCCCTGCGCGGTAGTTGACCAGAAATCAACAATGCCACACACATCAGGATGTTGTTGAATCAGCGTACTGGTGATGTTACGCGCGGTGGTTTCGTCCCAGTTAGAGTAAGGTGCGGCAACCACTTTAAAGCCCGGATGCTTTTTCAGTTCTTCCTGCAAGCCCGCCCACTGATCCAGGCTGGAGGCATTCACCTGATCGCCCTGAATCACGCCGATTTTTTGGCTTGAATCGGCACCACAGCCCTTAACAACCGCCTGCGCTTCCAACTGACCAACGGTGGTCCAGTTGCTGCCGACAAAAGCATCTGAGGAGAAGTTACTCGGGTTATCCACTTGAATGACATAAATCCCCGCCTGCTGCGCCCGTTTATAAAGCCGCGAATAGGATTGCAGATCGGGTGATTGCATGATAACTGCGGCCACTTTACGGTTAATGGCGTCGGTCAACGCCTGCGCGCCGTCGTCAGGTTTCCAGTTGGGATCACGAGTTTCAAAGTTGATACCTTCTGCCTTCAACGATTTGCCGATGTAGTAGGCCCAACCTTGCGACAAGTCCATGCCCATCGCCATCGGGATCAGTACCACCGTTTTATCTTTGAGATGCTCCGCCACGTTGACGGGTCCCAGATCCTCGCGACCAAACGCACTGCTGCCCCACACGCTGAGTACTAAACCCAGCGCAACCACTTTTTGCCATTTTTTCATGTTCGCTACCCTGTGTGTAAATAAGTGATAACTCAAATATCGCCCTGTTGATCGGTTTGTTCATCGCGAGGATTAATCACCCCGTCAATAATCAGGGCAATTAAAAGAAAACTGGCTTTGATGAAATTTTGATATAGATCAGAAATATCCAGGATGGTTAAACCATTTATTAATAGGCCAATGAGCAACGTGCCGTAAATAACATTACGCATACCGCCTCGACCGCCGGATAAAGCTATCCCCCCCACCACAACGACTAATATCACGTCATACAATAAAGTGGAGTTAATAATACGGGTATTAATTGAGTGCAAACTGGCGACAATCACTAACCCAGCAATAAATGCCACTAGCGCGGAAACGGTATATTGCAAGGTAATGAGTGGGCGAACCGGAATGCCAATATTACGCGCCGCCTGTAAATTATCGCCCATTAAATAGAGATAGCGACCATATTTAAAAAAACGTAGCAGCAAGGCCATTAGCGCTGCCAGCACGAAAAATAGAATAATCTCCAGCGGTACCGGGCCAAGTGCAGCATCACCCAGTGCTGCAATAATATGCTGAGATTTCGGCAGATAGATCACATCCTGGCTGATCAGTTGCGAGCGACCGACGCCGTAGACCAGAATGCCGGTGGCGAGCGTGGCGAACAACGCAGGGATCTCCGCGTAGGCAATTAATAGGCCGTTGACCATGCCAATAGTGATCACCACCAGCAGCGTTAACGGCAGCGCCACCGCGAGCGGCATCTGCTGATTAAGCATATTTAATAGCCAGGCGGTGGACATCGCCATAACCGATATTAATGAGAGATCGATTCCTCGGCCAATTACAATCATTCCCATTGCCACGGCGAGAATACCGAGAAGTGTGACACTGCGGACTAAATTAACCAGATTGTCCGTGGATAAAAAATGCGGTAAGAATAAGATGAAAATAATAAAAATTGTTATCGATAAAAGAAGAACGATAATTCCCTGCCGGTCTCGCCGGTAAATTTCACTGACTTTCATTTTTAACTCTTCTTATAATCTCAACGCACAATGAGATAATGTTTTTATATTTATATTTGAAGCGATAATTAAAGTCAAAGTAGTAAAATGTCTAGCGATAGAACAAAAGTAGAAATAGTATCTGACTGCTGACAAACCCCGATGACTCGATGTTAGACCGTGAGCACGTTATCAATAACCTCAGTATATTGCTGATGATTATTTAAGCCGATGCATCGAAAGAAGGGTCAAGTACTCAATTTTAGGAGGTAACCGCAGCTAAGCTCCTGCGGTTACCAGTATAAAGGCTATGATCAGCGTATTCTACCCCGCGCCAATGTCATCTGGTCATTGCCCAACCGCAGGGTATTTTGGCTAAGATGGCAGTGAGTAATGGCAATGGCTAATGCATCGGCGGCATCAGCCTGAGGATTTGCGGGTAGTTTTAGCAGTGAACGCACCATATGCTGAACCTGGCTTTTTTCAGCCGCGCCCGTCCCGACAACGGTCTGTTTTACCTGACGGGCAGCATATTCGGAAACCGGTAAATTCAGGTTTACCGCAGCCACAATCGCCGCGCCACGTGCTTGCCCCAGCTTTAAAGCCGAGTCCGGGTTTTTCGCCATAAACACTTGTTCGATAGCAAAAAAATCAGGTTGAAACTGAGTGATAATTTCAGTCACGCCAGCATAAATCAATTTCAGGCGAGTAGGCATATCGTCCACTACAGTGCGGATACAGCCGCTGCCCAGATAAGTGAGCTGACGACCTTGCTGGCGAATAACGCCATAACCGGTGACACGAGAACCGGGATCGATACCTAATACGATCGCCATAGCAGTTTATTTACCTTGTTCGCTGCATTGCTTATCAACGATACGACTTATCAGTAATACCGATGGAAAAAGATACCACAGGTGCGATACCTTAAAAACGCTGGCCACATAACGTGGCCAGAAGTGATTAAATATAGGCTTAAAGGGTAGAATGAGACGACGCTAAACTACAGTGTCGCGGCAACCTCATCAGAGATCTCACCGTTATGGTAAACCTCTTGCACATCATCAGAATCTTCCAGCATATCAATCAAACGCAGCAGTTTTGGTGCAGTTTCTGCATCCAGATCGGCCTTGGTTGATGGGATCAGAGAGACTTCGGCACCTTCTGCCACCAAACCTGTGGTATCCAGTGCGTCTTTCACTGCCCCCAGCGATTCCCATGCAGTGAACACATCAATGGCGCCGTCGTCATAAACCACGATATCATCGGCACCCGCTTCCAGCGCCGCATCCATCACCGTATCTTCTGCCAGGCCCGGTGCGTATGAAATGACACCTTTCTTGGTAAATAGATAAGAAACTGAGCCATCAGTACCCAGATTGCCACCCGTTTTGGTGAAGGCATGGCGGACTTCAGATACGGTACGGTTGCGGTTGTCACTCAGGCATTCAACCATTACGGCAGTGCCGCCAGGGCCATAGCCTTCGTAAATGATGGTTTCCATGTTGTTATCTTCATCGCCCCCCACACCACGGGCAATGGCACGGTTCAGGGTGTCGCGCGTCATATTATTCGACAACGCTTTATCGATAGCCGCTCGCAAACGCGGATTAGCAGCGGGATCCCCCCCCCCCAAACGGGCCGCTGTTACCAGCTCACGAATAATTTTAGTGAAAATCTTACCGCGTTTGGCATCCTGTGCTGCTTTGCGGTGTTTTGTGTTGGCCCATTTACTGTGACCTGCCATAAGAATCTCCAAAATAGTCTAATTAGACTGAATAAAGAACATACTCTTCTATCGCTTGCTGATTGCTCCAGGATTTGGTCAATGCTGCGGCATCCGCTGCATCTAACCACTGGTAGGCGAGATGTTCGGTGATAACCACATCCCGCTCTTCGGGTAACGCCAGACAGAACCAATGTTCTTTATTGCGTGTCACACCCGGTGCATAGCGACGGCGCAAATGCGCAAAGAGTTCAAATTCCACACAGCGCTGGCAATCGAGCAACTCGAGGTTTTCAGCCAGTATATCAATGCCGACCTCTTCCTTTACTTCGCGCTGCGCGGTTTGCAACGGCGTCTCCCCATCTTCCATACTGCCAGTCACCGACTGCCAGAAATCAGGATCATCTCGCCGTTGCAACATTAGCACCCGACCACTGTTTTTGGCGTAGATCACCGCCAGTATTGATTCAGGGCGCTTATACCCGTCATCTTTCAAACTGCAAGTGTGTTGGCTGCGCTCGTTACTCGGCCCGTCCATGGGCCTCGCCTCATTGAGGTCGCTGCTAGCAGCGTTCAAATCTGCTCCCTGCTGATTTGTCATCCGAATCACTTACCGGTGTAAGCTCATCGGGATCCTCTTGCTTGCCGCCTTCCTGCATCTTGAAATCTATTGGGTATATATAATTCATTACTGATTCTCTTCTTCCGCGCTATCCGTTGCCCCTTTCTTCGCCACTACGCTGATAGACAGCTCTTGCAGTGAAGCTGGATTAGCAAAACTTGGTGCGTCCGTCATCAGACATGCCGCCGCAGTAGTTTTCGGGAAGGCAATAACATCACGGATGTTATCGGTGCCGGTCAGCAGCATCACCAAGCGATCCAGACCAAAAGCCAGACCCGCATGCGGCGGTGCGCCGAATTTCAGTGCATCCAGCAGGAAGCCAAACTTCTCACGCTGTTCGTGTTCATTGATGCCCAGAATACCAAACACCGTTTGCTGCATTTCAGTGCGGTGAATACGCACAGACCCCCCCCCCACTTCGTAGCCGTTAATCACCATATCGTAGGCATTGGCAATAGCCGTGGTAGGTGCAGCAGCCAATTGTTCCGGGCTCATCTCTTTCGGCGCAGTGAACGGATGATGCATCGCCGTCAGGCCGCCTTCGCTGTCATCTTCAAACATTGGGAAATCAACCACCCATAACGGTGCCCATGTCCCCAGCTTGGTCAACGCCAGATCACGACCGACTTTCAGACGCAATGCGCCCATCGCATCAGTCACGATTTTGTCACTGTCGGCACCAAAGAACAGGATATCGCCGCTTGCTGCCTGAGTGCGGGCCAGAATGGCTTCCAACACCTCTGCGCTGAGGAATTTCGCGATTGGGCTTTGCACCCCTTCCATGCCCGCCGCGCGGTCGTTAACTTTCAGCCATGCCAGGCCTTTCGCGCCATAAATGCTAACAAACTGGACGTACTCGCCAATTTGCTTACGGGTCACCTGTGCGCCACCGGGGACACGCAATGCCGCAACGCGGCCTTTGGCGTCATTTGCCGGGCCAGAGAAAACGTTAAACTCGATCTCTTTAACCAGATCCGCGACGTCCACCAATTCCAGTGGGTTACGCAGGTCCGGCTTATCTGAACCGTAACGGCGCATGGCTTCGGCAAACGTCATTACCGGGAAATCGCCCAGTGAGACCCCGTTGGTTTCCTGCCACAATTCGCGTACTAGTTTCTCCATCACTTCACGCACTTGGTCGGCGGTCATGAAAGAGGTTTCAACATCGATCTGAGTAAATTCAGGCTGCCGATCAGCACGTAAATCTTCATCACGGAAGCATTTTACGATTTGATAATAGCGGTCGAAGCCAGACATCATCAGCAGTTGCTTGAATAGCTGTGGTGACTGCGGCAAAGCATAAAACTTGCCTTTATGAACCCGGCTTGGCACCAGATAGTCACGTGCACCTTCAGGTGTCGCCTTAGTCAGCATAGGCGTTTCGATATCGAGGAAACCGTGGCTGTCCATAAAGCGGCGTACAAAACTGGTGATTTTGGCACGGGTTTTCAGTCGATTAGCCATTTCAGGACGGCGTAAATCGAGGTAGCGATACTTCAGGCGCTGCTCTTCGCTATTGGTCTGATTAGAGTCCAGTGGCAGCGGCTCAGAGCGGTTGATGATATTCAGCGCGCTGGCAAATATTTCCACTTCACCGGTAGGCATATCTTTATTGATTTGGCTATCAGGGCGCGCACGCACGGTACCGGTAATCTGGATACAGAACTCATTACGCAGCTCAGAAGCGTGTTCAAAAGCGGCTTTATGATCCGGATCGAAGAATACCTGAACGATACCTTCGCGATCACGCATATCAATAAATATCAGGCCACCCAAGTCACGACGACGGTTAACCCAACCACACAGTGTAACGCTTTGGCCCACATGGGACAGATTCAACTGCCCGCAATACTCAGTACGCATACAATATCCTTTTACTCAGCCGATGCCGCACGCGTTTTGCACGTCCGTGCGACTATTTTCTTAGGTGTTTGGGATTAAAAAGTGTTGAAAAAAGGGGGTCATTATAAAGGAAATTCGTATCAGAGATAAGAGCGAACGCACAGCTCAGGCATGACAAAATCTCTTTCAGCGATGTTTTAACACATCATTTAACAAATTTCTTCCCTCGTCAGGGCTGACCGATAACCTATGCTGGCATAAACTGACCGGCGGATTACGCTGGTCATCCGAGCTTTCACATCATGATATTGGGGCACGACATAATGAAACTTGACGCAAAAACCACCGCATTGGTATTGATTGATCTGCAACAAGGGATTTTACCCTACGCCAAAGGCCCTTATAGTGCGGAACACGTCATCGCCACCAACGCTCGACTGGCTGAGCAGTTCCGTCGGCTTGGCGCACCGGTTGTTTTAGTGCGAGTCGGTTGGTCAGATTCCTTTGCTGAAGCGCTAAAACAACCGGTAGACCAGCCAAGCCCTTCGCCTGCTGGCGGATTGCCGGACTCATGGTGGACGTTCCCTGAAGAGCTGGCCGTAACGGATCAGGATATTCGCGTGATCAAACATCAGTGGGGGGCCTTTTACGGCACTGATTTGGATCTGCAATTGCGCCGTCGTGGTATCAAAACCATCGTACTGGCGGGGATTGCGACCAATATTGGGGTTGAGTCTACTGCCCGTGCCGCATGGGAACATGGCTATGAATTAGTCATTGCAGAAGACGGTTGCAGTACCGCCAGTACCGAAATGCAGCAATTTGCGGTTAAGCATATCTTCCCGCGCATCTCCCGCGTGCGCAGCAGTGGCGAAATTCTTGCGGCCCTTAACGCGTAACGCTATAACGTCAGTGCAGCTAACAACGCTGTAGCGCCAAGTAAGAAAAGTTTACCC
>NZ_CQAZ01000001.1:207465-219516 GCF_001152565.1 Yersinia pekkanenii | reverse complement strand
TGGTGGGCGATACCAGATTCGAACTGATGACCCCCTCCGTGTAAAGGAGATGCTCTACCAACTGAGCTAATCGCCCTCATCTATCTCATTTACTGCCTTATTTCACCACACGCCGAGTTTGGTGGGCGATACCAGATTCGAACTGATGACCCCCTCCGTGTAAAGGAGATGCTCTACCAACTGAGCTAATCGCCCCGCCGTGTTGTTGGAGTCGCATTATAGGGATAGTTCGAAGTGAGTCAACGGTTTTTAAAACGAAAACAATCGTTCGCCGCAAATTTAAACAGGATGCGATATTTATCGCCGCTGTGAAGGTGCCTTTCGCCCTGTCGGTCAGTAATCATCAATTGCATACCGGTAACATCGTTGAGGAATTACTACAGGGTGGTAGAATGTCGCCTACTTTTTCGAATTTCGAGCACCTGCCAGCTTCTGCTGGTCAGCGTCGCGTAATAAGGCATCGAACCCAATGAAAATCAAAACCCGTTTTGCACCCAGTCCTACCGGCTATCTCCATGTCGGTGGCGCACGTACCGCGCTCTATTCCTGGCTGTTCACCCGGCATTTAGGCGGTGAGTTTGTTCTGCGTATCGAAGATACCGATCTTGAGCGCTCAACTCAGGAAGCCATCGATGCCATTATGGACGGTATGAACTGGCTGAATCTGGATTGGGATGAAGGCCCGTATTTCCAAACCAAACGTTTTGATCGCTATAATGCCGTGATTGATCACATGCTGGAAAAGGGTACCGCTTATCGATGCTATTGCTCTAAAGAGCACCTGGAAGCGCTACGTGAAACCCAAATGGCCAATGGTGAGAAACCTCGCTACGATGGCCGTTGCCGCGATAGTCAGTGTACCCACGGTGCTGATGAGCCGTCAGTCGTGCGTTTTCGTAATCCGCAGGAAGGTTCCGTCATTTTCGACGATAAAATCCGTGGGCCAATCGAATTCAGCAATCAGGAGCTGGATGATTTAATCATCCGCCGTACAGATGGTTCACCCACCTATAACTTCTGTGTGGTGGTCGATGACTGGGATATGGAAATCACTCACGTTATCCGTGGTGAAGACCATATCAACAATACCCCTCGTCAGATTAATATTCTGAAAGCGTTAGGTGCTCCGGTTCCTGAATATGCTCATGTTTCAATGATTTTGGGTGATGACGGTAAAAAACTGTCTAAACGCCACGGCGCAGTCGGGGTAATGCAATATCGCGATGACGGCTATCTGCCAGAAGCTCTGCTGAACTATTTGGTCCGTTTGGGTTGGTCTCATGGCGATCAAGAGATTTTCACTGTTGCTGAGATGATTGAGTTATTCACGCTGGACGCTGTCAGTAAATCAGCCAGTGCTTTCAATACTGAAAAATTACAGTGGCTGAATCATCACTATATTAATAGCCTGCCGCCAGAACATGTTGCTGTGCAACTGTCGTGGCATGTCGAGCAACTCGGGATTGATACTCGCAATGGGCCTGAATTGGTTGAAATTGTTAAACTGCTGGGCGAACGCTGCAAGACACTGAAAGAAATGGCAGGATCATGTCGCTATTTCTACGAAGAGTTTGACGAATTCGACGCTGATGCGGCTAAAAAGCATTTGCGCCCTGTCGCCCGCCAACCGCTTGAAGCCGTTAAAGCAAAACTCGCCGCCATCACTGACTGGACCACTGAAAACGTTCATAACGCCATTCAGGGCACTGCTGATGAGTTAGGTGTAGGTATGGGTAAAGTTGGCATGCCGCTGCGTGTTGCTGTCACTGGTGCCGGCCAATCGCCGGGAATGGATGTCACTGTCCATGCTATCGGTCAGGCACGTACGCTGACTCGTATTGATAAAGCATTAGCCTTTATTAGTGAGCGCGAAGCTCAGCAGTAATCGCCAGGATACAGGTACTATCAGGCAGCCACCGTGGCTGCCTTTTTTATTATTGGTAGTCAGAATAATTATGCGCGACATTTAATATTTAAGGCGATCTAGCGGCTGATTTGGCGGCTTTTTCAGCGCTTAGCGCGAGAAATCGAATTAGCCGTTGACACTGTTTCAGTGGTTTCATATCATGCGCCCCGTTCACACAATTTATTATGTGCGCATTGGGGCTATAGCTCAGCTGGGAGAGCGCTTGCATGGCATGCAAGAGGTCGACGGTTCGATCCCGTCTAGCTCCACCACTCTTTACAGGTTTGATTAGGTCTATTTGATTGCTTAATCAGGCGGGTTAGTTTGGTGGCACAGTGATAAATCAGTACCAACAACCACATTTGTGGGGCTATAGCTCAGCTGGGAGAGCGCTTGCATGGCATGCAAGAGGTCGACGGTTCGATCCCGTCTAGCTCCACCACTCTTTAAAAGACCGGCTTATAGCCGGTCTTTTGCTTTGCACAATTTGTCATAATCCTTCTCCAATTGCTCATTATCTACATCTACGGCTATCCTATTTACTCTTCAAACCTATTGATTACAGCGGAAATAGACGATGAACCCGCAGCAACAGATCATTGAATGGTTACATGCTGACCCCTATCGGATGCAGGCTTTGTCTGTTTCCCGTGAACTTGGGTTAAACCAGTGGTGTTTGGCGGCCGGGTTTGTCCGTAATTTGGTATGGGATCATCTGCATGGTCACCCGTCCCCAACTCCGCTTAATGATATTGATTTAGTCTATTTTGATCAGCAAGATACCAGCGAGCAACATGATTTACAGTTGGAAACGCAACTCGTGCAAAAGACCGCTGTTCAACATCCCCCCTTCCCCTGGTCAGTGAAAAATCAGGCCAGAATGCACCTGCGTAGTGGCCGCCAACCTTATACCAGCACCGAAGATGCCATTAGCTATTGGGTGGAAGTGGAAACTGCGATAGGTGCCAGACTCACAGCTAACGGCGCGATTGAATTGGTGGCCCCATTGGGTTTGAATGCGCTATTTACCCGAACTATCACCCTGAACTCTAAAAATGGTGAAATTGATACATACTACCAACGGGTCAATAGCAAAGGTTGGTTGCAGTATTGGCCTGAGTTGCGCTTGGTTGTTTAGCGGCTCAAGCCAATATTGGGCGCTCAGAAAATCACCAAGTGATAAGATTGTGTAAAACCGCGCCAGAACGTTAAAGGTTAATATCAGTTCGTCGATAAGCATTATTCCATCCATGCTTTTCTAAGGAATAATGATGTCGAATACCATTTCTACAGCATCAGTCTCTGTGACCACCAGCAGTAGCGCCAGTAGTAGCAGTAGCTCTTCGGACAACAGTTCAGCGGCACAAATTAAATCTATTAATCAAGAAATCCAAAAACTGACAGAAAAATTAAGTACCTTGAAAGATTCTGGTTTAACTGCTGATGAGTTACAAAAACAGCAACAACAGATTCAGAGTCAAATTGCCGCGCTACAAGCTGAAGTTGCCCGTATTCAGGCAAAAGAAGCTGAAAAAACCAAAGAAGGGGATAACAATACTGTCAGCGCGCCGGCCGGCGATGGGGTAAACCGCCCTTCCGCACAGAACCAGATTGACGTTTATATTTAATGAAGTTGGTACCCTACAAAATAAAACTATGGCGATGACGGGAACGCGCCCATCGCCATAGTTCAGCAGGCCAGATTAACCCCGCTTGAGGGGTTTGACCAAACTGTCCAACCCTTCAATCTTGATTGCCAGAGTCATCTCCATCAGCATACCCAGTTTACCCTGCGGAAACTCGCCTTTGCGGGCGAACCATAGTAGGTACTCTTCCGGTAAATCGATTAATACCCGCCCCTGGTATTTACCGAAGGGCATCTGAGTATTGGCAATCTCAATCAAATTCTCTTTTTCCATGCAACCCTCTGGTGTCAGGACGACTCACCGAGCAAACGGATCATTTCTGCTTCATCAATGACTGTAATTCCAAGTTCCTGTGCTTTCGCCAGCTTTGAACCGGCAGCCTCACCGGCTATAACCAGATCAGTTTTCTTGGAAACACTGCCACTCACTTTGGCACCTAAAGCCGTCAGGCGATCTTTGGCATCATCCCGCGAGAGAACCGTCAGTGATCCCGTCAGAACCACGGTTTTACCCGCAAATGGACTGTCGATCTCTTCGACAACAATTTGCTGAGGTTCAGGCCAACTGATCACTTTTTCCAGCGCTTCGATCACTTTCTGATTGTGCTCTTCACCGAGGAAATTCAGCACATGCTTTGCCACTATTTCACCCACATCCGGCACACTTTTTAATGCATCGATATCGGCCGTACGCAGGTTATCCAGATTACGGAAGTGAGCCGCTAAATTAGCGGCTGTCGACTCGCCTACCTCACGAATACCCAAAGCATACAAGAAGCGCGCAAAAGTGGTCTGTTTGGCCTTTTCTAGCGCCGCAATCAGATTTTGTGCGGATTTCGGCCCCATCCGATCCAGCCCAGTCAGTTTACCGGCGGTCAGCTCGAATAAGTCAGCGGGGTTCTCGACATACTGTTTTTCCACCAGTTGCTCGATAATTTTGTCACCCATACCGTCCACGTCCAGCGCCCGGCGGGAAACAAAGTGCTTTAGAGCCTCTTTACGTTGCGCCGCGCAAAATAAGCCACCGGTACAACGAGCAACAGCCTCGCCTTCTACCCGTTCGATATCAGAACCACATACCGGGCAATGCTCTGGGAAAGTAATCTCTTTGGCATCGAGAGGCCGCTGTTCCATTACCACCCCAACCACTTGTGGAATGACATCACCGGCACGGCGCACAATCACCGTATCACCAATGCGCAGGCCAAGACGCTCGATTTCATCGGCATTGTGGAGTGTCGCATTGCTGACAACAACCCCCGCCACCTGTACCGGCGCCAGGCGGGCAACCGGCGTAATCGCACCAGTGCGCCCCACCTGGAACTCCACTTCACGAACTCGGGTTATCTGCTCCTGCGCCTGGAATTTAAATGCCGTTGCCCAGCGAGGTGAGCGTGCCACGAAACCCAATTTCTCTTGTAAATCGATGTCATCAACTTTGATAACCACACCATCAATGTCGAAGCCTAAACCGGTGCGATCTTGTTCTACCTGACGATAAAAGGCGATGACCTGCTCGCTGCCAGTACACAATTTCATCCGACTACTGACCGGCAAACCCCAGTTTTTAAATTGCATCAGGCGTTGAATATGGCTACGCGGTAACTCAGCGCCCTCTAGCAAACCAACACCGTAACAGAAGAAGGTTAATGGCCGTTTGGCGGTAATGCGAGGGTCTAGCTGGCGCAATGAGCCTGCCGCGGCATTACGTGGGTTGGCGAACACTTTACCCCCTTTGCGGCGCGCCTCTTCATTGAGCTGCTCAAAACCGGCCAGCGGCATAAAGACTTCACCGCGAACTTCGACCCGCCGTGGGAGTTTATCCCCATGCAGTCGCAGTGGAATAGCGCGGATGGTGCGCACATTGGCAGTAATATTTTCGCCGGTAGTGCCGTCACCACGGGTCGCCGCTCTGACCAGTTCGCCATCTTCGTACAATAAACTGACCGCCAGACCATCCAGTTTTAGCTCGCAGCAAAATGTCAGCGGCTCAGCGGTTTTCAGCCGATCATGTACCCGCTTGTCAAAGGCCAGATAACTCTCTTCATCAAAGACATTATCAAGAGACAACATCGGCACTTCGTGCTTAACCTGATCAAACGTATCGAGAGGGGCTGCCCCTACCCGCTGTGTCGGTGAGTCATTGGTAATCAATTCAGGATGTTGTGCTTCCAGCTCGCGCAATTGCTGCATCAGGCGGTCGTATTCAGCATCAGGTATCTCAGGGGCATCCAGCACATGATAACGATGTTCGTGATGGCGCAATGAGGTTCTTAGTTGATTAATTTGCTGAATTATCGATTCCATAGCTCACCATCAAAGATAAAAAACCCCCGGCAGGCGGGGGTTCGGGTTAATTCGATTCATTGCGGAACAACGTTATCAGACGGTTGCGTTTGCATCCAGCACCTCGCGAATGCGGGCCTTGTACGTTTCCAGTTTCTGCGGGGTCATCATACGGCGATCATCATCCAGCACTACACCACCGACATCATCGGCAATACGTTGGGCTGATTGCAGCATTAGCTTAAAGTTCTGATTTGCATCGCCGTAAGACGGTACCATCATAAACATTGAGACACCCGGCGTTGAAAAATCAGACATGGTGTCAGGATCAAATGAACCCGGTTTTACCATATTCGCCAGACTGAATAATACTGGGCCACTGCCTGCCGGGCTAAGATGACGATGGAAAATACCCATCTCACCGAACTGGAAACCAGACTGAAGCACACTCTGTAACAGCAACTCGCCGCCAAGAGCACCACCGTGATGCGCTGCGACATGCAGCACCAAAACAGTTTCTTTCAGTTTTTGCGGTTTCGCTTCTGAGGCAGGAACAACAGGCTCAGGCTGTGGCTCTACGTGTCGCGGTTGTGAATACGATTCATCAACCGATCCAAGCACAGGGTCACGCTGTGATTCATGCGATGGTTGCTCAGCCGATAACCCACCCAAAAGAGGGTCGTCGTGTTCAGTTTGCTCTGAAACAACAGGTTTTTGACGAGGTTCCATCTTAACCTGAGCTGGCTTGGTTTCAGTGTGCTGAATAACCGGCATTTCTTCGTCGTCGTCAAGATGACTAAACGAAAGCTTCTCTTGTGGATGAGCTGTGCGGACGCGCACTTCTCCTACCCCTTCATCGATACTCTCGATCGGGGTTTCAACACGTTCTTGTTTCGCACGTTTAACTGGGCGATCGCGAAAAAGTGAAGAGCGTTCTTTACGGCTGGTCCATAAACCATGCAATAACAACGCTATTATGGCGATCGCGCCAACAACGATTAATATCAGACGCAAATCCTGCATCATTACTATCTCTGTTGTTCCAATACATTGCCACCGCGGCAAACATTCACCCTCTAACTCTATTTCCCAACGAACACAAGTGCAAGGCCGTGCTCAATTTTCTTCGAAGAAAAATGATTACGCGGGTCATTTTGCTTATTTTTTGCACAATATACGACTATGCAGTGGTAAATCATACCGATATGATACACCCGTCAATACAATTACTGAGAACTGAATGGCATGGCGTATACGCAAAAAGCAGTAAAAAAGGTCAGTGGTGTCCATTATTTTGCCCAAGGATGGCGGCTAATCTCCCGTCTGGGCATCCGGCGATTTGTTATTTTACCCTTACTGGTGAATATTCTGCTGATGGGAGGTGCATTCTGGTGGTTATTCAACAGGATAGGTGACTGGGTTCCGCAGTTGATGAGCCACGTTCCCGATTGGTTGCAATGGCTCAGTTATCTATTGTGGCCGGTGATGGTTCTGTCAGTGCTACTGGTATTCAGTTACCTGTTTAGCACCATCGCCAATATCATCGCCGCCCCCTTTAGTGGTTTGCTGGCTGAACAACTGGAGGCCAGTCTGACAGGTAAGCCGCTACCCGACACCGGCATATGGGGAATAGTAAAAGATTTACCCCGCATTATGGCACGCGAGTGGCAAAAGCTGGCTTACTACCTGCCACGGGCATTGGGGTTGCTGGTGTTGTACTTTATTCCCGGCATCGGCCAGACGGTTGCGCCGGTATTATGGTTCCTGTTCAGTGCCTGGATGTTATCCATTCAGTATTGTGATTATCCCTTTGATAACCATAAAGTGAGTTTTCAGCAGATGCGCAGTGCGCTCCGTCAGGATAAGGTCGATAATTTACAGTTCGGCGCACTGGTAAGCTTATTCACTATGATCCCATTCGTTAATCTGGTGATCCTTCCCGTCGCTGTCTGCGGCGCGACGGCAATGTGGGTCGATCGTTATCGCCACCATTTTATCCAACCGCCGCGCTAAATTTCTGAGGGCGTGCTGGCCACGCCCTCGTTGTTGAGATCAAAAGTTATTGGGATTAAAACTTATTTCTTAATAACATATCGATATACCAATTACTTACTTCCATAGCCATACTGTTAGCGTATGATTTCAACGTTTCCTACATTTTCATAGAGTTAAAGGACGGGCTATGAGCAAGATATATGAAGACAACTCTTTCACAATCGGCCATACGCCGCTGGTTCGTTTAAACCGTATCGGTAACGGGCGCATTTTGGCGAAGGTTGAATCACGCAATCCAAGTTTCAGCGTTAAATGCCGTATCGGTGCCAATATGATTTGGGATGCCGAAAATCGCGGAGTTCTGACGGCAGATAAAGAGTTGGTCGAGCCGACCAGTGGCAATACCGGTATTGCACTGGCCTTTGTTGCCGCCGCTCGCGGTTATAAATTAACCCTGACCATGCCCGAAACCATGAGCATTGAGCGCCGCAAGCTGCTGAAAGCACTGGGGGCCAATCTGGTACTGACCGAAGGTGCCAAAGGAATGAAAGGGGCGATTGCCAAAGCGGAAGAAATCCAAGCCACCGATCCAGACCGTTATCTGATTTTGCAGCAATTCAGTAACCCAGCAAACCCAGAAATTCATGAAAAAACCACCGGCCCGGAAATCTGGGAAGATACGGAGGGTGAAGTCGATGTCTTTGTCGCCGGTGTCGGTACCGGTGGCACCCTGACCGGCGTCAGCCGCTACATCAAAAATACCAAAGGTAAGGCGATTATCACGGTTGCAGTAGAGCCAACAGACTCACCGGTCATCACTCAGGCATTGGCAGGTCAGGAAATTAAACCCGGCCCACATAAAATTCAGGGTATTGGTGCTGGCTTTATTCCCGGTAACCTCGACTTAAACCAGATTGATCGTGTTGCTCTGGTGACTAACGATGAAGCCATCTCTATGGCGCGCCGCTTGATGGAGGAAGAAGGTATTCTGGCGGGTATTTCTTCCGGTGCTGCCGTTGCTGCCGCGGTCAAACTTTCTGAAGAACCAGACTTTACGGACAAAACAATTGTGGTTATTCTTCCCTCTTCGGGTGAGCGTTATTTAAGCACTGCGTTGTTTGCAGATTTGTTCACTGAGCAAGAACTGCAACAGTAATCACGCCGCCGCACTAAATGCTAAAAAAGCACCCTTGTGGGTGCTTTTTTTGTGGCGTGCTTCAAAGTTTTTACTACATAAAGATTGATTTTACCTTCTGGGTTTAGTATTTAACCGGTCAATTATTTCGTTGCGCGAAATTAATCGCTTAGTGGCTGCATCTTAAGCTGAATCGATTTAACCATTATGCAATGCCACAAAAAATGTCATCACTCGAACGCTGATTGAAGACATAATGCAAAGAGAGCATTATTCTTAGTTATGGCAGTAACGATTTTAGACCTGAATTCAGGTTTCATCGGAAACTGTCTTTGTGACTTGTCGGTGGTTGAGGCATAGTCATGCGCAAGCCAAGAAATGTCGTTATGCGCACACCAATACAGGCTAAAGTCTGGCATTTACACTAAACTTTAGCTCCACAACATAAATCCAAAATAAGTTGGGGAAATACTCATGTTCCAGCAAGAAGTTACTATTACTGCACCAAACGGTCTGCATACCCGCCCTGCTGCCCAGTTCGTTAAAGAAGCAAAAGGCTTCGCGTCTGAAATTACCGTGACCTCTAACGGTAAAAGCGCTAGCGCTAAAAGCCTGTTCAAACTGCAAACTCTGGGCCTGACCCAAGGTACTGTTGTTGTGATCTCAGCTGTTGGTGAAGATGAGCAGAAAGCGGTTGAGCATCTGGTAAAACTGATGGCAGAGCTTGAGTAATCACGCACGCTTTTTTAGTTAACACCAGTCAAGAGTAAGGTAGGGTTATGATTTCAGGCATTGCAGTATCACCGGGTATCGCTTTTGGTAAAGCACTTTTACTGAAAGAAGATGAGATTATCATCAACCGGAAAAAAATCTCTGCTGACCAAGTGGAGCAAGAAGTCGAGCGTTTCAAAACTGGGCGGGCCAAAGCGTCTGAGCAATTAGCCGCAATTAAGACCAAAGCTGGCGAAACATTCGGTGAAGATAAAGAGGCCATCTTCGAAGGGCATATTATGCTGTTGGAAGATGAAGAGCTTGAGCAGGAAATCATAGCCCTCATCAACGATGATAAACAGTCTGCTGATGCGGCCGCTTATTCAGTGATTGAAGGCCAGGCGAAAGCGCTGGAAGAACTGGATGACGAATATCTGAAAGAACGTGCGGCTGACGTACGTGATATCGGTAAGCGCCTGCTGATGAATATTCTTGATATGACCATTGTCGATCTGAGCGCTATTCAGGAAGAAGTGATTCTGGTGGCGACTGATTTGACACCGTCAGAAACGGCGCAGATTAATCTGAATAAAGTGTTAGGGTTCATCACCGATTTAGGGGGGCGTACTTCGCACACCTCGATTATGGCTCGTTCGTTGGAACTGCCTGCTATCGTTGGGACCACCGATGTGACCAAACAAGTCAAGAATGGCGACTATTTGATCCTCGATGCGGTTAACAATAAAATTTATGTTAATCCGACCAGCGACGTCATAAGTGAACTCAAAACAGTAAGAGATCAATGTCTTGCTGAAAGAGACGAATTGGCCAAACTGAAAGACCTGCCTGCTATCACCCTTGATGGCCATCAGGTTGAAGTGGTCGCCAACATTGGTACTGTGCGTGATATCGCCGGTGCAGAGCGCAATGGCGCTGAAGGTGTTGGTCTATATCGTACCGAATTCCTGTTCATGGACCGCGACTCACTGCCTACCGAAGAAGAGCAGTTCCAGGCATATAAAGCCGTTGCACAAGCCATGGGCTCTCAAGCCGTTATCGTCCGTACTATGGATATCGGCGGCGACAAAGATTTGCCGTACATGAATCTGCCGAAAGAAGAAAATCCATTCCTGGGCTGGCGCGCCATCCGTATTGCTATGGATCGCAAAGAGATACTGCACGCACAACTGCGGGCAATCTTGCGGGCATCGGCATTTGGTAAATTGCGTATCATGTTCCCGATGATTATTTCGGTTGAAGAAGTACGCGAACTGAAAGCAGAACTTGAACTGCTGAAAAGCCAATTACGTGAAGAAGGTAAGGCCTTCGATGAAACTATCGAGGTCGGTGTGATGGTGGAAACACCTGCGGCGGCAGTTATCGCTCGCCATTTAGCTAAAGAAGTAGATTTCTTTAGTATTGGGACAAACGATCTAACTCAGTATACTCTGGCAGTAGATCGTGGCAATGAGCTGATTTCTCATCTCTATAATCCAATGTCGCCATCGGTATTGGGCCTGATCAAACAGGTTATTGATGCATCTCACGCTGAAGGTAAGTGGACCGGTATGTGCGGTGAACTTGCTGGCGATGAACGTGCTACACTGTTGCTATTGGGCATGGGGCTGGATGAGTTCAGCATGAGTGCAATTTCGATCCCACGCATCAAGAAAATTATCCGTAATACGAATTTCGAAGATGTGAAGGTGTTGGCCGAGCAGGCATTGGCTCAACCAACAGCGCAGGAATTGATGGATTTGATTAACACATTCATTGAAGAAAAAACACTCTGCTAATTCCACGATACTGGAACGCTGCCCAATATAAATACTTAGGAGAAGATCATGGGTTTGTTCGATAAGCTGAAATCATTGGTTTCAGATGATAAAAAAGACAGTGGTACTATTGAGATAGTTGCACCATTGTCTGGTGAAATCGTCAACATCGAAGATGTTCCTGATGTTGTTTTTGCAGAGAAAATCGTTGGTGATGGTATTGCCATCAAACCTACAGGCAATAAAATGGTTGCTCCTGTTGACGGTACCATCGGTAAAATTTTCGAGACTAACCATGCTTTTTCTATCGAATCCGACAGCGGCATTGAGCTGTTCGTCCACTTCGGTATTGATACCGTTGAACTGAAAGGCGAAGGTTTCAAACGCATCGCTGAAGAAGGCCAACGGGTCAAGAAAGGTGATGTGATAATAGAGTTCAATCTGGCCCTGCTGGAAGAGAAAGCCAAGTCTACATTGACGCCGGTTGTTATCTCCAATATGGACGAGATTAAAGAACTGATTAAGTTGTCCGGTAGTGTCACTGTCGGTGAGACCCCCATTATTCGTATTAAGAAGTAATGTCATACGAATGAAAAAC
>NZ_CQAZ01000001.1:10850-207437 GCF_001152565.1 Yersinia pekkanenii | reverse complement strand
CCGTTTTTGTTTTCTACGACATCCTTCGTATCTGAAGCCGCAGAGGTGTTAACTACGTTCACTTACCTGAATAATTTACCTGATTTAATCTGCTGCAATCCAGCGTGGAACGCGTAGCGTAATCACCAGCCCCCCTTGCTCGCCGTTTCTTGCTTCAACCTGCCCGCCATGAGCCAGAATCACCTTACGGGTAATTGCCAGCCCCAGGCCATAGCCTTTACCAGACATGGCTGATTGAACGCGAACAAAGGGATCAAAAATGCTGGAGAGCTTGCTTTCCTCAACCCCCGGCCCCTGATCCACCACCTGAATCAGATAATTTTTATCCACCAGCGAGAGTGTCACTTTCACCTGCTGACCATGGGTTGAGAAACGCAGCGCATTACGCACGATATTATCAATCGCCCGTCGCATTAACTCAGCATTGCCGTTAACGGTGTACTCCACTTGTGGTGTCACCTGTAGCCAGATTTCCACCCCCGGCACCTGTGCTTCAAAGCGAGCATCATTCACCACGACTTTCACTAACTCGTGTAAATCGAAATATTCGTCATCATCTGTCAGACCGTGATTTTCTGCACGGGATAGCGCCAGCAACTCACCAATCATCTTATCTAACCGTTCCGATTCGTGCTCAATACGCTGCAAGGAACTTTCTACGTTAACCGGATTCTGATGCGCCAATCCGATAGCTAATTGCAAACGAGCCAACGGAGAACGTAATTCATGGGAAACATCATGCAGTAGCTGTTCACGGGCGCTGACCAGCGCTTCAAGGCGTTCCGCCATCGAGTCAAAATCGCGGGCCACCTCAGTCAGTTCATCGTGGCGTCGGCGCATCACCGGCAGTAATCTCACCGATAAATCGCCCTGAGCCACCCGTTCAAAACCGGCACGTAACTGGCGCATAGGCCGCGTCAGGTTCCAGGCTAATAACGCACTGAAAAATAACCCCCCTAATACCCCCATCCAAATCATAGGGATCGGAATGTTCAGTATTTCATGACGATCCTCGTCGGGGTTACCCCGGGGATTAACTGCCCGTAAACCATCAATATCATAACTGATACGATAACCCTGCCCATCGGGATCTTGGACCCAAGTGGTAATTTCTCTCGTGTAAAACTCTGGCTTATTGCCTTTAGGCATCACCTTTCCAACAGGAGTTTCTGCGGCTTCTGGCGGCAGTATGGGTGCAGGTAAGACAGAAAAATGGGTTTTATCCGCCTCAGACCAGTTGGCAATCATAGTATTCAGCGCAGGCAAACCACCGTTATGCAGTACCGAGGCGGCAGATGCAACCTGCAATTTAGCCATCTGCCGCACCATTTCGCGATCAGGCGGTTCATGGCGATTACCGTAAAAGGAAAACACCCCCCACAGCATCTGAGTCATCAAAATAAAGGTCAGCCAAAATCCCAACAGAATTTTCCAGAACAACCTTCCACGCATACGTTATCTCACTCCACCTATGGCCATTATCTGATGCGATAACCAATACTACGTACCGTTTCAATATTCAGGGTGTTCCCCGGCAGAGCGGCAAGCTTCTGACGGATATTGCTGATATGCACATCAACGCTGCGATCGTAGGCTTCCCGTGGGCGGCCTAACCCTTTATCAGATAACTCATCTTTGGTGACCACGCGCTCAGGTGAACGCAACAGCAATTCCAGTAAATTGAATTCCGATGCGGTCAGATCAAAAGGTTTACCCTGCCATTCACTGCTGCGGGTGGATGGATTGAGCGTCAACCCACCCTGGGTGATGACACTATCCTCTATCGACAACACTTCAGGATGCTCATCAAAACGGCGCAACACGGCACGCAGTCGGGCCACCAGTTCGCGTGGATAGCATGGCTTAGGCATATAATCATCAGCCCCCATTTCCAGGCCGATAACCCGGTCAATATTGTCACCTTTGGCCGTCAACATAATAATGGGTAAGCGGCTGTTTTTACGCACTTGACGTAATACATCAATACCACTCATATCAGGCAGCATAATATCGAGGATCAAGGCGGTGTACTCTCCAGACAAGGCAGCTGTAATACCCTCTTTGCCGGTTAATACCAATTCGGCATTAAACCCCTCGCCGTTCAGGTATTCCCTTAACATCGTACCCAGTTCTACATCATCGTCGACCAACAAAATTTTCATGTTTAACTCTCCTGCCTGATTTCGGCTATTTTCATGCCTATTTGACTCGCGCGCAGCCAGTTTTACTCAATCCTTACATATTCTTGAATCTCACTTAACTCACACTCACCGGTCTTGGCGGTAAATTACCCCCTGGCATTTGGCTTCACTATTTTCTTAATTGTGGCTCAAGGAACGTTGATTGATTATGCAACAGGTTACAGGCTCGAAACGACGCCTTATCGGGCGGGTCATTGTGCTACTGATCGCCAGCGGCGTGCTGATTTTCAGATTAATGTTACCCGCAGACAAACCCGGTTATATCACCGCCGCCGCCGAGATCCGTACACTGGAACAAACCGTATTGGCTGATGGTTCCATCAAGGCACAAAAACAAGTGACTGTCGGGGCACAGGTTTCGGGGCAAATCAAAACCCTCCATGTCACCCTAGGGCAACAGGTTGAAAAAGGCCAATTAGTGGCTGATATTGATGATCTTACTCAGCAAAATGCCCTGAAGAATGCAGAAGAGGCATTGAAAAATGTGCTGGCCCAACGTACAGCGAAAGTGGCAACACAGAAAAACAACCAACTCACCTACCAGCGGCAACAGCAAATTCTGGCTAAAGGCTTGGGTGTACCCGCTGATTTTGATAGCGCCAAAGCCCTATTAGAGAGCACTCAGGCTGAAATTAATGCGCTTGATGCCCAGATTGCCCAGGCAGAAATTGCCGTCAGCACCGCCAGGCTCAATCTTGGTTACACCAAAATCAATTCGCCAATTGCCGGCACCGTGGTTGCCATCCCGGTAGAAGAGGGGCAAACCGTCAACGCAGTGCAAAGCGCGCCTACCATCATTAAAGTCGCACAGCTCGACACCATGACCATCGAAGCACAGATTTCTGAAGCTGATATAGTGAAAGTCAAAGCCGGTATGCCGGTCTACTTCACCATTTTAGGCCAACCAGAAGAACGGTTCAGTGCCACGCTGCGAGCCATAGAACCGGCTCCTGATTCAATTAACGATGAAACCACTACCTCGTCATCAAGTTCGAGCAGTAGCACCGCCATTTATTATAACGGCCTATTTGATGTGCCCAATCCAAAGGGTGCATTACGTATTTCAATGACCGCGCAGGTCTATATCCTGTTGCATAAAGCCGAGGATGCCATCGTGATCCCTGCCACTGCCTTGGAAAACAACACAGGCAAATATCGGGTTCAAGTCGTGAGCGATAGCGGCAAAGTCAGTCTGCGTGAGGTCACCGTCGGATTAAATAATAATGTCGATGCGCAGATCCTCTCTGGTTTGCAAGCCGGAGAACAGGTGATTGTCAGCCAAGGCAGCACCCGCACCGCCAACAGTAAGGCCCCACACAGGGGGCCACCGATGGGGATGTAACGGATGTCAGATCTAAACCACCGCAAGATTTTGCTTCAGCTTGAGCATGTTAGTCGTACTTTTATTACTGGTGAGAAGAGTAGTGACAAGAAGAGTCGTAGCGAACAGACAGTTCGCGTACTTAATAATATCAATCTAACCATTCACAGTGGAGAGATGGTCGCGATTGTCGGGGCCTCCGGCTCCGGTAAATCGACACTGATGAACATTCTTGGCTGCCTGGATAAGCCCAGTTCGGGTGAGTATCGGGTCGCCGGACGTATTCCTCAGCATTTGGGCAGCAACGCGCTGGCGGAGCTACGCCGTGAGTATTTCGGTTTTATTTTTCAGCGTTACCATTTACTCAATGACTTAAGCGCACGGGAAAACGTTGAAATTCCCGCTATTTACGCAGGTCTTGATCGTGAAGAACGTCGTCAGCGGGCAAGCCATCTGTTATCACGTCTTGGGCTGAGTGAGCGGCTGGATTATCGCCCAAGCCAGCTTTCTGGGGGGCAACAGCAACGAGTCAGTATTGCCAGAGCGCTGATGAATGGCGGTGAAATCATTCTGGCGGATGAACCTACTGGCGCACTTGATACCCGCAGTGGCAATGAAGTCTTAAATATCCTTAAAGATTTACATCAGCAAGGTCATACGGTGGTGATTGTCACCCACGATATGTCGATTGCGCAACATGCCCAACGGATTATTGAGTTGAAAGACGGCGAGGTGATTGCTGACAAGCAAATACAGCCCGTTTCGCAAAAACCAACGTTGGCGAATACGGCCACTCAGGTAAATACCCCCCCCCGTGAAACAGAGCCTGAGATAGCCACTAAATCACCACGGCCCCCGTGGAAAGCGCAGCGTGACCGCCTACAAGAGGCGTTTAAAATGGCGACACTGGCGATGGCCGCACAACGTTTGCGCACCCTGTTGACCATGCTAGGGATTATTATCGGTATTGCGTCAGTGGTTTCCGTGGTCGCGCTGGGAAAAGGCTCACAGCAACAAGTTCTGGCCAATATCAATGCGATGGGCACCAGCACATTAGAAATTTTTCCCGGTAAAGATTTCGGTGATATGCGTTCTACCGCTATTCAAACCTTGCGCGCAACCGATGCCGATGCCCTGGCACAGCAAGGCTATATTCACAGCGTGACACCCACAGTCTCTACCAGCACCACTCTGCGTTACGGTAATAAATCAGTCAGCGGTACCGTCAATGGGGTAGGTGAGCAATACTTTATGGTACGCGGTTATACCCTCGTCCAAGGAATGGCATTTAACCGTGCCAGCGTCGATGGGTTGATGCAAGAAGCGGTGATTGATGAAAATACCCGCGATAAGCTGTTTTCCAATGGGGAAAATCCCGTGGGTAACGTTATCCTGCTGGGTTCCCTGCCCTGCCGGGTCATCGGGGTAGCAGCCAGAAAACAGACTGGCTTTGGCAGTGACGAAAACCTGAACCTGTGGATCCCATACACCACGGTGATGAAGCGTATGCTTGGGCAAGCCTATTTGAAAAGTATCACCGTGCGAGTTAATGATGATATTGACCTGGCGAATGCGGAACAAGGCGTGACCAAATTGCTAACCCAACGCCACGGATCACCGGATTTTTTCGTGATGAATACCGACAGTATTCGTCAGAGCGTCGAGAAAACCACATCAACGATGACATTGTTGGTATCGATGATTGCCGTTATCTCATTGGTAGTCGGCGGTATCGGGGTTATGAATATCATGCTGGTATCCGTCACCGAGCGTACCAAAGAGATTGGCGTACGGATGGCTGTTGGCGCGCGGGCCAGCGATATTATGCAGCAGTTTTTGATTGAAGCCGTTTTAGTCTGTTTACTGGGCGGTAGCATTGGCGTTGTTTTATCACTGGGCATCGGCCTGATATTCAGTCAATTCAGCAGCAGTTTCTCAATGGTTTATTCAGCCTCATCGATCATCACGGCGTTTATAAGCTCCAGCCTGATTGGGGTGATTTTTGGTTTTTTCCCCGCCAAACGAGCAGCAAAAATGGATCCGATCAGGGCATTGGAGCGGGAGTAGATCTTGGCATGTAGATTTTAAGGGTTCGCTGATGAGGGAACCGTAAAAGGCTCCCTCTTTCAGTCAAAAACCCCGGTCGATAAATACCGATCCCCGCGATCACAAATAATCGCCACTATCACCGCTCCTGGGTTTTCCGCCGCTATCCGTAATGCTCCCGCTACCGCGCCACCAGAACTGACGCCACAGAAAATCCCTTCTTCAGTGGCTAGCCGCCGCATGGTCTGCTCGGCGGAAAGCTGAGTGATATCCATGACTTGATCCACCAGCTCAGGGCGGAAAATACCCGGCATGTATTCAGGCGACCAACGGCGAATACCGGGAATACTACTGCCTTCCGCCGGTTGCAAGCCGATAATGGTGACGCGAGGATTTTGGCTTTTCAGATACTGGCTGACACCGGTGATGGTCCCAGTGGTGCCCATACTGGAAACAAAATGACTCACTTTGCCCGCAGTTTGCTGCCAGATCTCCGGCCCGGTGCCAGTAAAGTGCGCATAGGGGTTATCCCTATTATTAAACTGATCCAGCACCTTACCTTGCCCATTGGCCTGCATCATCAATGCCTGATCGCGAGCGCCTTCCATCCCCTGAGCACGGCTGACCAAAATGAGTTCTGCACCGTAGGCACGCATTGCGGCCTGACGCTCCTGACTCATGTTTTCCGGCATCAGCAATTTTAGCGAATAGCCCTTTATGGCGGCAATCATCGCCAGCGCAATACCGGTGTTACCACTGGTTGCTTCGATCAATACATCGCCCGGTACAATTTCACCACGTAACTCTGCCTGCAGGATCATGGCAAGTGCGGCGCGGTCCTTAACCGAACCGGCCGGATTATTGCCTTCCAACTTGACCCAGATCTCCGCCTTCAGCCCTTGGTTCAAGCGTTGCAGTTTGACGAGTGGGGTGTTGCCGATGCAGTGTTCGAGGGTTGTCACGTTAGTTACCTCTATTTACAAATAAGAAAAAGGTGGCTGCCAGGCCACCTTTTGGACCGCTGACAAAGTCAAATAAAGGGGAAACGTGCCGTTGGAGTCGTAACGGCGTGAACCGTCGGAGCGCCCCTGGATGCGCTCGCCCTTCACTCACTGAGCTATAAATAATATTGCCATTAACCTCAGGCGGCACCCGTTCGCCATTGGCAGAAAAACTTATCAGGCGCTTTGGGCTAAAGCAATGGGTTGTAATAATTGATCGCCAGAATATAAGCGTGCATTTAACCCGCCAACATAATAACGATTACCACGAACCGGTGCGTCAATATTGCCCTCTGGCAGCACCACACTGATAGGATCCTGATGCCAGCCAATAGGTTGCACCGTCAGTTGCCAGAAATGGCCGCGCGGGCTGACTTCAAGTACCTGAACCGGTAACGGGCAACGATCGCTCGATTGGGTATTAACTTCCATTTCCCACGGACGCAGGAATAAATCCACACTGCCTTGATGCATCGGGGCTAAGTCCAGCGGCCAGTGATGTGCACCAATAAACAATTGTGCCCCCCGGATTTCACCACTCAGACGGTTAACTTCACCGAGGAATTCCAACACAAACCGAGTGGCAGGATAACGCCACACTTCATCCGGTGTCCCTACTTGTTCAATATTGCCCTGACTCATCACCACCACCCGATCGGCAACTTCCATCGCTTCTTCCTGATCGTGGGTGACGAAAACGCTGGTGAATTTCAATTCTTCATGTAACTGGCGCAACCAACGGCGCAGTTCTTTACGCACCTGTGCATCCAGTGCGCCAAATGGCTCATCCAGCAACAGGATCTGTGGTTCGACCGCCAGCGCCCGCGCTAAAGCAACCCGCTGTTTCTGACCGCCGGAAAGCTGTGACGGAAAACGGTTAGCAAGGTGACCTAATTGCACCATCGCCAACAATTGTTCCACTTTATGCTTAATCGCCGCCGCATTCGGCCGCTCACGACGCGGTAACACCGTCAGGCCGAAAGCAATGTTATCGAACACCGTCATATGGCGGAACAAGGCATAATGCTGGAAAACAAATCCCACACGCCGATCGCGGGCATGCAGGCGGCTGACGTCAGTGCCGTGGAAGCTTAAGCGCCCCGCGTTTTGCTTTTCCAATCCAGCAATAATTCGCAGTAAAGTGGTTTTCCCCGAACCAGAAGGGCCGAGCAAAGCCACCATTTGACCAGAAGGAATATCAAGCTGGATGTCATTCAGTACCTTGGTACGACCAAAATACTTGCTGATATTATTAATCTCAATGCTCATGCTTTTGCTCCTGTTCGAGGCGAACAACCTGACGGGCCAAGCGCCATTGCAGGCCGCTTTTCAGAAAAAGGGTCACTATTGCCATCAGGGTAAGTAACGCAGCGGCGGTAAATGCCCCAGCGGTGTTGTAATCCTGATGCAACAACTCAACTTGCAGCGGCAAAGTGTAGGTCTCGCCACGAATAGAACCGGATACCACAGAGACAGCGCCAAACTCACCAATGGCGCGGGCGTTGGTCAACACCACGCCATACAGCAGCGCCCAGCGAATATTCGGCAAGGTCACCCGGCGGAACATTTGCCAGCCAGAGGCACCGAGCAATACTGCCGCCTCATCTTCCTGACTGCCCTGACTCATCATTACCGGTACCAATTCACGTACCACAAACGGGCAGGTGACGAAGATAGTCACCAGCACCATGCCAGGCCAAGAGAACATCAATTGGATATCATGAGAATCCAACCAGCCACCCACCACGCCGTTCGAGCCGTAAAACAGCAGATACATCAAACCCGCCACCACTGGCGAGACAGCAAACGGAATATCAATTAGCGTCATTAACAATTGGCGACCGGGGAAGACAAACCGTGTGACTAACCACGCCAGTACTACACCGAACACCAGATTCACCGGCACGGTAATCAGCGCCACCCACACCGTCAGCCAAATGGCGTGTAACATGTCCGGGTCTGACAAATTTTGCCCAACCACGGCGATCCCTTTGGAAAAGGCAGTGATAAAAATCCACGCCATTGGGATAACCAACAGTAAAAACGAGAATATGGCGCCGATGGCGATCAGGGTCCATTTTCCCCAGTTAATCGGGGGGCGGGCCACACCGTTAAACTCCGTGATATCCGCCATCAGTGCCCGCCTATCCGCCGACCAAAGCGGCTCTGTAAGGTGTTAATACCAAACAGTAGCGCCAGTGAAACCGCCAGAATGACCGAGGCAATGGCACTGGCGGCCGGGTAATCAAACTCCTGCAAGCGGATGAAAATCATCAGCGAGGTCACTTCGGTTTTCCAGGCAAGATTACCGGCGATAAAAATAACTGCACCGAACTCCCCCAGACTGCGGGTAAAGGATAATGCCGTCCCCGCCAGTAAGGCCGGAGCCAATTCCGGCATTACTACCAGACGGAAGCTCTGCCAACGGCTGGCACCCAAGGTTTCCGCCGCTTCTTCATATTCCGGCCCTAGTTCTTCAAGTACCGGTTGCACCGTGCGCACCACAAACGGCAGGCTGGTAAACGCCATCGCGACGGCAATCCCTAACCAGGTAAAGGAAACTTTGAGACCAAAAAACTCGTTTAACCAGGCACCGTACCAACCGGTGGTAGAAAACAGTGTTGCCAGTGTCAGGCCCGCCACCGCAGTAGGTAAGGCGAATGGCAAATCCATCAATCCATCCAATAAACTGCGCCCTGGGAATTGATAGCGCGTCAGGATCCAGGCCATCAACATGCCAAATACCGCATTAAATACACTCGCCACCCCCGCAGCCAGTAACGTCACTTTATAAGCCGCGACCACCTGAGGGTTGGAAATCACCGCCCAGTACTGCGCCCAACTCATCTGTGCGACCTGCATCACTAACGCACTCAGCGGCAATAACAAGATCAGACAGGTATAAAGCAGGCTGCTCCCAAGACTGAGGGTGAATCCGGGCAGAACTCGTTTACTGGATGCCGACAACATTACTGATGCCCTTCCGCTAACAATTTATCCAGTACACCGCCCGTGGCGAAATGGGTACTCATCACTTGCGGCCAGCCACCAAATTGCTCTTCAACGCGGAATAATTGGGTGTCAGGAAATTGGGATTTGGCCGCCTCCATTGCCGCTTTGTCATAGACACGGTAGTTAAAGCTGGTGATAACCTGCTGTGCTGGCGGGCTGTAGAGATAATTCAGGTAAGCAATGGCGGCTTTTTCAGTGCCATTCTTTTCTGTATTCTTATCGACCCAAGCCACTGGGAATTCCGCCAAAATATCCACTGGCGGCACAATCACTTCGTATTTGTCGCTGCCGTACTCTTTACGGATATTGTTCACTTCAGATTCGAAACTGATCAGCACGTCGCCCAAACCACGCTCAACGAAAGTGGTTGTAGCACCACGGCCGCCGGTATCAAATACCACCACGTTGCCCAGAAAGCGTTTCATCCAATCGCGGGTTTTAGCCTCATCCTTACCATTCGCCTGCTCCGTAGCGCCCCATGCCGCCAGATAGGTATAACGGCCATTACCGGAGGTTTTTGGATTTGGGAATACCAGTTTGACGTCTTCGCGTACCAAATCATCCCAATTATGGATATTTTTTGGATTATCCTTACGCACCAAAAAAGCCATGGTGGAGTAGAACGGTGAGCTGTTATTGGGTAAACGGGCCTGCCAATCTGCCGGAATAAGATTGCCGCGATCATGCAGGATCTGCACATCAGTGACCTGGTTATAGGTCACTACATCCGCTTTCAAACCTTGCAAAATAGCCAGTGCCTGCTTGGAAGAGCCAGCATGCGATTGCTTAATGGTCAATTTGTCGCCAGGATTTTGTTGTTCCCACTGTTTCTGGAACCCCGGATTCAGTGCTGAGAATAACTCGCGGGAAACATCATAAGAGCTGTTGAGCAACTCAGTGGCAGAGGCGGTTGCACTGCCGAAAATTAACGCGCTTAATAAAGCAACACCGGTCCATCTATTTTTCTTGATTGAAGTCTGCTTCATTTTGCACCTTATTCACTGAGCTCATCTGGCGACCTCTCATTCATGAAGAATGTTGTGCCGTTAAATTATGTTCAGTGTATTTATAACTAGGTGCATACCTATAACGCTTTTATATACCGTTTAGTCATGTTCAAGTATCAAATGCTCTAAGCCAACAACAACGCTGTTCATCAGCCCTGTCATTTTACTGCTATACGCCATTAAAAAGCCCAGCCAACCTGCACTGGGCAATAACTCGATAAAAGTGTTACTTCTGCGTGACAACACTCGTATGGCTTGAACCGATCGCACCACTGAATGGCTGGCCGTCGATGGCATCCACCATGCGTAAACCGGATGGCCGAACCCAGCGCTGCACGCGAGATGGCATATCAAAACCAATCAGCAGGATCACCACAAATGTCAGGCTGAACGAGAGCGAACCTAACGCGGTACCCAGGCTGAGATGCTGTGCAATCGACGCCCCCAGAATAGGGGCTAATGCCCCACCCAGTGCGCCGACGTTGTAGGTAAAGCCCAAGCCCGCAGCACGTTGTTCGGTGTCAAAATAGCCGCCCAGCAGTTTCGGCAATAACCCGGCAATACCCTGCCCCAGCATTTGTTGTAAAAACAGTAAACCGCCCAAGAACAAGATGCTACTGCCCTGAATGGCAAACAATGGGATTATCAGTAATTGTGAAATTAATAGGCTGGTCACATACGCTTTACGCGTCCCCAACCAATCGCCGAGGAAGCCACCAACACAGCAGCCAACCGCCGCACCAAACCCACTGAAGAACAATATATTGCCCACCATGTGTGGATCATAGCCCAGATCCATTTTCAGATAAGTTGGCAGCAATGCCTGGATCGGCCAGGAATAAAGGAAGGCGCAGAACACCACCACCATCAGCATCACCCCGGTCGGCCAGCGCTCACCACTGGTTTGAACCATAAAGTAAACGAATATGGCAGCACAAAGAATACCGAGGATCACGACCAACGGGGTTGATACCATGCCGGTGAAACAAGCGTAGAGCGAGGCGGCAGCAAATATTGTCAGGCCGATATTGAGATAGCTCAGGTTGCTGCGATACAGAATATCCACCATATTGCGGTTTGTTGTCTGTTTAGACTGCAGTTGCAGACTCTGTGCTTTCTCCCAGTCTGCTGCTTCCGGCAGATTTTTACGCAACCATAACGCAAAGATAATTGGCAGCAATCCGATATAGAAAAGCATACGCCAGCCAAAGGCCGGAACCACGTAACTGTAAGCCTGAGCGGCGACTACTGCGCCGATAGAGAAACCAGAGATGAGAAAACCGCTGGCTTTATTACGCATATTTTTAGGCCAGCTTTCCATCACGTAGGTCGAACTGGAGCCATACTCCCCCGCCATACCGATACCAATAATCAGTCGGGCAATAAACAGCGTGGTGTAACCGGGGGCTAAACCACAGGCCAGCGTACCGAAGGAAAACAGCACAATACTGGTGATCATCGCCAGTTTACGGCCATAACGGTCACCCATAGCGCCGAGTACCAGACCACCAAACCATCGTGAAATAAAAGCAGCGGAAATCAGACTGGTCGCTTGAATCAGTGTCAGGCCGAATTCTTGCTTAATATCAGTCAGAACCAGAGTAATAAGAACAAAATCAAAGCCATCCAGGGCGTAACCGATCCAGGCGGCCATAAATGCCTTCCATTGCGCAGAGGTTAGCTGCTGGTACCAACGCAATGGTTTATCTCCACGAGGTAATTTATCCGCGCGTGGTTGTACTGAAGTGCTCATATCGTCGCTCTCTCTACACCACCAGCTACGTCACTGGCAGAAACTGTTTTCCTCGCGGTAGATATAACTATCGTAACTGATTGTTTACTATTACTTCATCGGTTACTAATAGCAGGTTCCCGCCACATTGATATTTGAGCGGTTTTACTCCAAACGAAAATATGTAAAGGAGTAAAACTCCACTTGAGTGTATAAGATCAGCCCACCATTTCAATCATAATGTGTCTAAAACGTGACAAAGATGGCGAAATGCTGACGTGAATGAGAGTGGCAACAGAATGATAGGGTGTTGATCACCGCTGTTGGTATATCGCCACAGCGGTTATGGGGAATACAGCAGAAAATATATTACCGGTCATCCATTTTGGCTGACCGCCTGGGTGGTTTTACGCTTAATGCTCTCAGCCTGCACCGGATCGGCTTTGACCAACAAGGCATAGATCAAATCCAGTACAAATAATTGGGCAATTTTGGTACCGATGGAATCCCCTTGTAACTGCCCCTGCCGGTTACCGTTAATCAGAACATAATCTGCCAGTTCAGTGATCGCGGATCCCATATTGTGGGTCAGTGCCACGGTAGTTGCACCGGCCTGCTTCGCCAGTTTTAACGCATTCACGGTTTCAGCCGACGTTCCTGAGTGGCTGATACCGATCGCCACATCACCGGGTTGCATCAAAGAGGCTTGCATATACATAAAATGGTTGTTCGTGGCGGCATCCACCCGTAACCCAATACGCATCAATTTGCTCTTGGCATCTTCTGCCGTAATGCCAGACGAACCAATACCAAAAATACACACTTTATCCGCTGGACGCAGTAATTTAACCACCTGCTCGATATTGTCGAACGACAGCAAATTCAAGGTCTCAGACAATACATTATTAATGGCTGACTGCAATTTCCCGCCAATGGCCAGCGCATCATCCTCTTCCTGTACATCGGCATCCAACAGGCTGTTTTCATTATTATTGTTATGGCGGGTCGCCACTTCAATGGCCAGATCCATTTTGAAATCCTGAAACCCTTTATAACCTAGCGTCCGACAGAAACGGATGATAGTGGCTTCACCGGCCTGCGTCAGCGAGGCAAGGTCGGCAATGGAAAGGTGGGTCACTTTAGCGGGTTCAGCCAGAATATAGACGGCGATACGCTGTGCTGAGCGTGTCAGGCTATTTTGCATCGCACCCAAGGCATCAAGAATTTTACCGGGTTTAAAACGGGGGATACCAGTCTTCACACGGACACCTCAAGGGAAAGAAAATTGACGAACAGGAGATATATCTGGGGCGCATCATGACATAAATGCCCTACTTGGTGAAGAAGAATGGCAGCATTATGTGGGGAAAAGGACGAACCGAGAGCCATAAAAAAACCCCGGGGGACCGGGGAAGATGTCAAAGATAACGAGTGGTCTTATTATAGGTAAATCATATGGATAGTGCATTTTTAAGCAAAGTGTGATGAACTTTCACCACCACTTTCTTGATGGTACCGGAGCCGGTAATTTGGCAGCCTGGCTTATGAGGCTCGCCCGGGAAAAATACCGCAAACATCCCCGGTAGCATGCGTAATTGGCTTTTATCTGGAATGTCGGCAATCAATTGGTAGTCATCGTCGGCATGATAAGGCTCCAAGAGCTCGGTCGGCGTCAGAACCGAATATTCAATGCCTTCCACCCCCCTTATCAGCAGTTGAACATCGGCATAAGTTCGGTGCATTTCGGCTTTCTTATGTTCAGCCGGTTGAGTATCGAACTCCATAACATTCATGAAAAGCAGCTCACCGTCGATTTCATGCCGCCCACAGCTTAGCTCCGCCAAGGGCGTTTCAGCCAGATAGGCCAGCACCCCTTGCAGACGCTCAGGTAACCCACTGAAAAAAGCTGTTTGTGTTAACGATCCGCTGATCATATTAGCCTCAATATTTTTTGGTCTGATGTTATGACGACAACGATGATCTGGCCCAGAGCGCTGCGCCCAGTAAACCACTGTCCTGACGGTGACGGGCCACTTGTATTGGCACCCGATAGATTTCAGGCAGCGTTTTTTGTGCGCCGATAACCCGCTCCTGATACCCCACCGCCAGCCCGACACTGCCGCCCAGAATCACTATTTCCAGATCGAGCGCCATTTTCATATCGGCCAGCATCTGAGCAATAGCCGCCGCCGAACGATGAATAATGATTTCAGCCTGCACATTGCCAAGCTGTGCCATTTCAAACACTTGGGCGGCAGAGGCCGGTTGAGCCCAACCCAAGGTTTCGGCCCCGATAGCGCTACCGGAAGCCACACTCTCGACACATCCACGACGACCACATCCACATAACAGGCCATGGGGATCGGATAAAGTATGACCAATATGGCCTGCCAGCCCGTGGTTACCCACCAGCAATTTTTTATTCAGAATAATGCCGCCGCCCACGCCAGTGGAAACGGTCACAAACATCATATTGTTTACCGACATTATATGGCCGGATCCGTCGCTCAATGCCTGATATTCAGCCCAGGCCGCCGCTTGTCCATCATTGAGTAATACGCAGGGCAGACTGGCAATGGACTGAATGCAATCCTGCAACGGGAAATCGGCCAACCCACCCAAATTGAGCGGATTAAGCGCCGTCAGACGGCCCCCATTGATAATACCGGTTGATGCTACGGCAATAAAATCAACCAGATGGCGGTAAGGTGCAATCAGGGTTTCCAGCGCTATAGCCAGTTGTTCGGCACCCCCGCGTGGAGTCGCTACCTGTTGGCGACCAATTAACATGCCGCTCTCAGTAACTACCGCCGCCGCAATTTTTGTCCCACCGATATCCAGTGCTAACACTTTTCCCATCTGGCGTAGCCCTCTTGTAACTGTCCCCTTCGTACTTGAAACTACAGGGTTGTTAGCGGCGCGCACTCACCCGAATCACTGACTTGAGTAAACTCATCGGGCTTTGTTTGCTGGCCGCCTACCTGCAACTCCAATTACTTTGGGGATATTATGAATGTAATAATGTTGACGGGATAACTATGACAATTTTTCCGGCCAAACTCCATTATTATTTAAATATTGGAGCTTTGCTCCATAAAAAGCACGTGCTGACCCCATTAAATGAATGGTTGACCATTGCACCCTGCGAATAAAAGATCTAACATAATGGAGTTAAACTTCATTTATAATTAAAGATCGGAGCTAAAGACCGTGCGCGATCTAACTGCGAGTGACCCGAGCATGAGTAATACCAGTAATCTTCGCCACACCCTTCAAAATGGCCTTATTGCATCTTGCCAGCCAGTTCCCGGCAGTGCCATGGATACACCTGAAATCGTGGCCGCAATGGCAATGGCTGCGTTAGCTGGTGGTGCCGTCGGCCTGCGCATTGAAGGTATCCGTAATATTCAGGCGGTGCGTCGGGTTACAGATGCGCCAATTATCGGCATTATTAAACGTGATCTGCCGGACTCCGAGGTCAGAATTACACCGTGGCTGGAAGATGTGGATGCACTGAGTGCTGCCGGGGCCGATATCATCGCTTTTGACGTCACCTGCCGCACCCGCCCGGTTTCCGTTGAAGACTTATATCACCGGGTACAGGCCACAGGCCGCCTGTCCATGGCCGATGCCTCTAATATAGAAGATGGCCTGATGGCGCATCGATTAGGTATCGACTTTATCGGCACGACCTTATCCGGCTATACCCAAATACCGGTCCCTACCGAACCGGATCTGGCGCTGGTTAAACAACTGGCACAAGCAGGCTGCCGGGTGATTGCCGAAGGCCGTTATAACTCGCCCGCACTGGCAGCAGCAGCAATCTCTGCGGGGGCCTATGCCGTCACGGTTGGATCTGCGATTACCCGTATCGAACATATTTGCGGTTGGTTCTGTGATGCTATCCAACAACGTGATAGCGGTAAAACCGACTGAACAATTGATGGCACTGAAGATTAATGTGGCCAAACCGGCCACCCACTCTCTCTGATTTATAAGGATGCGTATGAAAAAGTTAACCGGCCTGATTGCAGCTCCGCACACTCCCTTTGATGAGCAGGGTGAAGTCAATTATTCAGTCATCGACCAAATTGCAGAACATCTGGTTAATGATGGCGTAAATGGGGTGTATGTCTGCGGTACTACCGGCGAGGGTATTCATTGCTCGGTTGAAGAGCGTAAGAAAATTGCTGAGCGCTGGGTTAAAGCGGCTCAAGGCAAATTGAGCATCACCTTGCATACTGGTGCTCTTAGCATCAAAGATGCTGTCGACCTCTCACGCCATGCAGAAACACTGGATATCTTTGCCACCTCAGCTATCGGTCCCTGCTTCTTTAAACCGGGTAATATCGACGATCTGATTGCCTATTGTCAGGCAATTGCCGCAGCGGCACCGTCGAAAGGCTTCTATTACTATCATTCCGGGATGTCTGGGGTGAATTTGGATATGGAGCAATTCCTGATCAAAGCCGAATCCAAGATCCCGAATTTGTCAGGACTTAAATTCAACAATGCGGATTTATATGAATACCAGCGCTGCCTTCGGGTCAGTGGCGGTAAATTTGATATCCCATTCGGGGTAGATGAGCATCTGCCCGGTGGCCTGGCCGTCGGCGCTATCGGTGCGGTCGGCAGTACTTATAACTATGCCGCTCCGCTGTTCCATAAAATCATTACAGACTTCAATGCTGGCAATCAAGTAGCAGTACAGCGTGGTATGGATCAAGTTATCGCGCTGATCCGCGTGCTGGTGGAATTTGGTGGCGTGGCTGCCGGTAAAGCGGCAATGCAATTACACGGTATAAATGCCGGTAACCCACGCCTGCCATTGCGGACATTGAGCCAAGAACAGAAGCAGACAGTAGTTAACAGAATGCGTGATGCACTCTATCCTGCTTAATTGACCTTGTGGCGGTGTTAGAAAAAATAGCAAGGCCGGCTCCCCGGCCTTTATTTATTCAAAAGAATGGAACTTATAAAGATAATAATTTAGTCAGTGACGGAGCAAAATAATAACTGCCGGTCACCGGTTTGCTAAAGCGCAATAACTGATCGTGCTTGCCATCTAACTCACCAAACATGCTCAGCAATTGTTGTTCGATATTATGCAAGCGTGCGCAATAGGCGATAAAATACAAACCGTGCTTGCCGCTGGCGGTGCCGTAAGGCAGGCTTTGGCGCAGAATTTTCAATCCCTTACCATTTTCTTTCAGGTCGACGCGGCTAACATGTGACGTGTCAGGGCGCTGATCGGAAGGCAGCTCTTGGCTATCAGGCTTAGTGCGCCCCACAATTTTCTCTTGCTCATCTTCAGGAATACGCTGCCATTTGTTCAGATTATGCTCATAACGCTGAACCAGGACATAGCTACCACCGGCATCTTCTTCACCTTCAGCAATCACCGCCACTTCCGGGCGGCTATCACCTTGAGGATTCTCGGTACCATCAATAAAGCCAGTAAAATCACGTTCTTCTACCCAGCGGAAGCCATGGGTCTCTTCTTCGACCGCAATTGCATGACCAAAAGCCGCCACTGCGGCCTGTGCTAAGGTGAAGTTGATATCTTGCCGTAATGACTGAATATGAATCAGCAAATCACGCTGAGTGGCGGGGGCCAGCCCTTTGCCTAATGAGACAAACGGTTTTAGCTCACGGGCACCCTGCCCATTGGATAAATCATGCCAAACATCTGAACCGAAAGCGATGACTGCACCTAAATGCTCGTTAGGAAACTTTTGCTGTAATTCCTGCAATGACTGACAGAATTTTTTGCATCCTTGACGGATAGCATCAAATTCGCCCTGCACTTTTGCTTCCATAAAAATGGCAAAACGACAGTGTTCCAGCAGAATGCCACTCTGAACTTGAGTCATGTTTACTCCCTCACTAAAAGCCGGTGTTAATTATGCCGAATATCATAACTGAAGAGATCAAAATAACCTTGCGTCAGCAAAAAATAAAATTGAGCCTGAGGAGGAAACAGCGATGGGAATTATATTAAGACACCAGAGTCAGCAATAGCGCCTTAATATAGCGATAATAACTATTCGCTTTTAGCGCGCCATATAATTTTACTCACTTTCCAGCGTTGCAAAGAATCATCTGACGGCATTAAGCTTTCAGGACCATGCCAGTCGCCATTAAATAAATAGCTGACATGCTGGCTGTCCGGTGCCGCGCATTCTATTTGCGCGATATCATCGCCCGTGCCTTTATGACAAACACCGAATGCTTTTTTATATAAATCACTGAATGGTGTGCCTATCGTTACCCCCCATTGACTGGGAATACCTTTATCCAGCACATCGATACGTTCTACTGTACCTTTCGGCTGCCCGGAGATAACCAGCATAATTTGCTCTCCTTTCATCACCTGATAAAAAGAAACCAATTGACCATCATTGGTCGCCATACCGCTGCGTAGCCGATAGTCGCCTTTCAACCCTTCTTTGATGTCGTTTTCAACCAGTGGGGTACTGGCGGTGATCCCACCGACACCGTTATCAGTCACCTGCATACTGCTACTGCCGCTGAACCAATTGAGCGGCGATAGACTCGACCAAGATAAACCAGACATGGTTGAACACCCAGCCAACAACAAAGGGGCACCCAGTAATAACAACCGCACCCCAGACAACCGTGGGCGAGTATTCATCTAAAACTCCTTAAAAAAACCACCACATTCGGTAATGCTTTGCTGCATAGCGTAAAATGCAGCAGCAACAACAATATGCGCAGTTTAAAAATGATAACCAGTGGTTGGAGTCCACACCGTTAAAAAAGTGCCATAACCGAGTTGGCTTTAATCGCCTTGACCAGTAAAGGCTGTACCCACCCTACACTTGCAGCCGTTAAAAGCCACCAGCACCGTTGATAAAACTCACTTTATCCCCATATCAGAAAAGCTTAAGCTTTAATTACGCAAATTATAACGCAATTTTGGTCTACTATTGGGTAGCACAGGGGCTTGCGCAGCCTCTGGTTTTAAACATAAGTATTCATTCATTGAAGGAGCAATAAAATGAAGAAATTAACCTTAGCGGCAACTCTGCTGATGTTATGCGGTACGCCACTATTAGCCCAAAGTGCGACCACTCCCGCACAGGGTGGCTTTGATGGCCCGGCAACAACGCAGACACAACCCACTGCCCAAGGTGGTTTTGCTGGCCCTAGCGCCACCAATACCACGGTGGATAAAGTCAAAACCATGCGTGATGACACCCGTGTCACACTGCAAGGTAATATCGTCGAGCGTTTAGGCCACGATACTTATACTTTCAGCGATAGCACCGGTAGCATTACCGTTGATATTGATAGCAAACGCTGGAAAGGCCTAACCATCACGCCACAAGATAAAGTACAAATCGAAGGGAAAGTGGATAAAGACTGGAACTCAGTGGAAGTTGATGTGAAAAACATTACCAAAATTAAGTAATTAATTTGATCGTTAAGCGACGGGAGTCGCAGCCAGTTGGGCTGCGACTCCCGGTAATAATGTCACGCCCAAAAATCATTGGAGCCACAGCGCCTCTGTGACGTCAAGGATGAAGGGAGTCTGGGTTCACCCATGAAGAACCTGATAACACCCCGCCATCAATGGTAATAGCTTGTCCGGTTAAATAGGCCGAGGCAGAAGAACTTAAAAAGAGCACTGCGCCAATCAGATCTTCTGGATTGCCTAGCCGCCCTTGCGGAATAAAGTTCTGGAACCATTTTGAACGATATTCGTCATCCCACAGCGGGCGGGTAAATTCAGTCTTAATAAAGCCGGGTTCAATGGCATTGACTTGAATATTGTCACCCACCCATTCCCGTGCCATTGCTTTGGTTAATTGGCTGACAGCGGCTTTTGACGCGGCATACACAGAAATGGTGTTAAATGCATGCTTCGCGCTCAGTGAACTGATATTAACAATTTTCCCTCCCCCCTGCTTCGCCATATAAGGTTGGACGGCTTGCGCCAGAAAATAGACACTACGCAAGTTGATATCAATAATGGCATCAAAGTCTGCGGCACTGACATCTTTAATCGGTTTTCTGCGATTAACACCTGCGCTGGTCAGTAAAACATCAATGTGACCCAGTGTGTCATACACGGTATCGACCAACTGCCGGCAAGCTGCGACATCACTCAAATCAGCGCTAATTGATATCGCTTTGCCGCCTGCGGCTTCAATGGCGTCTTGAATTGGTTGGGTGCGCGCGATATCAATATCGTGTAATGCCACTGTTGCGCCGGCATTCGCCAGCGCCTGACTTAGCACACGACCAATGGCCCCGCCCGCACCAGAAACCAACACCACCTTGCCCTGTAAAGAAAATAACTTCTCGATAATATTACTCATAGGCACCTTCAAATAGTCACTCGCCGACACGACAGCCAACATGGAGATAAAATGTTAACGCCATTTTTTACTAAAAATTACAGCTCCACCGGACGTGCGGGATCAATGATCCATTCACTCCAGGACCCCACATAGTGTTTGGCATCACCCAACCCTGCATGCGCTACCGCCAAAAGATTCTGAGCGGCCGTCACCCCCGAGCCGCAGTAAAATACCGTGCGCTCAATCGGTATTTCCCCCAGTAACCGAGTGTAATACTGGCGTAATTCTTGTGGTGAACGAAATAGCCCATGACTGTCGAGCGTGTTAGCGCGATCGGCCAGCCTTGCGCCAACAATGTGTCCACGAACCGGGTCATGATAGACACCGCCCCCGTGAAAACCGGCTTCTGAACGGGAATCAAACACCGCCCATTCCGGGTTCTGACGGACGTTGTCCACCAACTCTACATTTGCAAGATAATCAGTGCGTTCTTGGGCAACGAATAGCGCTGGCGTCAGGGTCGGGACCTCGCTGGCGATGGGATAACCGGCGTTAAGCCATCTTGTCCAGCCGCCATCCAATACTGCCACTGCATCGTGTCCCAACCAACGCAGCATCCACCATGTGCGTGATGCGGCCATCAATCCCCCACTGGCGTCATACACAATCACTTGCGTATTGGGGCCAATTCCCCATTGAGAAAGTGTGTTTGCAAACACGTCACTCGGCGGCAGTGGGCGTCGGCCGGTATGCCCTGGGATAACGGTGCCAGACAAATCCGCGGCCAAATTGGCGTAGTGAGCACCGGGAATATGCCCGGCCTGATACTGGCTTTGTCCCCAAGTTTCATCATCTAACGTGAAGCGCGCATCCAAAATGACCCAATTTGTATCGTGCAGATGCTCAGCCAATTCATTGGCCGAAATTATTGTTTTGTATGTCATATAACCCCCTGGTAAAAATAATCGCTCGGTGCTTCGCCGGGCAGCGGAATATGTTCCGCAATCAATCCCTGATCTCTTAATGCCAGCCAAAATGCCGCGGGGATAGGATGCTGAAAATTCGCTGAATTTTGCGTGACTTCAGCCTGCTGGGATGGGCCGTACAGCACACTGGCAACAGCACTGGAACCTAATGGGAACTGCAAAGCGGCCGCCGCAAGTGGCACCGCAAAATCAGCGGCAACGGCTTGCAGTTTTCTGACTCGGTCAGCCACTAAAACCGGCAATTTGCCATAGTCATAACGCGCGTCATCCTGAATACCGGTCGCCAATACCCCAGAATTAAACACGCCACCAATGACAATACCTGCACCCTGTTGTTGCGCCCGCAGCAGCTCGTCAGCATAGATTTCTTGCTCAAGTAAGGTGTAACGGGAGGCCACCAAAAACACATCTAATGGATAGCGGTCCAAAAAACGGTTAATCATGCCCGGTTCATTAATTCCGGCACCGAACGCGGCAATTTCTCCCGCCGCTTTCAACTCTTCCAGTGCTCTGAAACCGCCTGATTCCAGCTCTTTTAATTTGTTGAGCAAATCTTGTTCATGGGGGAAATACCCTGTATCCAAGTCATGGATATATAAAATATCGACTTTATTGATCCCCAGCCGCTGCAGGCTATCTTCATAGGAACGCAAAATGCCGTCATAGGTGTAATCATGGACATGATCAAAGGCCAGCCCCCCTTGCCAGGGTGCTGTCTGAAAGTTTTTTCGCGAGCGAGGTACCACCAGTCGACGGCCTACTTTGGTCGACAGCACATAGTCGTCGCGGTTCTTTCTATAAAGAAATCGCCCGGTTCGGTGCTCCCCTTGACCGCGCCCATACCAGGGTGCGGTGTCATATAAACGGATGCCGTTATCCCACGCGGTCTCCAGCGTCGCCTGAGCATCCTGCTCGGTAATCTCTTCGAACAATTCGCCGAGTGGGCATGTTCCTACCCCGACAGTCGGGATCTGAAACCCTGTGGCCCCCAATGGCCGTGTGTTTTTTAACCCCATAATGTCTCCTCGCGATCCTTAATTTCTCTCGGGCAAAACTTGTCTTGCCAGCCAGATGGTTTTGGGCAAAAAAGCCACAGCCAACAACGGCCCCCTTTAATCGTGAAGTCATTGGGTTAATTTCTCTGATAACTGATCCTTGCCACCGCATAGGCATCCAGACTGATGCCCTCAGCGATATCCTGTACTTCACTTTTCTGGCGGAATAGATGGGGGGATAACGCCGCCTGCTCGCTGTGGGCAACATCCAGCATTCGCACCTGAGCCACGCCCACATCAGCTAGCGTGACATTCACTGGCTCACTGGACAGATTGGCAATCAGCAGGATGTTTTCGTTGCACTCTTGCCAACCGATAACCGCCAGTTTTTCACTATTTGATGTCGTCTCAAGGCGCGATTTTCCACTGCCAGCAGCCAAATCAGCGGCCACATGGAATAACGGGTACACATGGCCCTCGCCCTGCCCATCCCACCACTCGCGGGCATAATCTTGCTGAGTTGAAATTACGCCAAATGGCCCGGTCGGTGCACCAAGCACCAAGGTTTCTACCCCGTATTGAGCTAGCACCGCGGCGTAACCGACATGCCATGCCGCCGCAAATAGACCCCGCTGGCGTGGATCATTACGCGCCAAACCGACACGGGCAGAATCAGGGTTCGCCAGCGGGCCACTGCCATAGGGATTTAACCGCGCGCCAATCCCGACAGGGCCGATGCGATAAGGCACATTGCCGGCGAAATATTTTTCAGAACGAATAATATGTCTGGCAGAGCCAATGATGTGGGGCAGTGATTGCAACGTTTCGATAACCGATGCGTCGTCGGCCGCATGAACAGTGGGCGCTGTCGCATGGGTAATAAAATCAAATGCCCCCATTGAGGGGCGCTTGCGATTAAATTCAGTAAAGAAAGCCGGGCTACCGCCGCCGACGGGAATACCAGGAAAGGCTTTTTTAGCCTCGGTATAGATATCCACATCAGAAGGTGATGGTGGGCGAACTTCTCCGGGCTGGAATGAGCGCTCATCAACTTTGGGGAAAATAGCCACTGATAGCGGCGAAATACCGACATCCTTCAGTTGTTTCGCCGCCTGCACGATTTCCGCTACCGGGTCATCGGTGGCGGTAAGCAGTAATTCAAATGCTACCGGCAAATGAGTGCTGGCAGCCAGTTGGCTGGCGGCGGCGAGATGTTCAATATGGTGCTGGGCGGCAGGGTCATAGCGCAGTAACAAATGAACCGGGCCAAGGCTTGCCAGTTGTGGTGCGTAATCAATCGCCTCCGCACTCTCATCAGCAGACAACCCCAGACCGATGGCGGGCATGAGCTGTTTTGCTACTGCCCCCACCGCGACCCGAACCGAGACCTCGCGGTTACTGACAGATTTATCAGCCTGTGGGGTAGCCTGATCGCTAATATTCATGCTTACCGACTGATGTGACACCTGCTCTGGCAGCAGACGATAGGGATAAGGCAAACCAATTGGGCGGCTATATATTTTAAACGAGGCATCCGACCAATTACGGTGATCTTCAGCTTCAAAGGTATCGCCATCAAATCGGGTGGTCACCGACAGATTTTCAACCGGGCGATGGGTAATGGCGCGAATATCGAATATAGGTTGTCCCGGGCTAATGACCTCTGGAATGGTTAACTCGACACTTTCTCCTCCAGCATGTTCGACATGCACGGCGGTTCCCGCAAAACCCGCCAAAGGATACAACACCACAAACCCGGTACGGTTGGTTTCAAAAGGCGTAGCGGCAGCAATGCGAGCGCTAGCTGACAGTGATCCATCGCTGCGCCCGGCAAAGCGGATATTGACGCTGAGCTGCTCGCTACCATTGACGTAATATGCCTGATAGTTCACGGTAAACTCATCATCACTCTGCTGAATATCTAAGCCGCTAATCTGAGGGTCGGGAGTTCCCCAACCCGGCGTGCGCACCAGGAATGTCAGCGCGCGCAACACTTCTATCCCTCGCCAGCGGATCCAGCGCAAAGACCCATTATCAAATTCGGCGGATAAAGACCTTGCTGACAAAGTTTGTTTCGGCGTCTCAGTGGTCGAGGTGCCGGTAAGGAAGACAGCTCTGCTCATCTTTTTTGCTTCTTGATAAAGATATCGAACGTCACGGCGGCAACAATGATGATGCCAATCAGCAACTGCTGTATATATGGCGAGATATTCAGAATGACCAGGCCATTTAACAACACGCCAATCAGCAGTGTGCCAATCACCGTTCCCCAAATACTGCCGGTACCGCCATACAAACTGGTGCCCCCAATAACCACCGACGCGATGACATACAATTCATATTGATTACCCGCCACGGCCTCCGCCGAATTCAGGCGTGCCGTGAGCAAAAAACCCCCCAATCCGGCTAATAATCCGGTCAGCACATAAACGCTGGTCAGGACCCCTTTCACATTCAAGCCACATAACCGTGCTGCTTCGGGATTGGAGCCAATGGCATAAATCGAACGGCCGTAGCGGGTAAAGTGCAACGTCACTGAGGCGAGAATGGCCACTGCCGCAAAAACAATAACCGGAACCGGAACTGGCCCCACCATGCCGCGCCCCCACCAGCCAAAGGCCTCATCGACGCCACTGACTGGGCTGCCGTTACTTATCATTAATGTCAGGCCGCGAAACACGGTCAACCCACCTAAAGTCACGACAAATGCCGGTACCGCCAAACGCGCGATGATCAATCCTTGTAATGCCCCGGCCAGCCCTCCGGTGATAATTGCGGCCAATGCTGCCCATTGCCAGGCAATCTCCCGCGCATTAGAGAACAGCATAAATTGGCCTTCAATACCGCCCTTGGCGACAACAGCCGCCACCATTCCCGACAACGCGGCAATGGCCCCGACGGACAAATCAATGCCGCGAGTCAAAATAATGAATGTCATCCCCACCGCGATAATGCCGTAGATAGAAACTTGTCTGACAATATTAAAAAGATTGATTGATGAAAGAAAACGCGGTGCCAATAAGGTAAATAACGCCATTAACAGCACCAAAAAAATAAGCGGGGCATAACGCGCCAGAATAGCTTTAGTTTTATTACTGTTTTTATTTCCAATCAAGATTGTCGAGCTCATCGTCATATCTCTAATCCAATAAATAAATTAATTCACACTGGCACAATAGGGCTCGTCATCAATTGCATGACGTTTTCTTCATTGGCCTCATGCGCCGACAATTCGCCGGTCAATTGCCCCGTGCGCATAGTGATAATGCGATCACTAACGGCAAGAACTTCCGGTAAGTCTGAGGAAATCAGAATGATCGCGACGCCCTTTGCCGCCATATCACGCAACAACCGGTGAACATCCGCTTTCGCGGCAATATCGACTCCGCGAGTCGGCTCATCGACAATCAGCAGTGCCGGGTGCAGAGCCATCCACCGAGCCAGCACGACTTTTTGCTGGTTGCCACCCGATAACGTGGCAATATCGGCCCCCAAACTAACGGCACGCAGGTTTAACTGTTTTTTAAAATCAAGCAAGGAGACCCGTTCACGTTGCCGGTTAATAAAGTGGCGGGCAGCGCGTAAAGGGGAATAGATAATTGCGAAATTTTCTTCTACTGTCAGAGACATAAACAAAGCTTGCTGCTTACGGTCCTCCGGCACCAGGCCGATACCGGCGGCAATTGCATCACGCGGAGATGACGGGTGATAAGCTTTCCCCTGAATACGCAAGGTGCCGCTGCCTATCGGATCTGCGCCAAATAACAGCCGGGCAATCTCCGTTCTTCCTGCTCCCACCAACCCGGCAAACCCTACAATCTCACCCGCGTTCACGGTGAAGCTGACATTACGTACGCTAACGCGATCGACTCCCACAGACGCACTCGACAGATTGTCGACTGCCAGAATATTGCTACCCGTAATGCCGCGCGCAGAGCGGTCAAACTCGGCTAAATCACGCCCGACCATCAGCCGAACCAGACTATCGATAGAGACATCCTTAACCTCACCCTGACCGACAAGCTGGCCGTCTCGTAACACGCTGTAGGTTTCACATAATGCTATAATTTCTTCAAGGCGGTGACTGACGTAAATAACAGCAACACCCGTTTCAGAAATGGTCCGCACCACCTGTTTTAATTTTTCGACTTCCGGGGGGCTTAATGCCGCCGTGGGCTCATCCATGATAATTAATCGAGGTTGGGATGTTAGCGCACGCGCTATTTCTACCAACTGTTGTTCAGCAATACTTAACTCTGCAACCTTACGTAACGGGTTGATAGATACACCCAGTAATGCCAATATCTGGCGCGCATCATTTACTATGACTTTCCAACGAATAAAACCAAATCGATTAATCGGTAGATGTCCGGCGAAAATAGTTTCGGCAACAGTTAAATCAGGAAAGAGACTGAACTCCTGATAAATAGTCGTAATACCGGCTTTCCAGGCATCAAGTGGTTTATTAAATATTGCCGAATGGCCTTGTAAAATAATACTGCCGCCATCAGGTTGATGCACGCCACTTAATATATTAATTAGCGTAGATTTCCCCGCACCATTCTCCCCTAATAACGCTCTTATTTCCCCTGTTCGCAGAGAAAAAGAGATGCTATCGAGTACCGTCTGACCAAAAAATGATTTGGTCAGATTCTGGACGCTAATATATTCTTCTCTATCCCGATTCACTGGAGTAGCATCGGGATATGAAGATAATAATAAAGTCTCGAGCGACATTATTTTACCAGGCCGATACGTTCTGCATCATTAAGGTTTTTGCTGGTAATCGCGACCGGGCTAACCAAAATATCGGTTGTTGCCGGGCGGGCACCCGTGCGGATGTAATCAGTCAGAATTTTTACCGCTTCACGGCCTTGTTTACCTGGATACTGATCGACTGTCGCGGTTAATACCCCCTCACGCACCGCGTTCAATGCATCGGTTGAACCATCGTAACCAAAAATAGCAATTTTACCTTTCAGGCCACGAGCCTCAACCGCTTGAGCGGCACCCAATGCACTGTCGTCGTTACCCGCGACAATCACTGTTGGGGTATTGGCCAAACCCGTTAGCAGATTTTCTGTCACCGATAAACCCTGGTCACGGTTAAAGCGCGCAGTTTGCTCGGCAACAAATTTGTAAAGTTCAGGATGCTTATCTAATGTGTCATGCACGCCTTTATTACGGTCATTTGCCGTTTTGTCACCAGGGATCCCCTGCAAGTTAATAATTGTCGCTCCTTGTGGGAATAATTTTTCTACCGCCTCACCCTGGCGTTGTGCACCAATTAAATTATCTGCGGCCACATTGGCAATCACCTCTGGCACCCCATTAACTGGGCGGTCAATAGTCACGACCGAAATACCTTCTTTAATTGCATTACGTAATACCGGGGCCAGAGCAGTCGCATCAGCCGGAGCAATAATAATACCATCGACCCCTTGAACAATTGCCGCTTCAATATCAGCAATTTGTTTAGGCGCGCTTAATTGACCATCAGAGCGAATGATTTTTACATTACCCAATTTTTTAGCTTCATCTTCAAGTTGTTCTTGTAAAAAAACAAAATGGGGGAAGCTGTATGTTAATGCCGAGACTAAGATCGTCACCGGCGCATCTTTGCCTTTCGGCGCAGCATTAGCTGAAAATGCAAAGGTACTAAAGGTAATAGCTAATGTTGTCATTAAATAAGTCATTTTTCGCATAAGATAATACTCCCCTGTTTATATAAAATAATCTAATACATTAAAATTATAAAAAATATAAATAAGACGATTAACTAAAATCGCTGTGAGTCTTTTTGGTAAAACAATATAATTTGACTATATCATGCGAATGATAATTTAAAATGGCACTTCTTTATAACATTTTCAGATGTCAATATGCAGAAAGTAGAATACCTATATCCTAAATAATTCGAGTTGTAGGAAGGCAACCAACGCACATGTAGTTTGCTGTATGACGGAAGAGCCTAAAGCAAGCCCTGCGGTGATAACCGACGAATACATAGTGTGAAAGCGGCGCGCATCATTCGGGCAACCATTGCCGGATTCAGTGCCAGAGGTAGATCCCCTCGCATCATCTATTTCGGTTTATTCATTGAATGTTTCGCACTAAAAACCATCACAATATAAATATATTTAATTATATTTCTGTGGAATTATGTTTATTGATTGTTTATTTTTATGATATTTAAAATTGATTACAGTAAGTGCCTGTCAGGACTTTATTGACATATAAACCTACAGATAACTCAATCACAAAGCCAACATCAATCATAGAGATATATAATGACAATTGAAAATGCATCAACAAAGCTTGCTGAATATAAAAAGAATATTGCTGACAGTTTTAATCAACTAAAAGAAATTAACACCATGATACCCAACCCAACACCGGAGTATGCCAATACACAATATGGTGATATAAAACATACTCTTAGAAATGCTCATGACTATTATCAAGATGGCATAATCACATCAGAAGTGCTTTCTAACGTCACTCTTAGCTTCATTGATACATTAGATAACGAGATTAACATTGCAAGCAACAATGGAAACACAGAAATAGTACAATCACTCATGAGTGAAAAAAACATTGCCCTTCATCTCAACTCACAACTGACTGACGAATATGAAACCGTGATTGCAAGAAAATCATCGTCAGAAAAGACCTTAATTGAATATATGGCATCTTTTCAAGAAAAAAATCTTGATCCAGCACCAGCAATACAAACTCTTTATAACTCACCGATAATGCTAACGATCATTCCAGCAGTATAAATATATAATCTAACCTAAACTTCCCCTCCTGACTGGAGGGAAAGTTTAGGTTAATTCAGTGTAATCATCCGTCTGTGGCTTCAAGTATTGAAGAGCCTCCAACATAGTTAGAGAGTCACAATAACCCCTCAATACTCCTGATCAACAATCAGCCGTTTGCCCAGCATGATGCTGTCTTGGGTTTCGTAATCGAGCTTTTCATACATGCCGATCACTGCGTCATTGTCTTCGCGCACCATGATATTCAGCTTCGGGCAGCCACGGGCAATTAATTTCTTCTCGAGGCGGCTGATCAGCGCATTGGCAAAGCCACGGCCACGAAAATCGGGGTGAACACCCAGATAATAAGCAGAACCACGGTGTCCGTCATAACCTCCCATGATTGAACCGACGATTGCACCACTGACTTCTGCCACCAAAAACAATTCAGGTGAGTGAGTTAGCTTACGTTCAATATCCATTTCCGGATCGTTCCAGGGACGCAGCAAGTCGCAATGCTCCCACAGCAGAATTACTTCTTCAAAATCGTCTTGCTGAAATACGCGGATTTCCATGGATGTTCGCACCCTTGAGTAAAATGGATATTCTGATTATTGTGAAAATATTCTATCACGCAAGATTAAAGTGATATTTCCCGCAGTAATAGTGCGTAATGATATTTGAGAGGAACCCGATAAATCTTGCCCCCGCCCACTCAATAAGAGTGAGTTACCGCGCTAATCCACACTGAGAGTACAATAATGAAGGCAAATCGGGGTATACTTGGCCCCTGAAAATTTCCAGGCCAGTGAACCCTTCTGATGAATTCACCCGATATAGCCCAAATCAAAACCTACCTGCTGGAATTGCAGGATAAAATCTGTGCCGCACTGTCAGAGGCCGATGGCCGGGCAGCATTCACAGAAGAAAACTGGATCCGTGAGGAAGGCGGCGGCGGCCGCAGCCGGGTATTGGTTAATGGCGCGGTATTTGAGCAGGCCGGAGTGAATTTTTCTCATGTTTCTGGCGCGACGTTACCGGCATCAGCGACCGTACATCGGCCTGAATTAGCCGGTCGTAGCTTTCAGGCGCTAGGGGTATCACTGGTTATTCACCCACTAAGCCCCTATCTGCCCACCAGCCATGCGAATGTGCGTTTTTTTATTGCCGAGAAAACTGGCGAAGAACCTGTTTGGTGGTTTGGCGGTGGCTTTGATTTAACCCCGTTTTATGGTTTTGAAGAGGATGTCGTGCACTGGCATCAGACGGCTTATCAACTGTGTCAGCCCTTCGGTGAACAGCTATATCCGCGCTATAAAAAATGGTGCGATGACTATTTTTATATTAAACATCGCAATGAAGCCCGTGGCGTGGGCGGGTTATTTTTTGACGATTTGAACAGCCCCGACTTTGCCCATTGTTTCCGCTTTACTCAGGCAGTCGGCGACGGTTTTCTCGATGCCTATATGCCGATCGTGGCGCGGCGCAAGGCATTAAGCTGGGGTGAGACAGAGCGTCAGTTCCAGCTTTATCGCCGTGGCCGCTATGTTGAATTCAATCTGGTGTGGGATCGTGGCACCTTGTTCGGTTTGCAAACCGGCGGGCGCACAGAATCTATTTTGATGTCCCTGCCGCCACTGGTGCGCTGGGAATATAATTATCAGCCAGCGGCAGATAGCGCTGAAGCAGTACTGTACCGCGATTTTCTGCCGGTAAAAGATTGGCTGACCGCAGGAGAATACCACTGATGCAAATTTGGGTTGATGCAGACGCTTGTCCGAATGTGATTAAAGACGTGTTGTTCCGTGCCGCAGAAAGGACCGGGATAATAGTCACGCTAGTGGCTAATCAGCCGCTGAAAACCCCGCCATCAAAATTTATCCGCACCTTACAGGTGGCTTCTGGTTTTGATGTTGCCGATAACGAAATCGTACAGCGGGTAGAAAAAAATGATCTGGTGGTTACCGCCGATATCCCGTTGGCGGCAGAGGTGATTGAGAAAGGCGGTATTGCGTTGAATCCACGCGGTGAGCGTTATACCCCGGATACCATTCGTGAACGGCTGAATATCCGTGACTTTATGGATACCATGCGGGCCAGCGGTATCCAGACGGGTGGCCCCAATACTTTAAATCAGCGTGATCGCCAGCAATTTGCCAACGAATTGGATAAGTGGTTACAGCAAGCGGCAAGAAGCCGCAGTTAGATTCTGATAAACCTATTTATAACTCAGAGTGTGAAGGGTTGACCGCCCCTAGGAGCACTTCGGCGACTCACGTCGCTACGGCCCCAACGGCATGTTTCCCCTTCATTTGAACGTTGTCAGTGGTCTGAACCCGCCGCAGCGGGTTTCAGTGAGTAATGGAATACTCAATGCTAAGGGCGAAGAGGTTTTATAGTGGCTCGGTTTGCGCTTCAACCACCGCCAACGCCACCATATTCACGATACGCCGCACTGAAGCAATCGGCGTCAGAATATGAACAGGTTTTGCTACCCCCATCAGCACTGGCCCGACGGTTACGCCCTCCGAAGAGGTCACTCGTAGCAAGTTGTAGCTGATACGTGCGGCTTCCATATTTGGCATAATCAGTACATTAGCGGCACCTTTCAGTGGGCTGTCCGGCATAATATTATGACGGATGCTTTCCACCAGCGCAGCATCACCGTGCATCTCACCGTCAATTTCCAGATCTGGGGCCATCTGATTAACCAACTCCAGCGTGCGACGCATTTTACGGGCCGCCGAGCAATTTGAGGTGCCGAAGCTTGAATGAGAGAGTAGTGCCACTTTCGGCTCAATACCAAAGCGGCGCACAGTTTCAGCGGCCATCAAGGTGATTTCAGCCAGTTGTTCCGGCGTTGGATCATCGTTGACGTAGGTATCGGCAATAAAGGTGTTACCGGTGGGTAGCAGTAACGCATTCATCGCGCCAGCCACATGTGCGCCCTCACGGAAACCGAACACTTTCTCTACCACATCGTAATGCTCGTGGTAAGTGCCGATAGTCCCGCAAATCATCGCATCAGCTTCCCCACGGTGTACCATGATGGAGCCAATCAGGGTTGGATTGCCAATCACTGCGCGGCGGGCCTGCTCTTGCGAAACCCCACGGCGTTTCATGATTTGATAGTATTCAAGCCAGTATTCATTAAAGCGCGGATCGGACTCATTATTAACCACTTCGAAGTCTTTCCCTGCGGTAATTTGCAGGCCCAGTTTCTTCAGCCGGGTCTCGATCACACTTGGGCGGCCAATCAGAATAGGGTAAGCCAGCCCCTGAGAAATCAGCTCCTGCGTGGCATGCAATACCCGTTCTTCTTCCCCTTCCGCCAATACCACCCGTTTCTTCTCTTTCTTCGCTTGCGAGAAGATAGGCTTCATAAACAGGTTGGTTTTATAGACGAACTCAGACAGTTTTTCGATATAAGCACTAAAGTCAGTGATTGGACGGGTTGCCACACCGGAATCCATCGCCGCTTTAGCCACCGCAGGGGCTATTTTGACAATCAGGCGCGGATCGAAGGGTTTAGGAATGATATATTCAGGGCCAAAAGAAAGGTCCTGCTCACCATAGGCCGACGCTACCACATCACTCTGTTCAGCCATAGCCAGGTCAGCAATAGCATGGACACACGCCAGTTTCATCTCTTCGTTAATGGTGGTGGCACCCACATCCAGCGCACCACGGAAGATAAACGGGAAGCACAGCACGTTGTTAACCTGATTAGGATAATCCGAACGGCCAGTACAGATAATCGCATCGGGCCGCACGGCTTTTGCCAATGGCGGCAGGATCTCCGGTTCAGGATTCGCTAGCGCTAAAATCAGCGGGCTAGGGGCCATGGTTTTTACCATATCCTGCGTTAAAACACCGGGGCCAGAACAGCCGAGGAAGATGTCTGCACCCGGCATGGCATCGTCCAATGTGCGCTGACCGTTATCTTCGATGGCATAAACCGCTTTGGTTTCAGCCATATTGGCTTCACGGCCTTTATAAATTACACCTTTGGAATCACATGCAGTAATGTTGTGATGCTTTAGTCCCAGCGCTACCAGCAAGTTTAGGCAGGCAATGGATGCCGCCCCTGCCCCTGAGACCACCAGTTTCACATCACTGATATCTTTCTTCACCACCCGCAGGCCATTGAGTACCGCAGCAGTACAGATAATTGCGGTACCGTGCTGATCATCATGGAATACCGGGATTTTCATCCGTTCGCGCAATTTCCGCTCAATATAGAAACACTCCGGCGCTTTGATATCTTCCAGATTAATGCCACCGAAGGTCGGTTCCAGTGAAGCAATAATATCAATCAGTTTGTCCGGATCGAGTTCATCGATCTCAAGGTCAAAGACATCAATACCTGAGAATTTCTTGAACAGAACACCCTTACCTTCCATCACCGGTTTACCGGCCAATGCGCCAATATTGCCCAGCCCTAGCACCGCAGTACCGTTGGAAATCACCGCAACCAGATTACCCCGTGCCGTATATTTATAAGCAGCCAAAGGATCAGCCGCAATTTCCAGACACGGGGCCGCAACGCCGGGAGAGTAAGCCAGCGCCAAATCCCGTTGGGTGGCTAGCGGTTTGGTTGGCGACACCTGAATTTTCCCTGGGGTGGGGAATTGGTGAAAATCAAGCGCGCTCTGTTTCAATTGTTCGTCCATTATAGGTTCCCTTTGCTTTTATGCTTCGAGGTTATACCCAAAAAACTTGAAGTTGCAGGCCGTCAGCAAGCGAACGCATCCCGATGAGCTTACTCAGGTAAGTGATTCGGGTGACAAATCTGCCGGGAGCAGATTTGAACGCTGCTTGCAGCGGCCTCAACGAGGCGAGGCCCACGGATGGGCCGAGTAACCCACGTAGCTAACACCGCTGCAGCTTTAAGATCGAAGGGTATATATGACCAATCACAGAACCAGTATAGTGAGTGATTTAGCACAATCTATGAAGCAGGGCATACTCTGGATAACATTTTTGCATCGACTGCCAAATTTACTTATTCATCAAAGGAGATTATCAACAATCGAGGGAATGAGTGCCGCTAGCAACACGGCAACATCCAATGAATTGGGTATTTATTTGAACCAGCCTTGGATTTGGGCATGCTGCAACAGCATGATGGTTTTGCCGTCTTTAATACGACCATCCGCCATCATCGCAATGGCTTCGCTGAACCGGAGTTCGACCACTTCGATCACTTCGTCCTCCACCCCAACATCGTCGGTAACCTTCTGATTATGATCATATTCAGCCGCAAAGAAATAAACTACTTCGGTGACGCCACCCGGCGACATATAGGCTTCAAACAGCTTCTGTACTTTATCAATCTGATAGCCGGTTTCTTCCATGGCTTCCCGGCGAATACACTCCTCCGGTGAGTTGTTATCCAGCAAACCGGCACAGGCTTCCAGCAACATCCCAGTAGGATTGCCGTTTACATAGGTTGGCATGCGGAATTGGTTGGTCAGCACTACCATGCCTTTTTTACGGTTATACAGCAGAATGGTCGCGCCGTTACCCCGGTCATAGACTTCGCGAATCTGTTGTACTGGCGTCCCGTTATCGGTTATTAAATCAAAGGTATATTTATGCAGCTTAAACCAGTTCTTTGATAACAATTCTTTTTGTATATTTTCAATTCTAACTGACATAGGACTTTCTCTACTCCGAATAACGCCACAAGATTTTATTTACCTAGCTAACGCTAGTCCCCCTGGTTTTGCAATAAGAACAGACACAATAAAAATGCCCTGTCGACATCACGTCCACAGAGCATTTGATTCGGGTTCACGAGCGCAGTTAACACCCGGTAGCTTCAAGTACTAAGGGTATTCCTTCATATCCGGCAACTTATGGGCAATCCCTTTATGACAGTCAATGCAGGTTTTGCCTTCGCTAATGGCCTTACTGTGCATTTTCGCCGCGACCGTTTTTTGTGCGGTGAAATCCATATTGTCGAAATTATGGCAGTTACGGCACTCTTGCGAACCATTGGACTTCATCCGCGCCCACTCATTTTCGGCCATCGTCAGGCGGTGAGCCTCAAACTTCTGCGGGGTATCAATCAAGCCAAATGCCTTGGCATACAACTCTTTACTGGCTTTGATTTTACGCAGCATTTTCGGCCCCCACTCATGGGGAACGTGGCAATCCGGACAGGTCGCTTTCACACCACTGCGATTGCTATAGTGGATGGTTCCCATATATTCCTGATAAACGTTGTCTTTCATTTCATGGCAGCTAATACAGAATTTTTCAGTATTCGCCATTTCCATGCCGGTATTAAAACCACCCCAGAAAATGATGCCACTGACAAAGCCAATCAGCAGTAAAGTACCGAGAGCCAAGCGGCTTGGCCTGCGCCACCACTGCCAACTCCGTCGAATAATACCGGTTTTTTTAATTTCACTCATCACTGGCCTCTCTCATCACTAATCTCACCATAACGCCTCGGTTATTGACCAAAGCCTGGGGCCGGTTGGAAGCTGTTACCCACGATCGGAGCGGCATCGGTTTGTGGTACATGGCATTGCAGGCAGAAATAGCGGCGTGGAGAAACGTCACTCGACACCTTGCCATCACGGTCGATGAAGTGGGTCGGGCTGACACGCGGTGCGCCGGTAGTTCGATAATGCTCAACGCCGTGACATTGCAAGCAGCGGTTGGTATTTTTACTGATTTGATAACCATCCACACTGTGCGGGATAAGCGGTGGCTGGTTAACATAATTCAACGCCATCCGTTGTTGCTGTTTCGGCATTTTCACCTTGCCTTCCGCCGTAGCAGAAGCTTCCGGTGATTGGCTTAAATCCATGTCGACATTGCTGGCAGCACTCGCCACACCAGCCAGCACCAATAGCGCCAGCAACGATATGACGGACAAAAACCGGCGGTTTAATAAGTTAACTATCGTGTTATTCATTATTTTCTCCTGAGTACACCGTCTTTGCTGAGCTACGCAACCACCCGCGCCAATTTCACGGCACATTTCTTAAAGTCACATTCTTTGGATAACGGATCGGTGGCATCCAGCGTCAGGTTATTGACCAACTGTGCGGCATCGAAGAACGGCATATAAACCAGCCCCTCAGGTGGGCGGTTGCGGCCTCGGGTTTCCACCAGAGAAATCACCTCACCACGGCGTGAAATCACTTTCACCTTATCGCCACGGTGTAAGCCACGTGCCTTGGCATCCAGTGGGTGAATGAATAACACCGCTTCAGGGAAAGCACGGTGTAGCTCAGGAACACGACGGGTCATTGAGCCGGTATGCCAGTGTTCCAGCACCCGCCCGGTAGAGAGCCACAGGTCATATTCTTGATCAGGGCTTTCGGCCGCCGGTTCATAAGGCAGCGCAAATATCACCGCTTTGCCATCCGGTTTGCCATAAAAACGGACGTCCTCACCTTGCGGCACAAAGGGGTCAAAACCTTCACGGTAACGCCAGAGGGTTTCTTTGCCATTCACCACCGGCCAACGCAGGCCGCGCTCCTGATGATAGACATCGAAAGGTGCCAAATCGTGACCGTGGCCGCGACCAAAACCGGCATACTCTTCAAACAGCCCTTTCTGAATGTAGAAGCCGAAATCGCGCGCTTCGTCATTCAGTTGATCGGCAGGGATTTCACTCAGTGGGTACTTGCTCACCATATTATTAGCAAACAGCACGTCATACAGCGTCTTACCGTGATACTCCGGTTTTTTATTCACTAACTCGGCAGGCCAGACGTCTTCGACTTTAAAGCGTTTGGCGAACTCGACTATCTGCCACAAATCAGATTTTGCCTCGCCCGGTGCTGACACTTGTTGACGCCAGAACTGAGTCCTGCGTTCAGCGTTACCATAAGCGCCCTCTTTCTCGACCCACATCGCAGTGGGCAGGATAAGGTCCGCCGATAGCGCACTGATGGTTGGATACGGATCCGAGACCACAATAAAGTTGCGAGGATCACGCCAACCCGGCATGCGATCTTCATTAATATTTGGCCCCGCCTGCATGTTGTTATTGCACATCACCCAGTAGGCATTGAGGGTACCGTCTTTCAGCGCCCGATCTTGTGCCACCGCATGTAAACCGACTTTTTCGGGGAGGGTGCCAGCAGGCAATTGCCATTTAGTTTCGGCAATCTGGCGGTGTTTTTCGTTGGTAACGACCATGTCTGCGGGTAGGCGGTGAGAGAACGTCCCCACTTCTCGGGCCGTGCCGCAGGCCGATGGCTGGCCAGTCAGGGAGAACGGGCCAGAACCCGGTTTGGAGATCTTGCCGGTTAACAAGTGCAGGTTGTAGCACATGTTATTAGCCCAAACACCTCGGGTATGTTGGTTAAAGCCCATAGTCCAGTAGGAAACCAGCTTTACCTTCGGATCCGCATACAACTGCGCCAGTGACTCGAGTTGATCTTCCGGCACGCCACTCATTTTGGCGGCTTTTTCCAGGGTATATTCGGCGACAAACGCTTTGAAATCATCAAAACTCATCGGTTCGGATGCATCGCTGCCAGGGTTCTTCGCCGCTTTTTCCAGTGGATGCGTTGGCCGTAAGCCATAGCCGATATCGGTCGCTCCCCGGCGGAAATTCACATGGCGGTCAAGGAAGCCCTGATCGACGGCATTATGCTGAATAATATAATTGGCGATGTAATTCATCATCACCAGATCAGTCTGCGGGGTAAAGATGATCGGGTTATCTGCCAGTTCAAAGCTACGGTGCTCAAAAGTAGAGAGGACGGCAATTCTGACATGATCATTGGTCAAGCGGCGGCTGGTCATTCGCGACCATAAAACCGGGTGCATCTCCGCCATATTGGAGCCCCAGAGCACGAATGCATCCGCTTCTTCAATATCATCGTAGCAACCCATCGGCTCATCCATACCGAAGGTGCGCATAAAGCCCACCACCGAAGAGGCCATGCAATGGCGGGCATTTGGATCAAGGTTATTGGAGCGGAAACCTGCTTTTAGCAGCTTCGACGCCGCATAACCTTCCCACACCGTCCATTGGCCGGATCCGAACATTCCCACGGCCGTCGGGCCTTTTTCTTTCAGTGCAGTTTTGAATTTCAATTCCATGATATCAAAGGCTTTCTCCCAGCTTATTGGGGTGAAATCGCCGTCTTTATCATATTGGCCCTCTTTCATCCGCAGCAACGGCTGGGTCAGACGGTCTTTGCCGTACATAATTTTTGGCAGGAAATAGCCTTTCACGCAGTTCAGCCCACGGTTAACCGGTGAATCCGGGTCACCCTGTGATGCGACGATACGGCCATTCTGTGTCCCGACTAATACACCACAGCCGGTACCACAGAATCGGCAAGGGGCTTTATCCCATTTTATGGCATTTGTGGTCTCACCAACCACCGCCTTAGCAACAGTGGGTATGGTCAATCCGGCGGCGGCAGCGGCGGCTACCGCCGCATTGGCCTTCATAAAATCCCGGCGACTGAGTTTCATGGCATTTCCTCACCTTGGCTTTCCTGCTGGTGATAAACCAGCGATACCGCCAGCACACCATCCAAATTCCGTGCTGACTCAATATAACTTAGCAGCACGTCTGAGCGCGCCGCCTGCATAACCACCACTAACTTGCCCAGAGAGGCATCGCGGGTCGGTATTTCTGTTCCTGGGATAGCCAGTAGGCTGTCGGTCAATTGCGCAATTCGGGCCGGTTTGGCTTGCAGAACCAATCCGCAGACATGCCATTCTTTATCGTCCATCTTCACTCCGGGTAAGGGTTACTGCCTGAATCGGGCAATTGGCTACACAAGCACCACAACCTGTACAGGCAGGAAGGTCTAATTCGGGTTGAGCAATACCATTGAGGCGTGGGCGGAATCTAATCGCCCGAGTTTCACAGCTATCCTGGCAACTCCGGCATTCAATGCTATGAAAAGGTAAACAGCGGTCCGATATGCTGACGTTAAGCGGCCAGGCGGCCAACGCTGTCGAGATAAAGATATCGACATCACACGCCTTCACGCAGGCCTGGCAAAAGGTGCACTCAGCACGCTGGAAATCTATCTCAGGGAATCCACCACTCCCCACCACCAACACCCCTGTTTCGCAAGCGGCGACACAAGCCTGGCAACGGGTACAACCGGCAATAAAATCAGCCTCCCTTACCGACCAAGGGGGGCGCTGAACGGAGAGTTGCTGTTTATCTGCTCGCCAGAAGCGGGCCAGTAATTTACGCCGTGATAAATCAGCCATATTGATATCCTTAACATTGGCTGGCGCGCCCGCGCGGGTTCAGAGAGATCCTTCATTTAAAAACCAACCATCCCTATTTAGATAACGATAATTATTCTTATTTGTATTAAGGAAGGAAATTTCCCTACGATTGGCTACTAGATACAGAATAATGAGTAATAAAATAATTACTCTTTATAGTTAATTGGTGGTAGATATTGAGCAGGATCAATTAATTTAGTGGTTATTTACGCCATTTCTCGCTGTTAAATCTATTTGCATTATAACTTTGTTTATATAACGATTTGTTTAATGAGAATAGCTATCAAAACAAGATGACACTTTGATCATTATTCCTTCAGATAAACTGTTGTTGTTAAATGAATCTGGCCCATGTTTTAAGGTACACTTAGCCCGTAGTTTCACTAACAATAATAGATAACGTGGCCAGCTAAATTGGCTATCGAAAATGATCCAAATTCAGCAGCCAAACATTTAACCGCCAGGTTACAGGAACATTACTTATATGACCAAAAGCCACACTATTATGATTGTTGATGATCACCCGTTGATGCGCCGCGGTATCAGGCAATTACTTGAGATGGATAGCAACTTTGATGTGGTTGCCGAAGCCAACTGCGGCAACGACGCCATTACTGAAGCGCTCAAATGTCAGCCAGATGTCATTCTGCTCGACTTGAATATGAAGGGGATGTCCGGGGTGGATACATTGAAAGCATTGCGGAACGAAGGCATTGATGCCCGTATTATTGTTCTGACCGTCTCCGATGTCCGTAGCGATGTATACGCAATGATTGATGCCGGTGCGGATGGTTATCTGCTCAAAGACAGCGAGCCGGAAATATTACTGGAAAATATCCGCAAGGCGGCACAGGGTGAAAATACATTCAGTGATGAAATCGTACAGTATTTATCTTCTCGCCACGAACAGGTAAACCCTTTATCTGAATTAACCGAACGTGAATTAGATGTGCTACAAGAAGTGGCGCGCGGGTTATCCAATAAACAAGTGGCCTTTGAGCTGCACATTTCGGAAGAAACCGTGAAAGTCCATATCCGCAATTTATTGCGTAAGTTGAATGTCCGTTCACGTGTAGCAGCCACCATTATGTATTTAGAAAATAAAAAATACTGAGCCATATTGCTGTTATTCGATGGCCGCTAAAATAGAATCATGGTTATCGTGTATCCATTTTTTGTTAAGTGGCACCCAATGGTCCAATCTATAATAGCCCGCGTTATTGCGTACACCGTGCTGCACAAATGTCAAGGCGATGCCCAGACCGGGCAGTGCCTTTAAACATCCTGTCGCGTGCGTCGTGGCCAGTCAGTCAACGCCATCAAACGTGGTACATTCAGTGAATCACCACGGTTAATTAACCAACAGAGATAAAGACGGCGGGCAAACACCGGATTGAGTTCCATACAACGTCCTATTTTGAGTGACTGTTAATCAGTTTACTTGATGCCAGAAAAAACACCTGTTTATCCTTATTGGCGACATCAATGTGAATTAACTCGGCTTTATCGAGGTTTTTTACAGGTTCTCCTTATTTTCTTCACGTTTCCTTCAGCATTCCCGCGTAAAGTGCACCGTAGATTCTGCTGTATATAACTTTAGAGGCTGGCACTGCATGGCAAACTTCTTCATCGACCGCCCAATTTTTGCCTGGGTATTGGCGATCATTTTGTGTCTTACCGGAGCATTGGCAATCTCAACCTTACCGGTTGAACAATATCCGAATTTGGCACCACCCAATGTCCGTATTAGTGCCTCTTATCCCGGTGCCTCAGCACAAACACTGGAAAATACTGTCACCCAGGTGATAGAGCAAAGTATGACCGGCCTGGATAGTTTGCTGTATATGTCGTCACAAAGCAGCAACTCCGGTAACGCATCAATAACCCTGACGTTCCAGGCAGGTACCGATCCGAACGAAGCGATGCAACAGGTACAGAATCAGTTGCAATCGGCGATTAAAAAGCTGCCACAAGATGTGCAGCAGCAAGGTGTATCCGTATCAAAATCCGGTGATAACACGCTGATGATGGTGGCATTTGTTTCCACCGATGGCAGTATGGATAAACAGGATATTGCCGACTATGTGGCCAGTAATCTGCAAGACCCCCTTAGCCGAATTGAAGGGGTCGGCAGTATCGATGCTTTCGGTTCCCAATATGCTATGCGTATCTGGCTGGATCCCAATAAACTCAATAATTATCAACTGACCACCCAGGATATTGTCACCGCTATCCAATCGCAAAATAGCCAGATAGCGGTGGGTCAATTAGGCGGAACCCCCTCGGTAGACAATCAGGCACTGAATGCCACCATTAATGCCCAATCCCAATTACAGACACCAGAACAATTCAGGGAAATTACGCTGCGGGTCAATCCCGATGGTTCACTGGTCACGCTGGGTGATGTAGCTAAAATCGAGATGGGTGCCGAGAAATATGATTACCTGAGCCGCTTTAACGGGCAAGCCGCATCAGGCATGAGTGTCAAGCTAGCCTCAGGAGCCAATGAGCTACAAACCGATGCATTGGTTAAAGCCCGCATTGCCGAGCTGACCCCTTTCTTCCCTCATGGCCTTGAAGCAAAAATAGCTTACGAAACCACCCCCTTCGTTAAAGCCTCAATCAAGGACGTCGTCAAAACACTCTTGGAAGCCATTCTGCTGGTTTTCTTGGTGATGTATCTGTTTTTACAAAACTTCCGCGCTACTCTGATCCCAACCATTGCAGTACCGGTGGTGCTGTTGGGCACTTTCGCGATACTGTCGGTATTCGGTTTTAGTATCAATACCTTGACCATGTTTGCCATCGTATTGGCTATTGGGTTGTTGGTTGATGATGCCATTGTGGTGGTGGAAAACGTTGAGCGGGTCATGAGCGAAGAAGGGCTTGGCCCACGCGAAGCCACCCGTAAATCGATGGGGCAAATTCAGGGCGCACTGGTCGGTATTGCATTGGTACTGTCAGCCGTATTTATCCCGATGGCTTTCTTCGGCGGAACGACCGGGGCCATCTACCGTCAGTTCTCCATCACCATCGTGTCAGCCATGGTGCTCTCTGTTTTGGTCGCACTGATCCTAACGCCGGCACTTTGCGCCACCCTGCTTAAACCCATAGCACCGGGGCATCATCACGCCAAACGCGGGTTTTTCGGCTGGTTTAACCGCATGTTTGACCGCAGTGCCCACCGTTATGAAAAAGGCGTGGCGCGGATATTGCACCATAGTTTGCGCTATATGCTGCTGTATTTATTGCTGTTAGGCGGGCTGGCGCTATTGTTCATCAAGTTGCCGACCTCTTTCTTGCCGCTGGAAGACCGTGGTGTTTTTATGGCGCAGGTTCAACTTCCCGTGGGTTCAACACAACAACAAACCCTAAAGGTGGTTGAGAAAGTAGAGAACTACTTCCTGACCGCAGAGCAGAATAATGTGCTATCGGTATTCTCAACCGTAGGGTCTGGCCCGGGTGGTAACGGCCAGAATGTGGCGCGTTTATTCATTCGACTGTCGGACTGGGAGCAGCGAAAAGACAGCAACGACTCTTCCTTTGCCATTATTGAACGCGCCACCAAAGTGTTTAATAAAATTACCGAGGCTAAAGTCTCGGTCAGTAGCCCACCGGCCATTTCAGGCTTGGGTGGCTCATCAGGCTTTGATATGGAACTACAAGACCATGGTGGATTGGGTCATGACAAACTGATGGCGGCCCGTGACCAGTTATTACAGCTCGCGTCACAAGATCCCGCGTTAACCCGGGTGCGGCATAATGGGCTGGACGATAGCCCACAGTTACAGATAGATATCGATCAGCGCAAAGCACAAACGTTGGGCGTATCACTGGATGACATTAATAACACGCTAAAAACCGCCTGGGGCTCGACTTACGTTAACGACTTTGTCGACAGAGGCCGGGTGAAGAAGGTCTATGTACAGTCTGAAGCCACCGCCCGTATGCTGCCAGAGGACGTCAACAAATGGTATGTGCGCAATAAAAGCGGCAGCATGGTGCCTTTCTCTGCGTTCTCGACCACCCGCTGGGAATATGGTTCTCCACGATTGGAACGTTATAACGGCTATTCTGCCTTGGAAATCGTCGGCGAGGCAGCCCCAGGCGTCAGTACCGGTACCGCCATGAATGTGATGGAGGATCTGGTTAAACAACTGCCAAATGGCTTCGGGCTGGAATGGACCGGGATGTCCTATCAGGAGCGGCTATCTGGCTCGCAGGCCCCGGCCCTTTATGCCATCTCGCTGCTGGTGGTGTTCTTGTGTCTGGCAGCATTGTATGAGAGTTGGTCAATACCCTTCTCTGTGATGCTGGTCGTGCCGCTCGGGGTGATTGGTGCGGTCGCGGCAACTTGGATGCGCGGCTTGGAGAATGACGTTTATTTCCAGGTTGGGTTGCTGACCATCATTGGGTTATCGGCCAAAAATGCCATTTTGATTGTTGAATTTGCCAGTGAATTAAATAACCAAGGTAAAGATCTGGTGGAGGCCACGTTAGAGGCTTCCCGCCAGCGGCTCCGGCCTATTCTGATGACCTCATTAGCATTTGTCTTTGGGGTGTTACCCATGGCGATTAGTCAGGGGGCAGGCTCAGGCAGCCAACATGCCGTCGGTACTGGTGTGATGGGCGGGATGATTTCTGCCACCGTGCTGGCAATTTTCTTTGTGCCACTGTTCTTTGTCTTAGTACGTCGCCGCTTCCCCGGCAGGCCGCCACGCGTGAAAGAGTAACGAGAGCAGCCGACACACCTGCAACGTGAACGTGAAAGATGACGGGTATAAAAAAGGCAGACACCGTAACGGTCCTGCCTTTCTGCGAGCGATGACTCGCCCCTTAGTGTATGTATAGATAAAACAACGAAAAGATATTAATCTTACTGCGGGTTTATTCGCTTACGCTTTACGCAGCATAGCATCGATAAACGCTTTCCACGTGCTTAACTCAAATTCAACCATAACTTCCTCTCTAATTATCGGGACTTATTATACGCTGGTTTTTTAAACAGTCAAAATAGCAAGCAGGCTAATTAGAAACACGATAGGAGGTTAATCGGCCTGCTTTCTCTTGGGCAGGCCGATTGTCACACACCTTAATATGGCCTCAAGACAGATTTCATACTTTGGGGAAAATCCATAAATGCTCGATAGGTAGCGAAAGCTGGCAGAGTTGTTGACTACCAACCTTAGTGCCATAAGCACGGATCACAAAATCATCGGCAACAGTACGAAACAGGTATTCCCAGCGATCGCCCAGATACATGCTGGTCAGCATCGGTAACACAAGCTGGTTATCGCTGGGTAAATCCTCCAGGCCTACGCGTTCAACCCGGATCACCGCCGTGGCTTCTTGCCCTACCGTGACGCCTTCACCCGCCCATCCCCATAATCGCCAATCTTTACCTTCGATTTGCGCCTTACCGTTACGTAGTTCGGTAATTTTGCCATGTAAGCGATTATTACTGCCCATAAATTCGGCGGTGAACAAGGTCGATGGCGAGCCGTACATTTCCTGCGGCGTACCCTGCTGTTCAATTTTACCGTTGTTAAGCAATAAGATACGGTCAGATATGGCCATTGCTTCGTTTTGGTCGTGGGTCACCATCAGCGCTGACAAACCGAGGTTGATGATCAGCTCACGCAGGAATACCCGCGCTTCTTCACGCAGTTTGGCGTCCAGATTCGACAAGGGCTCATCCAGCAAGATAACCGGCGGGTTGTAGACCAGTGCACGGCCAATAGCGACACGTTGTTGCTGCCCTCCGGAAAGTTGATGAGGATGGCGATGACCCAGTGATCCCAGCCCAAGCTGGTCAAGTACCACTTGTACGCGTTGAACAATTTCCGGTGATGAGATTTTACGTAATTTCAGGGGATAGGCCACGTTCTCAAAGACGGTTTTATGGGGCCACAAGGCGTAAGACTGGAACACCAAGCCAAGATTACGTTCTTCAGCAAGTGTCTCACGGCCAGAGGTACCATCATAAACCGTATTTTCACCAATGATAATATGGCCTTGGCTCGGTTTTTCCAGCCCGGCAACCGCACGTAATAAGGTGGTTTTCCCGCTCCCCGATGGCCCCAATAACGAGACAACTTCTCCGCGTTTTAATTGCATAGACACCCCTTTCAATACTGGGTTGTCACCATAGGTTAAATGCAGATTATCTACTGAAAGTTCAATCATTTAATTTGACTCCAAAACGCAATGCAATACCCAAGCCCAAGACTACCAGCAGGATATTAATGAAGGAGAGTGCCGCGACAATATCAATCGCCCCTGCCGCCCATAGCGAAACCAACATTGAACCAATAGTTTCGGTACCCGGTGAGAGCAGATAAACGCCAGTGGAATACTCCCGCTCAAAAATCAAAAACATCAGCAGCCATGAACCAATCAGGCCATAACGGGATAATGGAATAGTGACATGGCGGGTGACCTGACCTCGACTGGCACCGGTGCTACGTGCCGCTTCTTCCAGCTCAGGCCCTACTTGCAGCAAGGTCGAGGAGATCAGCCGCAGGCCGTATGCCATCCACACTACGGTATAAGCCAGCCAGACACTGAATATGGTGCTGCGTAAAGAACGTAGCCATACCACCAGATTCTCTCGCAGCCATTCGGCCATCGGCAATACCGACAACCAACCCTCTTTCAGCGAATTATCCAGCCACATCGGTAGGAACAAGAATACCCACAGGAATGCCAGCCCTGCCAGCAAGCCCGGTACCGCACGCGGCACCAGTACGCTGTAATCGAGAAAACGAGTCACACCATCGGGTTTGCGGTGCATCGCGATACCGATAAATAAGTAACAGACGACCGCCAGTGCACCGCCGAAGACGCCGATAGCCATCGAGTTGACGATAGCCCGCAGCAGGGTTGGTTGCTGCCAAATAGTGCGGAAGGTTTCGAGGGACAACTCATCCCAAATAGAGACCCCCATGCCCCAGTTAGACACAAAAGCGCGCAGCACCACACCGAGCAGTGGTACACCAATGGTGACGGTCAGCCAAAATGCCACCACGGCACCGGCAATCCAACGCCATTTGCCCAGTGGTAAGGCCCGCGCCTGTGACGCTTTACCTTTGACCGTGACAAAACGATTAGCCGTTCGCATCAGCAAACGTTGTAACATCACTAACGGAATAGTGATGCAAATAAGTACCACCGCAACCGCGGCCATCAGGTGGTAAGAGGGTGTGCCTAATTTATTGGTCAGTTGGTAGAGATAGGTGGCCAGCACTAAATTCCCCTCAGGATCACCCAGTACCAGCATCAGCCCAAACACTTCCAGCCCCAGGAAAAACAACAAGACCGAGGCATAAAGGATTGACGGGCGCACCATTGGCAAACTCACCGAGCTCATGACCTGCAAAGGAGTGGCACCGGCGGTGCGCGCAGCCTCTTCAACATCCGAGCCGACGCTGCGTAGTGCTGATGAAATATAAAGATAAGCATGGGGAACATGAGTCAGACCAGCAATCACCACGATGCTGGACATGGCGTAAATATTCCAGGGAACGAAACCCAACAGAGATTCGGCCCATAAGGACAAAAAGCCGACTGGCCCAGCAGCAACTACGTAACCAAATCCCAAAACCATGGGAGAAACAAAAATAGGCACCAGAATCAACGGTTCTATTATCCGCCGGCCGGGTAAGTCCGTCCTGACCATCAGAAAGGCCAGAATACCCCCCAGTGGAATGGCGATAATCACCAGCCCGAAGGCCAGAATAAAGCCGCTTTTCAGCGCCTTGTAAAAGTCGGGGTCAGCAAAAATAAACCTGAAGGACTCAAGGCTGAACACCTTGGAAGGCGAGAAAAAGGGGGCGGATAGGAAACTTTGAATGACAATAAATGACAGCGGTATATAGATGACCAGTGCTGTTATCAACACAACTAAGCCGCGCGGCAAGCCCTGCCATCGTCTGCGCAATGCTTTCATAGTGAGTCCTTTTAGTTAAAGATCCATATATGACAAAGCCCATAAAACCAAGGGCCGCGTATGCCGATACAGTAAACGCGCCCTGATGGTGAGATTATTTTGCTGCTGCAGTACGCCACTGTTTGATGTAATTCAAACGCTTAGCTTGCTCCATATATTCCAGCAAGCTTTCATCAACCGGGATAGGTTTCAGTGACTGACCCAATTCTTGGGTCAAACCATCAATATCGTTGTTACCATCGATATCTTTACGGATGGAAGGAATATCCGACTGATTAGCCAGAATATTTTGGCCCTGTTCCGACAACACATAATTAACCCACAGTTTGGCTGCATTACTGTTGGCCGCGTTGCCACTGATAAAGGTCACTCGCGACAATACCAGGATGTAGTCCTTCGGATAAATAATGCCAAGAGAAGGATCGGTCCTGGCACGGGCTTCGGCATAAGAACCGAGGATATTAAAGCCGATCAGATTTTCACCGGATGACACCCTTTCCATCATGGTACCGGTGGAGGATTGCACCGTCAGGCCGCCTTTGGCGGTATCAGCCAGTGTCGTGAAGTAGTTAGGGTCAGCCTTGAAGTCCTGTACCGACAACATAAAACCTAAGCCTGACTTTTCAATATCATAGGTTGTGACTTTCTTTTTGAACTTATCAGGCTGGCTGGCGATAAGTTTTGCCAGTGCGGCGTGGGTATCGGGTACATCAGTTGGCGGTAGCAGACGCTTGTTATAAATAAAGACTACCGGCTCGTAGGTGGTGCCGTAGGCTTTGTTTTTCCAGATGGCCCATGCTGGTAATTCAGCTTGCTCAGGAGAGAGATATTCCTGTGCATAGTCGATAGCCAGCTTCAGTGCCGTATCCATTGAGGAACTCCACACTACGTCGCCACTGTTGCTACCCGATGCCTGTTCACTGATATAACGGTTGTATAACTCCGTGCTATTCATATCATTGTATTCAACTCTAACCCCCGGATTGGCCGCTTCAAACCCTTTGATCAAGGGGGTCGCAGCCTTAATATCCGTCGAGGAATACACCACCACTTTGCCTTCTTTTTTGGCACCATCCACAATATTCTGATAGTCAGTTGGATAATAGGCAGGGAACTGGGCGGATGCTGAAACAGAGACCAACACGGTTACTGCGATCACAAATACATTTATTTTCCTTAACATAATATTAACTCCGATGTTTATTTGTGAAACAAGAAGTCAACATATAGTTAATGTCTCTTTTTAAGCAACGAAGTTAGTTTTTTATCTTCTTATTTTGTGATGCTGAACGTTTTTCGCACTAAAAAAGCCTTATTAACCATATAATAGATAAGGACTAAAACACCGATTTGATAGCAGCCAAGCCCAACAAGAGGCTTATCAGCTAAAATTAAAGCGCAAAAGCTTGGGCCGAAGCGACTTCAGAGATGATGGACATGGCGACATGGCCTTTATCGTCTAAATAACCTTATCGACCAAGAGCGCTACCTGTTAGCTTGCCAGTAAACCATTTCCGGAGTAGCGTGCTTTGGTATATAAAGCCGGTTTGCTGATAAATCACGGTATGAAACTATGAAACACTCCATTGACTCGTTAAAAGAGCTGGGCCGTTATAATGATGCGATGTCCATGGCGCAGGATTTACTGCGGCGCTCACCGGATAACGCCAGTCTGCTGTATAAAATTGCCTCCCTTTATGATGTGCAAGGGCTGGAGTTGCAGGCGATCCCTTTTTATCGGGCCGCCATCGACCATGATCTGGTAGGTAAAGAGTTGCAGGAAGCCTACCTCGGTTTGGGTAGCACTTATCGAGCACTGGGATTATATCAAGAGTCACTGGATACCTTTGACCGCGCGCTGGCGCGTTTCCCGCAAGCGAAAGAGCTAACCTTGTTCCGCGCTATGACACTGTACAATCTGGGTGAAACCAAAGAAGCGGTCGCTGCATTATTGATACTGCTGGCTGAAACCTCAAACCATCAGGACATCAGCCTCTACCAAAAAGCCATTCGCCAATATGCCGCTGACCTTGACCATATTGGCTAACCCTTCAGGTAGCCCTTGCTTATTTGCAGGCTAATCTGCCAATAGCCGTTTGGAGACACTCTCCTTCTCCACATAATGGCTCTTAAACCAAGCCAACGCATCAGTGGCTGACCTTATTTGCCATTCTAGCCGAGATATTATTTTTTCATATTAGATAATCACGTTACTAACATTGCGAATGTGATCCTAACAATATGCTCGAACAGAATAATGGGTGAAATCACACGGTAATCATCCCATTTCCTATGAGGTTTGCTACGAAAGGGTATGCTCAGAAAAAAAGAGATTTCCTTTCATAATAGGTTTAGTTACTTTAAAATATCATTTAAGGATAATAAGGATTATCAACTAATATAAAGCTATGGCAAGTGCTGACGGTGACAAATTGTTAAGGGTAGCAAGGGATGTTTCCCGTTTTGTTCTGCGTGATGCCTTAGTTAGGGCAAGATTCGAAAACGAAATAAAAGATTTTATTAGTGAACAGATGAGAATAATTAAATTCGCCAGAACAGAGTCTGATTGCAAGATAGCCATTAATAGCTTAAATAAAGAATGCAGCAACCTTCGTGAACAAGACCATATGCTGAAAACTAAAAGAGCTAAAACTGTTGTCTCTATAGAGATTAAAAAAGATGGAGATAAATGGGGCTATGTCATACAAGGAGTTTATTTAACTATTGGTGGACTTGCAGCATTAGGCGGTTTCACCCGGGCATCGGGATCTTTAGCAACAGGGAATATACTGGGTGTAATGGCTGGTGCAACTATTTTTCTGCATGGAATTAATAGGTTACAATAAATAATATCAAATATTAAGAATGGGACTGATTCTTCACGGGATTTATGTTAAATGGTTATATAGTTACAGCCGAATTTTTGGGGTTTGATAAAAAAGCGGGTGTCTTAGCATATAACTTTATGAGTCTTGGATTATCTGGCTATGGAATGGCAAGACTTGTTCTGAAACCTGATACATGGAGACTGTTTCGATATATCCCAACTGATTATGTGAGAAACATAAAAACTATGGGATAGGGATCATTGGCAATTGAAAGTACCGGTAATGCTTTATCAGTTAAAGCAATTAACGATAGCAAATAGCACCAATTAAATTACTTATTAAATGATACAAATAACAACTTCGCTCCCAATATAACGGGAGCAACGAAGTTCATTATAACAACACCAACACCTGCAGCAATAATATAAGATTCAAAATCCAACGAATCACTTTTAATAAATATATTAACACCAATCACAATAAGTATAATATGTAAAAAAATAGTCCCTATAGAATTTTTTTCAGTTGCTGTATAGAAATTTCAAATGAAATATTATTCCCTATGGCCTGTTTACGTATAAATTAAATAATCTAATATTTTTATTCTATGTTATTTTGCAAGCATACAAATTAAAAATAGGATTTTCGCCTGTTTTTTATAAACCAGATAAAAATAGACAATCCCATAATAGTTATGAATTGCTCTTTTGTCTTTTACTTCTAAATCACCACATTGAGATATCTGTTAAAAAGAAAATTAAGGGGGAATGTAGTCAGTTGACTGTTTTTTGCACCGCCAAACCCCAAGTCATTGGAGCACCACGATCTACGGTTAGCTCATCTTTGGGAGCGAAATCCTGGCAACTTGCGTTATCATCGAAGTATCTAATCAACATTGATTCTTGGCGATCTAAGCCATCGCCATATAGTTGTTGTTCTGAACTAACACCCACATATAGGTAATATTTTTTCATGTACGATGAATCTCAAAAAAGTTTGTGTCAGCTATATGGTATCAAAAATTGTGACACCATAAAAAAGGCCCGCCGCTGGCTGGAAGAACAAGGCATTGCCTATCAGTTTCACGATTATCGCGTGGATGGATTGACTGACGAACGCCTGCAAGGTTTTATTAATAAACTGGGTTGGGAACCGTTGCTTAACACCCGTGGCACCACCTGGCGTAAATTGCCGGAAGCGCAACGTAATGCAATAACCGATGCTCAAACGGCCAAGGTGTTAATGTTAGAACAGCCCGCTATTATCAAACGCCCGCTACTGGAAGCCAGTAATGGCGAAATGCTGCTGGGCTTCAACATTGAAAACTATCAACATTTTATGCAACAGAATCTTAATCAACAACAGGTTATCCATAACCAAACCGCAATCGAGGTGCAATAACATGATCTGTCCGGTAATCGAACTGGCCCAACAATTAATTAAACGCCCGTCGCTCAGCCCGTGTGATGCGGGTTGCCAGGAGATCATGATTAAGCGCTTAGAGGCTATCGGTTTTACTGTCGAACCGATGAATTTTGGCGACACCCTTAATTTCTGGGCATGGCGCGGCGAAGGCGTGACACTGGCATTTGCCGGTCATACTGACGTGGTACCAACCGGAGATGAGAGCCATTGGAGCAGCCCACCGTTTGAACCAGCCATTCGTGACGGCATGCTGTATGGCCGTGGTGCCGCCGACATGAAAGGCTCTCTGGCCGCCATGGTGGTTGCCGCCGAACGTTTTGTCGCGCTACATCCGCATCATAAAGGTCGGTTGGCTTTTATGATTACCTCCGATGAAGAAGCCAAAGCCATTAACGGCACAGTAAAAGTGGTTAACGCCCTGATGGCGCGCAATGAGCGGCTGGATTATTGTCTGGTTGGTGAGCCATCCAGTACTGACACAGTCGGTGATGTAGTAAAGAATGGCCGTCGCGGTTCCATCACCGCTAACTTGCATATTCATGGAATTCAAGGGCATGTTGCTTATCCTCATCTGGCTGACAACCCGGTGCACCGTGCAATACCCGCCCTGAATGAACTGGTTGCCACCCAATGGGATGAAGGTAATGAGTTCTTTCCCGCCACCAGTATGCAAATTGCCAATTTACACGCTGGCACCGGCAGCAATAACGTCATTCCTGGTGAGTTCTATGTGCAGTTCAACTTTCGTTTCAGTACCGAATTAACCGACAGCTTGATCAAGCAGCGAGTAGAATCCCTGCTGGAACGTTATCAACTGACTTACACCCTCGAATGGGTGCTGTCCGGCCAACCCTTCCTGACCCCCCGTGGCGCATTGGTTGATGCCGTGGTGAACGCCGTTGAACATTATGCTGAAATCACACCACAACTGTTGACCACCGGTGGCACCTCTGATGGCCGCTTTATCGCCTTAATGGGCGCACAAGTGGTGGAACTGGGGCCGGTCAATGCCACAATCCATAAAGTGAATGAATGCGTTCATGCTGCTGATTTGCAGCTGCTGAGCCGGATGTATCAGAGAATCATGGAGCAGCTAGTAGCATGACAGATTATTCATTAACGCCACAGATGCTTACCGGGCGCTCAACGGCGCATTTGGTGGTATTGACAGGCAATCACCGTATGCAGCCACAAGCCGTTGAGGCATTTCAGGCGATGCAGCGGGCAGCTAAAGTGGCGGGTTTTGATTTACAGCCAGCCAGTACTTTTCGTGATTTTGACCGTCAATTGGCTATCTGGAATGGTAAATTCCGCGGTGAGCGACCAGTATTAGATAAAGACAGCCAACCGATCGACATTTCCCGGCTTGACGCGGCAGCCCGTTGCAACGCAATTTTACGCTGGTCGGCCCTGCCGGGGGCCAGTCGCCACCACTGGGGCAGTGATCTGGATATTTACGATCCCTCGCTATTGCCTGCGGAGACAAAATTACAACTGGAACCCTGGGAATACCAAGCTGGCGGTTATTTTTATCCACTAAGCCAATGGCTAAGTGCTCATATGGCTGAATTTGGGTTTTACCGGCCATTTAGCGAGGACCACGGCGGTGTCGCGGCAGAGCCCTGGCACTTGAGTTACCGCCCTCTGGCATCAACGGCGCAGCATTTACTGACACCAGCCATCCTGCTGGATGCCTGGCAGTCACAGGATGTGGCAGGGAGTGAATGGCTTGCAAGTCATTTACCCATGATTTTTTCACGATTTATTCATACCCAATAGATTTCAACGCGCAGCATCTTGAAAGATGACGGGTATATCAACGGAAGGAACTTAACCATGCATTGGTTAGCAGATTACTGGTGGATCATCCTTATCCTACTGGCAGGTATTATCTTAAACGGCATCAAAGAGTTACGCCGTCTTGATCATAAACGTTTTTTGAGCAATAAACCGGAGTTACCTCCCCACCGCGACAATAATGCGGAATGGGATGACGATGATGACTGGCCGGATAAAAACAAGAAAAAATAACTCGGTTACGAATAGTATCAAACGCAGGGGTAGGACCTGAATAAACCTGACCCTGCGTTGTGATTAACCAATGAGCACAGAATTAGCCCGGTTTATTGGCCAACTCATCCAGTTGCCGACAAGCCACGTAAAGATAGGTATCTAACCCCAGACGCCCCAATCCCAAAGTTTGAAGGTGAAAATATAGGGGGTCGCGATATTTCCAGGATCATGGCGTTACCGCCAGAACAGTGCACAGTGTCCGAGGGGATAACACAAGGTCATGTTTTTTTAACCGGGAAGCTACCGGATTCGATGGACTGGCTGATGCCGAAGGCTATTTGCCCGCATTAACTACCGCTGCAGTCCAAATTGATGTGCTGACTGAACATAGCGTCACGCGGTTACTTTCTCGGCTGAATGATCGCGATCAATCATCAATGGCAACGCTGCTCCACGCACATATTCATTGGCATAATTCAACCCGTATCCATTCATGATGATAAAAGGCTGAATTTCGCCATTTTATCAATATCAATCGCCGCCATCCCCTTGGCAGCCTCCTGCCGCCATTTGGTCACCAACGCTTTGCGCCCTGAAAGGCCCTGATGATGAACAACTTCCGCAGCCGCACTCCCCTGCTGCAAATATTGCCGCAATGCAGGGAGAGGCAACGCTGTCTGCAATAGCAGCCGCTGTAACGCGGGCAAACTCGCCTCTAACGGACGGAAAGCAAAAGCAAACCCCGTAAGCTCACGCCAATCATCATCATTTAAAGTGATATCAGGTTGTCCAGCCAGGGGTAACGATATTGGCGTGTCCAGATCAATCCATTGCTGTAACCAATACCAATCACGCTCTAATTGCTGCCGGGCTGCCTCGCAGAGCATCTTCCCCGCCAGACTGAGCGGCAACATCGCCATTGCGGCATAACAGCCACTGCTGGCTTCTCTGTGGCTGCCAAGGCGCACCAGTTGAAAGCCGCAGGCATGCCAGAAACACATTAATTCGGGGGTATAGCCAAAACTGACCGAAATAAAATCCAGCTTATCCTGCTGCCCACGCGCTTGCTCGGCGGCAATCATCTGCCGGGCGATCCTCTGCTGTCGCCATAATGGTGCGACCGCTACCCGACTGATACGCCGTGATCGCAGCGTGGGTGCTTGCCATTGCCCGCTGTGGGCGGCCAGTGATTGCGCCACCAAACTGCCTCTTGGCCGCCGCCTGCCTGCCCACACATCCTGGGCTAATGCATCGCTCAGGCCCCCCTCGTCGACCATCCACAAGGCACCAATCACTGAATCTGCTACCTTTGCGGCAGAGAAATGCATGCCCGGTGCATCCATCAAACGCCGTAAATCCAGCGGTGTGGTGCGGTAATGGGCGCTGGAAAGCAAACCGTAAAAGCGGCGCAATAGTTCGGGATTATTCAGCCAATCAGACTGTTTACAACCGGAGATCTCGACCGGTGCAATGGCGGATGCTGTCGGCGACAATATATCATTCACCCAGTCATCATTAAACAGCATGATATTGTCGATAATCTGCTCAAGTGGGTCATGGTTGGCCCAGCGGATCGGGTTGGTCAATGTCAAATGATGCCAATCGTTCAGCGTGGCGCAGAACTTCAATAAAAATCCACGTCCGGTGCCTTCGTAGCCTTGCACCGTGGTGGTTAATAACGCTCGCGGGAAGTAGGCCAAAAGCGCCGACAATAGTGCGGTTGGGATAGCCGCCGCCTCATCAATTAATAACCAATCGACATCACTGACATCGTTTAGCCGACAGTAGTCCAAGAGCGCATCCGGCGCCCAAAAACGCGCCCGTGATCCCGCCCGCAGGCTCAACCTTTGTGTGGCGGCTTTACCCGGCCCGGTGACCCAGCAGCGACCTGGCCACTGCGCCACCAGCATACCGGCGAGTGTCGACTTACCGCGCCCACGCGCCGCCGTCAGCACCCAAGTACCCTGCTTTGCCTGCATCAAGCGTTGAAGAATACTCTGCTGTTCCGCAGTGGGCGTGCCATCTGGTTGTTGCCAATCTGGGCGAGGTTCCAAGAGCGGTTCTGGCGCTAACTGGCCCTGCTGCCACACAATCACATCGGGAGAGGCCAACAGTTGGCGCTGTAGATGGTGAATAAAGTTCGCCGTGGTGATCGGCGCATCCCGCTCACTCCAGCGCAAACTGTCGGTATCAGGTGAGAGCGGCCAACGGTTCCACTCCGGCACCAGTAGCACCAACCAGCTTCCTGCTTGCAACGTACCCGCCAACACCGCCAATGCCTCAGTATTCAAACCGTCGGTGGCATCAAATACGCCGTGTAACCCTTCCTGCCCCAGTAAGGTTTTTGCCGCTGTCGGTGAAATACCATTGATATTTGGCAGCCGGTGCTCCGCTATCCACAGCCAATCACCTGGCAGTTGCTGACGTAAATTCATCGCCTGTTGCCGTGACCAATCAGCGCTGCCACTGAGGACCAATAAACGCCGGATCCCCTGCTGTGCCATCAGCGGTTGGTGGGTCACCATCCCATGATCCACGTTATGATTTACCGATAACCAATGAGAGCAGCCCGGCGGCAATCAATGGCCCGACCGGCACACCGCGGAACAACGCAACACCGAGCACCGTCCCAACTAATAACCCGGCTACCACCGACGGTTGGTGAGTCATCAGCGACACACCCCGGCCTCCTAGCCAGGAGACTGCTACCCCCACTACAATGGCTAATATCGATTTCCACTGAACAAAGGAGTGCAGCACCTCGCTGGCGCTGATTTTACCACTGGCAATCGGGGTCATTACCCCAATGGTCAGAATCAGTATGCCAATGGTTAAACCGTATTTTTCTATCCACGGGAAAAACTGATTTAACGGAGTAATGCGGATGGCGAGCAATGTCAGAATGGCTAGTGTGACGGTCATATTGTGACTGATAATACCGAGTGCAGCTAGCGCCAAGAGGATTAATAAAGTGGGATCAAGAGCGGCCATAGTTATTCTGCCTTACCATAATAGTTATTCTGCTTTGCAATAAAATACCGGCTGCGAGTGCGCCGATAAAAAGTAGTCTTATGATAATCGCTGCTGACGTGGGGTTCTAGCGCTATTAGCGGCTGGCAAAGGTGTTGCAGCTATTGGGGTCACCGCTGTCGAAACCCCGTTTAAACCAGGTATAACGTTGCTGTGATGTGCCGTGAGTAAAACTGTCCGGTACCACCCGCCCTTGGCTTTGCTGCTGGAGCCGGTCGTCACCAATGGCTTGTGCGGCATTCAGCGCTGCTTGTAAATCTCCCACCTCTAGCACCTGTTGTTGTTCCATGGCTTTGCCCCAAACACCGGCAAAGCAGTCGGCCTGCAATTCCATTTTGACCGATAAACGATTAGCTTGTGCCTGAGATGCCCCCTGTTGCTGCTGACGCACTTTAGCGTCGATACCCATCAGATGCTGTACATGGTGGCCAACTTCATGAGCGATCACATAGGCCTGAGCAAAGTCCCCCCCTGCCCCCAGCTTATTTTTCATGTCTTCATAGAAAGATAAATCGATATAAACCGTGCTGTCTGCCGGGCAATAAAATGGCCCCATAACCGACTGACCGGTACCACAACCGGTGCGGGTTGTACCACGGTACATCACCAGTTTAGGTTCCTGATAGGTACGGCCCATTTTTTGGAAGATAGGTTTCCAAGTGTCTTCGGTATCAGCCAGCACCACTGAGGTAAATTTAGCGTATTGATCATCTTTGGCGCTAACAGAGCTTGTTGAGCGTGATTGAGTCTGGGTTTGTGACATCGGGTCACTGCCATTTAATAGCGGCGTCAGGTCAACGCCATAGTAGCCAGCGACCAGCACCACAATCAGGATAACAATACCGCCCTTGCCACCTCTCGGAGGCCGGAACCCACCGCCGCCAGATGAATTTCCACGTCTGTCTTCCACATTGTCGCTTTCACGACGACCTTGCCAACGCATAACTTTGCTCCCAGAGATATTCCTTACGTATTATCGTAGGAAATCTGCGGAGCTAATACCATTAAAATAATGAATGATTACCAGAGATGGGGGAGATAGAGGCTGCCTCCCCAAAACACGAAACGTAATCGATTGCGTGGTTAGTCTAATTTTACACCGATACGGTGTGCAACTTCTTCGTAGGCTTCAATCAAACCACCCAGGCTCTGACGGTAACGGTCTTTGTCCATTTTGTTCAGCGTTTGCTTATCCCACAAACGGCTGCCATCGGGTGAGAACTCATCACCCAACACCACTTCACCGTTGTACAGACCGAATTCCAATTTGAAATCCACCAGGATTAAACCGGCATCATCAAACAGTTTGTTCAGCACGTCGTTGGCCAAATAGCTCAGTTCTTTCATGCGCGCTAATTGTACTTCTGTCGCCCAGCCAAAGGTTTTGCAGTAAGACTCATTGACCATCGGGTCATGCATCGCATCGTTTTTCAAAAACAGATCAAACAGCGGTGGATTCAGTTCTAAGCCTTCGTCGATACCCAGTCGTTTTACCAATGAACCCGCAGCCCGGTTACGGATAACGCACTCAACCGGGATCATTTCCAGTTTTTTAACCAGCACTTCGGTGTCTGATAGCAAACGTTCCATTTGGGTCGGAATACCAGCTTCTTCTAATTTAGCCATAATAAAATGGTTAAATTTGTTGTTTACCATGCCCTTACGATCGAACTGCTCAATGCGCTGACCATCCAGTGCTGACGTATCGTTACGGAACTCCAATACCAATAGGTCAGGATTTTCGGTGGTATAGACGGTCTTCGCCTTGCCACGATACAACTCAGCTAGCTTTTGCATCTTATTACTCCAGTAATGTGAAAATGTAACTCGCTATAAAATGAATGAGCCCGTCATAATTCGAGTACTCGAATTATGACGGGCTCATTCATTTTATAGCGAGTTACATTTTCACATTACTGGAGTAATAAGATGNGGGGGGGGGTCTAAAGGGGCCCAAGCCCCTTTGGTTTTATTTGGTACTTGTCGCACTCGTCTGGCTAAACGCCGCCTGGAACACCGCAACCAGCGCATCGTTCTGCGACTGAGTTAAGGTTTGCCCTTTCGGGCCGATGAACTGTAAGCTACTGCGGTTATCAAGGTCACCGACTTGCAGCTTATAATCACCTTCTGGCAATTCAGGGTCTTTGGCGCCCAACGCATCCCAGCTACTGCTGCTCATGGATTTACTGGTAACGCTAATCGTACCCAGTGGACGGCTACGGTCAGTGACCTTCATGCCGACTTTCTCAAGTGCGGCTGGCAGACGTTCCCACAGCACAGCATAAGGGGCACGAACAATCAGTTGCGGTAAGCCAGTATCATCGCTACCGCTTTGAACATCCAGCGTGCCGATTTTACGGGCAGCCTGACTGCTTTCGCTATCAGAACGGACCTTATCCAGACCTTCGATAATGGCATTCAGCATGGCGCCGTTGTAGCGCTGAATTTCGGTATAGTTGGTGATCGGTTGCCCACCTTGCTGTAAAGCAAGGGATTTCACCGCTAATACCAACTGATAACCTTGCTCCTGCACGCTTATCTGATAACGGCCTTCAAACTGCACGTCTTCATCTGCCCGGTTCCATTTGATCCAGTCAGTCGTTAACGTTTGGCTGGCATCCTGACGGCTAGCTATCGCCCAGTTTTTATCCTGTAGCACGCGGGTAACCTGCGCCCATAGATTATGGTTTTGCGGGCTATTTTCTAACAATAGCTTGCTGGTATCGTTAGCATTTTCAGCGCGAGAACCGCTTAGCAATGCCAGTGGTTGTACCGGAGGACGGATGTCCAACTGTTTGCCCACCGCGCCTTGAGCGTTGACGGAACGGACATCAAAATCACCATTTTGCACAGGCAGAATCATCCCTGCGGGTGAATTAAGCGGTTTCAGCGCAGGCGCTTCAAGATAAGACTCGTCACCGCCAACCTGGCGTTTGTAGCGTTGGTCAGTGGTGCAACCCGCCAGTAGCATCGCCAGCGAAACACCCACTACCGTTACCACCGTCGACTTTTGCAATGTTATTGCCATCAAATTTCCCTAAGAGTTACAGCAAACCGGCGCTTTTCAGCGCGTCTTCCACAACCCGTTTAGCCGGATCAGTCAGAGGGGTCATTGGCAGACGCAAAGTGTCATTCGCCATTAACCCCAGTTTCTTCGCGGCCCATTTCACCGGAATTGGGTTTGCTTCTACAAATAAATGCTGATGCAATGGCATCAAGCGCTGATTCAAACGGCGTGCCTCTGCAAAGTTACCCTGTGCCGCCAAGGCACAAAGTTCAGCCATTTCACGCGCAGCAATGTTTGCCGTCACAGAAATAACACCTTTGCCGCCCAGTTGCATAAAGTCTAGTCCGCTCGCATCGTCACCACTGAGCAGGATGAAATCTTCATCATCAACCAGCACTTGGATCTGACTAACCCGACTTAAGTTCCCTGTTGCTTCTTTAACAGCAACAATATTTTTAATCTTGGCTAAGCGAGCAATGGTCGGCGGTAACATATCGCAACCGGTGCGCGAAGGCACATTATAGAGAATTTGCGGCAAATCGGTACTTTCTGCGATCGCTTTAAAATGCTGATATAACCCTTCTTGCATTGGCCGATTATAGTATGGCGTTACTGTCAGACAACCCACCACGCCGGTATTATTGAACCGTCGAGTGAGAGAAATGGCTTCGGAAGTGGCATTAGCACCGGTTCCGGCAATCACTGGGATCCGGCCATTGGCCAATTCGAGCGTCTGCATGACCACATCAACATGTTCGTCATGGTTCAGTGTTGCAGACTCACCCGTAGTACCCACGGAGACAATCGCCGCAGTACCATTGGCTACATGATAATCGATAAGTTTCTTCAGGCTTGCGCGATCCACAGCACCGTTGTCGCCCATCGGCGTTATCAGCGCAACGATGCTTCCTGTAAACGTAAACATTGCCCACCCCCTCCTTAAACAAGTTACTCATGGTACTTTTGACCTCTATCCAAAAGCAAGCAAACAACTGTGTTGTAAGCGCTTGGCAGCAGGTTTTTTTTATGTTTACCATGGTAACCCCAAAGAGCATGACAGGAAGAGCGATTTTGCCGCAGCTTGATGAACATTATCTGGTCATTACCGCACTGGGTGTTGACCGCCCAGGGATCGTGAATACCATCACCCTCCATGTCAGTAGCTGCGGTTGTAATATCGAAGATAGCCGGCTGGCCATGTTCGGTGAGGAGTTCACCTTTATTATGCTGCTTTCGGGCAGTTGGAACGCGATTACCCTACTGGAATCAACCTTGCCGCAAAAAGGCGCAGAGCTTGATTTGCTGATTGTCATGAAGCGTACCAACGCTCAAGACCAAAAGTCGATGCCCGCCACGGTATGGGTAAAAGTTGAAGTTAATGACTATCCTCATATTATTGAACGGTTTACCAACCTGTTCTATTGCCACAATATGAATATCGCAGAGTTGATATCCAAAACTCAACCGGCTGAAGGCAGTGCGCGCCCTCGGTTGCACATCCAGATCAGTGCACACAGCCCTGCCAGCCAAAACAGTTCAATAATTGAACACGCTTTTTATCAGCTATGTACAGAACTCAACGCGCAAGGCAGTATTAGCGTGGTGAACTATCCACAGCATGACTCACGTATGGAGAGTTAGTAATGAGCCCATTGAAAGCCGGTGATATTGCGCCGAAGTTTAGTTTGCCCGACCAAGACGGCGAGCAAATTAGTTTGGCCGATTTCCAGGGACAACGTGTCTTGGTCTATTTTTATCCTAAGGCGATGACACCGGGTTGCACTGTTCAGGCCGGTGGCCTGCGCGACAATATGGATGAATTGAAGAAAGCAGGTGTTGAAGTACTCGGCATCAGTACCGATAAACCTGAAAAACTGTCACGTTTCGTTGAAAAAGAACTGCTAAATTTCACCCTATTGTCTGATGAAGATCATCAGGTTGCGGAGCAATTTGGCGTTTGGGGCGAGAAAAGTTTTATGGGTAAAACCTACGATGGTATCCACCGCATCAGTTTCTTAATTGATGCAGACGGCAAGGTGGAGCATGTGTTTGATAATTTCAAAACCACCAATCATCACGATATCGTGATGGACTACTTACGCCAAAGTGCCTGAGTGATTAGTTAGCCAGAAGAGCAAAAAAAGAGCGTTCAAACGCTCTTTTTTATTGGCAATAAATCGAATGATCCCCAAAGCCATTGCTGTTGCAGCAAGGCAGCCAGCGAACTCATCCCGATGAGCTGACTCCGGTCAGTGATTCGGGTGAGTGAGTGCAGCTAACACCGCTGCGGCATCAAGGGCACAGGGGATAATTAATCCGCATCAGGGATAAACTCTTCTGGCCAGGCATGGATAACAGCTTTGACCAAGGTGGCCAGTGGGATAGCAAAGAACACCCCCCAAAAACCCCACATACCGCCGAAAATGATCACTGACAGGATAATAACCAGCGGATGTAGATTTACCGCTTCAGAGAACAGCACCGGCACCAACACATTGCCATCGAGTCCTTGCACCACCAGATAGGCGACAAAAAGGGTCCAGAAATCAGCACCGATCCCCCACTGGAATAATGCCACCAGCACCACTGGAATGGTGACAATCACCGCACCAATATAAGGGATCAGCACCGAGAAGCCGACTAACACCGCCAACAAGAGGGCATAATTCATCCCCATCACAAAGAATACTAAATAGGTGGCGATACCAACAATCACCATTTCCATCACTTTGCCCCGAATGTAGTTGGTAATCTGTTGGTTCATTTCCAGCCACACCTGCCCCGCCAAACCACGGTTGCGCGGCAAAATACGGCGCACCGCATTCAGCATCTGTTCTTTATCCTTAAGCAGGAAGAACAGCATCAGCGGCACTAAAATCAGATAGATTGCTAAGGTCAGCAGGCCGATTAATGACGCCAGCGAGATTTTAACCACTGACTCCCCCATGCCCGACAGCTTGCTGCGTAAGTTTTCAGCCATCATATCGACAATGCCCGCATCTACCAGGGCGGGGTAACGTGAAGGTAATGTCTGGGCAAATGCATTGAATTTATTCAGCATTTTTGGCATATCTGATATCAGATTATTGCCCTGTTGCCACACTGTCGGAGCCACAACAAACACCGCCAGCAATGTTATGCTGCCAAAAACCACCAGGACAATACTGGCCGCCCACGGGCGCGAACAACCAATACGTTGTAATCGGGCGGTCGGCCACTCCAATAAATACGCCAGTACAATCGCGGCCAGTAAAGGAGCCAAAATACCGCTGAAGAAGTAGAGAATACAGAATCCCGCCAACAGAATAATCAGTAAAGCGATAACCTGCGGATCGGTAAAACGCCGACGGTACCATTGTAACAACAGCTCTAACATCCGAAATTGCTCCTTAACTACCATGAGAAACCCACAAAAACCACCATGAGAAACCCACAAATTAGCGGGTTCCTTTAATCGCCCCGACACACAAAGGCATAACCCGAAGGTAAACTTTACACGTTAGCGGTTCTCTTATTACCATTGACCGACTCATTATTCGGTCATAACTATTTATTTATAACTATTTATTTATAACCACAGGCTGACTAAGATAGTTGCGAGCCACAGCAATGGATGATGAGCTTAATCTTTTAACGTATTTGGTCCTATTTTTGTGATCTAACTCGCTTTCGTGATGATTGTACTGGAGAGCAGAGCAAGGAAGAAGAACTCTTATACATCTCGGAGTCTAATTATCATTACATTAGCAGGGGCAACCTCGTTTATGACGCATCGGTTAACTAAGACAGTTATCGCCACACTACTGAGTAGCTTGCTGCTCACTGGCACCCTTCCTGCCCGCGCTGAGACCCAAGACCAACTGCCTGATATTGGCACCTCCGCTGGGGCAACCTTGAGCATCGATCAGGAAAAAGCCATGGGGGATTTTTATGTCCGCCAAATGCGTGCCAGCACCCCACTGATTTATGACCCGCTCCTGACCCAATATATCAATACACTAGGTAACCGGTTGGTAGCCAATGCCTACTCAGTGCGCACGCCATTTCATTTTTATCTGGTGAATAACGATCAAATTAACGCCTTTGCTTTTTTTGGCGGCAACGTGGTGCTCCACTCGGCGCTGTTCCGCTATACCGATAACGAAAGTGAACTGGCATCCGTATTAGCGCATGAAATATCTCATGTAACACAACGCCACCTGGCAAGAGCCATGGAAGAGCAGCAACGGATGGCGCCCCTGACGTGGGTCGGAGTGTTAGGTTCTATCCTATTGACGATGGCCAGTCCACAAGCCGGTATGGCAGGTTTGAGCAGCACGTTAGCCGGTGCTCAACAGGGCGTCATCAGCTTTACTCAAGGCAATGAGCAGGAAGCTGACCGTATTGGTATTCAAGTGCTGCAACGTTCAGGATTTGATCCACAAGCTATGCCAAACTTCCTGCAAAAATTGGCTGACCAGTCGCGATATGCGTCAAAACCACCGGAAATGTTACTGACTCATCCCCTACCGGACAGCCGTTTATCCGATGCGCGTAACCGTGCCAATCAGATGAAGCCTCACCCTATTGCCTCATCGCAAGATTATTTATTCGCCAAAGTCCGCATTTTGGGGATGTATGGCTCGACCGAAAACAGTCTGACCCCGGATCTACTGGAAACATTAAGTAAAGGTACGGTACGTGAGCAACTGGCGGCCAAATACGGTCAGGCCATTTTGCTGTATCAAGCGAAGAAATATGACGAAGCCCGTAATCAGTTACAGCCACTATTAACACAGCAGCCCGGCAATGTTTGGTTCCTCGATTTGATGACAGATATCGATTTGGGGCAAAATAAAGCAGCAGCAGCTATTGCTCGCCTACAAGCCGCAACCGCGAAGCAAGATGATGAGCCGGTGCTCCAACTGAATCTGGCCAATGCTTATGTGCAGGGCGCGCAGCCGGCTGCGGCCATCAAGCTATTGCGCAACTATACTTTCACCAATCCAAATGATCCTAATGGTTGGGATCTGCTGGCTCAGGCTGCCGCTGCACTGGGTTTACGCGATCAAGAACTGGCCGCACGGGCAGAAAGTCTGGCCTTAAGTGGCAAGCTAACACAAGCAATCGGCCTACTCAGCGATGCCAGTGCACGGGTAAAATTGGGCAGCTTGGAACAGGCCCGCTATGACGCTCGCATTGACCAGTTGCGCCAGTTAGATAAACGCTTCCAAAAATACCAAAAGTCTTAAGGAAAATGACGATGAAAGAGGTCACGTTTTATCATAATCCACGCTGTTCCAAAAGCCGGGAAACTCTCACGTTAGTTGAACAACAGGGTATTCAGCCACAGGTGATCCTGTATCTGGATACGCCACCGTCAGTGGCAGAATTAAAAGCGTTGTTGCCGCAGTTAGGCTTTAGCGAGGCACGTCAATTGATGCGTACCAAAGAAATACTCTACAAAACGCTGAATCTGGCTGATGCGGCACTAACACAGGATCAATTGCTGCAAGCCATGAGCGATAATCCCACATTGATCGAGCGCCCGATTGTGGTTTATAACGGGAAAGCACGTCTGGGCCGCCCGCCAGAGCAGGTGTTGGAAATCTTAAAGTGATTTAATGACGGCGAAAGATTGAACGAATGACGGTGTTTGTGGTTTATTCGTTCAATCTCAAAGACCCAATATTTCTTTCACAAAAGGAATAGTCAGCTTACGTTGCGCGGTAATCGATGCCCGATCAAGTTGATCCAATGTCATAAACAGGGTGCGCATTTCCCGATCCAGCCGTTTTAGCAAAAAGCGGCCAACATCTTCCGGCAATTCAAAACCACGCAATTTAGCGCGCAACTGTAAAGCTTGTAATTTCTCATCATCTGACAGCGGCTGTAATTTATAGATTTGCCCCCAATCAAGGCGCGACGCTAAATCAGGCAAACCAAGGTTGAGCTGCCGGGGCGGGCGATCACCGGTTATCAATAAACGAGTGCGGCCGGTTTCGACAATGCGATTATAGAGATTAAATATCGCCATTTCCCACTGTTCATCGCCAGCAATACACTCAATATTATCAATGCAAACCAGCGCTAGCTGCTCCATACCATCCAGCACTTCCGGCACAAAATAAGCGCGCTTATCCAGTGGGACATAGCCCACCGCTTCACCTTTTTGCGATAATTCAGCACAAGCGGCATGTAACAAATGACTGCGGCCACCGCCTTCGCGCGACCAGAAATAGATATAACTGCCATGGGGCTGATGAACAGCAGACTGGATCGCAGCGAATAGGGACGGATTCTCCCCCGGATAGAAACTGGCAAAAGTTTCATCATTGGGAAGATAAAGTGGCAGTGAAAGCTGTGCCGGCGTATTCAGAAGCACCTCAACCAACAAAACGGGCAGGAATCGTGGCAAGCTTACCATAAAAAGCTACAACAGCATAACAACCTGATCTTAGGCGAAAAAATGGCCGAACAGACATTGGACTGATTCATAGACAACAACGGCCCGGCCAGATATCACGTCTATTTAAGTACCGACTCTTCTGCTGCTGCGTCGATGATTTCTTCTTCCGGGCGAATCAAACTGATCACTTTAAACAGCAGGCTCAGGCCGATACCGACAACTGTCGCCAGCGCCATGCCTTTCAGTTCAGTTGCGCCAATATTCACTTTCGCGCCACTCACCCCGATGATCAGGATAACCGAGGTTAAGATCAGGTTTTGTGCTTTGTTGTAGTCAACTTTTGATTCGATCAATACGCGGATACCAGACGCGGCAATAACACCGTACAGCAGCAGTGAAACGCCGCCCATAACTGGCACCGGTACCGCCTGAATAGCTGCCGCCAGTTTGCCAACACACGACAACATAATCGCCAGAATCGCAGCACCACCGATAACCCAAGTGCTGTAAACTCGGGTTATCGCCATGACACCGATATTCTCACCGTAAGTCGTATTCGGTGTGGAGCCGAAGAAGCCGGATATCACCGTCGAAATACCGTTGGCAAACATTGAACGGTGCAGGCCCGGATCTCGAATCAGATCTTTTTTCACGATATTCGCGGTTACCACCAGGTGCCCGATATGTTCGGCAATGACCACCAGCGCCGCTGGCAAGATGGTCAGAATAGCGAACCACTCAAAACGTGGGGTATAGAAAGTCGGTAAGGCCAACCAATGCGCGTTGCTAATCGGGGTTAAATCAACCACACCCATCACGAATGACAAGGCATAACCGACCAACACACCAATCAGAATAGGAATAATGGCGAAGAAGCCACGAAACAACACCGATCCCAGGATGGTCACACCTAAGGTTACCATTGAGATAATGATGGTGGATGAATCAACCGTTACCCCTTCGGCGGGCAGTAACCCGGCCATGCCAGCAGCAACACCGGCTAACTCAAGACCGATTACCGCGACAATCGCCCCCATCGCCGCAGGTGGGAATATGACATCCAGCCAGCCGGTACCGGCTTTTTTCACAATCAGCGCCACCAAACAGAACAGCACACCGCACATGATAAAACCACCCAGTGCGACCTCATATCCCAACGGTAATAACAGCAGTACCGGTGAAATAAACGCAAAACTTGAACCCAAATAAGCCGGAATTTTACCCTTACAGATGAACAGATAGAGCAAGGTCCCGATGCCGTTGAACAGCAGCACCGTGGCTGGGTTAATTTTAAACAGAATAGGAACTAAAACTGTGGCACCGAACATGGCGAACAAATGTTGAAAACTTAGGGGGATCGTCTGGAGCAGCGGTGGGCGTTCGCTGATGCCAATGGTGCGACGGCTCATTTTCTCTATCCTCTTCAATGGTGTGATTTACGCTAAAAATTATTCAAAAAAAAAGCCGACTATTGAGTCGGCTATCTCAAGGTTATTCCAGTATGCGGTAATGAGCGCAGGCAGTTTGGACACGGACAGCGCACAGAAACCGGAGCGTACACCATGACCTTGTAAATCATGATAACGTGAGGATTTCGAGCACTGCCCAGGTTCAAAATAGCAAGCGAATAGCATAATGGTGTGACCTTTTATTTCGTTCCGAAAATCTTATCCCCGGCATCACCCAATCCTGGAATGATGTAACCCTGTTCGTTCAGGCACTGATCGATGGAGGCGGTATACAGCTCTACGTCTGGATGCGCTTCTTCCAGCGCTTTGATCCCCTCCGGTGCGGCGACCAAGACCAGTACTTTAATGCTCTGGCAGCCAGCGTTCTTCAGCAGATCGATAGTCGCAATCATCGAACCACCGGTTGCCAGCATGGGATCAACAACCAACGCCATGCGCTCGTTGATATCAGCCACCAGCTTCTGGAAATACGGTACCGGCTTGAGTGTCTCTTCATCACGATAGACACCCACCACACTAATGCGGGCGCTGGGTATATTCTCCAATACCCCTTCCATCATACCTAAACCAGCACGCAGAATGGGTACCACCGTAATCTTCTTACCTTTAATCTGTTCAATCTCAACCGGCCCGTTCCAACCTTCGATAGTCACCTTTTCAGTTTCCAGATCGGCGGTTGCCACGTAAGTTAGCAAGCTCCCCACTTCAGATGCTAGCTCGCGAAAACGCTTCGTGCTGATATCATTCTCACGCATCAAACCAAGTTTATGTTTTACTAGCGGGTGTTTCACCTCAACGATCTTCATTATTTTTCTCCTGGTTAGGCGGTTGACGGCCAAAAAAAATCGCGAGATTATACCGCCTTTTTTTTTGAAAACCACAATGAATAGCCTGATTAAGATCAATAGAAAATCATTATTAAGTCAAGCAAGCTAAAAATCAGCGGGATATCACAAGCTACTCGCAAACGTTTGCCTGCGCTGTTAGAATTGTCGCGTTTTATTCCTAATACCCAAAATAATTGGAGTTGCAGGTAGGCGGCAAGCGAACGCATCTCGATAAGCTTACTCAAGTAAGTGATTCGAGTAAGTGAACGTAGCCAACAACCCTGCGGCTTCAAAGATGAAGGGATAAGCTTAAACAGCCAACCGCCGTGGGGACCTCGCAGTGACCAACAAAACCTCTCTCAGCTATAAAGACGCAGGTGTCGATATCGATGCCGGCAATGACCTTGTTGATCGCATAAAAGGTGTGGTTAAACAGACCCGCCGCCCAGAAGTGATGGGGGGATTGGGTGGGTTCGGTGCCCTGTGTGCTTTGCCACAAAAATACCGTGAACCTATTTTAGTTTCAGGCACCGATGGCGTGGGCACCAAGCTGCGTCTGGCAATGGATCTGAAACGCCACGATACCATCGGTATCGATTTAGTGGCCATGTGTGTCAATGACCTGGTGGTTCAGGGTGCAGAACCCCTGTTCTTCCTTGACTACTTTGCCACCGGTAAACTGGATGTAGATACGGCCGCTAGCGTGATTACCGGTATCGCCGAAGGGTGTAAACAATCCGGTTGCGCACTGGTCGGTGGCGAAACCGCAGAAATGCCGGGCATGTACCATGGCGAAGATTATGACGTTGCTGGCTTCTGTGTTGGCGTGGTCGAAAAATCTGAAATCATCGATGGCAGCAAAGTTACGCCAGGTGATGTACTGGTTGCCTTAGGTGCCAGTGGCCCGCACTCCAATGGTTACTCGCTGGTTCGCAAAATTCTGGAAGTCAGTAATACCCATCCAGAGCAGATCCAGTTGGAAGGTAAATCGCTGGCTGACCATTTGCTGGAACCCACTAAAATCTATGTAAAATCAATTCTTAGCCTAATTGAAAAACTTGATATTCATGCGATTGCTCACCTAACCGGCGGCGGCTTTTGGGAAAATATTCCCCGCGTGTTGCCACAAGGGATGCAAGCGGTTATTGATGAAGCCAGTTGGCAGTGGCCAGCCATCTTTAGCTGGTTGCAGCAAACCGGTAATGTCAGCCACCACGAAATGTATCGCACCTTTAACTGTGGTGTCGGCATGGTTGTCGTCCTGCCTGCGGAATTAGCGGATAAAGCGGTTGAATTACTGACAGCCTCTGGCGAAAAAGCCTGGAAAATCGGTGTCATCGCTGCAGCAGAGGAAGGCGCAGATCAAGTCATCATTAATCAATAATATTACCGATTAGTCATATCGCTATTTTTTAATGTAAACATTGACGTCTATACCTAAAGTTATTGGAGTTGCAGGTAGGCGGCAAGCTAACCCCCTGCAACTTCAAGTACGAAGGGTATATGAAAAAGATAGTGGTTTTGGTCTCAGGCCAGGGAAGCAATTTGCAAGCACTGATCGACGCCCAGCAACAAGGGCGTATTTCAGGCACTATCAGCGCCGTGTTCAGTAATAACCCTGATGCTTATGGGTTAGAACGTGCTGAGCGGGCGGGCATTGCGCACCATGCAATAGATGCCAAAGCCTATGCTGACCGCGCCAGTTTTGATTTGGCATTGGCGCAAGCCATTGATCAGTATCAACCTGATTTACTGGTGCTAGCCGGTTATATGCGTATTCTCAGTGCGGCGTTTGTTCAGCACTATGCGGGTCGAATGCTCAATATTCATCCGTCACTATTGCCGAAATACCCCGGCTTGCACACCCACCGCCAGGCCGTGGAAAACGGCGATCTGGAGCATGGTACCTCGGTGCACTTTGTCACTGAAGAGCTGGATGGTGGCCCGGTTATCCTGCAAGCTAAAGTACCGATTTTCAGTGATGATACCGAAGAAGACGTCGTCGAAAGAGTGCAAACTCAGGAACACAGCATTTATCCGCTGGTGGTTGGTTGGTTTACTGATGGCCGCCTGACCATGCGGGATAATGCCGCCTGGCTTGATGGTGAGCGCTTACCTGCTCAAGGTTACGCGGCAGAGTAAAAACAGCTATTCATGCCGGTTGATTAAAAGCGCTGCCATTTTAGGGTGAGCGCCTTTTTAATTCCCTTGTGCTTACACCTCATGCTAATAGTATAATTTCCATGGCAGCAACCGCTGTCGCATTATGAGGAATAAGCATGTCTACCACTAGCAGCGTCAGGTTACGTCCTCTGGAACGGGATGATCTGCCGTTTGTTCATCAGTTAGATAACAATGCCAGCGTGATGCGTTATTGGTTTGAAGAGCCTTACGAGGCATTTGTCGAACTGTCTGATTTATATGATAAACATATCCATGACCAGAGCGAACGCCGCTTTATTATTGAAAGTCAGGGGACAAAAGTCGGTCTGGTCGAATTAGTTGAAATTAACCATATTCACCGACGTGCTGAGTTTCAGATTATTATCGATCCGGCTCATCAAGGTAAAGGCCATGCAGGTATGGCAGCAAAATTGGCGATGGAATATGGTTTTTCGGTACTGAATCTGTACAAACTGTATTTGATTGTGGATAAAGAAAATGAGAAAGCCATTCATATTTATACAAAATTAGGCTTTGAAATAGAAGGTGAATTGAAGCAAGAATTCTTTATCAATGGTGAATACCGCACAGTAATCCGTATGTGCATTTTCCAGCCGCAATATTTGGCTAAATATAAAACACCATCGATAAAGAGTGCTTAATCTTCTGTTGGGGCCATCTGGCCCCAATCTCGCCCCTCAGAAGTTAACGCAATAAACCGGTTCCAGAGATTGAGATGAGAAAATACCATGTCACGCCAACAAAGATAATAATGGGAAATCCGCTCTCAATGCTAAATCCATCAGCGCCTGTTTAAATTGTTGGCTGGTGCTATCTATAGATTCGCTACAAGCATGGTAAGAATAAATGATATTAATGACATCAACTTCTGTTAGTTGTTGATTCTTATTGGCATGGGCGCTGATTAATGCTTTCAGATAAAAATAGTCAATAACATATAAATTAAACGAAGCCGTTGCCGGTAATGCATCGGCCATCGCTAATTGATTATGATGAATACGATAGAGAAAATAATTACGCAATATTGACGTATGCTGAGAGAAAAAGGGTAACGCATATTCACACCAGGCATCAGTTAATAGTTGCTTGGCTTGATAACGCTCAGCTTGCCCATTGATGAAATAGCTCAGTAAGGTATTAGTATAGACCGAAAGCCTTTTTTTCCCGCGGATATCCGGCAGATTGGTCATAAATCGTCGCAGGCAATCCAATAACTCACCACGGATGACAGGATCGGGTTCTACAGTCATTAACGCACGGGCAGCCTTTCCCGCAACCATAGCCGAAATTAACCCAGTGCGCAGGCCGTCAATCTCAACCATCTTAATTTTGCCCACATCATTACAGCGTTGGTAGTCCTGTAAAAAACGATTTATCGTCCAAAGGTTTTCTTCAATATTCGGTTGTGGGTTCGCTGCAATCGCCGCACAGGCACGATTGGCTAATCGCTCTTCGGCCACAATATCTGCTGCTTTATAATAGTCATATTGATCAATAGTAGAAAAACGCAACGTTAATGCATCAGTCGAAAATAATACCTGACGGGTTACCTCAGGGCAGGAAAGTGACATGCTTTTAATTTTTTGATTCTTATAAATATGCTCAATCCGAGGGTAGGTTGCACAACGATTACTCAGCGCATTAACACCTGCGTGTTTATAAATTTGACATAGCCGCTGCTCATCAAGAAATGGACAATTCCCCTCGCTATCAGGGTTAATATTGGCCCAGGATGCCAGACTGGCTTGAGTAACAGAAATCTGCGTGACAGCAATACGTTTAATCTCTGAATAAGGGCTTTTGATATATTTCTGATAGCGGTTTCTATCAAGAGTGACATTCTGGCCGTGGCAGCAGTGCTCACGACATGCTGATCCGACACAGCTAAATGTCTCCATAAAATCCGGCTGAGTTATCAATAGCTCTTTCACTTAATGCTTCCATTCAATAGTCACTTAAATAACGAGCGGCACATGAAAGTGTAAACTTAAATTGTGAAAGATAAATCAGGCAAACACCTTGGAAGCTTTCGCTATACCCAATGGCTCATTAGCCGTAACGCCCGGTAATATAATCTTCGGTACGACGCTGATATGGCGAAGTAAATAACGCATCAGTATCGTTATACTCCACCAGCTTCCCCTGATGAATAAAGGCGGTATAGTCGGAGACCCGCGCCGCCTGCTGCATGTTATGGGTAACCAGAACCACCGTGTACTGCTGTTTTAGCGTGGTTATCAGCTCTTCAATGGTTAAGGTCGAGATAGGATCCAGTGCCGATGTCGGCTCATCTAGCAATAACACCTCTGGCTCAATAGCAATGGCTCTGGCTATCACCAAACGTTGCTGCTGGCCGCTAGAGAGACGAAAGGCATTTTCCCGCAGCCGGTCTTTGACTTCATGCCACAATGCCGCTGCGCGCAATGAACGTTCAACCGCATCGTCCAGCACTCGTCGGTCGCGGACCCCTTGTAAACGCAGACCATATACCACATTTTCATAAATTGATTTTGGGAATGGGTTAGGCCGCTGGAACACCATGCCGACCCGCCGACGCAATGTGGCCACATCGGTGGTTTTATCGGTAATAACGTCCTGCCCCAGGCGAATTTCACCCTCAAGGCGACAGTTATCCAGCAAATCATTCATGCGGTTAAAACAGCGCAATAATGTGGATTTGCCACAACCGGACGGACCAATCAGTGCGGTAACCCGATGCTTAGGCACATTCAATGAAATATCGTGCAACACCTGTTTGTCACCATAAAATAAATTGAGTTCTTCGACCGCCAGTGCCGTTTGCTCGTGAGTCAGTTGCTGCACATCCAGCAGCGGCAGCGAATCGGGTGTCAAGATTGCCATATTTTGTCCTGCGGGTTAACAAGTTCAGTCACACCATCAAACCTCGGTATTTTTCACGCAAATGATGGCGAATACCAATAGCGGCCAAATTAAGGCCAACCACAATGAGCACCAGCAGTAACGCGGTGGCAAACACCAGTGGACGGGTAGCCTCCACATTGGGGCTTTGAAACGCCATATCGTATATCTGGAAGCTTAAATGCATAAATTTACGTTCTAAATGCAGGAATGGGAAGATACCATCCACCGGTAATAGTGGGGCAGATTTTACGACGCCAACCAGCATCAAGGGTGCGGTTTCACCCGCGGCCCGTGCCACGGCTAAAATCAACCCGGTAATCATTGCCGGGGCCGCCATAGGCAGCACAATATGCCATAAAGTCTCTGCCTTGCTGGCCCCCAAGGCCAGCGAACCTTGCCGCAAACTGGCCGGAATGCGCGATAAACCTTCTTCAGTGGCAACAATCACCACCGGCAACGTCAGCAAAGCGAGCGTTAACGCCGCCCACAACACTCCCGGCGTGCCAAATGTCGGGTTGGGGAGTGCCTCAGGATAAAACAGTTTATCCAGTGAACCGCCTATCAGGTAAACAAAGAAGCCGAGGCCAAATACGCCATAAACAATCGATGGCACACCAGCCAGATTCACCACCGAGATACGGATCATCCGAGTCAGCCAGTTTCTCCCTGCATATTCATGCAGATAAACTGCCGCAATCACCCCCAATGGCATAACGACGATAGACATCAGTATCACCATCAGAACCGTACCAAAGATAGCAGGGAAAACACCGCCTTCGGTATCGGCATTACGCGGATTTTCAGTCAGGAATTTATCAACTTGTGCCACCCAATGACGCAGTTTTTGCCCGAAACTCATCTCATTGGGATACCAGGCGCGGTTGATCTGGCTCAGTGACAGTGAGTGAATTTGCCCATTCATATCCCGCAATAGTAAAGTGTAACGGTTTTGCTCGGTTTGCAGGCTACGCAACTTCTCCTGCATGGCCTGATGGCGGCGCTGTAACTGCCCCCACTCAGCTTCAATATCGTCTTGCGATTTGCTGTCAAGATCACCGGTTATTTGCAGGCGTTTTTTCTGTAGCCGCAACGCCTCGAACTGCTGATTGAGCATGTTCATCTGGCGGAACTGAATATCGTTCGACTGTCTGACCAGGCCCTGAATGATAGGAAGGCGTTTTTGCAGTTCCTGAGCCAAATTATCACCCACTAATGGCTGGCCGTTGTCCAACATTCCGGCGAGAAACCCGTAGGCTGTGCCATTATGCTGACGATCCAGTACCAGCAAGTCTTTAGGCTGAATGCGCTGTTGGATATCACTGTCCAGTAACCGACGAAAATCCAGCCCTTGAACCTCCCGGTTACCGGTTTTAATCAAATAACGGGTCACCGTCTCACTCGCCTGTGGCGGTAAAATAACCCCAGACTGTTCTAACTGCTGGCGAGGCAGAGACTGCTGTTGATAAATTTCGCCAATCACCTTAACCGGGCCAGCCGCAGGTTGTTTGAGTTCAAATAGATAGACCGGGGCGGGCCAGAAATAGCGCATCCCCTGCCCAACCAACAATAATACGATGCCCAACAACGCCAGTAGACTGATACTCACGGCACCGGCAGTCAGCCAGATCCACGGAGAACCGGAGGCAAACCATTTTTTGGTCGAACCCGAGGTTACCGCGCCAGAGGTTACCGCGTTAGAGGCTTTAAACTCAGTGTTCATTATGCGGTCCGCTCCATTTGATAGCGTTCACGCAACCGCAGGCGGATAGCCTCTGCCAGGGTATTCACTAAGAACGTGAAGCAAAACAGCACCAACGCCGTCAGGAACAACACCCGATAATGCCCGCTTCCGACCACCGCTTCCGGCATTTCAATGGCAATGTTAGCCGCCATCGCCCGCAGCCCCTGAAAAATACTGCCATTGATAATCGGCGTGTTACCGGTCGCCATCAGTACAATCATGGTTTCACCCACTGCACGGCCAAAACCAATCATCAAAGCAGAGAATATACCGGCATAAGCCGAGGGGAGTACCACCCGAACCAAGGTCTGCCACGGGGTAGCGCCCAGGGCCAACGAGCCTTGGCTTAGTGACGGGGGCACACTGAACAACGCATCCTCCGCCAGCGAGAAAATAACCGGGATCAGAGCAAATCCCATGGCGACACCCACCACCAGAGCATTGCGTTGGTCATAGTTGTCACCCAACCATTCATGTAACGGCAACCCTAGCGCCCACAGCGATAACTGCGGCCCTAACCATAATGCCAACCACCCCGTCAACAGAATAACCGGCAACAGTACCATCACATCCCAGCCTGCGGGTAACTGCCACTGGGCCTTTTCTGCCAAACGAGAGCTACCCCAGCCACACAATAAGATGGCCAATGCCAGTAACGGGGGGAGCAACAGAATGCCCACCAGATAACGTTCAATCACCGGAGCCAGCCAAATACCGGCAATCAAACCGATCACTACCGTCGGGAATGCACCCATCATCTCAATGGCCGGTTTAACCACCCGACGCCAGCCAGCCGACATAAAATAGGCGGTGTAAATAGCGCCAGCCAATGCCAGCGGTACAGCAAATAACATGGCATAGCCAGCCGCCTTTAATGTGCCAAAAATAATCGGTACCAGGCTGAATTTAGCCTGATAGTTCTCTTGTGCAGAGCTTGATTGCCAGATATAGGCCGGTTCAGGGTAATTTTCATACCACACCCGTTGCCACAAGCTACGCCAACTGATATCCGGATAGCGGTTATCCAATTGGTAAGCAGACCAACCGGCGGCATTCTCCACCAGCAAACTATCGCCCCAGGGAGAGAAAGCAGCATGGCTAATACCATCGGCCAATTTATGTTGCAGTAGAGGTGATGACTGGATACTGGAAAAGAGTGATAACTCACCTTTAGGCGACAATGAAGCGAATACCCGACGCATGTTTTCGGTGGCCAATAAGCCTTTACTTGCTGGGGTAAAACTGCGAATAGAGGTTAAGTGAAATAGGTTGTCTTGTTTTTGCTGTACATCGAACCATTGGGTTAATTTGCCATCCGGCGATTGCACCAGCAGCGATGTTCCACCCGCCAGCAAAGAAAGAGTCAATGGCTGGTCTGATACAGGTTTATCATCAAATAACGATACGACCTCACGCAACCTGGGCTCAGGGTCGAATTGATAGATATACAGTTGGTTGCCAGATAATTGATAAAGTAAACGCCCGTCAGCCGCCAATAGAAGTTGATCGGTTTTCTTCGGTACATCAGTCAGTTCAGCGAGCTGTTGCCCCTGCTCAGTAAACTTACCGGCCAGTAAGCGGCCATCATCGGTAACGGCGGCAATGGCAAATTGCTGTGGTTGCGATTCAGCCAAAACCAAATGGTGCAGGCGCTGGCCTTTCAAATCCATCACCCGCGGTTGATCACCCAGCGGAAATTGCCAGCGTGGCGGAGTGGCCGAAAAATCAGGTTGCAGTAAAATAAAACGACCATTATTGAGGCCAGCACCATACAGAGGCTGCCCACCCGCCGCACGGCTGATGGACACCGGCGGTGGTGATAATACTTGTTCGCTTATCAGGCTACCTGCCGGAGATCCCCCTTGAGTATTGAGCCGAATAAAGTACCCTTTGCCCTGGTTATCAATGCGATACCCCACCAGCCCTTGAATATCAACGCCGAGCGCAACAGTCGGGGCACTGCGTTTGACCGCAAACTGATTATGCAAATTGATAGCGACAGGTTTAAACAAGGGGAATACGGCATACAACAAATAGAAGAAAATCAGCATTAACGTCAGCAACACTAGCATGCCACTGCCAGTCACCATCATGCGCACCAAAGAGTCAATGACAGCCCGGCGTTTGTCTCTCCCTGATGGTGTTACTGTGCCCGTTCGCGGCATACTCTTCGATTGCCTCATGCTCTACGCCATATCCGTCTATGGTTACTGTAATCAAATCAATTGCGTCTATACCACTAATGTATAGCCAGATGACCGAGCATCTTATGTCAGTTTTGTGGTGTTTGCATGACAATGTTGATGGTACTTATCTGACAATATCTTTGGACGTTAACTAATGATATCTGTTGGACTTTCTTGTCAATCTTTCGCAATAATGATTATGGACACTAAATACTCCCACAATAATCTTACTGGAGTTGCAATGGGTCAGGAAAAGCTCTACATCGAAAAAGAACTCAGCTGGTTATCTTTTAATGAGCGGGTATTGCAGGAAGCAGCGGATAAGAGCAATCCACTCATTGAGCGGATGCGGTTTCTTGGCATTTACTCCAATAATCTGGATGAATTCTACAAAGTCCGTTTTGCCGATCTGAAACGGCGCATTTTGATTAGCGAAGAGCAAGGCTCTGCCGTGACTTCCCGCCATTTGCTGAAAAGAATTCAGAGCAAAGTGGTGAAAGCCGATCAAGAATTTGACGGGCTATATAATGATTTATTACTGGAGATGGCGCGCAATCAGATCTTCCTGATTAATGAGCGGCAGATTTCCGAGAATCAGCAAATCTGGTTGAAGCAATACTTTAAACAGCACCTGCGCCAGCACATCACGCCAATCCTGATCAACCATGACACCAATCTGGTGCGATTCTTAAAAGACGATTACACCTATCTGGCGGTGGAAATTATCCGCGGTCAGCAAATCGCCTATGCCCTGCTAGAAATTCCTTCAGATAAAGTTCCACGTTTTGTTAATTTGCCGCCGGAAGCCCCTCGCCGACGCAAGCCAATGATATTACTTGATAATATATTGAGGTATTGCCTTGATGAGATCTTTAAAGGCTTCTTTGATTACGATACGCTGAATGCCTATTCCATGAAGATGACCCGTGATGCCGAATATGATTTGGTCACTGAAATGGAATCCAGTCTGCTGGAACTGATGTCATCCAGCTTGAAACAACGCCTGACGGCAGAACCGGTGCGCTTTGTTTACCAACGCGATATGCCCGATGAGATGGTGGAATTACTGCGTAACAAGCTGGGCATCTCTAATGATGACTCAGTCATCGCCGGCGGCCGTTACCACAATTTTAAAGACTTTATCAGCTTCCCGAATGTCGGCAAAAGCAATATGGTTAACCGGCCAATGCCCCGCCTACGCCATATCTGGTTCGATAAATTCCGCAACGGTTTTGATGCCATCCGCGAACAGGATGTGCTGCTGTATTACCCATATCATACCTTTGAACACGTATTGGAATTACTGCGTCAGGCATCATTCGATCCGAGCGTATTAGCGATTAAAATCAATATTTATCGGGTCGCCAAGGATTCGCGCATTATCGAATCAATGATCCATGCGGCCCATAACGGCAAAAAAGTCACAGTGGTGGTGGAGCTACAAGCGCGCTTTGATGAAGAAGCCAACATCCATTGGGCTAAAAGCCTAACCGCTGCCGGTGTACATGTTATTTTCTCCGCGCCGGGCCTGAAGATTCATGCCAAATTATTCCTAATTTCCCGCTTGGAAGGGGACGAAATCGTCCGTTACGCCCATATTGGCACCGGTAACTTTAACGAGAAAACAGCCCGCCTTTATACCGATTATTCGTTACTGACGGCGGATGCCAGGATTACCAATGAAGTACGGCGGGTATTTAACTTTATTGAAAACCCTTATCGCCCGGTCAAATTTGATAATCTAATGGTGTCACCACAGAACTCGCGCTTGATGCTGTATCAATTGATTGATCAGGAAATTATTCATGCTCAGGCCGGTGAAAGCGCCGGTATTACCCTGAAGATAAATAATTTAGTGGATAAAGGCTTGGTAGATAGGTTATATAGCGCTTCCAGTGCAGGGGTAAAAATCCGGTTATTAGTGCGTGGTATGTGTTCGTTAATCCCAAATATGCCTGGGATCAGCGATAATATTCAGGTTACCAGTATCGTTGACCGCTTCTTAGAGCATGACCGGGTGTACGTCTTTGAGAATAAAGGCGACAAACTGGTGTATCTCTCTTCCGCTGACTGGATGACCCGGAATATTGATTATCGTATTGAAGTCGCAGTCTCGTTGCTGGACCCAAGGTTAAAGCAGCGGGTACTGGATATTTTAGAGCTGTTATTCAACGACACGGTAAAAGCCCGTTATATTGATAAAGAACTGAGTAATCGTTATGTACCGCGTGGCAATAGGCGCAAAGTACGTGCACAGATTGCCATCTATGATTATTTAAAAGCGCTGGAACAACCAGACGCATCGAGCTAAAAATATGCCGCTATCCAACAATTCAACGACCACCAAACCGCAGGAAATTGCCGCCATTGACCTGGGTTCTAACAGTTTCCATATGGTGATTGCTCGCGTCGTCAACGGCGCTTTGCAGGTTTTAGGCCGCCTGAAGCAGCGAGTGCATCTGGCTGATGGTTTAGACCATAATAATATGCTCAGCGAAGAGGCCATCGAACGGGGTTTAGCCTGTCTGGCACTGTTTGCCGAACGTTTACAGGGTTTTTCACCGGACAACGTGTGTATCGTCGGCACCCATTCGCTGCGGCAAGCAGCTAACGCGGAAACCTTCCTCAAGCGCGCTACTGCGGTTATCCCTTACCCGATAGAGATCATTTCTGGTCAGGAAGAGGCTCGTCTGATTTTTATGGGAGTAGAACATACTCAGCCGGAGAAAGGTCGCAAGCTGGTCATTGACATTGGTGGCGGCTCCACCGAGTTGGTTATTGGTGAAGACTTCGAACCACTGCTGGTAGAAAGTCGTCGCATGGGTTGCGTCAGTTTTGCTCAACAGTTTTTCCCGCACGGTGAGATAAGTAAGGCCAATTTCAAACGTGCCCGTTTGGCGGCAGCACAAAAACTGGAAAATCTGGCATGGCAATATCGGATCCAAGGCTGGCAGTACGCACTGGGGGCCTCTGGCACCATTAAAGCCACCTACGAAGTCTTGGTGGCAATGGGCGAGAAGGACGGGTTGATCACCCCGGAACGCCTCGAAATGCTGGTTGACCAAGTGCTGCAATTCAAACACTTCTCTGCCCTGAATTTGCCGGGATTATCGGAAGATCGTCAATCCGTATTTGTGCCGGGTCTGGCTATTCTGTGTGGTGTATTCGATGCATTAGCAATCAAAGAGTTACGGCTATCTGACGGTGCACTGCGTGAAGGTGTGTTGTATGAGATGGAAGGCCGTTTCCGCCATCAGGATATTCGCCAGCGCACAGCCAAAAGCCTGGCCGAACACTATAATATTGACCGCGAACAGGCCCGTCGGGTACTGGAAACCACCGAACAGCTTTATACCCAATGGATGGCACAGAATACCAAGCTGGTACAGCCACAACTTGAAGCACTGCTTAAATGGGCCGCAATGCTACATGAAGTCGGCCTGAGCATTAATCACAGCGGGATGCACCGTCATTCAGCCTATATTCTGCAAAACACCAACTTGCCGGGCTTCAATCAGGAGCAGCAATTGCTATTGGCAACCCTGGTCCGTATGCACCGTAAAGGTATTAAGCTGGATGAACTGCCACGCTTGAATTTATTCAAGAAAAAATATTATTTGCCGTTAATTCAGTTATTACGCTTGGCTACACTACTGAATAATCAACGTCAGTCGACCACCACACCGGAAAGTCTGCGTCTGATGACCAATGACGGCCACTGGACCTTGCGTTTCCCGGCGAATTTCCTGACACAAAATAATCTGGTGCAACTGGATTTTGAACGTGAACAGGCTTACTGGGATGATGTGGTAGGCTGGAAGCTTATCATCGAAGAAGACGAAGAAAACGACGCGCCGAAAGAGGCCGAGGTTGTTACGACCAAAGAGTAATCAGAAAGAATCCCGATGAGCTTACTCAAGTCAGTGATTCGGGTGAGTGAGAGCAACTAACACCGCTGCAGCGCCAAGTAATAAAGGGGTTTACCCAAAGATATTGGTGTTGCAGCAAGGCAGCAAACGAAAGAATCCCGATGAGCTTACTCAAGTCAGTGATTCGGGTGAGTGAGAGCAGCTAACACCGCTGCAGCGCCAAGAGCGAAGGGTTAATAATGAGAAAAAGACCGTCCACACAGCTAACAAAAATTATCCTACTGGTGAGTTTTCTCATTCTATTTGGCCGTTTATTATATGCGGCGATCGCGTCTATTTCTCATCATCAGGAGCGTAGGGGATCGCAACAGCTAGAGCTGACGGTGGAAGGCGAGCCTCCGGGCCCCCATGAGACCGACCTCAGCCCCTAGATTTTAGTGCTCATCACCCCTACTCGCACCCGCTACATCTCCCTATAGCCAAGTAATTGGCGTGGCAAGTAGGCTGCAAGCGAACCACCCTGCGGCTTCAAATACGTTGGGTATAAAGGACACACTATGCCAGTACCAATAATCCCTGGGCCACTTTCCGCCGTGATAAAAAACAAAGCTAAAAATAATGCTAAAAAACTGGCAGAAATACGCAACCGGATACTTTCCCTATTACTGAATAATAAAGCCTTGATTGACGGCATTCTTGGTCGCGAGGAAGAACGGGAAAAGCTCAGTAATGAGCAATTGTTAGAACAAACGTTAGAGATCAGAAACCTGCTCGATAACCTACACGCAGCAGACCTCGCCGACTTACTGGAAGCCTTGCCCAATGACGAACGCTTAGCATTGTGGCGGTTAGTCAAAAACGAGAAACGTGGTCAAACACTGGTTGAAGTCTCTGAAACCGTGTGGGACACCCTGATTAAAGAGATGAGCGATAAAGACCTGTTAAAAGCCATGCGCCCCTTGCATGTCGATGAACAGGCTTATCTGGCTGAATACCTGCCACGTAATCTGATGGGCCGCTTACTCACCTCACTGGATCCGGATCAACGAGCCCGCGTGCGGGAGGTTATCCAGTATGGCCGCGATACTGTTGGTCAGATGATGGATTTCGAACTGGTCACGGTGCGGGCCGACGTGGCTCTGGCAACCGTGCAACGCTATTTGCGTTACCGGAAAAACATCCCCGATGCCACAGACAAAATCTTTGTTATTGACCGCAAAAATACCTTACTCGGTGAGCTACCACTGACCGCTATTCTGCTCAACTCACCAGATGCCAAAGTGTTTGAGGTGATGGAGAGCAACCCAATCACTTTCCAACCAGAACAGAAAGCGGAAGATGCGGCGGGCGCATTTGAACGTTATGACTTAATCAGTGCCGCAGTTATTGATGCCAAAGGCAAACTGATGGGCCGCATAACCATCGAAGAGATCGTTGACGTCGTCAACGAAGAGAGCGATACCACCCTAAGACGGATGGGGGGCTTGAGTCCGGAAGAGGATGTGTTCTCCCCAGTAGGTCGCGCTGTCCGCACCCGCTGGTCATGGCTGGCAATCAATCTCTGTACCGCTTTTGTGGCGTCGAGAGTGATCGGTTTATTTGAACATACCATCTCACAGTTAGTGGCACTGGCAGCATTAATGCCGATTGTGGCCGGTATTGGCGGTAACACCGGTAATCAGACTATCACCATGATCGTGCGCGCCTTGGCACTGCACCATATTCAGCAGGGCAATGTAACCTTCCTGATGTTCAGAGAATTAGGTGTGGCGCTGATTAATGGCCTGGTCTGGGGCGGCATTATGGGGGTTGTCACCTATCTGTTATATGGCGACCCGGCAATGGGCGGCGTGATGACCTTGGCAATGATGCTTAACTTGTTAATGGCAGCGATGATGGGCGTTATTATCCCAATGACCATGGCCCGTTTAGGCCGTGATCCGGCTATCGGATCCAGTGTGATGATCACCGCCATCACCGATACTGGCGGATTTTTCATCTTTCTGGGACTGGCCACCATATTCTTGGTCTAATGCTTATATAATAAAAAACCATTAATTGAGCACTGGGTAAAGGCCCCCTCTCCGACAGTGCTCATCTATACTAAATATATTGAATGTAGCCGTATTTTAAAGACGAAATATTTTTATGTGATGGATTTTCCCTATCATAATCCGAATCTTTGTGAACAAAATAAGGTGTTATATGGATCTCAGTGCGGCCGAAAAACCGGCACCTGATAATAAAACCATTCTGCATATAACTATCATCAGCATAGTGGTGTTTTTGCTCGCACTCTTTTGTATCCAGCTTTCCGAACAATCTGAAAATCTGGCTCCTTTATGGTTCCCGACCGCAGTATTAATGATCGCGCTTTTTCACCATCCCTTGCGCTACTGGCCATGGCAATTATTGACTGCTGGGATATGTATTGTGGCGGCAAATTTTATTTTATACGGTATTAGTTGGTTCCCATTACCCCTGACATTGATCAACCTGGCAGAGGCAGCAGTCGGTGCGTGGCTGCTGCGTAAATTTCTGCAGCCCAAAGACCCACTGAATAGTCTGTTTAGTTGGCTCAAGTTCTCAATTTGCACGGTGGTTATCGTTCCGCTGGTCAGTGGTCTGGCTGCGGCCTGGTATTTATCACCGCAAAACGACAACTTTAGCCAAGTGTTCACCATATGGTTTATGTCCGAAGCCATAGGAATGCTGGCCTTAGGGCCAGTCGGGCTACTTTACCGCCGTGGTTACTTCAACATCGCAACCCAATCCAACGCATTGTTTGATATGATGTGGATGACGGTATTATCGCTGGCCGCCTGTTATATCGGTCTGCTATATCTGCCTTTCCCCTTCACTTTTGTCATTATGGCGTTGATCTGGACCTCAATCCGCTTACCACGTTTTGAAACATTTACTGTCTGTTTTTTGGCCACCGTGCTGATTGCAATGATGATCAATTTCAACCTGTTTACACTTCAGGCTGATACTAAACTGTCGGTCCAAGCGTTCTCCTTTATTCCACTGTTAATGGTGTTGATCCCACCTCACGCGATGTCGATGGTAATGCACGCCTTCCGGATGGAAAAAGCGAATATCGTTGAAAGTGAAAATCGCTTTCGTAATGCCATGGAGTATTCGGCTATTGGTATGGCTCTGGTTTCGCCAGAAGGCAAATGGATGCAGGTCAATAAGGCACTGTGCAAATTATTAGGTTACAGCCAAGAAACATTACTGACACTGACTTTCCAGCAAATTACTCATCCGGAAGATCTCTCTGCTGATCTGAAATTGCTCGATGACTTGTATCATGGCCGAATCCCCAGTTATTCAATGGAAAAACGCTATATCCGCAGCGATGGCGAGGTGGTGTGGGCACTACTGGTGGTCAGTGTGGTTCGCGACCACGAATTACAGCCGCTCTATTTCATCTCGCAGGTTGAAGATATCAATGAGCTGAAAAAAACCGAGATGATTAACCGTCGCCTGACTGAGGCGCTGCACGAAGAGAAAGAACGGCTGCATATCACGCTGGACTCCATCGGTGAGGCCGTGGTTTGTACCGATCAGGAGATGAAAATTACCTTTATGAATCCGGTTGCTGAGAAAATGACCGGCTGGGCAAATACCAGCGCACTGGGCCAACCGGTTAACCAGATCATTAAGTTGACTAACGGCGTGGACGGGCCAGAAATTGATAACCCAATAGAACATTGCCTCAATCATCGCGCTTACTCTTCGCTGAATGAGTCGATGGTATTACATCATCGTGACGGGCGGTATTATGATATTCAAGAGTCGGTCGCCCCACTGAAAACTCTGGAAGGAGACATTGTGGGTGCCGTGCTGGTGTTCCAGGATGCTGGCGAATCCCGCGCCATGATGCGGAAACTCAGCCATAGCGCATCGCACGATAATCTGACCGGCCTGCCAAATCGCGCCAACTTTGACAATAGATTAAAAGCCGCTATCCAGATAAGCGTCGATCTCAACCAGCAAAATGCGCTGGCATTCCTTGATTTAGACTATTTTAAAGCCATTAATGATACCGCTGGGCACCCGGCAGGCGATGCGTTACTGAAAGAGATTGGCCAGTTGATGCACCAGCATTTACGCAACAGCGATTGCATTGCACGCCTCGGTGGTGATGAGTTTGGTCTGCTGATGCTCAATTGCACCCTGCCCGATGCTAAAGCCATTACCCAAAGTCTGGTATCAATGATCAATGGCTACCATTTCCACTGGGAAGATAAGCTGTATCGTATTGGTGCCAGTGCGGGTGTGACCCGAATCAGCAGCAGCAATAATCAGCGCAGTGAAATTATGGCGCAAGCAGATATTGCCTGTTATACCGCCAAGCGCAGTGGTCGCGGCCAGGTTCGTCTCTATCAATCACAGCAAAAACAGCTACCGGTGCTGCTACCTCGTTCCCGATAAAAAAATCCCTGACTTGATGATTGCCCCACGGCCCACTCTGGGGTAAAGTCGGCCCCCTTTATTTGGCCTGGGGAGCAAATTATGTTCATTGGTTTTGACTACGGCACAGCAAACTGCTCGGTTGCCGTGATGCGGGATGATGCTCCCAAATTGCTAACACTGGAAAATAATGATGTCTATTTGCCCTCCATGTTGTGTGCGCCCACACGGGAAGCGGTCAGTGAGTGCCTGCACCGCCACTGGCAGGTCCCCACCGGTAGTGACGAAAACCAGCAGCTATTACGCCGGGCCATGGCGTTCAATCGCGAAGAAGATATTCCGATTGCCGCCGACAGTCTGACGTTCGGCCTGTCGGCCCTCGCCCAATATATTGAAGATCCCGAAGACGTTTACTTTGTTAAATCACCTAAATCTTTCTTGGGCGCCAATGGGCTGAAGCCTCAGCAACTGGCACTGTTTGAAGATTTGGTCTGTGCCATGATGTTCCACATCAAACGTCAGGCAGAATCGGTACTGGCATCAGAAATTAATCAGACGGTGATTGGCCGCCCGGTAAACTTTCAAGGTTCCGGCGGTGAAGAGGCTAACCGGCAGGCGGAAGGTATTTTACTGCGCGCGGCGCAACGCGCCGGTTTTCGCGATATTGCTTTCCAGTTTGAGCCGGTCGCGGCAGGGCTGGATTTTGAAGCCACGCTGACGGAAGAAAAAACCGTGCTGGTAGTGGATATCGGCGGGGGGACCACTGACTGCTCGGTGCTGTTGATGGGGCCGAAATGGCAGGGGCTGGCAGATCGCCAGCAGAGCCTGCTGGGCCACAGTGGTTGCCGCGTCGGAGGTAACGATCTGGATATTATGCTGGCGTTTAAACAACTGATGCCGCTGTTTGGCATGGGTGGCGAGACCGAAAAAGGCATTGCCCTGCCGTCGCTGCCCTACTGGAATGCCGTTGCCACCAACGATGTTCCGGCACAGAGCGATTTCTACAGCACGGTTAATGGCCGCTTCCTGCGTGATTTAATCCGCGATGCGGCGCATCCACAGCAAGTAGAACGCCTGTTAAGGGTCTATCAACAACGCCTGAGCTACCGTTTAGTCCGAGCGGCAGAAGAGAGCAAGATCGCGCTATCAGAACAGGCACAAGTGGCTGCGGTGCTGAGTTTTGTCGAACCACAATTAGGCCAGACCATCAGCCAGCAACAACTGGCAGAGGCGATCACTCAGCCGCTACAACGGATCCAGGAGCAAGTCAGCCTGGCATTATCCACCAGCCATATCACCCCTGATGTGATTTACCTGACTGGCGGCAGCGCCCGCTCCCCATTACTACGAGCAGCCTTGCAGCAACAACTGCCGGGTATCCCGCTGGTGGGGGGGAATGATTTTGGCTCGGTCACCGCCGGGTTAGCGCGGTGGGCGCAGACACTTTATCGCTAGATGCGCGTTTGGTCGTAATGAGATATGGAAGTAAAGCGGGTTGTCAGAGCGCTATAGCTCGCTTTATTTCTGATGAATCAACCGGTATAGGGCCACAAACGTTGAACGGTGGTCTATTTCGCCTATATCACTCGCTAATTATTTTATCCGAATGCTGTTATTATCGTTTTATGTGTTTGAATACTAAAATAAATCAGAGTGACTTCCCATACGATACAACTTGATTTCGGGATCGGTACGCTGGTAAATGAATAATAAATCTGGCATACCATGACACTCAAGATAGCCAATGTAGTTGCCTATCAATGGATGTTCTTTATCTATTTTTGGCAACGCTTCGCCTGTTTGTAGCAGTGAAATAGTTGCTAAAATAACTTTCTGTGCGTTTTTATTCTTGGTATATCGCTTTGCATCTTTTTTAAAACGACTTTGATAAATAATCGTCAGCATTATTACCAACCAAGATCGCGCTTCAGTGCATCAACCGTGTCAACGCGATAGACTTCCACCCCATTTATTGGAGCTACAACGTAGCTATAGATCAAATTGGTTTTTTATCCGCAATATGAACCTGTAGATAAGATCTTATATCAGGTCCCTTCGACTGTGACTTTCAATCGAAATCCACGGGCTTTACTTTGAATCCCATTTTTAAATCTAACGATTATTACCCCTTCCCCACATACCCTGACACTAGTTTCATATTTCCTCCATTTTTTTCCGGTAGATTCCCGCTAAACTAGTAACATATCCATACCCGTCGTCTTTCAAGTTGCAGGTGTGTTGGCTGGCTCGTTTACCCGAATCCTTACTTGAGTAAGCTCATCGGGATAATCTCTTTTGCCGCCTTCCCGCATCTTGAAATCTATTGGGTATAAATTTTAATTGATTGCACCTGCGCAAATAACCAGAACATTAAAAGGACTCTCCGCCATCATGAAAGCTCAATCTAAACGCACTTCCCGAGTACCGGTGTTACTCGGGGCTGTGGTGGCGATTATTGTTGCTGTATTTGCCTGGCGCTACTTTAGCGCAACCCCTGGCAACATTAGCGCAACCCCTGGCAACACCGCACCGGGTGCACAGCAGCATGCGGGGGGGAACAGTGCGGCACGGGCCGGTGGCCGCCGTAGTATGCCTATGTCACCGGTGCAAGCCGCCACTGCCACCGAGCAAACCGTGCCGCGCTATCTTACCGGTTTAGGTACCGTGATTGCTGCCAATACCGTCACCGTGACCAGCCAGGTCAATGGTCAGTTGATGGCAATCCACTTTATCGAAGGGCAGCAGGTCAACGCCGGTGATTTACTGGTGGAAATCGATCCACGCCCTTATCAGGTATTACTCACCCAAGCACAGGGCCAGTTAGCAAAAGATCAGGCCACGCTGGACAACGCTCGGCGGGATCTGGCTCGCTATCAAAAACTGGCCAAAACCGGCCTGATTTCACAGCAAGATCTGGATACACAAGCGTCACTGGTACGCCAGAGCGAAGGCAGTGTTAAAGCCGATCAGGGTGCTATCGACAGCGCTGAACTGCAACTGACGTATAGCCGAATAACCGCCCCGATCTCCGGCACGGTTGGCCTGAAACAGGTGGATGTCGGTAATTACATTACCAGCGGCATCACCACCCCGATTGTGGTGATTACCCAGACACATCCGGTTGATGTGGTCTTTACTCTGCCGGAAAGTGATATCCCGACGATTATGCAAGCGCAGAAAAATGCAGCAAAAAATAATACTACGGTGCCGGTTGAAGCCTGGGATCGCACTAACAAGCAGATGCTGGCACAGGGCTATCTGCTCAGTATTGATAACCAAATTGATACCACCACCGGCACCATTAAACTGAAAGCCCGCTTCGCCAATGAAGATGATGTGCTGTTCCCAAACCAGTTTGTTAATGCCCGTATCAAAGTGGATTTACTGCAAAATGCGGTCGTGGTGCCAACTGCCGCAGTACAAATGGGCAACGAAGGTAGCTTTGTCTGGACACTCAATGACGACAATAAAGTCAGTAAGCATCAGGTGACCACCGGTATTCAGGACAGCAAACAAGTGGTTATCAGCACCGGTCTGAATGCTGGTCAGCGTGTGGTTACTGACGGTATTGATCGCCTGACCGAAGGCTTACAGGTAGAAGTGGTCACGCCACGGGCCGCGAATGCCAATCCAAGTGGAGCAACAGACAAACCGGCCACCGAGGAGAAAACCACGCATAAAGGTAAAAGGCCGGCTACCAATACCGCGGCTGGCAACACCCCTGCTGCGGAGAAATCCTGATGCAAGTGATGCCTCCAACGCCTGGTGGCGGGCCATCACGGCTGTTTATCCTGCGCCCGGTCGCCACCACTTTATTTATGGTTGCCATTCTGTTAGCAGGGATTATCGGCTACCGCGCTTTGCCGGTTTCCGCCCTGCCGGAGGTTGATTACCCGACTATTCAGGTGGTGACACTCTATCCCGGTGCTAGCCCGGATGTGGTGACATCGTCAATTACCGCACCGTTGGAGCGCCAATTTGGGCAAATGTCCGGCCTGAAACAAATGGCCTCGCAAAGCTCGGGTGGCGCGTCGGTGATTACTCTGCAATTCCAACTCACTTTGCCGTTAGATGTGGCAGAGCAGGAAGTGCAGGCGGCCATTAATGCGGCCACCAACCTGCTACCGAACGATCTGCCTTATCCGCCGATTTACAGCAAAGTTAATCCGGCTGATCCGCCTATTCTGACACTGGCGGTTACCTCCACGGCAATCCCGATGACGCAAGTGGAAGACATGGTGGAAACCCGGATTGCGCAGAAAATCTCGCAAGTTACCGGGGTCGGTCTGGTCACTATTTCAGGGGGCCAACGCCCTGCCGTGCGGGTGAAACTGAATGCCCCGGCGGTAGCGGCTCTGGGGCTGGACAGCGAAACTATTCGCACCGCCATCAGCAATGCCAACGTCAATTCCGCCAAAGGCAGTCTGGATGGGCCAACCCGCTCGGTGACCTTATCAGCCAATGATCAGATGAAATCCGCCGAGGATTACCGCGACTTGATCGTGGCCTACCAAAACGGTGCGCCAATCCGTTTGCAGGATGTCGCCACCATTGAGCAAGGCGCGGAAAATAACAAGTTGGCCGCCTGGGCCAATACCCAACCGGCAATTGTGCTGAATATCCAGCGCCAGCCGGGAGTGAACGTCATTGATACCGCCGACAGTATCCGCGAGATGCTGCCAGAGCTGATCAAAAGTCTGCCCAAATCGGTCGATGTAAAAGTGCTAACCGACCGCACCACCACTATCCGCGCCTCAGTCAGTGACGTGCAGTTTGAGTTACTGCTGTCAATTGTGCTGGTGGTGATGGTGATTTATCTGTTCCTGCGCAATGCCGCAGCCACGATTATCCCCAGTATCGCGGTGCCGCTGTCGCTGATCGGTACCTTTGCCGCGATGTATTTTCTTGGTTTTTCAATCAATAACCTGACATTAATGGCGCTGACCATTGCCACCGGTTTTGTGGTTGATGATGCCATCGTGGTGATTGAGAATATCTCTCGCTATATCGAAAAAGGCGAGAAGCCACTGGATGCCGCGCTGAAAGGTGCCGGTGAGATTGGTTTTACCATTATTTCCCTGACGTTCTCATTGATTGCAGTGTTGATTCCGCTACTGTTTATGGGCGATATCGTGGGCCGCTTGTTCCGCGAATTTGCCGTCACACTGGCGGTGGCGATCCTGATTTCAGCGGTGGTTTCCCTAACCCTGACGCCAATGATGTGTGCACGGATGCTCAGTTATGAATCACTGCGTAAACAAAACTGCCTGTCCCGTGCCAGTGAGAAATTCTTTGACTGGGTGATTGCCCATTATGCCGTTGGCCTGAGAAAAGTTCTTAAACATCAATGGCTAACACTCAGCGTCACCCTGAGTACCCTGGTACTCACCGTGATACTTTACTTGTTGATCCCCAAAGGATTTTTCCCATTACAGGATAATGGTCTGATTCAGGGAACGCTGGAAGCGCCACAATCGGTTTCGTTCAGTAATATGGCTGAACGGCAACAACAGGTGGCCGCCATCATCCTTAAAGATCCCGCAGTAGAAAGCCTGACCTCGTTTGTCGGCGTCGATGGCACCAATGCCACGCTCAATAATGGCCGGTTGCAGATTAACCTTAAACCACTGAGCAGCCGTGACGACCGCATGCCTGAGATTATTACTCGTTTGCAGAACAGTGTCGCCGGCGTGCCGGGGATTAAACTGTACTTACAGCCGGTTCAGGACTTGACCATCGATACCCAACTCAGTCGGACACAATATCAGTTCACCCTGCAAGCCACTTCGCTGGAAGAACTGAGTACCTGGGTGCCGAAGCTGGTTAACGAGTTGCAGCAACAAGCCCCGTTCCAGGATGTCACCAGTGACTGGCAGGATCAGGGACTGGTGGCGTTTGTTAATGTCGACAGAGACAGCGCCAGCCGTTTGGGGATCACCATGACTGCCATTGACAGCGCGCTGTATAACGCCTTTGGTCAACGGCTGATTTCCACCATTTATACTCAAGCTAACCAGTATCGAGTAGTACTGGAACATAATGTACAAGCCACACCGGGGCTGGCGGCACTCAATGATATCCGCCTGACGGGCAGTGATGGTAAAGGGGTGCCACTGAGCAGTATTGCCACCATTGAAGAGCGTTTCGGACCGCTGTCGATCAACCATTTGAATCAGTTCCCATCGGCCACCATCTCTTTCAATCTGGCACACGGCTATTCCCTCGGCGAGGCAGTAAAAGCCGTGACCCAAGCAGAGCTTGCCATTCAACTACCGGCCGATATCATCACTCGTTTCCAAGGCTCGACGCTGGCGTTTCAGGCCGCCCTTGGCAGCACGCTGTGGTTGATCGTCGCGGCTATTGTGGCGATGTATATTGTGCTTGGTGTGTTATACGAAAGTTTTATTCATCCGGTCACTATCTTATCAACCCTGCCAACCGCCGGTGTCGGAGCCTTGCTGGCGCTAATACTGACCGGCAATGAGCTGGATGTGATCGCTATTATCGGGATTATTCTGCTGATCGGCATTGTGAAGAAAAATGCCATCATGATGATCGACTTCGCGCTGGCAGCCGAGCGGGATCAAGGGATGACCCCGTATGATGCTATCTATCAGGCCTGTTTGTTACGTTTCCGCCCTATTCTGATGACCACACTGGCGGCGCTGTTCGCTGCGTTACCTTTGATGTTCAGTACCGGTACCGGTGCCGAGTTACGCCATCCGCTGGGGGTGTGTATGGTCGGCGGGCTTATTGTTAGCCAGGTATTGACCCTGTTCACCACACCGGTTATCTATCTGTTATTCGATAAGCTGGCGCGCAACTCTCATGGCAAAAATCGACGCCGTAATGAGGATATTGATTCATCAGACTCACCACCTGAATTGCCGAACGGGCAGGAGCCACAGTGAAATTCTTCGCTCTGTTTATCCAGCGCCCGGTCGCCACCACCCTGCTGACATTGGCGATTACCATCTGCGGTGTTATCGGCTTTAGCTTATTGCCAGTATCACCGCTGCCGCAGGTGGATTATCCAGTGATTTCGGTCAGTGCTTCCATGCCAGGTGCCTCACCGGAAACCATGGCGTCATCCATTGCCACGCCACTGGAACGCGCACTGGGTAGAATTGCCGGGGTCAATGAAATGACCTCGACCAGTTCACTGGGCAGCACGCGGATCATCCTGCAATTTGATCTCAGCCGTGATATCAACGGTGCGGCCCGTGATGTGCAGGCCGCACTCAATGCAGCCCAAAGCCTGCTGCCGTCGGGGATGCCCAACCGCCCAACCTATCGCAAGATGAACCCGTCTGATGCGCCGATCATGATAATGACGCTGACCTCAGATACTTTCACCCAAGGCCAGTTGTATGACTTTGCCTCGACCCAACTGGCGCAAAAAATCGCCCAAACTGAAGGGGTCAGTGATGTGACTGTCGGCGGGAGTTCCCTGCCTGCGGTGCGGGTTGAGCTAAATCCCAGCGCGCTATTCAATCAGGGCGTTTCGCTGGATGCAGTGCGTCAGGCGATCAGTGCCGCCAACGTTCGTCGCCCGCAAGGGTCAATCGACTCCAGCCAACAACACTGGCAGATTCAGGCCAATGATGAAATCAAAACGGCCGAGGGTTATCGCCCGCTGGTGATCCATTACAACAATGGATCACCAGTCCGGTTGCAGGATGTCGCCAACGTGGTGGACTCGGTACAAGATGTGCGTAACGCCGGAATGTCCGATGGTAAACCGGCGGTGCTATTGGTGATCAGCCGCGAACCGGGTGCGAATATTATCGCCACCGTGGACAGAATTCGAGCCGAGCTTCCGGCCCTGCGCGCCTCGATCCCAGCGTCAATTGAGTTAAATATTGCTCAGGATCGTTCACCTACCATCCGTGCGTCACTGGATGAAGTGGAGCGCTCACTTATCATCGCCGTGGCACTGGTGATCCTGGTGGTGTTCTTGTTCCTGCGATCTGGCCGCGCCACCCTGATCCCGGCGGTTGCCGTCCCGGTTTCATTGATCGGTACCTTTGCCGCCATGTACCTGTGCGGTTTTAGTCTCAATAATTTGTCGCTGATGGCGCTAACCATTGCCACCGGTTTTGTGGTCGATGATGCCATTGTGGTGCTGGAGAATATTTCCCGCCATTTGGAGGCTGGGGTAAAACCGATGGCTGCCGCCCTACGCGGGGTGCGTGAAGTCGGCTTTACCGTGTTGTCGATGAGTATCTCGCTGGTGGCGGTATTTATTCCGCTGCTGCTGATGGAAGGGCTACCGGGCCGGTTATTCCGTGAGTTTGCCGTCACCTTATCCGTATCAATTGGCATCTCGCTGGTCATCTCCCTGACGCTGACGCCCATGATGTGCGCCCACTTGCTACGTTCACACCCTGTCGGTCAGCAGCAACGTATTCGCGGTTTTGGCAAAGTACTATTGTCCATTCAGCGAGGTTATGGCCGTTCGCTGAATTGGGTGTTGGGGCATACACGATGGGTAATGGTTGTACTGTTTTCAACTATTGCTCTGAATGTCTGGCTTTATATCAGTATCCCGAAAACCTTTTTCCCTGAGCAAGATACCGGCCGCATGATGGGCTTTATCCAAGCCGATCAGAGTATCTCCTTCCAGGCGATGCAGCAAAAACTGAAAGATTTCATGAGGATCGTCAGTGCTGACCCGGCAGTCGATAATGTGACTGGTTTCACCGGCGGTTCACGCACCAATAGTGGTTCAATGTTTATCTCGCTCAAACCGCTAAGTGAACGTAAGGAAACCGCCCAGCAGGTGATTACCCGCCTGCGGGGTAAGTTGGCAAAAGAGCCGGGAGCCAACCTGTTTCTGGCCTCAGTACAAGATATCCGGGTTGGCGGCCGTCAATCCAATGCCAGTTACCAATTTACCCTGTTGGCAGACGATTTAACGGCACTACGAGAATGGGAACCCAAAGTCCGGGCGGCGCTGGCTAAATTGCCGGAACTGGTCGATGTTAACTCCGACCAACAGGATAAAGGCTCGGAAATGGCGCTGACTTACGATCGTGAGACCATGGCGCGATTAGGTATTGATGTTTCCGATGCCAATGCCCTGCTCAACAATGCCTTTGGACAACGGCAGATTTCCACCATTTATCAACCCTTAAACCAATATAAGGTGGTAATGGAAGTCGCACCTCAATACACCCAGGATGTCAGTTCGCTGGATAAGATGTTTGTGATTAACAGCAACGGCCAGTCAATTCCGCTGTCCTATTTCGCCAAGTGGCAACCGGCCAACGCCCCACTGGCGGTCAATCATCAGGGCTTATCTGCGGCTTCGACCATCTCATTTAACCTGCCTGATGGCGGCAGCTTGTCTGAAGCCACTGCCGCCGTCGAGCGGGCAATGACTGAACTCGGGGTGCCTGCTACTGTGCGCGGTGCTTTTGCGGGTACTGCGCAGGTGTTCCAGGAAACGCTGAAATCCCAGTTGTGGCTGATTATGGCGGCCATCGCTACGGTGTATATCGTACTGGGAATTTTGTATGAGAGTTTTGTTCACCCGCTAACCATCCTGTCAACGCTGCCATCCGCCGGAGTCGGGGCGCTGCTGGCGCTGGAACTGTTCGATGCGCCTTTTAGCCTGATCGCCCTTATCGGCATTATGTTATTGATTGGCATTGTGAAAAAGAACGCCATCATGATGGTGGATTTTGCTCTTGATGCACAACGTAATGGCAATCTCAGTGCTCGCGACGCCATTTTTCAAGCCAGCCTATTGCGCTTCAGACCCATTTTGATGACCACGCTGGCCGCCTTGTTCGGGGCGCTGCCATTGGTACTGAGCAGTGGTGATGGTGCGGAGTTACGCCAGCCGCTGGGGATTACCATCGTCGGTGGGCTGGTGGTGAGTCAGTTGCTCACCTTGTATACCACGCCAGTGGTTTATCTCTATTTTGATCACCTGCGCAGCCGCTTTAGTAAGAAAGCGTTAATGAGGCTGGAATAACATGGCATACCCAATAGATTTCAGATCCTAATGATTATCGGCAGCATGGGTATGGCCATTATTATTGTGCTACCAGCGCTGATATTTAACCGCGTGCCAGCAGATATCGGAACCAATCGTAATCTGGCTGCCAACCGATAGAACAGGTGAAACATGATAAGGATCGGTATTACCGGAAAACTGTTTATGGCGATATTTGCCACCTGCATGTTGGTGTTGGCAACCATGCACTGGGGAGTCAGGGCCAGCTTCGAACGCGGTTTTATTGATTACATCAAACAAAGTAATGAGCAGCGGATAGCGATGCTGGGAGATGCCCTTGAGGTGCAATACCAGCGCTACGGTAACTGGGATTTCCTGCGCAATAATGATCAGGTAATTTATCAGATCATGCGCTCTTTTGAACAAAGCGGAGATAATGGCCGCAGCCTGCCCCCACGTGGTTGGCGCGCACAATTTTGGGTGGTCGATAATCATAATAATCTGTTGGTTGGGCACACCGGACAGCTCCCAAAAGAAGCCAGTCGCCGAGCGATAACTGTTAATAAACATATAGTTGGCTGGGTGATATCTACCCCGCCGGAAAAACTGACCCGCAACGCAGATATTAACTTTGACCAGCAACAGCGCCGCACCAGTTGGATTATTGTCGGCTTATCGACCCTGCTGGCTGCCGCCGTAACCTGGCTGTTGTCTCGCGGCATGCTGGCTCCGGTCAAGCGTTTGGTGGAAGGAACACATCGGCTGGCAGCCGGTGATTTCAGTACCCGCGTGGCCGTCAGTAGCCGTGATGAACTGGGCCGTTTAGCACAGGATTTTAACCAACTTGCCCGGTCACTGGAGAAAAATGAACAAATGCGGCGCGACTTTATGGCTGATGTCTCCCATGAATTACGCACGCCACTGGCAGTCTTACGTGGCGAACTGGAAGCACTACAGGACGGTGTGCGCCAACCCACCCCTGAATCCTTAATTTCGCTACAAGCCGAGGTGGGGATCCTCACCAAACTGGTCAACGACTTGCACCAGTTATCGCTCTCCGATCGTGGCGCACTGGCCTATCGTAAAACCCAACTGGATGCCGTGCGCCTGTTACAAATTGCGATTGCCAGCTTCCGTGGCCGCTTCGAAAGTAAAAATATGACCATCACCACTCACCTACCTGAACACGCGGTTATGTTTGGTGATCCCGACCGACTGAATCAACTGTTTCATAATTTACTGGAAAATAGTCTGCGTTATACCAATGAGGGGGGGCGGTTAGAAATCAGCGCACAGCTAGCAGAAGAGAGCTTAACGCTACACTGGCAAGACACTAAACCGGGTCTTAACGATGAACAGTTGCAACGTATTTTTGAACGTTTTTATCGCACCGAAAGCTCCCGTAATCGCGCCAGCGGCGGCTCGGGGCTCGGCCTGGCAATATGCCACAATATTGTTGAAGCGCACGGCGGAAAAATCAGCGCGACACATTCACCTTTGGGCGGCCTACAGATTACGGTAGTATTTCCCCTATTCCATTCCATAGGGTAATTGATTGTAATGCATGAGCCGCGTCAGTCTGCCAGCCAGTCTGGTTCCGTATTGATCGTTGAAGACGAACCAAAGCTCGGCCAGTTATTGGTCGATTACCTGCAAGCTGCGGGTTACAGCACTCAATGGCTAACCCATGGTGCCGAGGTCGTGGCCGCCGTGCGCCAAACCCCGCCCGCCATTATTTTGCTGGATTTAATGTTACCCGGTAGCGATGGCATCAGCATTTGTCGTGAAATCCGCCGTTTTTCCGATGTACCCATCGTGATGGTCACAGCTAAAACCGAAGAAATTGATCGGTTGCTGGGGCTGGAAATTGGTGCTGATGACTATATCTGCAAACCCTATAGCCCACGGGAAGTGGTAGCGCGGGTCAAAACCATTCTGCGCCGTTGTCAGCAACAACGGGAACAGCCAAGCGACAGCGCACCGCTACTGATTGACGAATCCCGCTTTCAGGCCAGTTATCAGGATCATCTACTGGAACTGACGCCAGCGGAGTTTCGTTTGCTGAAAATACTGGCAACCCAACCGGCCCATGTATTTAGCCGTGAACAACTGCTGAATAACCTGTATGACGATTACCGCGTGGTGACCGATCGTACTATCGACAGCCATATCAAAAATCTGCGGCGTAAGCTTGAAGCGCTCGATGGCGAGAAGCCTTTTATCCGCGCGGTTTATGGCATGGGGTATCGCTGGGAAGCAGAGATCTGTCGTTTACTGTAATTTATTCTTCGTTAAATCTGCATTATGTTGGTGATACAGGGCGCGTTGGCCTGACTTCCGGTCAACGTTGACTACACTCATTAGAGGTATCACCACCAACAGGAGAAACACTATGTCCATCGGACACTATGAGATTAAGAAGGCAAAAAATGGGCAGTACCATTTCAATCTGAAAGCCAGTAATGGCGAAATTATTCTCTCTAGTGAGATGTACGCCAGTAAAGCCTCTACAGAAAATGGCATATCATCAGTGCAAAGTAACTCCCCATTGGAAAGCCAATATGAGCTGAAACACAACACCAAAAATGAGCCTTATTTCGTATTGAAAGCGAAGAACCATCAGGTTATTGGTATCAGCGAATCCTACAGTTCCGAAAGCGCGGCCAAAAATGGCATTGCCTCGGTGATGAAAAATGGCCCAACCACCATAATTAAAGATCTGACACAGTAATTTTCATCTATCAGATAGCACGACTCTTACCTACATTTATTACCTGGCTGTGCCCGCGCGGGGCAAGTGACCGCGCATTCCTCTCCTCATGTTGATCTGGATCATTTAAACCTTACAAAAATTGTGCAACGGCTGATTTTCACCGTTGGCAAGGTTACAATCCTCGGCTTTTAGCCACTCCTACGGGCGTGGTTCTGACTTGAACTCAGACAGAGAGCCACTTTATGACGTCAGCGACATCATCATTTGTACCATCATCAAATATGCCTTTTACACCGGAATTACTGTCACCTGCCGGTACCCTTAAAAACATGCGTTATGCCTTTGCTTACGGTGCTGATGCGGTTTATGCCGGCCAGCCGCGCTATAGCTTGCGGGTGCGTAATAATGAATTCAATCATGAAAATCTGGCATTAGGTATTCAGGAAGCCCATGTCCTTGGCAAACGTTTCTATGTGGTGGTGAATATTGCCCCCCACAACGCCAAACTGAAAACCTTCCTGCGTGATTTAAAACCGGTGATCGATATGGGACCGGATGCACTGATTATGTCCGATCCCGGTTTGATCATGATGGTACGGGAAGCATTTCCGCAGATGGATATCCACCTGTCAGTACAAGCTAACGCCGTCAACTGGGCCACCGTCAAATTCTGGCAGCAGATGGGACTGACACGGGTGATACTCTCCCGTGAGTTATCACTGGAAGAAATTGCTGAAATTCGCGCGCAAGTACCTGAAATGGAACTGGAGGTTTTTGTCCACGGCGCGCTATGCATGGCCTATTCCGGTCGTTGCCTGCTGTCCGGCTATATCAATAAACGCGACCCGAATCAGGGGACATGCACCAATGCCTGCCGCTGGGAATATAACGTTCAGGCAGGCAAAGAAGACGATATCGGCAATATCGTGCATATCCATCAGCCGATCGCGGTGAAGAATGTTGAGCCGACATTGGGTATCGGCGCGCCGACTAACCAGGTATTTATGTTAGAAGAAGCACAGCGCCCCGGCGAGTATATGACAGCCTCAGAAGATGAGCACGGTACTTACATCATGAACTCCAAAGACCTGCGCGCCATTCAGCATGTGGAACGCCTGACCCAATTGGGTGTGCATTCCCTGAAAATTGAAGGCCGGACTAAATCATTCTATTACTGCGCCCGTACCGCACAGGTTTATCGCCGCGCCATCGATGATGCGGTGGCGGGTAAACCTTTCGATCCAACCCTGCTGACCACATTGGAAGGTTTAGCGCACCGTGGCTACACCGAGGGCTTTCTGCGTCGCCATGTGCATGAGGCTCAACAAACTTACGACTACGGTTATTCGGTTTCCGAACGCCAGCAATTTGTCGGTGAGTTTACCGGAGTACGCCGTGATGGCCTGGCCGAAGTGGTGGTCAAAAACAAATTCTCGGTCGGTGACAGTGTTGAGTTGATGACGCCAAACGGCAATATCCAGTTCACTCTCGACAGCATGCAGGATAAAAAAAACCAGCCCGCAGATATCGCGCCGGGGAATGGTCATATCATGTATTTGCCCATCCCCAAGGACATTAATGTGGAATATGGCTTACTGATACGGAACCTGAACGGGACAAATAGCCGTAATCCCCACGAAAAAGCGTAACATAATGCAATAAACAATAATGCCATCGGTCAGGTGGCATTTTTGGCAAATATTAGAAATGGATCACATCAATTATAATTACACTGGGGTAACATCACTTGAGTACAATCAATAACTAAAAAAGTTTCAAAACAAGACTAGGAACCACCTCCTTGGCTAGCCCAATCTCCCTTGGGCTAGCCTTTTCTTTTTCCACTATCCATATGATTATAATCAGTTTTTATTGAATGTTATTATTAACAATTCTTATTAAGCGGTTAACTAACAATAAGAAAATTCTGCTATTAATGGATAATCTCACCCACAAAAAAAATAACTATTCTGATTAAATAAATATGCCCATAAAACCGCCTTTTATTAAGTCTAACAATAATTGATATTTTCAGTTATTGCCTGAATAATCTGATAGGTAAATTAAACGGATATGGGATACTGTTACCCCCATTACAGAATTGATCCGGAGCAAGTTATGACCTCAATACCGCGCACCCTTCTCATCCTGAATGGTAAAGAATCGGGTAATATTGATGTTCGCAATGCAGTCAAAAACTTGCGTGCGGAGGGGGTGACTCTTCATGTTCGGGTCACCTGGGAACAAGGTGATGCGAAACGCTATGTCGAAGAGGCCGCCATTCTGGATGTCGATACCGTCATTGCCGGTGGTGGAGATGGCACCCTTAATGAGGTGGCGACTGCGCTGATGGCGTTGTCTACCAACAATCGCCCCGATTTGGCTATTTTGCCATTAGGCACAGCCAACGATTTTGCCACCAGCTGTAATATTCCGCTACAAATAGAAAATGCATTGCAATTGGCCGTCAAAGGCCGGGCAGTGAGTATTGATGTAGCACAAGTGAATGGCGAACACTGTTTTATCAATATGGCTACCGGGGGTTTCGGTACCCGTATTACCACGGAGACGCCCGAAAAACTCAAAGCTGTACTGGGTGGCGCTTCCTATTTTATCCATGGCCTGATGCGCATGGATACGATTAAAGCCGATAGCTGTGAAATTCGTGGCCCTGGTTTCGCATGGGCGGGTGATGCACTGGTGATAGGGATCGGCAATGGCAGGCAAGCGGGTGGCGGGCAGCCTCTCTGCCCTGATGCACTGATTAATGATGGCCTGTTGCAATTGCGTTTACTGACCGCAGAAGAGCTGCTCCCTACCCTATTGATCAGCGTGTTCAGTGGTGAGAAAAATAAAAACGTCATTGAGGCCAACTTGCCTTGGCTGGAAATCACCGCGCCACACAACATGACCTTTAACCTGGATGGTGAGCCATTGTCAGGCAAGCATTTCCGTATTGAAGTACTCCCCAATGCGATCCGGTGTCGTCTGCCACCCAATTGTGAATTGTTAGGCTAACTATCTGTAAGTAGGCTGTTATCCGTATTATTATTCTGGTTGATAAAAATGACTAATCCACTGCTGACCTATGCCCGTGAAACACTGGAAATTGAGCTGACAGAAGCACAACGCTTGCTGTCACGTTTAGATGATAATTTTGTCCGTGCCTGTGAGTTATTATTGGCCTGTACCGGTAAAGCCGTGGTTTCCGGTATCGGCAAATCCGGCCATATTGGCAAAAAGATTGCTGCATCACTGGCCAGTACCGGCACCCCCGCCTTTTTCGTTCATCCCGCAGAGGCATTGCACGGTGATTTGGGCATGATTGGCCCACAGGATGCAGTGATTTTCATCTCCTACTCTGGCCGCGCCAAAGAGTTGGATCTGATTCTTCCCTTGCTGGCAGACAGCCAGATCCCAGTGATAGCTATCACTGGCGGTAAAGAATCACCATTAGCTCAGGCAGCGGCTTGTGTGCTGGACATCAGTGTTGAGCACGAAGCCTGTCCGATGGGGCTGGCCCCAACATCCAGTGCAGTCAATACCTTGATGATGGGGGATGCACTGGCGATGGCTTTGATGCGCCATCGTGGTTTTAATGCAGAAGATTTTGCCCGCTCACATCCCGGCGGCAGCTTGGGCGCGAAGTTACTCAATCGGGTTCATCATTTAATGAGAACCGGTGATCGTCTGCCAATGGTGAATGAATCCGATACAGTAATGGAAGCGATGCTGGAACTGAGCCGTACAGGGCTAGGGCTGGTAGCAGTATGCGACCCGAGTCAACGGGTCGTCGGGGTATTTACCGACGGTGATTTGCGCCGTTGGTTGGTCAAAGGCGGTACATTGCAACAACCGTTGGAAAGCGCTATCACCCGGCCGGGCTACCGATTACCCGAACAATGGCGTGCCGGTGAAGCACTGGAAGCACTGCATCAGCACCATATCAGTGCCGCACCAGTAGTTAATCTGGATGGGAAGTTGGTAGGTGCTATTAATTTGCACGACCTGCATCAGGCCGGTATTGGTTGAGAATAGCCATGACGATGAAGCATGATGATGGGTTATGGATATGATGACGTTTATGGGCATGATGATAGAAGTTAATCATCAGGGAGTATTAGAAATTCTGTGTCATTCCGCTAACGTATTTAAAAAAAGGAATGACATATGACTCAACCTTTCGACTTTGAAAAAGCCCTAAAAGCCTTGCAACCAGGTCAATCATTGACGGGTAAAAATGGCATTTTAACACCATTAATCAAACAGTTAACTGAAGCTACATTAACGGCTGAGCTGGACTCCCATCTGGCGAATGATATTGACGCTAACCGTAAAAACCATCAAAACCCCCACCGGCAGCGTTGAACTGGCAACCCCCCGCGACAGTAATAGCAGCTTTGAACCGCAATTAGTGAAAAAACACCAGACCACGCTCTCCGATGAGATTGAGCAGAAAATCATTCGGATATCCTGATAGCCGGTGTTGACGGCCTGACCGGCTTCCCGCAAACCATCAACAGCATTTACCCGCGAACCTTTACCCGCGAACCAAGGTCCAGCTCTGCGTCATTCACCAAATACGTAACTTAATCAAATAGGGTTACAGAATGCGCAAAGAAAATGGGCAATGCCAATCCAGAGTTGGAATTTGACACTGTCCCAGTTAGCCATTTATTTTGAGGGGCGTCTTGATAAAGTGATAACGCTATAATGGTTTTAGCGTGACACAGAATTCTGAACACTCTCCCTTATCACTCGATCAATGCCAGTTAGGATCTTGCTGTAACTGTTTTTTCAGCAGAGCCTGAACACTTTCATTGGGGCGGCCTAACCATTGATAGGTCGCGAACTGGCTTGGATTATTAATTGCTTGCGGCTTATCTGCTACCGAGACGCGCATACCCCATGCCTGCCATACTTGTTTTTTATCCTGACTAAACGCAACCCACATAAAATTATAACTACAATCGTGAGGTTTACAGATTCGCCCCACCTTGTACGGCTGCCCTTCCCAATTGATCACCTCATAGGGTGCCGACGTTCCCACGCCTTTACGCGCCCAGGCAGGTAAATTTTTCTGTCCCTTCACCATTTTTTGCCAGCTGTTTTTATAAACCGGCTGTTGCAGAAGATCCGCAGCAGTAGGAAGTGGTTTGACAGCAACAGTCTGAGAGGATGCCGGGGTCGAATTTGTTGGCGTTGACGCCACGGTTGCAGTGGTTGACTGCGCGAAGGCCCAAGAGCTGACACTGAGTGCCGTCGCAGCAACAAGACAATGGAGGGTTTTATGACCTTTCATTATCAAAATCCTTATTATCTGATTAATCTACTCGCCGGACATTGAACGTGGCCCGGTGCAACGGATTTGCAGGTATGAGCAGGTGTGATATTAGCTTGCTTATCTATGACCATCAACAGTCGGAAAAGTTGATCCACAACACGAATTTTCATCCTAATACCCGTTATACCGCAATCGGTATGACAGCTTGAGTTAAGCTATGAACCAGACAGCAATGAGTCGATAACAAACCAATAAAAGGCCATGCCATGTTAACCGTTGAGTTACCCGAAGAACCCGAGAAGCTGTATTACTCTGCCGGGGATGCCCATCCGCTGGCCAAGCTTGAAACCGATAAAATCATCCAGAGGGTGATCGACCTGGACGTGGCCAACTCCGACCGTGAACACTATGTTACTGGTTGGATGGGGCTGAATAGCGTGGTGGTGGTACGTAACTATCAAAACAAACGCGGCACCGCCAACGGTTTTGTGGTTAACAAAGGTGACCGCTACCGGCTAAGCATTCAATCGATTGAATTCCGCATCCCTAAAGTCGTGCTGTGGATGAGCTTTCGCCGCAAGCCACGTACCATGGAGTTAATCACCTACGAAACGCTGGGCGACCAACCCAGTGGTATGCAGCAATACCGTAATATTCTCGAAGAGGAATTACTGCAACAACTGGATAATGATTGGCGCGAACTGAATGATTATCTGGGCGCGGCCTGTTGGCAATTAGAGAACGGTACCCCGCTATGGCTGCAAAGCCAGCAACAAATAACAACACAAGCCATCCGTGAACTGGTTGACGCGCCCATATTCCGCACCAAACATTTGCAAGCCGATGGGGATTACGCCGGTTTCTGGGCTGGGGAATACTTTTTTGCCGTCAGGCAGTCAACCACTGGCAATCCATTACCTGCCGTACAAATTTCCTGGCGGGAAAATGAAAAAGATATTGGTAGTTATCAGTTTGACCTGATCCACGATGAAGCTGGCGAGCCAACGCTTTCGCTGTGTATTCGCCCGCGTAAGGGCGCAGACAGTTACCTGCTTAACCGTTTTGACGCTCACCATCTGCAACGTGCTATCACGATGTTTACTATGACACAGCACTATTTACTGGCGCAGACACCTGATATTAATAAAACAAAATATCTATATCCAAAGTCATTGGAGTTACAGGCAGCCAGCGAACTCATCCCGATGAGCTTACTCAAGTAAGTGATTCTGGTGCGTGAGCGCAGCTAACCCCCCTGCAGCTTCAAGGTTGAGGGCCTTACCACCATTGGTGAAAATGATGCACCGGCCCAATCCCCTGACCCACTTCGAGGGTATCGGCCTGCTCCAGTGCGCCTTGCAGATAACCTTTGGCAGCATCTACCGTATCTGCCCAATGGTGATGCTGCGGGCGCAATGCCGCTAAAGCCGCCGATAAGGTACAACCGGTGCCGTGTGTATGTCGGGTATTCACCCGACGAGTGACAAAACGCTGTTCGCCTTGTGCCGTAAACAGCCAGTCCGGGCTATCTTCACTACTCAAATGCCCCCCTTTCATTAATACGGCCTGACAGCCCAGCGCTAATAGCGCCCGCCCCTGCTCACACATTTGTTGCTCATTACAGGCTGGCGGACAATTCAGTAATGTTGCCGCTTCGGGCAAATTCGGCGTCACCAGGTCAACCAGAGGTAACAAAAGTTGGCGCACCGCATCAACGGCCTCCGGTGCCAGTAGTGGGTCGCCACTCTTTGCCACCATCACGGTATCCAACACCACAAATGGGATAGGGTAACGGCGCAGTTGTGCGGCGACGATTTCGACAATCCCGGCATTGGCCAGCATGCCGATTTTGGCACTATCGATACGCACATCACTCAAAACAGAATCCAGTTGAGCAGCAACAAAAGCCGGTTCGATAGAATAAACCGACTGCACACCACGGGTATTTTGTGCCACCAATGCGGTGATAACACTGGTACCGTAAGCCTGCAAAGCAGAAAAGGTTTTCAGGTCAGCCTGAATACCGGCACCGCCACTCGGGTCAGTTCCAGCTATTGTGAGAGCATTAATGCGCTTCATGAATTTATCTCCACATTCGATAAAGCGAATAGTGAAATACTAACCGCGACCACTGAAGAAAAAACGGCAGGTTGAACGCACATATTCCTCCTAACCGGCGGTTAAGAAGGCAGTACCCTGCGGTGCCGAAACGTCTCTCCGCGAGCATAATCCAGATCAGATAACACAATGAAAAAAGAGCACGTATTTAATAACGGTCTGACAGGATTGTATCTGGTTGCCGATAGAAATCCACCAGAGGTGATCACCAAAAGCAGGAGATTCATTGCCGCTGGATGTTTACAACTCACCCGTCAATACCCAACATACGGCCTCGAATCCACTTTTATCTGAAAAAATAAAGATTGATCGAAATCAACATATTACCGCCACTCAAAGATAAATATTAATTATCTCACTTGATAATAGATTTTTATAAACTATTATTTTTTAGTGATGACTTTTAGGTTGATAGGGAAATATCCTCCTTGAAACCACCATCATATATTTTAATTGAAAGTAATTGTTCTCTAAAGCTAACAAGAGAGGGTAAATCATGGGTAAAAGTCCAAGTATTGAAGAAATGGAAAAAAAAGATAAAAAAAGCCGCGAGTATTTAAATGGCATCGCTGATGAATTAACCAGTAAACTCGGGGATACTTATGATCTTTTAGAAAAAGAGGCAGAGGCATTTTATACCAAAGGACATGAAAAGCCTTGGGTAAGTGATATTTATATTACGGGTAAACAATTTGATTACCAGTCAATACAAGAATGGTCACTCGCCTCAGTCGCATCCATCATTAACAAAATCTCATCAGCGGTTATTGGTACCATTGATGGAAAAATAGAAAACTTACCCGCAGGAACGGATGCCGGAGATAAAGCCAAGGATATTAATAAAAAGTACGATATGAACCAAGATAAACGTCTATTGATCGCAACGAATTGTTTCAACCTGCTTGCAGGTATCGTTGGTTCCTTTGGTAATGCAACATCCATCACCGTTAAACACGGTATGAAGTCAGACCCCATCGGGGGTGGGCTAAGGATATTTGGCTCCGTCGGCACCCAAACCTTCCAGCGTTCATCTTTCTTTAATAATGAGAAAATTGCGACCTACCAATTTGCATATATTATCAAGTTTTCTGTCGATGAATTTGAATTACAGGCAAAAATTGCCCTTATCGATCAATATCAAAACACGTTGAATGTCACTAAATTTGCCTCTGACAAAAATGACCAGCAGTTTTATAATGATGAAATTAGTTATGAACAATGGTCAGTAATGTCGGGTAAATTTGAAAAAGTCATGGAGGATGTTTTAAGGAAAATAAGGGAACTCGATCCGAGTAAAAAACGGGGAACACAATTAGTCAAAGCATTCATTGCTCATGACAGTCTATATAGACTGGTTTATGAAAGTAATAAATACTTGCTGGAAGCAATAGAACGCAGAGAGGCTAAATTATTAAAAATTTGACTTAATGCAAAAGAAAAATATTGCCTGATTTAATTATATTTCACAGTAATCCTATACTATAGGAACATCATCATGCCTAATTACTATCGACTCGGAAATAGAACACCGGCTAATTTCACCCCGCGTATTGCGGACACGGTAGGGCCCGGTGCCGGATTATCCTTAGCGAATGCGGCTCCGGCAGTAAGAGCACAAATAATTAGTTCTGATTTAACCGATGACACCCAGATCCTCAATACGCCGACGGCGGGTAACCCTCAGCATTATTCGGTTTTGCCAAATCCGAATGTGGGGAACAATTTGCTGGATTGGGCAAATACCAGAGCGGCAATATTAGTCGATAATATGTGGGATAATCCCCTGATAGGGATCTATACCACTGATGTTAATAATGCCAGAACAGGCCAAGTCAACTAGAGTGGAGGCCATTTATGGATCTGATAAAAAAAATGTGCGGATCATTTGATTTCACTGCGATATCTGCCGAACTGTATGCGCTGATCCCAAAAGATAAAATGGATATTGAGACTGCCAAAAAAGCGGTGAATTATGGCTATCCTGGCGTCGCCCCCATACTACCGGTATTAATCTATTGGATGCAGGATTTAAACTGGCCGGTAGCGCAAGAGCTGGCACCATTTTTAGCCAAAATCGGTGCTCCGTTGAAACAACCCGTACTCAATGTATTAAAAACCCAAGACACTATTTGGAAATATTGGGTCGTCAGTAAATTAGTCAATACGACAGATCTCCAACTGGCAAAAGCGATCGCGTCGGAGCTTCAACATTTGCAACTGAAAACGGCAGGCAGTACTGATGAGGACGATCTCAGCGTCAATTTAGTGGTAAGTGATGTTTTGAATAAACTCCAAACACAGAGCCCATAAGCTCCCCTGCGATACCAGGCGACGGGATACAGTTTGTCTTTCGTCGCCTCTCCTTACTACCATTCCCGGCACAGAATATGTCATTAATAGGGGTAACTTTACCTCGTTAGCTAACTCACACAACTTGCCACGAGCGTAATATCACTCAGCATATACCGAGAAAAACACTCGATAAGGGACATCTGGCATTTTAAGGGTTGAATAAATGTCGGTGTACTGTAACCATTTAAGTAACTTGTTATTATCACGGTAGTAAAAGATCAATCCTGTACTAGCTGAACCCATGATCAATTCAGCAACCGCACTGTGTCTTGGGGGTATAACCGTAGGATGAGTATTGAGATCCGTCAGTATCAGGAAAGTGACCGTCCGTTTCTGCGTACCTTGTATCTGGCATCACGCCGGGCGGCGTTTAGCTGGCTGGATGGGGAGCTTTTTCGTCTGGAGGATTTTGACCGCTCGACGCGGGGAGAAACCGTCCTGGTGGCCATTAACGGTGATCAGCGCCTGGGTTTTGCCTCGATTTTTATCGAGGAGAGCTTTCTGCATAACCTGTTTGTTGACCCTAGGGTGCAACAATGTGGTGCTGGCAAGGCATTATTACAGGCAGCACAACACCTATTGACTCGCCATGGTTCGTTAAAATGCCTGACAAAAAATCATCATGCACTGGCGTTTTATCAAAAACAAGGCTGGGTGGCAATTGCAAGCGGTAAGAGCGATGACGGCGACTATATATTAATGCATTGGCATAATGAAAAGGTTAAATAAGACCAAGGGAGCTTGGCCTGCTCCCTTATATTTATGCCTTATTCCCCGCGTAATTTTTTTACATCGTCCACTTTGATATTCAGTGTCGGCTGTCCGAATTGCTGGAGTAAGTAATTACTCAGACTGACGACCTGTTCATCGGTTAATGTGTTGGCAAAACCGGGCATAAATACCTCACCGTCATTGGTTTTGCGCGAAACACCCTGCAATATCACGTTGATCAGATTATTCGGGGTAGCAGCGCCCACCGCTGAGTTTTTCATCAGTGACGGATAATAGCCGTCTTTCACACCATCGCCAGTAAAACTATGGCAACTGGCACAGTTCCCCAGATATAAGCGCGCACCATCGGTATGGTTATCCGCCTTGAACGGCACCCCGCGCAACGTATTCACGCTGCTGGCCGATTGCCCCCAATCCGAACGACTTTTGGTTTCATTATCTGGATTCAATGGCTTCAAGGTTCGCAGGTAAACCGCCATGGCATTCAGATCACTGTCCGTCAGATAACGGGTACTATTTTCAATCACTTCCGCCATCGGGCCAGCAGCCTGTGCTTTACCATCAACATGACCGGTACGCAGATATTGCACCATCTGCTCCTGACTCCAGCCACCAATCCCGGCATGCGGGTCTGAGGTAATATTGAAGGCCATCCAGCCGTCGACCTCGGCACCAGCGTATGCTTTGCTCTCTTTCATCCCCATGGTGATATTACGTGGCGTATGGCATTCGCCACAGTGCCCCAATGCCTCAACAAAATATGCCCCCTGATTCCACTGCGCATCTTTGCTGCTATCGGGCTGGAAGCGCTGCCCTTCAAAGTTCACCAAATTCCAGAACCACAATCCCCAACGCTGATTGAAGGGGAATGGCATATCATTTTCACGATTAGGTTGATGCACCGCCGGTAGACTGAACAGATAGGCTTTAATCGCTTTGACGTCATCATCGGTCAGCAAGGTATATGAGGTGTAAGGGAATGCCGGATAAAGATTTTCACCATTTTTGCCTTTCCCTTCATGTAACGCACGCAAAAACTCTTCATCGGTCCAACTGCCAATCCCTGTCTCTTTGTCGGGGGTGATATTGGGTGAATATAAGGTGCCCATTGGCGTCTTAAAAGCCAATCCACCGGCAAAAGGTTTACCGTCTTTGGTGGTATGGCAAGCGACACAGTCGGCAGCCTTGGTCAGGTACTCACCACGTGCAACCAGGTTGTCGTCGGCACTGGCATATCCGCTGACAATCAATCCACTTACCACTAATCCTAATTCAATAAACAAGGATCTCACTGAATAGCCCAGGGTTTGCTTTTTCATTTTACACCTCGGCCTTTAAGGTTTCAGCGATCCGCAGGGAGAGCGCAGCAATCGTCAGAGTACAGTTCACTGAGCCGACAGTTGGCATCACACTGCTACTGGCAATAAACAGGTTTTTATGGTCGTGGGCGCGACAATCACTGTCCACCACGGAATCCTTCGGATCATTGCCCATGATGGTGGTACCAGTAATATGATTATTATTCGCAAAGTTATTAGTAAACTTAACGTCGGTGCCACCCATAAGCTTTGCCGCCTCAGCGTAGACCTGCTGAGTGTGTATCGCACTTTTGCGAACATAATCATCCATCGCATAGTAAAACTCTGGCTTTGGAATGCCGATGGCATCTTTCTCAGTCGCACTGGGAATAATACGGTTTTCTACGTGTGGCAAAATCTCGTGAAAGCTATCGAATGCCACAAAACGCGCCGCTCTATCGCGGATTTTAGCGTCAAGCTGCGGTCCAAGCGGCAAGTCACCCTGTTTGAGTAACTCGATAGTGACCTGATCAGTACGTGATAAGTTGGATAAGTGGATTTTTTTCGCCGCAAAATCCGCACGAAAAGCACCGTCACGGAACCCGATCATCGAGGTCATTTCCTGCGGCCCGCGCCCCGGCCACAGTGGTTCACTGGCCATAAAAGTGACACCAGTACCCGGATGGTCCATTAGATTGCGCCCCACCATATCGGAGCTATTACCTACACCGCGTGGGTTTTTATCACTGGTAGACATCAGCATCAGTTTCGGCGTTTCGATCCCGTTAGCGGCCAACACAAAAAACTTACCTTCAGCCCGATGCTCATTGCCCTGCGCATCTTTAAACAACGCGGCAGTGATCTGCTGCTGGTCATTAACTTCCAGTTTATACACCACGGCCTGTGGGCGCACGATAGCACCGGCGTGTTCGGCTTTTTCAACATGGGTGATGCCATTGTACATGGCACCAATCGGACAAATTGGCATACAGTTATTGTTGCCACAACAGGTGGGGCGACCATCATAAGGGCGGCTGTTACGCGCCACCGGCTCGGTCACCACATTAAAATGAGCATCATTAAAACCGCTGCCAGTAAAACTGTGGCTATTCAATACTGTTTTGATGCGCTGTTCATTCCACGATAGTGGCAAGGGTACCATCGGATATGGCTCACTGCGGGGCGAACCTAAATCTTCATCACTCGGCCCCCATACGCCCAGTTCCTGCTCGGCGCGGAAATACCATTTTTCCAGCGTAGCATAATCAATCGGCCAGTTTCTTCCGACGCCATACAGTGTTTTCAGCTTGAAATCATTGGGCAGAAAACGCCAGGCAGAAGCGGCCCAGTGCCAGGTGGTGCCGCCGACGGCACGGATATATTGCACATCATACGGATGTTCACCCTTTTGAATCAGATAGTTATTATTAGGGTTAGCTTCCGGATGAGGTGCATAAGATGTAGCAGGATAAGCTGCCATATTGTCTGATTTATCCGGTTGATTGCGGAAATTTTCCACAATTTCCCAACGCGATAAACGCGGACCGGCCTCTAAAATCAGCACCGACTTACCTGCCATTGCCAGTTGATAAGCCACTAATCCCCCGGCAACGCCCGAACCAATGACAACGATATCCGCCTTGAGTGTGTCAGCCATAACCGTATTCTCCAAAATTATAAGGCGACATCAGGCTTTGCAGCCCAGTATCCGGGTTTATTCGGGCAATAAGAGCGAATAACCAACACATCGGATACCGCATCGAACATCAACGCATTTTCATAGCTGATTACTGCCGCATCCGCTCCCTCGCCGATCACCCCGATATACCAACTTTGTAAAATTTGTCGGGCGATCTGCTGCTGGAGTGGCGACCATTGATGAGGTTCACCGGCGGGTAAGGGCTGCAGTAAGGCCAGTTTCTGGTCAAACCCCCCTATTTTGCCAAGTAAAACCTGATAAGTTCGCTGACCAATCTGCGCATTAAGTTGGCGCTTGCCGGTTAATCCACGGGATACCAACATGAATCTTTCCAGATCCTGTGGCGAGGTTTGGGTTGATGCCGCGAAAGCATCCAAAGAGAGAGGATTCATCAGGCTGCTGACCAGCCCAACACCGACATATCCCAGTAAACGACGGCGTGAAATACCGCGCACTTGAGGGATCGGAGCGTGAGTTACCGACATGTTTTTTCTCCACAAAAGAGTACGCACACAGTATTAATCCGTTGTATTTATAGACATGCTGTTATAGGCATGGCGTTAACAGATGCGGGCTACTGTGAGCTAAACCGCCGTACGATTGACGCTGCGGCAGTGGCAATCTTGACTAATAATGACTGGATTTCCCGCCTTGCTGACGATGTAAATTATAAGATGCAGATAATAAACATTTAGTTTAGTTGTAAAGATCCGTCAAGATTATACCCCTCTTAATTAGGGGGTAAAACACCATGTGATCTGAATCACATGGTGTGATTATCCTCCTAATTATCTGTATTTCTGCTGAGGATAACGTCTATTCGGTTAAGGATATAGGCAACTTGATGCCATAGTTGCTCGTAACTGATTGAGTGGTAAGTGTGTAAAAATTCCACTAATAAATCGTGGGTTTGCTGCAATGTGGCGTTGTCGGCTGGCTGATTTTTATTTTGCTCAAAGATGCTTTCCAGTGTCTCGACTTTTTGCAGGTAAGCATTCACTGCATCAGTCCACTCATCGGTATGTAACTTATGAAAGATTTGAGCCAGTAACCAAGGGATATAGTAACGCGTGAGATTGGTATTCTGTATCTCATTATCGGTTGAGGCCCAATTGGCATTCAGTACTTCACAATGGGTGCCATTATCATCGGTAAACCCACTCAGCTCACAAACCCCTTTTTCAACATCCAATAGATATCCTAATGCCGGATTACTAATAAATACTGCATCATGGGGTTTTCTTGCATTGAAGCTCACGGCTAACCCAATGCGTTCGCCGAGTTCAGGCCCGGTCAATACACCACGGAAATTTTTATACGGCGGCTTATCATTAATATAGAAATGCAGAACTTTATTTTCATGTCCATTAACCAGATAGTGGTATTCCCAATCTGCCATAAAATACCATTTTTTGGTATAAATGTTATAAATCACACCATTATCACAACGGTATTCTAAACTGTTATCACTGTAGTTACTGCGATGATGCATATAACTGACCGGTGAAGGTTGGTCTGTGCCGTCGTTTAGTAATGAAAGGCAGGAGGATTCAATCAACTCTTTCCCGTCACTTAGCTTGTTATATGCCATTAACGACTTAGTCTCAGCATTATAATAAATATGCCGCCCAGTTTTTTTATCCGCCAAATAAATATTAGCATCATCAACTTCATCTAAATGATGAACAATCACATCTCGTTGATCATTCTCGTTTATTGATTCAAGTGTTTCTTTATATTGCAGGAATGGTCTTACTGCCTGTTTTTTCAACTTTTCTATGTATGACGCATCAAACCATAAGGTATTATCATTAACCTCGACTATCGGAACATTATTTTCCTGCTCCCGGCTATACCGACTATTAGTCTGTAGGTGGGTATGAGGGCTGGTATGTAAACTCACGTAAAAGCCGGTTTGATCCAAGGATAACGCGGTGCCAGTTCCTCGATTAATTAATACTATTTTTTCTTCCACCGTAACCGGAAACCAAGTTTGACCTGAATTATTAAAATCACAATAAGTGAATGCCACATCAGCATTTAAGCTACCACTCCGCCGGTCTGCGGGCATCAGGCAGTATAGATTACGCTCAAAACCGAGTCCGAAAAAGGCCGTCATTATCTGCCCTGCGTGGCTGTAAAAGAGATAAGAGCTGTGTCCATCAACGGCGACAGGTTGGCTTTTTTTTGTCAAAAAAATACTGTGTCCACTATTGTGATAATAATCATAGCTAAAGTATTTTTCAGAAAAAATATCCGAGTGAAAATTAAATACAACCCTTTTACTGTCTGGATAGAGATTTTTTGGTAATACACGGTAAGAGCTTATATCTGATATCAACCCATATTTTTCTAAAGTAGCTGAGTCGGTATCGCTATAAAGTGAGACTGTTCTACCAGAAAATTAATAATCACTAAAAATATCAACTCGAAAATATGAAGGGATTTTAATTGAAGAAATAGTATTATTCCACTGATTAAATAACCACTCATCCTCAGTATAGTAAGGAACGCAAAACTTCTTACCCCCGTCTTTTTCAGAATAATTATCATTTGAATAAAAACAGACATTATCTTCACTTTGGTTATCTGCCATTACAGATGGAGATGTGAAAACAAACATTAATAATATAATTAAAATATAACCTTTTATATCCATATTTCACCTACAAAAATAAAGTAGCCACACCATTACTGATGTTTTATATTTACATAAGGCAGATTTATTTAAAAGTAAACTCACATAAAATACTATTTGTTTTTTTATTGAAAAAATAACATTAAATATAAAAACCAGTTTTATTATACTTCGACCATAAAAAAACCTCCTAAGTCGGAGGCTTAATAAATATCAGGATAAAATATCTTATTCACTGACTAAACTATTTATTCCCACTCAATAGTCGCTGGCGGCTTACCACTGATATCGTAAACCACACGAGAAATACCATTCACTTCGTTAATAATGCGGTTTGAAACGCGGCCCAGGAAGTCGTATGGCAGATGCGCCCAATGTGCAGTCATAAAATCGATGGTCTCTACGGCACGCAGAGAAACAACCCAATCATATTTACGGCCATCACCCATCACACCAACTGAACGGACTGGCAGGAACACGGTAAAAGCCTGACTGACTTTATTGTACAGATCTGCTTTATGCAGCTCTTCAATAAAGATGGCATCCGCACGACGTAGCAAGTCACAATATTCTTTTTTCACTTCGCCGAGAACACGGACCCCTAGACCAGGGCCTGGGAATGGATGACGGAACAGCATGTCGTACGGCAAACCGAGTTCCAGACCAATTTTACGCACTTCATCTTTAAACAGTTCTTTCAATGGCTCTACCAGCCCAAGTTTCATCTCTTTCGGCAAACCGCCCACATTGTGGTGAGATTTAATCACATGTGCTTTACCGGTAGCTGACGCTGCTGATTCAATCACATCTGGGTAGATAGTGCCCTGTGCCAGCCATTTCACTTGCTCTTGTTTGCAAGCCTCTTCATCAAACAGCTCGACAAATACACGACCAATGATTTTACGTTTGGCTTCAGGTTCATCGACACCGGCCAGTGCGGTGAGGAAACGCTCTTCTGCGGCAACATGGACAATATTCAGACCAAATTTATCGCCGAACATTTCCAAGACCTGATCGGCTTCGTTCAAACGCAACAGACCGTTATCGACAAACACACAAGTCAGGCGGTTACCAATAGCACGATGCAGCAGCATTGCAGTTACCGATGAATCAACACCGCCGGATAGACCCAAAATCACGTGGTCGTCACCGATTTGCTCACGCAGGCGAACAATAGCGTCTTCGATAATGGTCGCGGGCGTCCACAGTGCTTCACAGGCACAGATATCCAGCACAAAGCGCTCCAGCAGACGCTGACCTTGCTTGGTATGCGTGACTTCAGGATGGAACTGCACCCCATAAAAACGTTTTTCTTCATTGGCCATAATGGCAAACGGGCAAGTATCGGTGCTGGCGACAGTGACAAAATCAGAGGGAATTGCCGTGACTTTATCGCCATGGCTCATCCACACATCCAATACCGCTTCACCGGCTGGATTGATAGCATCTTTGATATCACGGATCAGTGCGCTGTCAGTTTTAATTTCAACCTGCGCGTAACCAAATTCGCGCTGGTTTGAACCTTCAACTTTGCCCCCCAGTTGCATCGCCATGGTCTGCATGCCATAACAGACACCCAGCACCGGCACACCGGCAGTAAACACATAATCAGGTGCCCGTGGGCTGTCATGTTCAGTGGTACTTTCAGGGCCACCGGAAAGAATGATACCGCTTGGATTAAATTCGCGGATCTGGGCTTCGGTCACGTCCCACGCCCATAGTTCACAATAGACACCAATGTCACGAACACGGCGCGCCACCAGTTGAGTGTATTGCGAGCCGAAATCAAGAATAAGGATGCGATGCTTATGAATATTTTTTGTCATGTGCGGCAAATTCCAAATATTAAAATAAAAAATAGTCATCTGATGACAAACACCAGATGACTAATTAACTCATTATTAGCCCATGCGATAATTCGGTGACTCTTTGGTGATAGTCACATCATGCACATGGCTTTCTTGGATCCCCGCCCCACTGATACGCACAAACTCAGCTTTAGTGCGCAATTCATTGATAGTGGCACAACCGGTCAGACCCATACAGGAGCGCAAACCTCCCATTTGCTGATGCACAATCTCTTTCAGCAAACCTTTATACGCGACGCGGCCCTCAATACCTTCCGGTACCAGTTTATCGGCAGCATTATCGGTCTGGAAGTAACGGTCAGAGGAGCCTTTGGACATAGCGCCCAGTGACCCCATCCCACGGTAAGATTTAAATGAACGGCCCTGATACAGTTCAATTTCGCCCGGAGACTCTTCAGTACCGGCTAACATAGAACCCACCATGACACAGGAAGCACCCGCCGCGATCGCTTTAGCGATATCGCCGGAGAAACGGATACCGCCATCGGCAATAACCGGAATACCGGTGCCTTCCAGCGCGTCGACCGCATCAGCAATCGCGGTAATCTGTGGAACACCGACGCCGGTCACAATACGGGTAGTACAGATTGAGCCAGGGCCGATACCCACTTTTACCGCACTTACACCGGCATCAGCCAATGCTTTCGCACCCGAACCTGTCGCGACGTTACCGCCAACAATTTGCAAGTCAGGATATTTGGCACGGGTTTCGCGGATACGTTGCAGAACGCCTTCAGAATGGCCATGGGAGGAGTCAATCAGTAAAACATCAACACCCGCAGCAACCAGAGCGTCGATACGCTCTTCATTCCCTGCACCGGCACCGACAGCAGCACCAACCCGCAAACGGCCATGTTCGTCTTTACAGGCGTTAGGCTTGCGTTCTGCTTTTTGGAAGTCTTTTACGGTGATCATACCGCGCAGATGGAAGTTTTTATCCACAACCAAGGCTTTCTCTACACGTTTTTCATGCATTTTTTGCAGCACAACTTCGCGGGCCTCGCCTTCTTTGACGGTAACCAAACGCTCTTTCGGTGTCATAACCGCCGTCACCGGTTGATCCAGGTCGGTAACAAAGCGCACATCACGGCCAGTGATGATCCCAACCAACTCGTAATCTTCAGTCACCACCGGATAACCGGCGAAACCGTTACGGGCGGTCAGTTCTTTAACCTGACGGAGAGTGGTCGTTGGGGTAACAGTCTGCGGCTCGGTAACCACGCCACTTTCGTGTTTTTTCACACGGCTGACTTCTTCAGCCTGACGCTCAATGGACATATTTTTGTGGATGAAACCTAAACCACCTTCTTGCGCTAACGCAATAGCCAGGCGAGCTTCGGTAACGGTATCCATAGCTGCGGACAGCATAGGAATATTCAGGCGGATAGTGGCGGTCAGTTGAGTGCCAAGTTCGGCCGTATTAGGCAAAACGGTGGAGTGGGCTGGAACCAGGAGAACGTCGTCAAATGTCAGAGCTTCTTTCGCGATACGTAGCATGGGCAATATCTCACCAAGGTGGATGTGAAAAGATAAAATATTGCCGTGGCATTCTACAGAGCGTAATCGATTGCCTCCAGCACTTTCTCATAATATTTCTTGCTAACCGGCTTGAGGTAGGTAGTATCAATCAATTAAGTGCTTGTTTTAAAATTTGATCTAGGTCACATGTCACAATCTTCCGCATCAACAATTTTTACTGTTAGCCGCCTTAATCAGACGGTGCGACAACTGCTGGAAATGGAAATGGGCCAGATTTGGCTCACCGCCGAGGTTTCTAATTTCTCTCAGCCGTCGTCCGGTCACTGGTATTTCACCCTGAAAGACGCCCGAGCGCAGGTGCGTTGCGCAATGTTCCGTAACAGTAATCGCCGCACCACTTTCCAGCCGCAAAATGGCCAGCAAGTTTTAGTCAGAGCATCGATTACCCTGTATGAGCCTCGTGGTGACTACCAATTAATCGCGGAAAGCATGCAGCCTGCCGGTGACGGATTACTGCAACAACAGTTTGAGCAACTTAAACAGACGTTGGCCGCAGAAGGGCTTTTTGATCAAAGTCATAAACAATCGTTACCCAACCCAGCCAAACAAGTAGGGGTGATTACCTCGTCCAGTGGTGCTGCCCTGCACGATGTTTTGCAGGTTTTACAACGCCGCGACCCATCACTGCCGGTAATTATTTACCCAACCACGGTGCAAGGTGTTGATGCACCATTGCAGATAGTCCGTGCCATTCAGTTAGCGAATCTGCGTGCCGAATGCGATGTATTAATTCTTGGCCGGGGTGGCGGTTCACTGGAAGATTTGTGGAGTTTTAATGACGAGCGCGTCGCTCGCGCCATCTTTAACAGCCACATCCCGATTGTCAGTGCCGTCGGCCATGAAACCGATGTCACTATCGCTGATTTCGTTGCCGATTTACGCGCACCGACCCCATCAGCCGCCGCAGAATTAGTGAGCCGCAACCAGATCGAGCTGGTCAGGCAAATTCAGGGGCAGCAGCAGCGGATGGAAATGGCGATGGATTACTATCTGGCACAACGCAGCCAGCAATTCACCCATCTGGAGCATCGGCTACAACAGCAACATCCACATTTGCGCCTGGCTCGCCAGCAGACTCTGCTATTGAAGCTGCAACGCCGATTGGAAGAAAGTGCGCAGACGCAAATTCGTTTACTGAGCAAGCGCACCGAACGGCTCCAGCAGCGCCTGGTTCAAGCCCAGCCGCAGGGGCAGATTCACCGTTATAACCAGCGGGTACAGCAGCAGGAATACCGCTTACGCCAGGCATTGGAACGCCAACTTAATGGCTATCGTCAGCGCTTTGGTATCGCCTGTTCACAACTGGAAACCGTCAGCCCATTGGCAACGCTAGCCCGGGGCTACAGCGTAACGCAGACCCCGGCAGGCACGTTACTCAAAACCACCAAACAAGTGCAAGCGGGCGATAAGCTCACCACTCGGCTGCAAGACGGCTGGGTAGAAAGTGAGGTGATCCTCATCAAGGTGGCGAAGAAACCCCGCCCGCGTAAAGCGGCCAATTAAACCGTCGGCAGATAACTAAAGCGAACGCGGCTTTTAGAAATTAGCCCGTGACCATTTTGGCAAAAATAATCGACGGCACCACAGGCTTTAAGTACTTGCAGAGGCTTGGCACAATCCGGGCACTCCGCCTGCTGCTGATAATGACCATGGCAGTGAGAGCAATGAAAGTGGCCACTCACTTCAGTCATTACTTTCTGGCAAATCGGACATAACGCATCCATAGCTTCTCTCCTCAATTTTCACTTAAAAACTCACATCACGCCCAGCGAACGTAAGAAATAAATCCCCATAGCGGTAGTGAAAAATGAACCGACGGTGGTGATGGCAATAATATTCGCGGCCAGCGTGGCATTTCCCCCATCGCACGGGTCATCACATAACTCCCAGCAGCGGTTGGAGTGGCAGAAAATAGAAAAACAATGCCCAGTGAATGCAAAACTCCAGGTTTGCCAGGACATGGCTGGCTTCAATTCCTTTTGCTTGCTATTGATTAGCCCAAACTATGGCCTGTTAAAAATAATTGCTTGTTAAAAACCATCGCCTGTCAAAAACTGTGGCTTGCCAAAAACTATTTGTTAAATAGTCATACACTAAAAAGGCAAAAAGCGCGGGATGCCCGCGCTTTGCTGTTATTACTTACCTTTTTTCAAATGCGACATCAAACGTTTACGTTTCCGCATCTGATTCGGCGTTAAAGGATTGCGCTTACCGGCAAACGGGTTCTCACCCTCTTTAAACTGAATACGGATTGGCGTACCCATAACTTTCAGTGAACGACGGAAGTAATTCATCAGGTAGCGTTTGTAAGAATCCGACAAATCAGTGACTTGGTTGCCATGGATAACCACAATCGGCGGATTATAACCACCGGCATGAGCATATTTCAGTTTGACACGACGACCACGTACCAACGGAGGCTGATGATCTTCCTCTGCCATTTGCATAATACGGGTCAGTAAGGAAGTGCCCACTCGCTTGGTAGAGCAGTCATAAGCTTCCTGAATGGATTCAAACAGGTTACCGACACCACTGCCATGCAAAGCAGAAATAAAGTGAATACGGGCAAAATCAACAAAGCCAAGGCGCAGATCCAGCATATCTTTAACCTGCGCACGAGCTTCTTCTGTCATGCCATCCCATTTATTGACCGCAATAACAAGTGAGCGCCCACTATTGAGAATAAAGCCTAACAGCGACAAGTCCTGATCCGAAATACCATCACGGGCATCAATAACCAACAGTACAACGTTGGAATCTTCAATGGCCTGTAACGTTTTAATAACGGAGAACTTTTCAACAGTTTCAGTGACCTTACCGCGCTTACGCACACCCGCAGTATCAATCAGAATATATTCACGCTCATCGCGGGTCATCGGAATATAAATGCTGTCACGGGTGGTACCTGGCAGGTCATAAACCACCACGCGATCTTCGCCGAGGATACGGTTGGTTAGTGTGGACTTACCAACGTTAGGACGCCCAACAATCGCCATTTTGATTGGCAGAGTCCGTGGATCAAAGTCATCTTCTGGCTCTTCGCCTTCCAGACCTTCGTCACCTTGCTCTTCCTGCTCAGCCCAATAGGCGGCATTGGCCTCTTCTTCTGTCAGTTCAACGTCAGGCTCTACGGCATCCATATACGGTGCCATAACGTCTTCAATCAACTGAGTCACGCCACGGCCATGGGAAGCCGCAATCGCATGAACTTCGCCTAAGCCTAGTGAATAGAAATCGGCCGTAGCAGTATCTGGGTCAATACCATCGGTTTTGTTGGCAACCAGGAACGTCGCTTTCTCACGGCTGCGCAGGTGCTGGGCAATGCCTTGATCCGCGGGCATCAACCCAGCGCGGGCGTCAACCATAAACAACACGATATCGGCTTCTTCAATCGCCAATAACGATTGACCAGCCATCTTGGTTTCTACGCCATCTTCTGTGCCATCAATACCCCCGGTATCGATAACAATAAACTCATGACCCTCGACCTCGGCACGACCATATTTACGGTCACGCGTTAGCCCGGGAAAGTCCGCAACTAAAGCATCACGAGTATGCGTTAAGCGGTTAAATAGAGTGGATTTACCCACATTCGGGCGCCCGACCAGCGCGATGACAGGTATCATTGTTGAAGCCTCATTACTTAATTTTCAAATCATTACAGCGCTGTACCTAACCTGCAACAGCGCAGTTTTTAGAATACAAACGGCCCCTGAGTCCCAGGAGCCGTTTTTGGGGTGCTGACCTGTTAAACAGGCGCTAAATCAGAATTAACGGGTGAACGCGTAAACCGTACCGCCTCTCGCCTGGATCAGCAATTTATCGCTAGCAACCACCGGCGCACTCAAGAAGCCAGAGCTATCTACGCTCTGCTGAGCCACAAAACGGCCATCATCGGCATTCACCCAGTGCAGATAACCTTCGGCATCACCTACAACCAGATATCCATTATACATCACTGGGGCAGTCAAGTTACGATGTAATAAATCGCTTTGACTCCAAAGGGTTATACCGCCATCGGTTTTCAGCGCAACGATACGGTCATTTTGATCGACCAGATAAATGCGGCCACCATCGACAATAAGGTCATTCACTGACCCCATCTCACGCTTCCACAGAATCTGACCGGAACGCAAATCCAGTGCGGTCAGATTACCGTTGTATGCCAGTGCATAAACCACACCGTCTACCACGACAGGCGTGGTATCAACATCATTCAGGCGGTCAATTTCCGTGGTACCGGTTATTTGGGAGATACGCTGCTGCCAGATCAACTGGCCCTGCTCCATCATCACCGCACTGACACGGCCATTGTCACCACCGACAATGGCTGCACCGAATGCCACTGCAGGTGCAGATTCACCACGCAGAGATAGCGCGGGAGTATCGAGGTTTAATGTCCACTTAATCGCGCCATCAGACTCATTCAGTGCTTGCAGCATGCCATTGGAGGTATGGATCAGTACCACGCCATCACTGACAACCGGACGCGATAAGGCTTCGCCCGCAACCACCGTCTGCCATGCGACCTGACCATCGTCAACGTTAAGAGCATAAACGACTGCTTTCTCACTACCGACATACACATGTGCACCTGAGGCTGTTACGCCGCCAGATAACATTGCAGAACGGTTGCTGGAAAGGAAATTGGTTTTTTCAGACAGATCAGTTTGCCAGATTTGCTTACCGCTGTCGGCATCCATGGCTTTCACCAAACCTTTACGATCTGCTGCAAAGACCGTTGTCCCCTGCCAAGCTGGGCGCAAATGTGAGTAATAATCACCAACACCACCACCGACCGACGTGCTCCACACTTTAGTGGGTGTGAATTGATTCTCAATTTTTGGCAGTGGCGACATGGTAACCACATCTTCTTCACTGTTAAACAGTGAACAACCGCTCAATAGGGCAACAGATACCAGTCCTACTAAGAGTGTTTTACGCAATTGCATGGGAATACCCCTTAGCTGGACAAATTATTCAATTTTATGCGCAGTAAAGCTTGCAGCGCCTGAGAAGCATTTGATTCGGCGCCTTTACTGTAAGCTGCCCGTGCACCTGCGGTGTCACCTTTGCTTAATAACGCATCGCCACGGACATCTTGAGCCATCGCAGTCCAGCCTTCACCCTGCACTGCATCCAGTGTTTTCAATGCTTCGTCTGGTTTTTTCAACTGCAATTGCAGACGCGCAAGGCGCAGATTAATCAGTGATAACAGGTTTTCATCTTTTGTTTGGCCCAGCGCCTGAGTAAGTTGCTGCGCCGCTTTATCAAACTGATTTTGCTCAACGAAATGATGAGCCAGCTCTAACCCGGCAAGAACACCGTAGTTATTGTTATTGCCCTGAACAAATTTTTCAGCAAGAGCAACACCATCAGCGCGGTTAGCTGACAAAGCATTACTGGCTTGCTGATAGGCAGAGGAGGCTTCCGTCATGGCAGTATTCTGATGACTCTGCCAGTAACGCCAACCCACTAATGCACCAATCCCGAGCACCACACCCACGGCCAGCGCTTTGCCATTCTCACTAAAGAAACGGCGCACTGCATCAACCTGGTCATTATCAGTGGTATAGACTTCCACGGTGTCTCTCTCCTTAACCCAACATCAAAGCCAGACGCGCAGCAATATCCGCTTGCGCCAGCGTTTCTTGTTCACCATTGCGTAAATCTTTTACTGTCACTTGCTGTGCCGCCACTTCGCTTTCGCCCAGCATTAATGCAACACGGGCTCCCCACTTATCAGCGCGGGTGAATTGCTTTTTGACATTACCGCCGCCGTAATTGGTCATTAATTTCAACGTTGGCATAGCATCACGTAAGCTTTCAGCCAGTAGCATGGCAGCACTTTGTGTATTCTGGCCCGACGAGATGACATACACATCAACTGTCGCTGGCACCTGGAAGTCAGGATTTACTGCCTGCACTAACAGAACCAAACGCTCAAGCCCCATGGCGAAACCTACAGCAGGTGTTGCACGACCACCGAGTTGCTCGACCAGACCGTCATAACGCCCACCGGCACAGACCGTGCCCTGCGCACCCAAACTGCGGGTAACCCACTCAAATACCGTACGGTTGTAATAATCCAAACCACGAACTAAACGCTCATTAACGCTATATGGGATGCTGGCCTGGTCTAAAAGTTCACACAGACCCGCAAAATGTTGTTTTGACTCTTCATCCAGATAATCCGATAGCTTAGGTGCATCATTAAGCAGTTGTTGAACATCCGGATTCTTAGAATCCAATACTCGCAGTGGGTTGCTGTACATCCGGCGCTTACAATCTTCGTCCAACACCTCAACGTGTTGCTCCAGGAAAGTGACCAGTGCCTCACGGTAATCAGCACGGGCATCTAATGATCCAATGGAGTTCAGCTCAAGCCGCACATGCTCTGAGATACCCAAAGCACGCCACCAACGGGCAGTCAGCAAAATCAATTCGGCGTCAATGTCTGGCCCTTGCAGACCAAAAACTTCTGCGCCCAACTGATGGAATTGACGATAGCGGCCTTTCTGTGGCCGCTCATAGCGGAACATCGGGCCGATGTACCATAAACGCTGTTCCTGATTGTACAGCAGACCATGTTCAATACCGGCGCGCACGCACCCTGCGGTACCTTCCGGGCGCAGTGTCAGACTTTCGCCATTGCGATCGTCAAAGGTATACATCTCTTTTTCAACCACGTCGGTGACTTCACCAATTGCGCGTTTGAATAACGGGGTCTGCTCTACAATCGGCATGCGGATTTCACTGTAACCGTAACCCGCCAGCACTTGTTTCAAGATGCTTTCAATACGCTGCCATATCGCCGTTTCGGCTGGCAGGCAGTCGTTCATACCACGGATGGCTTGAATGTTCTTTGCCACGTCTGTTCTCTGTAGTTTTATACCCTATTGACTTGAAGCGGCAGCGTTATCAGCAGCAACTCCAATGAATTCGGATATAGTGCAAAAAATAAAGCCGATTGTAGAGGTTTGCCACCCATTTATTCAATGATGACAATTTGTTACCTCTACAGGCACAATATAAAGTGAGCCATGCCCGCTTTTTCATACCGGCCGACAACACGTTATCAACAACGTTTATTTATCATCCAGTTGATTGATGACAATTCGGTTCTTCGCATCAAGCATTGAGGCTTTGGCACGAATCTTCGCTTCTAACTGGTCAATCATCTCTTTGTTATCAAAGCGTTCTTTTTGACGAATGCCATCTTCGTAGAAACCGCTTTTATTACGCGCACCGGTCACACCGATGGTCGATACCAATGCCTCACCCGGCCCATTGACCACACAACCAATGATAGAAACATCCATCGGTGTAATCAGATCTTCAAGCCGCTGTTCCAACGCATTGACGGTACCGATAACATCAAATTCCTGACGGGAACAGGTTGGACAGGCGATAAAGTTAATACCACGAGCACGGATACGTAAAGATTTCAGGATATCAAAACCGACTTTAACTTCCTCAACCGGATCAGCTGCCAGCGAAATACGTAACGTATCGCCAATACCTTCTGACAGCAGCAAACCTAGCCCAATGGCAGATTTCACCGAACCACTGCGCGCACCACCGGCTTCGGTGATCCCTAAATGCAAAGGATTATTAATTTGCTTAGCTAACAGACGGTAGGCGTTTACCGCCAGGAAAACATCGGAAGCTTTAACACTGACTTTAAACTGATCAAAATTGAGGCGATCAAGAATATCGACATGACGCATCGCGGATTCAAGCAGGGCTTCCGGCGTAGGTTCACCGTATTTCTCCTGAATATCTGTCTCCAGCGATCCACCATTAATACCAATACGGATGGGGATATTATGGTGGCGGGCACAATCAACCACGGAGCGAATACGATCTTCGCTACCAATGTTACCGGGATTAATGCGTAAGCAATCAACACCGTACTCAGCCACTTTCAGCGCAATACGGTAGTCAAAATGAATATCAGCCACCAGCGGTACAGTGACATCCGGATGCAGCTTGATCAATTTAAACGCTTCAGCCGCGTCCATAGTCGGTACTGAAACTCGCACGATATCCACACCAACACGCTGCAATGCCACGATTTGGGCAACCGTCGCAGCAACATCCGTGGTTTTTGTATTGGTCATCGATTGCACTGTAATTGGTGCACCATCACCAACCGGCACTTTACCGACGTAAATCCGGGTAGATTTACGTCGGATAATTGGGGATTCGTTATGCATTACACACTCTCCTTTACAGTCGTGTAGTTTATACAACAGAGCAGTTTCTCAAAATGACGGTGGTTGTGTGTCTGAACCACCATACAGTTTGTCAAAACCACAATATTACTCTACACCGACAGTCAGGCGGGCTACGCGATTAGCCTTAATAAATTTACTCAAATCTACTGGATTACCCTGATACGTAATCGTCAGTGCACTTGGTACACCAATGGTCAGCTTATAGGGCGCTTTACCCGATAGATTGAGGGTGGTCCCTCCCTTTTGGATACCGCTCAACAGTGTTTTTCCACTCGCATCAACAACCTGTAACCAGCAATCAGCGGTGAAGTTCATTACCAATGAACCTACCGATGATGGGGCGCTATTTACCCCAGCATCTGCGGTAGGCAATGGTGATGGTGCGGTAGAAGTATCAGGCACAAGTGCCTGACTCGGGGAAACGACCACTGATTGGGCCGAAGCCGCGCCCTGATTAGATGTTGCCTCGACACGGCTATTCACCGTATCTGCGGGCGTTGTACTGTTTGTGGCTGGCGCAGTACCACTTGCTGTTGATGTAGAAGCAGCCGAGCTATTGGCAACCGGAGCCTGAGCATCAGTAGATGCGGCAGGATCGCTATTATCATCAGTCAGCGGCACACTTTGCCCACCGTTTTGCGACAGTTGGGCAGAGGACTGATCAGCCATAGTGACTATTTCAGCTTGCTGCGCCTGATGATTTTGCCACCACCACGCCCCTGTCAGACCGAGCACAACCAACACAATAAGCCAGGTGAAACTCATCAACCAGCCATCACGTTTTTTATGCTTTTTACCCAATGAGAAACTTTGCATTGGCGCGACTTTCGCCGCTCTGATTGGAGCCTGTTTTTCTAACATAGGTAACAGTTCATCTTCGGGAAGGTGAACCAATTTGGCGTAAGAACGAATGTAGCCACGGTGGAATGTCGAGGCGAGATTAGCGTGTGCTTTATCCTCCTCAATATCACGGATTGTGGATACTTTCAGACACAGACGTTCTGCAACGTTCTGTTGAGTTAGCCCTAGTGCTTCACGGGCCTGACGCAGGCGTACACCTGTCGTCTCTGGAACTGTTTTATCTTGGGAGGCTTCAGTATTCATTAGCTAGAAAATGCTGGTACTGTTTGGATTGTGGGAAACTTCGCGCAAGCTGCTTGCCATAGCGTTGTACACTATCTTGACGGCCTGCTAGCGCGGCGAAACGAATTTGTAACCATATACTTTCAGCACTGGCTGGCAGTGTATGTTGGTAAACATCCAGTAATAGTTGCGCCTGAGCGTGATTCCCTTCGCCAAAATGCCTCTGAGCTTCTGCGAGCAGCGGCTCACCTTTATCCGGATCATACTTCAATGCACGACTCAACAGTACCCGAGCCTGATCATTTTGGTTAGCCCGTAAAAAACAATATCCTGCGTTCTCCAGACTATCTGCAACCTGACCGTAATCAGGCAACAGCGCTGCTGCACTAAACTGTTGTTGGGCCGGTACATACTGCCCTAAACCACACAGAAACGCACCGTAATTATTCAGTACAGTGCCATTTCCGGGTGCCAGTTTCATCGCTTGCTGATAACGTTGCTCTGCAGCACTGTTTTCACCAATACGTTGCTCGTAAAATGCCATACCCAATTGAGCGCGATAATCCTGTGGGTTCGCCTCTACAGCCTTCTCAAGATTCTGCCGCGCAGCATTAAGATCACCTTGCGCCAAATACTCTAAACCCAGTTGTAAACGCGTCTGCCCTGCGGCTGGCTGATTGACTTTTTCCGGCGATGAACCGGAACAACCCGCCAATGTAATTGCTACCAGGCAAACTCTCCACAGTTTTGTCAGCTTCATGCTTTCTCAATTGTCCTTAAATGAAGATACCCATCATATACTTCAAGCCATATGCGTATTGGCGGCGCTCGCTACTCGACTTATTTAGACTATCGTCTTTCAAGATTGAACACCCTACAAATTATAAGTTAAATAACAATTAGTTATATAGAGAAATCAATCCTATCAATCAGACTGTCTTGATAGCGATTGGTTCACCGGCCATTTTCTTTTTCAAAGTGCGTTTGGTTCGGTCAATCACATCACCGGCCAACTGACCGCATGCGGCATCAATATCATCGCCACGCGTCTTACGTACTATTGTGGTAAAACCGTATTCCATCAATACCTTAGAAAAACGATCTACCCGGCTGTTTGAGCTACGACCATAAGGTGCCCCTGGGAACGGGTTCCATGGGATCAAGTTAATCTTACACGGCGTGTCTTTCAGGCATTCCGCCAGTTGATGAGCTTGTTCCACGCTGTCATTGATGTGATCCAGCATAACGTATTCGACAGTAACACGCCCACCATTGGCTTTAGATTTATCCAAATAACGCCGTACTGCAGCCAGGAAGGTTTCGATATTGTATTTACGGTTGATAGGCACAATTTCATCGCGGATATCATCGGTCGGTGCGTGCAGGGATATCGCCAGCGCCACATCAATCATGTCACCCAGTTTGTCCAGTGCTGGTACAACCCCTGAAGTGGACAAGGTCACACGGCGTTTGGACAAACCAAAACCAAAATCATCCAACATGATATCCATGGCTGGCACCACGTTATTCAGGTTCAGCAAGGGTTCGCCCATCCCCATCATTACCACATTGGTGATTGGGCGGGTACCGGTTGATTTTAATGAACCGATAATCTTCGCTGCGCGCCATACCTGACCGATAATTTCAGATACGCGTAAGTTACGGTTAAAGCCCTGCTGCCCCGTTGAGCAGAATTTGCATTCTAACGCGCAGCCTACCTGAGATGACACACACAGCGTCGCACGATCACCTTCCGGGATATACACGGTTTCAACTTGCTGATCGCCGACCTTGATTGCCCATTTAATGGTGCCATCGGTTGAGCGCAGTTCTTCTGCCACTTCTGGCGCACGAATTTCTGCTACGCGCTGCAATTTGGCACGCAGCGCTTTATTGATGTCGGTCATTTGCTCGAAATCATCAAAGCAATAGTGATACATCCACTTCATGACCTGATCTGCCCGGAAAGGTTTCTCACCCATTTTGGCAAAAAACTCGCGCATTTGTTGACGATTTAGGTCGAGCAGATTGATTTTGCTGGTGACAGGCGCTGCGGTCTGCACCGCATTGTCAGACAGCAGTGCAGCATCAATGGATGTTGATGCAGTTAATAATTGTTCAGACATGAGTTGTCGTGGCCTCGTTGTTACACTTTACGGCGCTGCGCTTTAAACCAGGTATGGCTTTCGAAACGGCGATAAATAAATAATAGAACGCCCCGAGGAAGATGTCTCCAACGGGGCGCGGCATTGTACAAATTTTAGAGCATTGATTCCATGATTGAAAAGGTACCCGGACAACTTTATTGTTTCAGTTGATTAAATAGTGGGTATTCCTACACGGAATCAATTAATTAGCTGCGAGGGAAAATTTCATCTGCGGCGAAGAAATAAGCAATTTCACGCTGAGCGGATTCAACCGCATCAGAACCGTGTACCGCATTAGCAGTGAAACTATCAGCAAAGTCCGCACGCAGAGTCCCCGCCAGTGCGTTGTCAGGGTTAGTCGCGCCCATAATATCACGGTGGCGCTGAACGGCATTTTCACCGGCCAAAACCTGAACCATGATGGGGCCAGAGGTCATAAACTCAACCAAGCCATCAAAGAATGGACGGCCTTTATGTTCAGCATAAAACCCTTCGGCTTGTTCTTTGGTCAGGTGCAGCATTTTTGCTGCAATAATTTTGAAGCCAGCACTTTCAAAACGCGCATAAATGGCACCAATCTTGTTATTGGCAACAGCATTGGGTTTGATAATGGAGAAAGTACGTTCTAAAGCCATGATAACCTCATATAGGATTTCTAATATTGACCGGACTCGGAACCCGCCCCGCTATAGGCCATTAATAAACACATAGGCTTGGCTGGCGGCAGTTCCTTTACTACAAAATTATGCCGACCCTGTACAGTGGTCGCCGATTATAGGTGTGCTATTAGCGCTTGCATACGGCAATCACAACATTTCATTAAAAAATAGTTATCTTAATCACTCAATTTTATGCACAAATCACACTTTTGCATAAAAAACGGTTTGACCTACTCTCCGTATTTTTCTGGCAAAAAGTTATTAATATCAAAGTTCATTAATAAATTGAAAACCAACCTTATTCTTCACAATGGCTGACGGCTGACTGATAACATCTGAGACCAGGGAACGTTTTCCTTTCTGCGCCAAATGGTGAGCTAATGCTCTGATAGCAGCAGTACCAGCACCTCTGATAACACCATCTGCCATTGGATGGAGCACATAGTTCGGGGTGGTTAATGAACCCGCAATACCCACATCAAATTCATTAATATCCACTGCCATTGTCATGCTGACTATTTCCCCGGACAGACGAACGATGACATAAATATAATCATCACGGGATGTCCTTAACCAACTCTGAACAACATCACTCACCAAATTAGCCGCTGAAATAATCGGATCTATCCCTTCATGCTGATTGGTATTAGCAACATTTTCAATCTCCGCAACCGTTGTTAAAGACTGCAATGCTTGGCGATACAGTTGATGCCATCCCTCCACTACCGGAAGAACGTTTTGTCGGGCAGTTAACGTGCTTTGAGGTGTACCGGTGATCACCTCAATATCAAAGAATAGATCGGGCTGTTCTACCCATTCACCCTGCAATTGTCTTCTGGGTACCGTCTCAACAAAGTGGAAATTTTGCAGCGCCAGTTCATAGCGCCCCTGAGGTAATTGCTGCACCACTTGCGGGGGCTGGACGTCAGCTTCATTATATTGTAAATAACCTGCATAGCTGAGTTGTGAAAAATCAAATGCCGTTTTTATAAGAGCGGTGTTATCAATATTCTCGGCAACATAAGTCCGAACACTGTCAATTAAGCGCGCGTCAGTTGCTGTATCTAATGCTGCATAGCCGGTGTCTCCCGAATTGATAATACGCTCAATAACCCGTCCAAAATTTTCGGCATTCCAACTGGCGATACTGCCACCAAATAGCAGGGTAAAATCAGTTAAAATATCTAATGTCCAATCGATGCAAGGAGGAATAAGCTCACGGCGAAAACGCAGATGAGGAAGCACCTCATATTTCATTGAAACTTTACAGGCTAACGCTGCAGCGGGTACCGTCAATGATTTACCGTTCATGTCAGAATTAATCTGGATCAATATACCCATCGAACCAGTCGAAAAATTTGCAAGGAGCATTTCGGCAGGAAAAGTTTCATTATGTTCTATTCGAGGCAGTGGTTTCGACGTACCGGAGACTTGCAATATTTTATTGTCGGTGGCGCTAAAAAAGTCATAAGCATCGGTTACAAAACGTTCTGCCTGATTACAACGTCCCTGAATGATATAATTATAAATATTAAGCAGAGGTATTAACCAACAACTCGCCATTCCGATAAAGCCACGCTCTACCCTACCCTGTTCTTTTTCAACGGTCATGACAACCTTGTCTATTATGAGCGGTTTACTATTGTTAGCATTATTGATAACAAACTTAATATTAGTACTATTAACATCAAATAAATAACTCAGAATCGGATAAAAATACGAGCCCTGCCCCTCAACACTTTCAATACACTGGATTTCAACATAACCACCATTAAAGCTAAATAACATTGATAATATACTGGGCTGATTACTTATTTTAAATATAGTACTATTGTTACTTTCTTCATGAATAAAAAATATTTCATTATTTTTAACTTTTAAAAGCCCTCCACCGCCTATCGCTAAAGAGTAGTCACTTTCGCTTGTTAATTTAAAACTAATCAAGACTTGCTTTAAATCTATTCTTTTATCATTCCAATAATTACCAAAAGCATATTGCACAGGGATAGTCATGTTATTTTTTATGACACAGCGCTGATCACAAAGAAAATATTCGTACTGAGAAACTCTAATACTACTTATATTCTTATTCATACCTATTTTTTCTAAATCTGAAGTAGAGTGACTCTCTATCAAAACAAAATAATCTCCATTATAGCCATCATTTTCATAGATTATGGCCTGAGTATCAGGTGGTAATAGGACAGAGCTAATTCGATCGTTAAGAGGGTGTAAAATATTATATAACTTACCAGGGGTTTCATTATATAAATCAATTCGTTCATTACCAGAGATACATATTGAATCACCTAAAAAATCATCATATTCGTAAAAACAGGCAGCACTCCTGACTTTAAAGGATCTAATGGTATTATTTAAATCTGCCCATTGACGTGAGGTAAATAAATCAACATTCTCTCTAAATGTTAAGTTCCCCCCCGAAAAATTGATATCTTTATATACTGAAACCACCATGCCGGGAGGGACGGAAATAGATGATATCCGGTCATTCCATTCAATGCTAAGATTATCTACCGCCAACCCCTGGGTGGCGCAGATAGATGCCCCTTGATAACCTTCATCAGCGAAAAAACAAACCTTAGGGTTGTCAGCAAAAACATTGGTAGTTAATATTATTAAACATAACACCATAAAAAAAATATTATTAATCATCTTCCGCCCCAGTTATGAACAGTAATTAGAAATAGCAATACTGGAGTTATTTTATCGAACAAATTAGATCCATAATATTATTTTATTTATTATAAAAGAATTAATTAATAACTAAATACAAAAGAAAACCATAAATTATCATTAATTAATCTGACACATGAATTCATTCTACGCGAAATAATAAATTACTCACCAAACCACTTTCATCTAATACATTAAGTTGATAGCGACCCGGTGCCGATAGTGTTTGTATCCATGATTGATTATTATCCGTCACCGCGACTTGTTCCCCATTGAGGAACCACCAATGCTGGCCCTGTCCGCCTTGCATCGCCAAACGCAGATCAAGGCGATTCTGACCAGGCAGACGTTTCACTATCGCGCCGTCACGTATGCCCAAAATCAGCAGAGGAGCCACATCGACACCACCTTGTGGTGGACATTCGCTACTGGCTGTCGGTAGCCGTTGCTTACGGCGTTCTGCCCGTGGTAACCAGGGTTCAAGCGGCAGTGGCCAGAGAGTTAATGGTGCTGGGTTGGCGGCAGGGCAATCTGCAGCAACCCGCTGGCCCTGCGGATCTAGCCACACACTGAGTTGGCTGCCCTGCATATTTTCCTGACCAGGTGCCGCGAGCGTGGGAGGTATAGTGCCGTCAAGGATCCAGCTTTGACGCCGTTGGCGGCAGTTACTGTCTCCGGCTGCCAGCGGTTGCCCACCCGGCCAGCAAATCTCTGCCCGACTTACTGACGGTGGCCTTGGGTCTGTCGGTAACGAACGGACACTTTGCTGTAACCCTATCATCAGTAAATTATTGACCTGATTAAGAATCGGTATGGCAGTAGCATAACCAAACTGCCCGGCAACCGGTGTCCCATCTGGCCGCCCGACCCATACCCCAATGGTATAGCGGGCATTGATACCCAAAGCCCAGGCATCACGATAACCATAACTGGTACCGGTTTTCCACGCCAACGGCACTACGTCCGGCAAAATATCGTCCGGTAATGGCCTGGCTTCACCGGCCATTATTCGTCGGGTGATCCACGCCGCACCTGGTGAGAACAACCGCCGTTCCTGTATTTTTTGCTGTGGTTCAAAACGTAATGTTGCCGCCATTCCACCACGTGCGAAGGCACTGTAAGCCGCAACCAGATGATCCAACCGTGAACCTATCCCCCCCAGAATAACGGCCAAACTCGGCTCACTATGGGGTGGGAAACGTAGGTTTAAGCCAGCATTACGCAAATTGGCGGTAAAGCGCTTAGGGCCATAAGCTTCGAGTAATTGTACCGCAGGCAGATTCAATGAACGCACCAGTGCCTCGCTGGCACCGACTGGCCCATGGAATCCGGTATCAAAATTACCAGGGCGATAGTCCCCAAAGCGGCGCGGTACATCTTGTAGCAACGATTCGGCATGGATCAGGCCATCATCCAATGCCATGGCATACAGGAAAGGCTTGAGTGTCGAACCCGGTGATCGCCATGCGCTGACCATATCCACATGGCCAAAACGGCTGTTATCTTGAAAATTCACCGAACCGAGGTATGCGCGGACACTCATAGTTGAATGATCAACCACCAGCAAGCCCAGCGAGGTTTTCTCCGGTAACTGGTGACGCCAACCGGCAGCCATATCTTCCAGTTGCCGTTGTAAACCGGCATCCAATGTGGTTTGAATTATTTCGCGCTGATTACCGCTGGTCAACCGGCGCGCCAGCAAAGGGGCTAATTGCGGCACCTGACGCGGTGCCAGCCAAATATCTTCTTGTTTGATATCAGCCACATTCTCTGCCGACCAAACCTGGTAATCCGCCAAGCGGGTTAATACTTTATCGCGGGCAGTTTTAGCTCGCAGTGGATAGCGATCGGGCCGCAACCGGCTCGGCGCTTGCGGTAACGCTGCCAGCAGTGCGGCCTCTGAAGGTGTTAAGTGAGCAGGTGATTTACCCAGATAGGTCCAACTGGCGGCACCAATCCCTTGCAACGTGCCACCAAAAGGGGCGCGATTAAGGTAAATTTCGAGGATTTGATCTTTAGAGAAATGCCACTCTAACTGAAAAGTTCTCCACATCTGACGTAACTTTCCGGCTAAAGTGCGGGGGTGTGGGTCGATCAAGCGCGCTACTTGCATCGATAAGGTACTGCCGCCGGAAAGTATCTTACCCGCGCGCAGATCCTGCCAGGCAGCACGAGCCAGTGCGAATGGATTTACGCCGGGATGAACGTAAAACCAGCGATCCTCGAAGGTCAATAATGCTTGTAGGTAATAGGGCGAGACATCTTGCAGTACGACAGGATAGCGCCACACGCCATCAGCATCGGCAAAACGCCATAGCGGGGTGCCATCTTCAGCCACCACAACCCGTGCCACCTGAGCCTCCGTCAACGGGAGCGGCCACAGTTTATCCGCCAGCCATAGAGTTGCCGGACATAACACAGCGATGAGTACCAGCACCCAACACATGCGCCGATAGCGAGAAAAAAGTATGGTTCGCATCAATGGCTTTCCCCCCCTGACAACTGTCTGGCCGTAAGGGGGGGAATACTCACTTAACGATTTGAAGCTGTGCCGGCGTGCCCCCTAATGCACGCCAATCCGGAACATACATCGATTCCACTTGTGGTGCAGGCACTTGATAGACCCCCGGTGTCACAGCACGCGCCAGATACAGCAGCGTGGTGTGACGATAACCATCAACACTGACTGCCGCGACATAGCGATCATCGCGGAACTCCTGATGCTTGATATCCGACTGCTGCATATCCTGTAATAACTCAGTCACGCGACTGGCGCTGTCCCCCAAACTGGCGTTGCTATCGCCCAAGTTTTGGTTTTCCAGTTCCAGGCCCGCAGGTAACAAATCAACCACCAACGCATCCGGTACTCGCTTATCGGCCCAGATATCCAAATGCACCAGAAGCAACTCGCCACTCTTCAGTTGCGATAATTGCAGCGGATGGCCATCCAGCCCAATATAACGGCGGCTGATATGCAAATTATTGCTGAATGGCGCTGGAGCGTGCTGTGGATACCCCACGACATCAACGCGGCTATACAATGCGCTATCGCCACGGTTTTGTAATTGCATCCCACCGGCCAGTTGTTGCGCCGACCAATTTTGGTTCAGTGCGGTACTTTGTGTCAAAGTGGCACTATCGTCGATTGACTCGGCCTGTTGAGCAATTGCCACCTGCCACGGTGTTTCAGCGCCATTGATCAACGTGCGCCCTGCCAGGAATAACGCATTGCTCTCCTGCGTTGACAGATAATTGCGGCCGAATAACGCATCCGATAACGCCAGCAAGCGAGTATCGCGCGCTTCCGGTAGCAAGTTGTTGTCGGTTAACAGCGCCAAAATCAGCGCATCATCGCGCACCGAACTGCCGTAATCTTCCAACCAGTAATCTTTATCGCTGCGTGTGGTGTTCAGCCCCTGAGTGATCGCTGTTTTGGCTCGCGGCATATCCCCCATCAATTTCAGCGCCACACCAAGCTGCACCAGCGGTAAGCCGGAACGTGCGTCACTGCTGCGAGTATACAACTGCCGTAATGCCCCCAGTGATGCCTGCTGTTGCTGTGCCAGTACCAACCCCGCGTAAGCCTGCACCGCGAAACGGGTATGTTTGCTCTGCTCGCTGTAGCGGATCTCAACCTGATTCGGATCCTGTAAATAGCGCTGCAAACGGTTATTGGCGGCAGTCAATGCCGCTACCGGCACGCTGTAACCCTGCTGACTGGCACGATACAGGAAGCCGGTGGCATAGGCGGTCAGCCAGAATTCCTCCGGACTGCTATTACTCCACAAGCCAAAACTACCGTTATAACGCTGCATACTGAGCAGATGTTCGATACCGATATCAATCGTCTGACGCCGCTTTTCATCGCTATCAGCCTTGATACCCAGCGCGGTGAGTTGCGCATGGTTACTGTACAGCGATGGATACAGCCCGCTGACCGTCTGCTCCAGACAACCATAAGGATAGGCGTATAACTCACTGATATAACGAGCCAGATTCAGCGGCGGGCGGCTGGTCACCAGCAGTTGCCCCTGCAGGGTTTCAGCACTCAATCCGGCGATGGCCTCAGCCGATAGGCTCCAGCTTTCACCACTGCGCAGCACATTAGCGAAATGGCGGGTTTGTGCCGGATACGCGGGCCGCACACCAATTTTCCAATGATGCTGGTAATCCGCTAGTTTTTCATCCGGTAACACCATGCCGGTGATCGTCAGACCGATATCCCCCTGACCGAAGCCGTTCAGCGCCCGAACCGGAATCAATACCGTCTTGCGCTCACCACTGGCCAGCGCAATAGATTGAGTTGCGGCACCCTCTAGCGCCAGTAAATCGCTGGCCGCCAGGTTGAGTGACAATGTTTGCGCCTGACCGGATAAATTACTCAAATCCAAAGCCAGTTGCGTGCGGTCGCCCCCCGCCAGAAAGCGCGGGGTCGCCAGTTGGGCAATTAATGGCGCGGCCACCACCACTTTAGACTCTGCTTTGCCAAAGTCTTTATCACTCCAGGCTTGCGCCATCAGGCGTAATTCACCGTTAAAGTCAGGAATTGCCAGTTCAACCGTGCCTTCACCCTGCGCATTTAATGTTACTGGCTGGGCTTGTTGCGCCACAATGGTGACTTCGGTGATAGGTTTCTTACCGCCACGGGATAACGCATCCTCTTCATCACCATCGCCACCAAAACGTAAACTGGCTAAACGCCCTTGTCCTTCAATCAGTTGCCCGTAAACATCATATCGATCGGCGCTGTAGCGCTTACGGCCAAAGAAGGCGTCGTATGGGTCTGGTGTGGCGTAATCGGTAATGTTTAAAATCCCGCTATCGACTGCCGACAGCAGCACTTGTACTTTTTCAGGTAATGGTGCGCCGGTGCGGCTGGCTTTCACTTTTACCGTTAAGGTTTGATTCGGGCGAATACGGGCGGGCGCATCCAGTTGCAGCGCCAGTTTGCGGGTTTCATCCACCAGCGGCAGATGCAACAAACCAATCGCCCGTTTTGGCGTTGCCTGCTGCGCCTTATCACCAGGGCGGATCACCGTGGCGCTGAGATACAGGTCGTGGCGATCCCAGTCATGGTTAATAGGCACGTCAACCTCGGTGCCGCCGGCTGGAATGGTCACTTCTTGCCACCACAGTGGGCCGTCACTGGATTCCACCAACAGGTAACCATTACCGGCCACAGGCGCTTCAATATGTAATTTCACTTGGTCGCCGGGGCGATAAGCCGGTTTATCCAGTGTCAGTTTGACCTGATCCGGACGTACTGCACCGCTGCCTGCGGTGTTATCCTGCCAGCTATAACCGGCCCAGAAGCGAGAGCTACTAACCCGTGAGTTATCTGGATTGCTCACCTCAATACGGTATGCGCCCCACTCCACCGGGAAACTGACTTTAGCGCTGCCGTTAGCGGCAATACTTACCCTTTGTTCTGCCAGCGTTAAGTCTTTTTTATCAAACAGCGACTGCCAGCCATCACTTTCTGACCACTGCCAGTAGTAATCACGGCGTTCACGTATCAATTTTACTTTTAAGCCATCGGCCGCCAGCTTGTCACCGTCGGCATTAGCATAGACAATTTCGAAATCGGCCTGGGTGTCCTGGCTGACCATCGCCTGCGATTTATAACTGTCACTGCGGTAATCATAAACTTGCTGTTTATTAAACAGTGGGCGGATACCGACCAACGCATCGGCAGGCCACAACGCCTGTTCCGCACGGCGAGTGACTGGCCGCCCACCAGATTCCAACAAACTGGCCTGTAAGATCAGTTTCAGCGGCGATTGCGCATTTTGCCAACTGTTATCCACCGTTACGTCAGTCTGCCCGTCGCTATCAAGCGTGGTATCAAATTCATCTAAAGTGCGAGAGAGGTTTTCTTCCGTCACAGAACCAAACTCAAAACCGGGCAACGTTGCCACCGCTTCCCGCAATGGGCGCAAGAATAACTGGCCTTGCAGACGATTACCGGACGCAGGTGCGCCGTAGAGATAACGGCCGGTGATGGCAAAGCTGGCTTCGCTGTCGGTAGCGATGGGTTCTTTACCGGTGGCAATATCTAATGCCAGGCGTTCTGGCAGAAAATCCTCCACTTTAAATTTATAGAAACGCGGCGGGTTGTCGCCCAGATTGAAGCGCAGTGACCATTCGCCCGTTGGGCCACCTTGCGGGATAGCATATTGATATTGATACAACCCCTCTTGCGGTTGCCAGACAAAGCTGCGCACTATTTTATTATCGGGTTTGAGGATATCCACTTTAACCGGCTGCGTGGACAGGGGTTTACCATTCGCATCACGCAGTAAACCATTAACGATTAAGGTTTCACCAGGGCGATATAGATCACGCGGACCAAAGACAAAGAACTGCTTCTGGAAACCCTCCGGCCCGGCAATATCAAACTCCGCCAGATCCAGTGCTGGTGCGCTGAGATCAATCAGGCTGGTCTGCCCGTTTTGCGAGGCCAACAGTAGCTTGGCGTTGGCATTGTTCTCCAACTGCGCATGACCCTGCTCATCAGTTTCGGCCTGAATCAGCACTTGGCCTTTACCGTCCAGCAGTTGCAACGACACGCCTTTCAAGGCTGCGCCACCGGCTAACGCCTGAGTAAATACATCCATGCGGTTATGATAGCTGTGCAATGAAACACCAATATCACTCAACGTAAATAAGGTGGCAGCATGGGTATAACTGTAATGACCGGCTTGTTGCATCACCGCCAGATAGACGCCGGACTCTTGCAACGGCTTGATATCCGCCAGTGGCAGTAACAGCTTTTCACGGGTATTAGCCGCAGGGTTAAGATCAAAACGGCCGGTATAGACTAAATCAGCCATTTTCAGTAGTTCATCTGATTCCCAGTTAGACAGCGCGCTGCGGTACTGCCATGTTGCGAGGAAATTAGCCAGGCTGCTTTGCTTAATACGGAAGAAATTAACATCGACATTATTAACATTGAGCGCCATCACTGGCAGACCTTGTGCCAGTTCACCCGGCAGTAAAGAACCTTTGCTGGCAAAGCCGACGCTCGGTTTGATGTCGCGGGTGGTAATTTGCTGTTGCTGTTGTTGACCCAGCTCTGCGCCAGTCACCCCTTTTAGGCTGCTATCGACGGTCAGTAGCAATTTACGCTCAGGTTTAAGGTGGCGTAAACGCAGCTCCATCAGGTTGTCGGACAGTTCCCAGGCGCCGTCAATGTTGCCACTGACAGTATCAACCAGATGCACCTGCGAAGCAAAATCCTGATTTGAGTCCAGCGGCTGCGAGAAGGTCAGCACCATGGCGCTGGCCCCATCAAGTTGCAATTCAGAGGCATCCAGTAAGGTAAACGGTTGACCTGCATGCCGTTTTGCCAGCTCTGCCAGAGCCGCAGCATCTGCTGGTTTACTCACCGCTACTTTTGCCACTGCGGCACTGGATTGAGTGCCAGGCGATGCGGTCACGCCATTATTATTGCTGTCATCACAGGCTGCTAATAACAATGCCGCACCGACCAATATGGCCGCCCGATACCCGTTGATCCCTGACATTAACCGATGTAACCCGTTGTAATTCATATAGTGCTCCCTGGCTGATGGCAAGATTATAGCATTCGGCTGAAAGGGAATATAGCGAGAGGATAATGGGGGGAATTCTCCACAGAAAGAACTCGTATTTACATGATTTTATATCCCTAGAGATAAACAATACTCAACAAAAATTGTATTTAATATTTTTTTAAAAAAAATTAAATTAAAATTACCGAAAAAAAATAAAAATAAAATTATTATATTAAAATCAATTAAAACAATAAAATACAATCTAAAAAACCATGAAAAATTAAAATTAAAATTAATTTAATATAAAAACTCTAATTTGATATTTTAATAAATAGCACCAGCCCTCTTATGCGTTTATATTTCAGCCAACATTTTGTCGTTATTAGTCCTCTTGAGTATTTCACTTTTTAAAGTTCATCTATAAATAGGAAGTTATAAAATAATGAATCATCGCAATACGTTAAATACGCGTTTATTACCGTTATCTATTTTGATCTCATCGCTGGTAGGTGCTTACGCGCAATATCTGTCGAACAGTGGTTACTATCTTAACAGCGTGCTGAAAACCAACCAGTTTAAGCAGAGCCTCAATGTGACATCGCAAAATAGCAATGCGACCGGTACAGCTAACTTCTCGGGTCTGGGACTGGCAGTAAAAGCCGGTAAACATATCAATGTTGATGCGTTATATGTTTCCCCTTATGTTGCTCTGAGCACCTTTAACGCAGGCAAAAGCCAATACAAATTGTCTAACGGCATGGAAGCGCAGAACCAAGGTTCACGTACTACAACCGGGACGCTCGGTATGAACACCGGTTATCGCTTGGTGTTGAATAAGGGTACAGAAATCAAGCCTTACGCTATCTTCTCGGTGGATCATGATCTGATGGCAAGTAACAAGGTAATGATTAACAACAAGATACTGGATAACGGCCTGAAAGGCACCCGTGCCAATGCAGGTTTGGGTATCAATGTAAACCTGACGTCTAATTTGTCTATCGGCTCTGAAGCTAAAGTCTCTAAAGGCAAAAACATTGCCACTCCGATGACCATTAATATGGGTGTCGCTTATACCTTCTAAACCACAGGATAAGTTCTTCATGTAGCAATGAGAATAATGTGTCATAAAAAGGGAGCCACTGCGGCTCCCTTTCCTATACCCAAAATCACTGGACTTGAGGTTACAGCCGCCAATTAATGGCTGGTTGACGGGATCGCATTTCTCAGCCAACTGCCCCACTTACGCTGATAAAACGCTTGAGTATGGGTCATCAGATAGTGGCTTACACCGCGCTCCGTCTCACTGACCAGGCAAAAATCCACCGGACCCTCATCTGGTGCGAGGTCACTGGCCACATTACCGGCCTCTTGAATCAGTTGGTCAATCTCATCTGCTGTGCCATCCACTTCCAGCCCAACCAATAAGTTAGGCTGTTCATCAACACTCTTATCATGCATCAGCGCCAGGAAAGCTCGCCGCACCGGTTTACGCTGACTGAACAACTGGATCAGTGCATCGACCATTGCCGCCGGATACTCTTCCGGTTGGCCCAGTAGGATTTGGCTCTCTTTATCCACCATCATCTCAGCCGATTGGGTTAACCCGCCGTTTTCCAGTAGCATCGCCACTTCTTGCGGCCAGAACTCTTTACCGTGCTCAGATTTCGGGTTCAAAAACAGATGTTCACCTTGGGTCATTTCAAATAGCACCCGTACCGGCATGGCGACAAAAGGTTGTTTTTCTCGATCAATGGCGTCAGTTTCGGCCATATCCAGCGCCTGCTGTAACACCTCTACCGAGGTGAAAAAAGGAATGACAGACTCGCCGTCCTGCTTTTCCCAATGCAGAATATTCACCCCATTGCCTGTCGTGAAGGTCATTTCATCCTCCTTATCGCCCTGTTCTGAACCTTCCACTAGCACCAAAATAGTGGCATCCAACAACGCGCGGAAAAAGGCAGTGCGATGAATTGACTCCGTCGCCGCCAGCTTTAGCAAGGACTCCAGACTTTGGTCATCGTCATGATGATCGTGGTTATCATCGGGGGACTGCGGCAAACTCATGCTCTACTCCAGAGAAATATATTACAAAGGTCAATGAGAGCGAGGGCAGGCGGAAGAGTAAAGCGTCCGCGCCAGGGATGGCGCGGCTCGAGCCTCCAGGGAGGCTTTTTTCTTCAACGAGAATACGGCGTCTTTACGATCTGCCTGTTCTCACTCCCCTTCATTCATCAAACTTACTGTTTAGCTTTCGCCATCAGCAAATTGGCAATAGTGCGCACACCTAAACCTGTCGCACCAGCCGACCATTGCTCAACCGCACTTTTACGGTAGGTGGCAGAGCAGTCAATATGCAGCCAGCCTTGCTGATAATTTTTCACAAAGTGCGACAAGAATGCAGCAGCAGTGCTGGCACCCGCGCTGTAAGCGGCACCCGCCACATTATTCAACTCGGCAAAGTTGGATGGCAATTGGCTACGGTGGAATTCAGCCAACGGCAAACGCCAGAAAGGCTCATGCTCGCTTTTCGCACTGCTCAACAACTGTTGTGCCAGCTCATCATCAAAACTGAACAGAGCATGGTAATCATTACCCAACGCCGTTTTCGCCGCACCCGTTAAGGTGGCAGCATCGATAATCAACGGTGCCTTCTGCTCTGAAGCGTCTATCAAACCATCGGCCAGTACCAAGCGCCCTTCAGCATCGGTATTCATAATTTCTACCGTTTTGCCATTGCGGTAACGGATAATATCACCCAGCTTAAAGGCATTACCGCTAACCATATTGTCGGCGCAACACAGATACAGTTTCACACGTTCTTTTAGCCCACGGGCCGCCGCCAGCGCTAAGGCACCGGTCACCGTTGCTGCACCGCCCATGTCGGATTTCATTGAATCCATAAATGCACTCTGTTTCAGGCTATAGCCACCTGAATCAAAAGTGATCCCTTTGCCCACCAGACAAGCCATTACTGGCGCATCCGGATTGCCGGTTGGGTTATAGTCCAACGCTAATAGCACCGGTGCCCGATCAGATCCACGGCCGACGGTATAAATCCCAGCATAGCCTTGCTCGCGTAGATCGTCACCTTTAGTAATACGGTAACTAACCGCATCGGTGGATACAGCACACATTAAGTCAATGGCATTTTTAGCCAGTTGCTCCGGGCCTAAGTCTTCTGCCGGTGCGTTAATGGTGTCGCGCACCCAATCGATAATTTTAATACGGTGTTCCAGCTCGGTTTTTTCGTTCGCTGGCAGTTCTGCCCACGCCACGCTGCGCTGGCCTTTTGGCCCACGGAACCCTTGCCAGAACGCCCAGCTTTGTTCCAGACCCCAGCCCTCACCGGCCAGTTTTACTTGCTTAATACCTTGCCCGTCTATTTTGCGGGCAGCACGTTGAATTGCACCTAATTCGCTTTTACCCGTTAGGTGGATAGTCATCCCCTCGCCATCGGAACTTAACAGGGCTTTCTCGCCCCAGCGGGCATCTGCCGGATCCTGAGATAGGGATACTTGCATTATTTCGGTTGTCATGTACTACCTCTTCATTATTATTTTTTGCTGTTATTCAGCTGGTTATACGCGACACTGTGTTAGCCGCGGCGGATCAAAACCTTCTTTTCTAAAAACAAAATGTCTTACTCTACAACCTACTGTTCTTTATAAGGTAACAGATATTAGTTAACAAATAGAAAAAAGGGCCGCTTATGCGACCCTACTATACTCACTCAAATTCATCTAGCCAGACCAGCAAGATAGCTTCCAGCACTTTTTCATTCGATCCCTGCGGGGAGTCGTCAAACCCTTCTAAATCGCAAATCCATTGGTGCATATCGGTAAAACGCACCGTCTTGGGATCCGTATCCGGGAATTGCTCGTAAAGCGCTTCGCCGATCTCGCGGGTATCTTGCCAGGTTAAGCTCATATCAATGCTCTCTTGCATGATTAATGGTATAACGCGGGAACTCGACCACTAAATCTTCGTCGGTTACTTTGGCCTGGCAGCTTAGCCGGCTTTCTGGCTCTAGCCCCCAGGCTTTGTCCAGCATGTCATCTTCCAGTTCACTGCTTTCTGGCAGCGAGTCAAACCCTTCACGCACTACACAGTGGCAAGTGGTACAAGCACAGGATTTCTCACAGGCGTGCTCGATGTCGATACCATTGCGCAACGCAACGTCCAGTATAGTCTCACCTTGGATTGCTTCCAGTACTGCGCCATCCGGGCAAAGGTCTTTATGGGGCAGAAATACTATTTTAGGCATGATTAAACCTCATCCACTGAATGGCCAGCCAAAGCACGGCGAATGGAAGCATCCATCCGGCGCGCGGCAAAATCTTGCGTTTGGGCATCTAACGCTTTGATCGCAGCTTCGATTGCGTGTGGGTCAGTGCCCTGCATCTGCTGCTGTAATAACGCTATCGCTTGAGCAATAGCGGTACTTTCTTGCTCACTGAGTAATGCTGCGTCTTGTGCCAATGCGCCTTGTAAACTCTCCAGCACACGGGATGCCTCGACCTGTTGCTCCGCCAACTTACGCGCACTGACATCACGTTGCGCATTCGCCATCGAATCTTTAATCATGTGGGCAATTTCATCATCGGACAGCCCATAAGACGGCTTAACCTGAATCGATGCCTCAACGCCGCTGGATTTCTCCATCGCGGTGACACTCAATAAACCATCCGCATCCACCTGGAAAGTGACACGGATATGTGCCCCGCCCGCAGGCAGTGGCGGTAGGCCACGTAAGGTGAAACGAGCTAAGGAACGGCAATCCTGCACCAGTTCACGCTCACCTTGCAGCACGTGGATGGTCATCGCGCTCTGCCCATCTTTAAAGGTGGTGAATTCTTGCGCACGGGCCACGGGAATGGTGGTATTGCGCGGAATGACTTTCTCCACCAGCCCGCCCATGGTTTCCAACCCTAATGAGAGCGGGATAACATCAAGCAGCAGCATGTCACTGTCTGGCTTATTTCCCACCAGAATATCAGCCTGGATCGCAGCACCGATGGCGACAACCTTATCCGGATCAATCGAGGTCAGTGGCGTATGGCCAAAGAATTGCCCTACTTGCTCGCGCACCAATGGCACACGGGTCGATCCCCCGACCATGACCACTTCCAGAACGTCTTCAGGTGTAACTCCCGCATCTTTCAATGCGCGGCGGCAGGCCATTAATGTCCGTTTGATTAACGACGTAATCAGAGCTTCAAACTGTGTACGCGTGATTTGCCCCTGCCAGCCCGCAACCGTGACATCAACAACCTCAGCATCACTCAAGGCAATCTTGGCGGCGATTGCCGCATCAAGTAACTGCCGCTGAATACCATGGTCATCACGGGAATCAATACTCGCTTGCTCACGCAGCCAATCAGCCAATAAATGGTCAAAATCATCGCCCCCCAGTGCAGAGTCACCGCCTGTTGCCAGCACCTCAAACACACCACGGCTTAGCCGAAGGATGGAAATATCGAATGTGCCCCCCCCCAAGTCATAAACCGCGATCACCCCTTCCTGACCTGAATCCAGACCATAGGCAATAGCGGCTGCGGTCGGCTCATTAAGCAAACGTAAAACATGCAACCCCGCCAAACGCGCGGCATCTTTGGTACCCTGACGCTGAGCATCATCAAAATAAGCCGGAACGGTGATCACCACGCCGTCCAGACTCCCTTCCAGCGCGGCTTGCGCTCGTTGTGACAAGACTTTGAGGATATCCGCAGACACTTGAACCGGATTGACCCACCCGGCGGCAGTCTGGATCATCGGCAAGCCGTTTTCGCTGGGCTGGAATTGATAAGGCAGATTAGGATAACGCTGTACGATATCCGCCAAAGAACGGCCCATCATACGTTTGATTGAACTGACGGTATTTACCGGATCCAATGCGGCCAGACTGCGCGCATTCCAACCGACATCAATACTATCTTGTTGATAATGAACCACTGAGGGCAAAAGATCCCGCTGTTGCTCATCTGCCAGCGTTTGCGCTTTACCGCTGCGCACTGTGGCTACCAATGAATTGGTGGTACCTAAATCTATCCCTGCGGCCAGCCGACGTTGATGCGGTGGGGCAGTTAAACCAGGCTCACTAATTTGTAATAAGGCCATGTTGAGCTTCCATCAATCTATACTCGTCATACTTCAAGCTGCATATGCGTTAGCTGCATTCGTTACTCGGCCCATCCATGAGCCCCGCCTCGTTGAGGCCGCTGCGAACAGCGTACCTGCAACTCGAATTATTTAGAGTATATAAACCGTTAGTGACGCGCTCTAATAAGAAGTAGCTGAGCATTGCAGTCATCAATAAATTGAGTTTTATTTATTTTTATCAATCAGATGTAATGTTTCTTAGGCTATTAGGTCGTTAGGCAAAATCATCAAACAGACGGTCTTCCAACTGCTCGACCTGCTGTTGTAACTTATCCAGAAAACGTAATTTTCGCACCGTATCAGCCGCCACGCCCCACTGTTGTAGATCCAGTTGCTCAACCATCTGCTGACTGCGCGTTTTAGTCATCAAAGCCAGGCGGCTATTGAATTCAGCGAGCAGTGCTTCAGCATTGGGTTTACGCTCAATGGCATCAAGCTCTTCACGCAGCTCCAACTGTTCCATCAGAAACGCGGTATCGCGCATCGTGTGCTGTTCGTTGCCTAAATCAAAACCCTGCAAAGATAGCATATACTCGGCACGTTTTAACGGGTGTCTGAGGGTTTGATAAGCATCATTGATGGTTGCAGCCTGCTGTAGCGAAGCGAGACGCTCACGTTCAGGCTGAGTAGCAAAACGGTCGGGGTGAAACTGGCGTTGCAGTTCCTGATAGCGGCTAGTGAGTTGGTTGCCGTCTATCAGGTACTGAGCCGGTAGCCCGAACAAGGTAAAGTAATCCATAGCATGCTCTGGAAGTTGTCGTTATAGCTAAGGTGAGATCTATACAGCTCTCTTTTAACCCCAGAGAGCTGTATGAAGCATCAATTGCCTGAGGTAGAAACAAAAACAGGGGGTCAGACGTTAAAACTTTCGCCACATCCGCACTCACCGGAGACATTCGGATTGTTAAACTTAAAGCCTTCGTTCAGACCTTCTTTGACGAAATCCAGTTCGGTGCCGTCAAGATAGACCATGCTTTTGCCGTCGATGATCACTTTCACACCTTTGTCTTCAAAAACGATATCGTCATCGTTCGTTTCGTCAACAAATTCGAGTACATATGCCATACCGGAGCAGCCCGAGGTTCTTACCCCCAGGCGCAGACCCAAGCCTTTACCACGGTGATTTAAAAAGGCACTGACCCGTTGTGCAGCAACGTCGCTGATTGATATCGACATATAACAGCCTCAACTATGAAAACCAGCCCATATTCCTTTGGTGTATATCCGTGGATGATACTCAAGTGAAAATGAGCCAGTTATTAATAACCTATGTTACAACTACATGCTCACTGCTATTTGCTGGCAGTATGTTTGCTTTTGTAGTCGGCGATAGCAGCTTTAATGGCATCTTCAGCCAAAATTGAGCAGTGAATTTTGACTGGCGGTAACTCTAGCTCTTCTGCGATATGAGTATTCTTGATCGCTTCAGCTTGCTCGAGAGACTTGCCTTTCATCCATTCAGTGACCAAAGAGCTGGAGGCAATGGCAGAACCACAACCATAGGTTTTGAAACGCGCATCTTCAATGATACCGGCCTCGTTGACTTTGATTTGCAATTTCATGACATCACCACAAGCGGGTGCGCCAACCATGCCGCTACCAATGGTTGGGTCTGCATTGTCGAACGACCCGACGTTACGTGGGTTTTCGTAATGATCGATTACTTTTTCGCTGTAAGCCATGTGATTACTCCTGAGTCTTAACGTCTGGAATTAATGGTGAGACCATTCAATGCTGCTGATATCCACGCCCTGTTTGAACATATCCCACAACGGAGACAAGTCACGCAGACGGCCAATGGATTTACGCACCAGCGCAATGGCGTAGTCGATCTCTTCTTCAGTAGTGAAACGCCCCAGAGAGAAACGAATTGAACTGTGAGCCAGTTCGTCGTTCATCCCCAACGCCCGCAGCACGTAAGAAGGTTCCAAACTCGCAGAGGTACAGGCTGAACCCGATGAAACCGCCAAATCTTTCAGTGCCATGATAAGCGACTCACCTTCAACATAGTTGAAGCTGATGTTCAAAATGCCAGGTGCGCCATTCTCTAAATCGCCATTCAGGTAAACTTCTTCAATATCTTTAAGGCCATTCCACAAACGCAGGCGCAGTGAACGCAGGCGCGCAGCTTCGCTTTCCATCTCTTCTTTAGCGATACGGTAAGCTTCACCCATACCCGCTATCTGATGAACCGGTAAAGTCCCTGAACGCATGCCACGCTCATGACCCCCACCGTGCTGCTGAGCTTCAATGCGAATTCGTGGTTTACGGCGAACAAACAGTGCGCCAATGCCCATCGGTCCATACACTTTATGGGCAGAGAAGGACATCAGGTCAACTTTCAGTTTGCTCAGATCAATAGGTAATTTACCGACGCTTTGTGTCGCATCGACGTGGAAAATGATCCCGCGGCTACGGCACATTTCGCCGATTTCAGCGATATCCTGCACCACACCGATTTCATTATTCACGTGCATGATAGAAACCAGGATGGTGTCTGCACGCATGGCGGCTTCAAGCTGCTTCAGGTCGATAATACCGTTAGACTGGGGTGCCAGATAAGTCACTTCGAAACCTTCACGCTCCAGCTGGCGACAGGTATCCAACACCGCTTTATGTTCGGTTTTACAGGTGATGATGTGCTTGCCTTTCTTTTGATAGAAATTAGCCGCACCTTTTATTGCCAGGTTATCAGACTCAGTTGCACCGGAGGTGAAGACAATCTCGCGAGGGTCAGCACCTACCAGAGCAGCAATATCATTACGTGCAATATCAACAGCTTCTTCTGCCTGCCAACCAAACTTGTGGGAACGCGAGGCGGGGTTACCAAAAATACCGTCCAGAGTCAGATACTGCATCATTTTTTCAGCGACACGGGGATCTACCGGGGTTGTTGCTGCATAATCCAAGTAGATTGGTGTCTTTATTTTTGATTCGGTCATTGCTCTTATGCTCCGTACATCACTTCCAAAACGTAAAATTCCGCAGATTCTGCTTATGCGCGCAGATTAACGTTAATCGTCTCTTGCGGTCGGCCATTGGCCGTACGGCGCGTATCGTTGTTCTGACGATCCGCTACCTCTAGAATATCTTGATTATTAACCAATTCTGCCAGTGTAATGCTGTTGAGGAAGCTGCTAATGCGTTCGCTCAAATCACGCCACAAGGTATGAGTCAGGCAACGATCGCCCCCCTGACAACCTTCTTTACCCTGGCAGCGGGTGGCATCGACAGATTCGTCTACAGCAGTTATCACTGCACCTACCGCGATTGCTGATGCGTCTTTGCCCAGCAGGTAACCGCCCCCCGGACCACGAACGCTGGCAACTAAACCATTTTTGCGTAACCGTGAAAAAAGCTGTTCCAAGTAGGATAACGAAATCCCCTGACGTTCAGAAATATCGGCCAGAGGAACTGGCCCGTCATGGGAATGTAATGCCACATCGAGCATGGCGGTCACGGCATAACGGCCTTTGGATGTCAGTCTCATAGCTAAATTACCTGTTGGTGAAAACAAGCCAGAACTTTGACATACCTGAGTGTTTCAGTCAACTATTTAACCTAGTAATTTACTCAAGTATTATTCCCCTATTCCGCGTCAATAATATGGCGTAGTTTTTATAATAACCAATTGATATAACGCATTAATTTTTGTTGCCTGGCTCAGTATCACCCACACCACGCTGTGGGTATTTATCCTGTTTTTCGATGGATGTCAGCATACCACGCAGGATATTCAGCTCCTGAGCCTCTGGCCGTGCGCGGGTAAATAAGCGGCGCAACTTGCTCATAATCTGGCCTGGATGTGCCTGACGGATAAAACCGGAATGAGACAAAACCTGCTCCAGATGCAGATAGAAACGCTCCAGATCATCCACTAATGGATAAGGCGCTTCCTCTTCTTCAATTACCGGTGCCGCCGCCTGTTGTCTGTCAAGGAATGCCACTCGCACTTCATAGGCTAAAATTTGAACTGCCATCGCCAAATTCAGTGAGCTATATTCCGGGTTTGCCGGAATAGCGACATGATAGTGGCATTTTTGTAGCTCATCGTTAGTCAGGCCCACTCGCTCACGGCCAAATACCAGTGCCACCGGTGCATGTTCTGCTTCGCGTGTGCTGCGCACCCCACATTCACGCGGCTCTAACATTGGCCACGGCAACGTACGGGAACGGGCGCTGGTGCCAACCACCAGATTGCACCCAGCCAGTGCTTCATCCAAAGTATCGACAATGGTGGCATTACCAATGACATCACTTGCGCCTGCAGATAACGCAATGGCCTGAGAATCTGGTTTTACTAAAGGATTAACCAGATATAAATTGGTTAATCCCATTGTTTTCATGGCCCTGGCTGTCGAACCCATATTGCCGGTGTGCGAAGTTTCAACCAAAACGATACGAATATTGTGTAGCATACAAACTCTGAGGGTAACGGGGAATTGCCATATCTTAACACAGACATATACCCAAGCTACTTCGAGATGCAGGGTGGTATAGGCATTTATCCGATCCCCTGCTATACTACGCGCCGTTTCTCGTTCTTTAACATCCTAGTGGAAGATACCCATGCATCCGATGCTGACTATCGCCATACGCGCTGCGCGTAAGGCCGGTAACCTGATTGCCAAAAATTATGAAACCCCAGACGCTGTCGAAGCGAGCCAAAAAGGCACTAACGACTTTGTTACTAATGTAGACCGCGATTCTGAGCGCCTGATTGTTGAGGTCATCCGTAAATCTTATCCGAAACACACCATTATTGGTGAAGAGTGTGGTGAGTTGCTTGGCGAAGACGACGATGTACAATGGGTTATTGATCCGCTGGATGGCACTTCCAACTTCATCAAACGTCTCCCTCATTTCGCGGTTTCTATCGCGGTACGCATCAAAGGCCGTACCGAAGTTGCAGTGGTTTATGACCCAATGCGTAACGAATTATTTACAGCCAGCCGGGGTCAAGGCGCTCAATTAAACGGCTATCGTCTGCGTGGCACCAACGCCAAAGATTTAGACGGCACCATTTTGGCAACGGGCTTTCCATTCAAAGTAAAACAACACGCCCCGGCTTATCTGCGCGTAGTAGGTAAACTTTTTGAACAATGTGCTGACTTCCGTCGCACCGGTTCAGCGGCACTGGATCTGGCTTATGTCGCCGCAGGTCGCGTCGATGGTTTCTTTGAAATTGGCCTGAAGCCATGGGATTTTGCCGGTGGCGAGCTTTTGGTTCGTGAATCTGGCGGGATCGTAACTGACTTTGCCGGTGGCCATAACCATTTCAGCTCTGGCAATATCGTGGCAGGTAATCCACGTATTGTGAAATCTATCATTCAGGCCATCATACAAGCTGAAGTGAGTGATGCCTTGAAGCGTTAATTCCATACGAATGACAGTTTCATACAAAAAAGCCAGTCTGGGTTAACCGACTGGCTTTTTTATTACTAAATTCAATGACTAAATGGCCGGCTCCCCCCCATCATTTCCGGCTGGCTAGACAGATAAAGCAGCACACCGGCAAACAGCAAAATAACGCCACCCGTCAATGCCAACGTTGCCCAGGCTATCGCCCCCCAAGCCGCAGGTGCCCGCTTACGGCTTAAATGCACCGCCAGCCTTCGTGCATAATGAACCAACAGTGCCAGTAGCGAGATGGTCAATGAGGTGCCGATTGCCATGGCTATGGCCGACAAAATACCCCACCAGTAAACCCCAATCACTTTGGCAAACAGCAACACCATAATCGCGCCGGAACAAGGCCGCATCCCCATCGCCAGCACAATCGCCAACCGGGTACGCCAGTCATCACCGGCTTGTAGCTCTTGAGCATTAGGCAGATGGCGATGCCCACAGCCGCAGTCGTCACTGTGGATAGAATAGGCAGCTAAAGGTGGTATCCGCTGGATGGTGATTTTCCGAGGTTTTAGCGCTTTTACCTGCTGATAAAGGCGCTTTATGGCGCGGAAACAAAGCAGAATACCTAGCGCGATAACCAGCAAGAAACTCCCTTTCTCCAGCCAGAAACTACTTTGATGCAGATAACGGGATGAGAGTTGCAATACTCCCAGCAACAGCGTGACCAGTAAGATTGCCACCCCACCTTGCAGTATTGAGGCCGCAAAGGTCAGCTTCAGGCTGCCTCTTAACTGTGCCGGATGGGTTGCCAAATAAGTGACAATCACCACTTTGCCATGGCCTGGCCCTACCGCATGTAGCACGCCATAAATCAGGCTGAACATCATCAGTGCCAATCCGGCCTGATGAGGATTAGCTTTAACCTGTTGCAGCAACTGAGCCATCTGCTGATGCATACTTTTCTGCCATACCACGGTCTTGAAAAATAGCTCAGGCCAATAAAGCCATGCAGCCTGCGCAGCACCGGCCAGAAGCAATAAAAACAGCAATAGTGGCCATAAATTTATCAGCCAGTGCCTGTGGCGTGAACCCGCAGTGATGCCTACTGACATTGCACCGTTACCCGTTGGGCAAATTGTTTTCCAAGGTCCATGTCTTCTCCTGGTGAATCATTTTTATCCAATGACAATGCATAAGCCTGTAGTGAACTATTGGGATTAGGGGTAAATAAGGTTAATTTGCAGCTTTTTTCCATTTCAGCCGATAACCTTATTGCCTTGTTACCGGCATAGGTCATATCCACAAAATAGGTAGGATCGTAAGTTGAGATAATAAAAGGCTTACCCACCAGCGGTGGGGGTTCTGCCAGTGGCATAACAAACTCTAAAACCGCCTGATGTCCCTTACGCGACAAATGGTATTCTGTTGGTAAGTTTTTATATTTCACTGGCTTACCATCACGGTAGAGATCGGTGAAATAATGCTGTCCCAGTACATTCGCCATCACTTGGGCTGCCAGCTTTTTCCAGATTTCAGCGTCACTTTTGGCATTTTCTGCGTCATACAGCAGATCAGCTGAGGTTATTTCATCCATCGTCCATACCATTTTTATCCCTGTCAGGGTCTGTTTTTCACTCACAAAAGTGGCATCCATATCAATAAAACTGTGCGGATGAGCTTGCGACAACTGGCTATAAACCATAGTTCCCCCCGCTAATAGCATGGCCATCAGTCGGCTAATCATACCTAATTTGTTATAACATATGCTGCATTCATCAATCCTTAGATATTCCACGCTAGTTGTGACCTAAGTTGTAAGTCGATGTAAAACCCAGCAAACCGAATAGAATCTCTTTTGCTATGCTTAAGTCTGATAAACAACCATGAATCCATCACAGAAGGTTATACACGCTTGGACACTTTCCCTGTGCCCCAGTTATCCCATCAAGCGCTATCCGTACAACAACGACACTGTCATCTGGTACTGATACTGTTTATGCCAGCACCCAGAATACAACTGGAGATTATCAGCCAATTCAATGGGGTCGAACTCCCAACTACTCGGCAAGATATAGCCGAGGTTGCTAATGAAATCCAGCGTTTCTACCATTTGCAGCTCAGTACCAATAGCGATAATAGTTGTCTGATTCACGGCAGTCATCTGGACAAAAGGCTCTGCCTGATCCATTGGCTACGGCGTGGGTTGCGCTATTGCCCACATTTTGTGGAGAGCCAGTTTGCCCCCTGCTTATATCAGGCACTGTCATGGGATGACAGCGTGCTACCGCTGCATTTACCGCGGATAGTTAGCCAATGTGAACCCCATCTTAATCGGCAGCTCAATGAAAAAGATCGCCAGTTTTTGCAATTGTATTTGGCTTATTGCGCTTGGGACAACCAGCAGCAAACCTCGCCAGAGTTATCACTCACTCAGCAGCAGTGGTTAGAACGCAAACCCGCGCTGGCGGCGGCTGACAGCTTATTTGACTCATTTAATCCGCTGTTAGGTAATTCACTACCCGGTGATCCGCTGAATAAAATTGAGCGAGATATGCTAATCCTAATGCTGACGATGATTAAGGCACACAGTTATTACAGCAACCAATCAGCAGAAGATAACCGCCTAATCGACGCTATTAACCAGTTAATCGCACATTTTCAGCAATTTTCCGGCATGACACTTAGCAGTAATGAGGCGCTGATAAGCCAACTTTTTGCCCATCTAGCCCCCGCGATTGAGCGCTGCTATTTTAACATTGGTATTGATAATTCATTGCTGGAGGAAGTCACCCATAAATACCCACGGCTGTTACGCACCACCCAACAAGCGCTGCTAGCTTTTGAACAGGAATATCAGATTCAATTTTCTAGCGATGAAGTTGGCTTGATTGCGATTAGCTTTGGCGCCTGGCTGATGCAGGAAAATGCATTACAAGAAAAGCAGATTTTACTGCTGACGCGGAATAATCCGCAATTGGAACAACAAGTGGAACAACAGGTTCGTGAGTTAACCCTATTGCCGTTGCATATTAAATATTTGCCTCATGACGTTTATCTGCAATCCGGTGCCCCAGCCGGTACTGCGGTGGTGCTCACACCTTATGCCGTGCGGCAACCTGAATCAACGCCGCCATTGATTCAGGTGTTATTACCGCTGACTGAGCAACAAAACAAGCAGTTACGCCGTATATTGGAATTGCCTTAACCGGTTAACTCTTCCTGATTTGGCACCACCCGAGGGCGGATAAACAACGCAGGGATCACAATCAACGCCATAACCCAGAATACCCCGCCCCGGAAATGCTCGAACAGGAAGCCGGATATTACCGTCATTACCGCAATCCCTCCCCCCATCGCCAGCGCAGAATAAACCGATTGCAAGCGGATCACATCGGCCCCACGCCGGGCGGCAATAAAACGCATCGCCGCCAGATGGCAAACAGTAAAGGATCCGCAATGCAGAATTTGGATCAAGATTAGCCACGGCAGCTCGGTAGTCGAAGCCATCAAGCTCCAGCGGATAATCCCGGTGACAGCGGAAAGCAGCAACAAACTGCGGGCAGTCCAACGGCGAAATAGCACATTGCTAAAGGCAAAAACCACAATTTCGGCCACCACGCCCAACGACCATAAGTAACCTATCGTCGCTGCAGAATAGCCTGCATCTTGCCAGTAAATAGAGCTGAAGCTGTAATAACCGGCGTGCGCGCCTTGTAATAACGTCACGCAGAGCAAAAAGCGCCACACCTGCGGCTCAGACAGCAACACCTTCCAGTCGGTTGCGGCCACATTACGGTGTTTAACCTCACCCTGTGGCATCACACTGGGTTTCAGCAGTGAGCCAAGTAACATGGCTGAGGCACCCAGAATCAGGCTATAAAGAATGGCGGGATGGCCCCAAATGGATACCAGTTTACCGGTCAATGCTGATCCGATAACAAAGGCCAATGACCCCCATAGCCGGACTTTGCCGTAATCCATCGTTATCTGTTTCTGCCAGGTGGCAGCCAGTGCATCGGTCAGGGGTACCAATGGGCCAAAAAACAGGTTAAAACCCGCGATAATCACCATCAACCAAGCCCAGCCATTACCAAACCAGAAGCCGACTGCGAACGCCAGTGCCAGCAACGCTAAAATACGGATCGCGGTGACCAGATGGGAAGGATCTTTGACACTGGGGGCAATAATCAAGCTGCCGAGAAAGCGAGAAATTAATCCGGCCCCCAGCAAAATACCGATGGTTTCAGGTGGTATCCCTTCCCCTTGTAACCAGATGCCCCAGAAAGGCAGAAATATGCCATAAGAAAAGAAATAGGTGAAATAGCTGAGCGACAGCCAACGCGTTGATTGCAATACCATGAATCCCTCCGAGGTCAGCCCGTCACTGTGACAGAGGCCCCGTCTGCTAGCAACTTTGCAATTATGCAAACATAGAGTTTGGGATGGAGTTCACATTTAAACCGCGTGAATAACAAAATACCAACAGCAACTCACTCGGCACACACGTAAAAAAACCGCATTTCGCGGGTTTGAGGCCAATGACAAAGTGCTCTGAGCGGTGACAACAGGCAGATCGTAAAGACGCCGTGAATACATCCATGTAGGCTCGAGCCGCGCCATCCCTGGCGCGGACGCTTTACTCTTCTGCCCGCCCTCACCTCGCAAGATCGAGCCGTCGAGGTTTGTCAGCAGCCTGAAACCCGCATTTCGCGGGTTTTCATCAGGTTAAAGCAAATCCGACGATATTATGCGTAAACCGGTAAACGGGCGCAGATATCCAGTACTTTTTGCTTCACACGTTCGATGGTGGCTTCGTCGTTGATGTTATCTAACACATCACACATCCAGCCAGCCAGTTCACGAGATTCTGCTTCTTTGAAACCACGACGGGTAATCGCCGGGCTACCGATACGCACACCCGAAGTCACAAACGGGCTTTTCGGATCATTCGGTACGCTGTTTTTATTCACGGTAATATTAGCGCGGCCCAAAGCGGCATCAGCATCTTTACCGGTGATGTTTTTATCCACCAGATCCAACAAGAACAGGTGGTTTTCTGTACCGCCAGAAACCACTTTGTAGCCACGTTCCAGGAACACAGACACCATCGCTTTGGCATTTTTAACCACTTGCTGCTGGTAAATCTTGAACTCAGGCTCCATGGCTTCTTTTAGTGCTACCGCTTTACCCGCAATAACATGCATCAATGGGCCACCCTGGTTGCCAGGGAAGACTGAAGAGTTCAGCTTTTTGTACAGTTCTTCATCACCGCCTTTTGCCAAAATCAGACCGCCGCGTGGGCCAGCCAGTGTTTTGTGCGTGGTGGTGGTAACGATATGGGCATGTGGAACTGGGTTAGGGTATACGCCAGCAGCAACCAGACCGGCTACGTGGGCCATATCCACAAAGAACCATGCGCCGATACTGTCTGCGATTTCACGCATTTTTGCCCAATCAACAATACCGGAATAGGCAGAGAAGCCACCGATGATCATTTTTGGTTTATGTTCTGCGGCCTGGCGTGCCATATCTTCATAGTCAATCTGGCCCGATTCGTCGATCCCGTAAGGCACGATATTGTACAGTTTACCGGAGAAGTTAACCGGTGAGCCGTGGGTCAGATGGCCGCCATGCGCCAGGTTCATCCCTAATACCGTGTCACCCGGTTTCAGCAAAGCTGAGTAAACCGCGACGTTAGCTTGTGAACCGGAATGCGGTTGAACGTTGGCGTAATCGGCACCGAACAAGGCTTTAGCGCGGTCAATGGCCAATTGCTCAACGACATCGACATACTCACAACCACCGTAGTAACGCTTGCCCGGATAGCCTTCAGCATATTTGTTCGTCAATTGAGAACCTTGTGCCTGCATAACACGCGGGCTGGTGTAGTTCTCAGAAGCAATCAGCTCGATGTGCTCTTCCTGGCGCACCACTTCTTGCTCCATTGCACGCCATAGATCTGCATCATAATCGGCAATGTTCATTTCACGCTTTAACATCCGGCTCTCCTGACTTAGCTAACTAAATATACCTGGGGGTCACCCGTTTGGGTTCTGGCACACAGTGTAAACTGTTTCCCCCCCGTTAAGATAGGTCTTGACAGAGGTTTTTACGCAAACGATTGGCTTCAGATGGCGTAAGGCTTTGACCTGTTCAAAGTTCATCCTACACAGCGGAATTATCCTCATATTCATTATGTGATTTTTTCACTTTCGGTGAATTGATACGCTGAAATAATCCCTTATGAGCGGAATGTGCATTTACAAATTAGTGGGCAATATATAAGATGTATTTAAAATACATCTATTAGAATGCAGATTATTAAATCGATAGGAGCACACTATGCTGGATAGCCAAACCATCGCCACCGTTCAATCTACCATCCCGTTACTTGCCGCCACCGGTTCCAAACTGACCGCACATTTCTACGATCGCATGTTCAAACACAACCCCGAACTCAAGCATATTTTCAACATGAGCAATCAGCTCAATGGCGATCAGCGTGAAGCGCTATTCAACGCTATTTGCGCCTATGCCGCCAATCTTGAGAATCTGGCCACGTTGTTACCTGCGGTTGAACGCATTGCCCAAAAACACGTCAGTCTGAATATTCAACCAGAACATTACCCCATCGTCGGCCACCATCTGATATGCACGCTGGATGAACTGCTCTCACCGGGTCAGGAAGTGTTAGATGCCTGGGGTAAAGCCTACGGAGTGCTGGCTGATGTCTTTATTCAGCGGGAAAGCCAAATTTATCAACAAAGTGAAAATGGAGTTGGCGGCTGGCGAACCTTGCGCCGTTTCCGCATCATTAAAAAAGAGATGCAGAGCGAAGTCATTTGTAGCTTTGTATTAGCACCGGAAGATGGCGGGCGAGTATTAGATTTCAAGCCAGGCCAATATCTGGGTATTTATATCGAAGATGAACGACTGGAATATCAGGAAATACGCCAATATTCCCTGACGGCTGCACCAAACGGTAAGACTTACCGCATCGCAGTGAAACGTGAAGAACAAGGCACGGTTTCTAATTACCTGCACCAACAACTGAACGAAGGGGACAGTGTGCGTATTGCCCCTCCTCGTGGTGATTTCTTCCTGGATATCTCACCGGACACGCCAGTGGCATTGATTTCCGCTGGCGTTGGCCAGACCCCGATGTTAAGTATGCTCAACTCGCTAAATAGCCAACAACATGCCGCCCCAATACATTGGCTGCATGCGGCTGAGAATGGGCGGGTACATGCTTTCGCCGAAGAAGTCGCCACTATTGCAGAAAATCTGCCGAATCTCAGTCGCCATGTGTGGTATCGCGAACCCACCGTCGAGGATAACCAGGGTGAGGATTATCATAGTAAAGGGTTGATGGACCTCAGTTCGCATCAGTGGCTGGCGGCAGATCCCGATAGACATTATTATTTCTGTGGCCCACTGGCATTTATGCAGTTTGCGGGCCGTCAATTATTAGCGCAAGGGGTGGCCTCTGAGCGCATTCATTATGAATGTTTCGGCCCGCATAAAGTGATTTAGTGATTGAGTTATATTCAATTTATCGTGGGGAGGTCTCTGGCCTCCTCCGCGTTTCCACGTCAGAAAGTCCTTCTACTTATTGTGGCTAAATTTGGTAGAACCAGATATCAATCTCATATATCCTGACTTAATATTGCCGCGATGAGGCATTCAAACGAATGTCTGAATATTCATATAACTGAAAATGAATAACGTGGCTAAATTATCCCCTTACTATTTATTACCCGGTAACGCGTTTATCCCCCAATAACGTGGAGTTACAGGCAGCCAGTGATCTAATGTCGTTAATTCCTGTAATTTCAGTAACATGGGTATATTACCGGGTGAATTAAGGCTGAATTGACCTACCATGAGTAAGAAATTCATAAAAAAAGAAGGGCTGGTATTAGTATCGATGGCGCGCTATTTAATTGGTGAGTGCTCTGGTAATCGGCTTAAAACTATTGATGAGTTATCAGAAGATTTCGGCATCTCTGTCGGTGTGGTGCAGCACGCATTAAAAGTGCTGGAAGCAGATGGCGCTATCATCGTTGAACGCCGGGGCCGCAATGGTACCTTACTTATTGACCTGAATATGCCGTTGTTACTGCAACAGGCTGATCTGGGTAATATGGTGTGCGCCATGCCACTGCCCTATACCAAGCTGTATGAAGGCCTGGCCAGTGGCTTAAGAGAACAATTTACCTTACTGCCCCTTTATTTTGCTCATATGCGAGGGGCCGAGGTGCGAATCGAGTGCCTGATAGACGGTATTTACGATATGGCCGTCGTGTCTCATTTGGCTGCAAAAAGTTATCTCGATAAAGGGGAAGTGGCGGTGGCATTAAACCTGGGAAATGGCTCTTACGTTGAGGGCCACCAGCTTATTTGCCGGCGCGGTGAGCAACACAACATTCGCCGGGTTGGGTTAGACCCGCGCTCACCCGACCAATGCCTGCTGACCGATATTAAATTCGCCGGGCAACCTATTGAGCGGGTCGAACTCCCTTATAGCGACTGTATCGCGCAGATTAACCGTGGTGATATTGATGCAGCTATCTGGAATCTGGCTGACAATATTCCTCATCAGCATTTACAGGCAATTAAGCTACAAGGCGATGAGCGTTATATTCAAGCCTCGCAGGCAGTGATCCTTATCCGGTCAGATAACCACCCGATAAAACTACTGTTAGAAAAAGGCATCAATGAAGCATTACTACTTAACCACCAACGGGCAGTACAGAATGGCGAACTAGAACCTCGCTATTAATAATCTAACTATTAATAATCTAACTATTAATAATAAAGAAAACCCGCTCGTGGCGAAACGAACGGATTGGTTGTGAGATAAGATACGGGAATTAAATCGCTTCTTCGTCCTGCTCACCGGTACGAATACGTACAACGCGGGAGACATCAAAGACAAAGATTTTACCATCGCCAATTTTGCCAGTCTGGGCAGTTTGCATAATCGTTTCGACACAGGTATCGACGATATCGTCAGCAACAACAATTTCGATTTTTACTTTTGGCAGGAAATCGACCATATACTCGGCACCACGGTACAGCTCAGTGTGCCCTTTCTGGCGGCCAAAACCTTTTACTTCCGTCACTGTCATACCAGTGATACCCACTTCAGCGAGTGCCTCACGAACATCATCCAGTTTGAATGGCTTAATAATCGCATCAATTTTTTTCATGGTGGATCCCTGTGTTACCAATTCTTGCGGCCAAAGCCTGATGTAATCGGATAGCGTCTGTCTTTACCAAAATTGCGGGCAGTGATACGTGGCCCGACAGCCGACTGACGCCGTTTGTATTCATTGATATCTACCAGGCGGATAACTTTACGCACGGTAGTCTCATCAAAACCCTCTGCGACCAAATCGGCCACTGATTTATCCTGCTCAACGTATCCTTCGAGAATAGCGTCCAAAGTAACATAAGGTGGCAGGCTATCCTCATCTTTCTGATCAGGGGCCAGCTCAGCAGAGGGTGGGCGGGTAATAACCCGCTGCGGGATCACATAGGAAACGGTATTACGATATTCTGATAATTTAAATACCAACGTCTTTGGCACATCTTTCAGTACATCAAAGCCACCGGCCATATCACCGTACAACGTGGCATAACCCACGGCCATTTCGCTTTTGTTACCGGTGGTCAATACAATACTGCGGCGTTTGTTAGACAAAGCCATCAGCACTACGCCACGGCAACGCGCCTGAAGGTTTTCTTCAGTGGTATCGCGCACGGTATCGGCAAACATCGGTGCCAGTTGGCCCATAAAGGCATCAAACATTGGCTCGATGGACAGTACATCAAATTCGATACCCAGAATTTCTGCTTCTTCTTTAGCATCAGCAATACTGATATCTGCGGTGTAACGGAACGGCATCATCAATGCCTGAACCTTGTCTTTACCCAGCGCATCAACCGCAATCGCCAGCGTCAGTGCCGAGTCAATCCCACCGGATAGGCCCAGCACCGCGCCATTAAAACCATTTTTGGTCACATAATCACGCACCGCCAACACCAGCGCTTCATAGACCTGTGCCAGTGGCGGCAGCTCAGCAACCGGTGCCGTCATTGGCACCAGATTACACTCATTGAATTGTAGCAAGGTGGTTTGTTCAGCGAATGCCGCCAGACGATGGGTCATGTTGCCCGCAGCATCAAAGGCTTTGGAGCAACCATCGAAAATCAGTTCATCCTGCCCGCCAATCTGATTAAGATAGACCAATGGCAAACCCGTACGCTGACAATGGGACGCCATCAGGGTTTTACGGATATAGGGTTTCTCACGGTTATACGGTGAGGCGTTGATCGACAGTACCACTTCTGCGCCAGCAGCTTTAACTGCATCGACCGGGCCGTCGAACCATAAGTCTTCACAAATCAGCAAACCTAGACGATAACCGTTCAGCTCCACTACACAGCTTTTATGACCCGCTGAGAAATAGCGTTTTTCGTCGAAAACACCGTAGTTAGGCAGTTGCTGCTTGAAATAGCGCCCCAGCAATTTGCCGTCAGCAAACAGTGATAACGCATTATACAGATTGCCCTGTTCACGCCATGGATGACCCACCAGCACTGCGGTGTGCTGTGTTGCGGCCTGTAAACGATCCAGTTGTGCTTCACAACGTTGATAAAAATCATCGCGGTACAGTAGGTCTTCTGGTGGATAACCAGACAAAGCCAGTTCGGAGAACATGACCAGTGAGGCACCCGCCTTCTGCTGCTCATTTAAGGTTTGCAACATACGTTCAGTGTTGCCTTCAATATCGCCAACCAACCAATTCAACTGGGCTAACGCAATGGAAAGTGATCTGCTCATTGGTATTTAAACTCTATTTCAGCTTTGTCAGGAAATAATTTTTGTCATTAATTCACAATAATTATTCTTTAAAGTCATTGGCATCCAACTCGTGGCGTGACAACAATTTGTAAAACTCGGTACGGTTACGCCCCGCCATCCGGGCCGCCTGGGTCACATTACCTTTGGTCATTTGTAGCAGCTTACGCAAATAATTCAATTCGAACTGATTGCGGGCTTCAACAAAGGTCGGTAATGCGGTGTTTTCACCTTCCAGTGCCTGTTCAACCAACGCTTCACTGATAACCGGAGCCGATGTCAGTGCCACGCATTGCTCAATCACGTTAACCAGTTGACGCACGTTACCCGGCCAACTGGCCGTCATTAACCGTTTCATGGCATCGGTTGAGAAACTGCGGACAAACGGCTTATGGCGCTTAGCCGATACACGTAACAGATGGTTCGCCAGCAGGGGGATATCTTCCGAGCGCTCATGCAGTGCCGGAATTTTCAAATTGACAACATTTAAACGGTAGTAGAGATCTTCGCGAAATTCATTTTTCGCCATGGCTTTAGGCAAATCACGGTGAGTCGCTGAAATCACCCGCACATCAATACTTAAATCACGGTTGCTGCCCAATGGGCGCACTTTGCGTTCCTGCAATACCCGCAATAATTTCACCTGTAATGACAACGGCATATCACCGATTTCATCCAGAAATAACGTACCACCCTCTGCGGCCTGAAATAGCCCTTCACGGCTGCTGACTGCGCCGGTAAACGCGCCCTTGGCATGGCCGAATAATTCGGACTCCAGCAACTGCTCGGGTAGCGCACCACAATTGATGGCAATAAAGGCTTTTTTTGCCCGTGGGCTGGCGGCATGGATAGCTTGCGCCAGCACCTCTTTACCCGTGCCGCTTTGCCCGTTAATCAGCACACTGACATCCGATTGCGCCACCATTTTGGCCTGTTCCAATAAGCGCAACATCACCGGGCTACGGGTCACTATCTCTTCACGCCAGCTATCATCACCGGCAGGCATAGAAAGCGCCAATGCCGCATCAATAGCCTTATATAAAGCATCGCGATCAACCGGTTTGGTCAGGAAGCTGAACACCCCTTGTTGCGTCGCGGAAACTGCATCAGGGATCGAGCCATGGGCGGTCAGAATAATGACGGGCATACCCGGTTGATGCTTTTGAATTTCAACGAATAGCGCCATGCCATCCATTTCATCCATCCGCAGGTCGCTGATAACCAGATCAATCTTTTCACGCATTAACAGGCGCAATGCTTCCTGGCCGCTTTCGGCGGTGGTGACATTAAATCCTTCGCTGGTTAAACGCATTCCCAATAACTTAAGTAAGCTGGGGTCGTCGTCAACCAGCAGTAGATTGGCCGGTTTGCGTGGCGTCATGAGATCCCTTATTAGTGGCAGGTGGTGCGTCAGTTGGCGGTACCACTGGCGGTGTATCAGTATCAGCCGGTTTTTCTACCGATTGCGGAGCCGGTTTAGCGTCAGGTTGAGCTGCCGTTGGCTTGGCCTCTGCGGGCTTAGCTTCTGCCGATTGAGGCGCGATAGGCTTGCTTTCAACCGGTTTGGCTTCGACGGGCTTGGTTGCAACGGGTTTGTCTTCTACAGGCTTAGTTTTGACCGGTTTGGCTGGCTCAACTTTTAGCTGAGGTTTATCCTCTGCGGGTTTTGGGATTGCTGCCTTGCTATCCGCATCGGTTTCCGGAATTTCATTTTGTAACTGCTTACGCGATGAAAGTTGCCGTTCGATATCGGTCAGGTTTTCCAGCTTACGGCTGGTATCCATTAAGTTATATTGCAGCCGGACCTGACTTTCCCGCAGGCGATCAATCTGGGCATCCGATTCGTCTTGTAAGCGCTGATAACGAATGCGCTCTTCAGCAAGAGAGATGCGTAGAACCTGCTGCTCACGCCATAGCTGGATCAGTGGACGCACAGCCCCTGGGAAGGTTTGACTATAGCTGTTCATGCGCTCAACAATCTGACGGCGTTCCGCCATTGAAGGATCAGCACTGCTGACCAATACGCCTTGCTTAAAGGCCGAAGACCATGTCTCGACCAATAATGTTTTCGCTAAGGCTCTCGCCTGAGTTGAACCCAGTCGCTCGGCACAATCCATCGCTCGTAGCCAGTAAAGAGAGTTTTCCAGGGTGTCTTTATCATCAAGACTCCACAGCACATCGCAAGGTAAAGTACGATAATCAACGATTTTCGTTTCTGGGATGACCATCTGGACTGCTTGTGAGAAACGGCTCTTGGTGGGGTTATCTGTACAGCCGGTAAGTAATAGTGGGGCCAGCAAGAAGGCTCGCCAAAAAATACCGGTGCCAGACCTACTCGCAGGCATCGCTGCCGCAGTTGATGTAGGACATGATAAAAAGGCGGTCTTTTTACTCATGCTGCTCATAGACCATTTGTACATTATTCATTCATTCTCGGCGGTTAATGGCAATTCGACACGGAAGCAGACTGCGGCGTAATCCACGGCCACCAGTTGCAAGTCACCCTGCATACGTCTGATGCAGTCCTGGGCAATACTCAACCCCAACCCGCTGCCTTTGACGGCCCCTTTTCGCTGATGGCTTCCCTGGAAAAAAGGCTCAAATATCATTGTTTCTTCGGACATCGGGATCGGTGCCCCAGTATTGGCAATATCAATTTGTACGCGGTTATTCACCCGGCGGCTACGGATCCAAATGGTACCGGATTCCTCACCATAGTGCACCGCATTGGAGTAGAGATTATCTAATACCCGCATTAATAATGTCGGGTCCGCCCAACAAATGTCTGCCTGAAGATCTATCTCAGTACGGAGAGCCTTCGCCCTTGCCGGTAAACTGTGGGCGGAGATGACATCCTCGACCATTTCTGCCAGTTCAACATTTTCAAGCTCACCGGGGCCATCGGCCAGCTTACGGTTATAATCCAGTAGTTGCTCAATCAATAATTGCAGATGGCGGCTACTGTTATCAAGGATAGCGACCACCTCTTTTTGATCTTGAGTCAATGGCCCGGCAACCTCATCAGCCAACAATTCAGTCCCCTCACGCATACTGGCCAGGGGCGTTTTCAACTCATGCGAAATATGGCGCAAAAACTCATGGCGTTGTGATTCCAGCCAGGCTAAACGTTCGCTGAGCCAGATAATGCGCTGTGCCAATGAGCGTAACTCACGTGGCCCTTTAAACAGTGCGGTATTACCCAGTGGTCGCCCTTCTCCCAGCCGATTAATCATTCGCTCGATGCCTTTAACCGGCCCGATAATCATACGCGTGAATAGCACCACTAACAGTACACTGACTAAAAACAGCAACAGGGATTGCCAGCCAAAAAATTGCCCACGTTCAGCGATATCTTTTTGCAGTTGTTGGCCACGAGAGAAAATCACATCGCGGGTGGCTTGTACCATTTCGGCGTTCGAGCGGGAAAACTGTTCCAATAATGCCGCAGCACTCTGTTCCGGGCCGCTATTTTTACATTGAATATCAGAAAGTTGCGTCAGTAATTCACGCAGGGTTTGATAATAGCGGGCATTAGGCAGGATAGAGGCGTGGGTATCAAGCATTTGGGCGTACTGTTTACGCTGATGCTGATATAGCGTTGCCAATGTTGCATCATCTAACACACAGTATTGACGATAACTACGCTCCATTTCGAGCGCTACGCTGGTCATTGCTTCGCTGCGCCGGGCATCTGCCAGCGTAGTGCGATTAATATCAGCCGCCTGAGTGCTTAAATGGTCAAGACTTTGATAAGCCTGGTATGCCAGTACCAATAAGGGCAACAGTACCAGCAGAAATGCCATGAGCACCAATTGACGTAAAGAACGGGGGAATAAACGCCATCTTTTCAACGAAATCATCTCATTACCTATCATTCTGCTGTGATGCTAACTGACTGTGTGAGGATTACAATGCCTGAGGCCCAATTACCCCGTCATATTTTAAGTGGTACCTAGAACAACCGCTCTTAATTGAGATAAAAAAAAAGCACTTGGCTTTGAGCGAAGTGCTTTTAATTAAGGCTGCTTGTCCACTATCGTCAAAATCATCATCAGACCTGCTTTTATTGTCAATCGCAGTGAAAATGGCGGGTATTACCTTATCTTTGACGAAAATAAGATGTGACAACGGGGCAATAAATGCCCCGTTGCAGAATATGTGGATGCCCTTAAACATCGTCTCCAGTTTGATGAAGCCGAGGCAATCATCGGGAGGATGAGACGAATAGCATCCAAATATGTCCAAAATTGATGAACCATTCATCACAGTAGGACATAGGCGGCACCTCACTCAACGTGTCGTCCGATGTTTGATAATGTGCATTCACACAATATCGGTTTGGTGGACGATAGGTACCAGTCTTAGGCATCATTCGATGGTTTATGAAGCGCATATTCCGCTTAACTGCGGGGCTATCATAAGGAGGTGAATGAGCAACTGATAATGATATTGCAGATTACGTGCCAAGTTTATAAAAATAAACATAACACATTGAATTTACTATTAAATAAATTTCACAATCCGATTTGAGTATGAATGACACTAATCAAAAAAGGTCAGTAATGGCTATTTTGTCGCTAATCCCCGACACCTAAGCAAGTTTAAAATAAAATACATTAAAATCAATAGATTAAATGTCTCCTTTTTGAGACAGATAACATGTTGATTGTCGCGATTTACCGACACATTTTATTAAAAACTTAATAATCAATACGTTAAGTAACTTGCCTTGGTGGTAATGCCCTTTACATCTCTTATCCATTGCAGGCTATCACCACCACTCCGCAAGCTGCTGTACAAATCACTATAGCGTTATAAATTATGAGATTTCATCACTACTGTGAATGAGTCACGCTAATGATCTGGCTCTGGTCCCTGATGAGAAGGTCGCCAAAGTGCAGAATATAAAACACCGGTAACAGCTCATGCCCATCAGGTCACTCACAGGTATTTGCCGCGGAGTTTCTCTTACCTATAGTTAGAGAGGTACTCATATGAAAATCAGCCTTATCACTTTCACCCACGCTATGTTGTTCTGTTTATCAGCAGTAACGCAGCCATTGATTGCCAGTGAATTATGGATAAAACAGATATCGTTAACCAGCAGCCTTGTTGTTTCAAATGACTTTTCAGTGCACGGGATCCAATCGAATTATTGGCTTAACGACGGCCAGGGACAAATTGAAATGACGATAACAGCCCATGAACACTTACTAATTACCAGCTATCTATATGATTTAAATGGAAATGAAAAAACACGGGCCGAAATATTAATTAATAATCGAACGAAAGATCTTTCATTACCTTTGGAGAATCTAGTGGCGGGGAATTATAAATTAGTGATTAAGGCATTGAACACTGATAATCAAAGTGCGATTAAAAAATTTAATATTGCTTTAACCCATTTTTCTGAAAATTAAAGATAAAAAAGGGGATCCATCGGATCCCCCTAATTAATAAGATTAAGTTAACCTAATTGCTGACGCGCATTACGGAACATACGCATCCACGGGCTATCCTCGCCCCACTCTTCCGGATGCCATGAATTACTGACCGTGCGGAAGACACGCTCCGGATGCGGCATCATTACCGTGGCTCGCCCGCTGACACTGGTTACCGCCGTGATCCCATGGGCAGAACCGTTCGGGTTCGCCGGATAACGCTCGGTGACTGCGCCCTGATTATCAACAAAGCGTAATGCCACCAGGTTGCTCTGCTCAAGCAGCGCCAGATGTGCCGCATCACGCACTTCAACCCGCCCTTCACCGTGTGAAACCGCAATAGGCAGGCGAGATCCGGCCATATCTTGCATAAACAGCGATGGGCTATTGGCCACTTCAACCAAGCTGAAACGCGCTTCAAAGCGATCAGACAGGTTGCGGACAAAGCGTGGCCAATGTTCAGCCCCTGGAATAAGTTCACGCAGATTAGTCATCATCTGGCAACCGTTACAGACCCCCAATGCCAGTGTTTCAGGGCGATGGAAGAAAGCCTCGAACTCATCACGAACACGGTTGTTAAACAGAATAGACTTCGCCCAGCCTTCACCGGCACCCAATACGTCACCGTAAGAGAAACCACCGCAGGCCACCAAGGTCTGGAAGGATTGCAAATCGATGCGACCCGCAAGCAGGTCACTCATATGTACGTCGATGGCATCAAAACCGGCACGGTGGAAAGCGGCTGCCATTTCAACATGGGAGTTCACACCCTGTTCACGTAGCACCGCCACTTTTGGCCGCACCTGCTTGATAATATACGGTGCCGCGATATCTTCAGCCGGATCGAAGGTCAGCTTCACATTCAGACCAGGATCGCGTTCATCCTGTTTCGCCTGATGTTCTTGATCAGCGCAATCCGGGTTATCACGCAGACGTTGCATTTGCCAGGTGGTTTCTGCCCACCACAAGCGCAGAGTGCTGCGTTTTTCGCTATATACCACGTCGCTACCACTGCGGATATCGAAGCTATCACCCTCAACGGCGCGGCCCAGATAGTGAACACAGTTTGCCAGCCCATGGTCTGCCAGCACTTTTTCCACGGCTGCGCGCTGCTCGGCACGCACCTGAATTACCGCCCCTAATTCCTCGTTAAACAAAGCGGCCAGCGCATCATTACCCAAGGAGTGAATATCAGCTTGCACCCCACAATGACCGGCAAAGGCCATTTCAGCCAATGTCACCAGCAGGCCGCCGTCAGAACGGTCGTGATACGCCAGCAATGCCTGACTGGCCACTAATTGCTGCATCGCGTTAAAGAAACCGGCCAGTTGCGGCACATCGCGCACATCAGCAGGTTTATCCCCTAGTTGACGGTAAACTTGAGTCAGGGCGGTGGCACCCAATGCATTGTGGCCTGCGCCCAAATCAATCAGTAGCAGCGCATTATCACCCATATCGGTACGTAACTGTGGCGTCACGGTATGGCGAACATCTTCGACACGGGCGAAAGCGGTAATGACCAATGACAATGGCGAGGTCATTTCGCGCTGCTCGTCACCTTCCTGCCAGCGGGTTTTCATCGACATGGAGTCTTTGCCCACCGGAATGGTAATTTCCAGCGCAGGACATAGCTCTTCACCGACGGCGCGCACAGCGTCATACAAACCCGCATCTTCACCCGGATGACCGGCGGCAGACATCCAGTTGGCAGACAGCTTGATACGTTTTAGCTCACCAATTTGAGTAGCGGCGATATTGGTCAGTGCTTCCCCCACCGCCAGACGGGCTGAGGCGGCAAAGTCCAGCAACGCCACTGGCGCACGTTCACCCAGCGACATGGCTTCACCGTAGTAACTGTCCAAACTGGCGCTGGTTACCGCACAGTCGGCTACCGGGATCTGCCACGGCCCCACCATCTGATCGCGCGTCACCATACCGGTCACGGTACGGTCGCCGATAGTAATCAGGAAGGTTTTCTCTGCGACTGCCGGTAAATGCATCACACGTTTTACCGCATCAGCGATGCTGATCTCGGCCCGTTGCAGCGCCTCACCCTGAGCCTGAAGGCGGGTCACATCACGCAGCATTTTCGGGGTTTTGCCCAACAACACATCCAACGGCATATCAATGGGTTGATTGTTGAAGTGGCGATCATTCAACGTCAGATGCATTTCTTCGGTGGCTTCACCGATAACCGCATAGGGTGCCCGCTCGCGGCGGCAAATCTCATCAAACTGTGCCATCTGCGCTGGGGCAATGGCCATGACATAACGTTCCTGAGATTCGTTACACCAGACCTCCAGCGGACTCATGCCCGGCTCGTCGTTAAGGATGTCACGCAACTCAAAACGACCACCACGGCCACCATCGCTGACCAGTTCTGGCATGGCATTGGACAAACCGCCCGCACCGACATCATGAATAAACAGAATCGGGTTGTGGTCACCTAACTGCCAGCAGCGGTCGATCACTTCCTGACAGCGGCGTTCCATTTCCGGGTTATCACGTTGTACCGAAGCAAAATCCAGATCCGCATCTGACTGGCCGGAGGCCATGGAAGAAGCGGCGCCTCCCCCCAGACCGATATTCATCGACGGGCCGCCGAGTACCACCAGCTTGGCACCGACCGTTATCTCTGCTTTTTGCACATGAGAAGCACGGATATTACCGATCCCGCCCGCCAACATGATCGGCTTATGATAGCCACGTAACTCTATACCGTTATGGCTGTTAACGCGTTCTTCGTAGGTACGGAAGTAACCCAGCAGGGCCGGACGACCGAATTCGTTGTTAAATGCCGCGCCGCCCAATGGGCCTTCGGTCATGATATCCAGTGCGGTTACGATCCGATCCGGTTTACCGAAATTCTCTTCCCATGGCTGTTCAAAGCCTGGAATACGCAGGTTAGAAACAGAGAACCCCACCAAACCCGCTTTAGGTTTAGCGCCACGCCCGGTGGCACCCTCATCACGGATTTCACCACCAGAACCGGTCGCGGCACCCGGCCACGGCGAAATTGCCGTCGGGTGGTTATGGGTTTCAACTTTCATCAGGATATGCGCTTCTTCCTGATGGTAGTCATAAACCCCGTTTTCTGGTGCGGCAAAGAAGCGCCCGACCTGAGAACCTGCCATCACAGCGGCATTATCTTTATAGGCTGACAGCACGTAATCTGGGGTGTGTTCAAAGGTATTTTTAATCATCTTGAACAGTGTCTTTGGCTGCACAACACCGTCAATGATCCAATCTGCATTAAAGATTTTATGGCGGCAATGCTCAGAGTTTGCCTGAGCAAACATATACAGCTCGATATCCGTTGGGTTGCGTCCAAGGCCAGTAAAGGCGGCCAACAGATAATCAATTTCATCCGGTGCCAGTGCCAGACCCAATTTAATATTGGCTTGCTCCAGCGCACTGCGGCCCTGTGCCAGAATATCCACCCGTTGCACTGGGGCGGGCTGGTGATGGGAAAATAACTGCTCCGCTTGCTGCAAATCGGTAAGTACCGTTTCCATCATGCGGTCATGCAGTAAGGCCGCTAATTGTTGCCATTGGCTTTCGTTTAGATTCGGGCCTTGAATCCGATTTTCGCCTTGAATCTGAATATTTTCGTTTTGAATCTGAATATAGAAGGCGAGGCCACGTTCCAGGCGCAGAACTTGTGGCAATGCGCAGTTATGTGCGATATCAGTGGCTTTGGAAGACCACGGAGAAATTGTCCCCGGCCTTGGCGTCACCAGCAGTAAACGCCCTTCTGGCGCATGTTCGGGGAGAGATGGCCCATATTGAAGCAGCCGCTGGAGTCTGGCGTGTTCGTCAGCACTCAGTGGTGCGCTGACATCGGCAAAGTGAACATATTCGGCGTAGATATCACTCACCGGCAGGTGAGCATCCTGGCAACGGGACAGCAATTTGGTAATACGAAAAGCCGACAAAGCGGGCGAACCACGCAGTATTTCCATAATCTAAGTTTCTCTCTCTTCGAAGCGACTGAAACAGCACTTCATTGGGCGCAGCGTTCATTGGCGCAAAACAGGGGAAAACGCGCGCCATTATAGTGAATCTAAGCCGCAGACGAAACCGTTTGCGTATCTATTATTTATAATTACGTCAGAAACCTCTGTTAGAGATATACGTTAAATGCCGGATAAATAAGCACGCAATAAAGTTGCACACTGACGATTTGTTGCGCAAAATGCCACTCCACTGGGGATTTAACCATGTTGATTCTAGCTTCACAACACTCAAATAAAGAGCGCTGCCGAGAGATAACTATTTGACGCGCATAAAATTAAATTACTTTGTTATCGGTGTAGTTGCCTTACTTCTGGCCCTCGCGCTGTGGCCCAATATTCCCTGGCGCAATGGGCAAGAGGGGCAACTGGACCGTATAAAAGCCCGTGGAGAGCTACGCGTTAGCATGATTAGCTCTCCACTGATCTACTCTACCGGAAAGGATGGCCCTTCCGGGCTTGACTATGAGCTGGCAAAACGTTTTGCGGACTATCTGGGGGTCAAACTGGTTGTTACCCCTCGTCATAACATTGACGATCTGTTTGATGCTTTAAATAGTGATGATGCAGACATGCTAGCTGCCGGGCTGATTTTTAATCGTGAACGCCTTAACCGGGCGCGTACTGGCCCTGCCTATTATTCGGTCTCGCAACAGTTAGTCTATCGGCTTGGTAAACCGCGACCAAAATCATTCAGTGACCTGAAAGGTCAGTTGATTGTTGCCTCTGGTTCGGCCCATATGACCACCCTAAAACAACTTAAGCAGAGCAAATATCCGAACCTTAACTGGGGGTCGTCTATTGACCGTTCAGGCAAGGAACTACTGGAACAGGTGGCTGACGGCAAACTCGACTATACCCTTGGCGATTCCGTCACTATTGCTCTGCTGCAACGCATTCACCCGCAATTGGCGGTTGCCTTTGATGTCACCGATGAAGAACCCGTGACCTGGTATTTTCAGAAGAACAATGATGACAGCGTATATGCGGCAATGCTCGATTTCTACAGTCAGATGGTAGAAGACGGTAGCCTGGCCCGACTGGAGGAAAAATATCTCGGCCATGTCGGTAGCTTTGATTATGTCGACACCAAAACCTTCCTGTCAGCCATCGACAGCGTGTTGCCGGTTTTCCAGCCCTTGTTTGAAAAACATGCGGGGGAAATCGACTGGAAATTGCTGGCAGCGATTGCTTATCAGGAATCCCATTGGAACCCGCAGGCCACCTCACCGACCGGCGTGCGTGGGCTGATGATGTTAACGCGTGCCACGGCAAATGGCTTAGGGGTCAAAGACCGGATTGATCCTGAAGAGAGCATTAAAGGCGGCTCCGTTTACTTGCAGCGGCTAATGCAAAAAGTACCGGACACCGTTCCGGAAGATGAACGGATCTGGTTCGCACTGGCGGCATACAACCTGGGTTATGGTCATATGCTGGATGCCCGTCGTCTGACTAAAAATCAGAATGGTAATCCAGATAGCTGGGTTGATGTAAAAATGCGGTTACCGATGTTGAGCCAAAAGCGCTATTACCCAAGCACCACTTATGGTTATGCCCGTGGTCATGAAGCCTATAGCTATGTCGAAAACATCCGCCGTTATCAGGTCAGTCTGGTGGGATATTTGCAGGAAAAAGAGAAAAAGGCCGCCCAACATGCCGCTATCGAAGCCGAACTTGGCAAGGCGTATCCGGTAGTCGGCCCCGGCTGGTCAATCAATAATTAGCACTTCGTTCAGATTACCGACAAAGTCAAATGAAGGGGAAGCGTGCCGTTGAGGTCGTAGCGACGCCGTCGCCGGAGCGCCCCGAGGTGCGGTCACCCCTTCACTTGCTAAATTATAAATTGCTTTATCATTAATATTGCTTATTTTTACTTACATCTCGCGCGGTTCAGAGTTTCCCCGCTGCGCGAGCTTCAGTGCCCTTTGCTGCTCACGCCGCAGACGAAAAAATTCACTCAACTGCCGGGAGCACTCATCCGCCAGTACACCGGCGCTTATCTCTATCTGATGGTTCATTCCCGGATGACGCAAAATATCCACCAGCGATCCGGCAGCCCCAGTTTTCAGATCATTAGCACCATAGACCAATCGGCGAATGCGGCTGTGTACCATGGCGCCGGCACACATCACGCACGGCTCCAACGTCACGTATAAAGTGGCATCTAGCAGGCGATAATTCTGCACCACTTGCCCGCCCTGGCGCAGCGCCATAATTTCTGCATGCGCGGTTGGATCGTTATCACAAATAGACCGATTCCAGCCTTCACCAATCACTTTATTATCAAGTACTAATACCGCGCCCACCGGGACTTCACCTTCTTCCTGCGCTCGCAGGGCTAGCGTCAATGCCCGCTGCATCCAGTACTCATCACTGTATTCAGCAGGCAAATCACATTGGGAAGACAAATTATTATCAGCGGACACATTAACCTCTCAGGTGCTTTTGCGGCATGCATTATACACAGGGAGCGGTAAGCGCTATACCACTACTCCTAATATAAAGTAGCTCGGTAGATAATGATTGGTTAATGTTCCGGCAAGATATAAATCATTCCGTATATAAATGATATATGCCTACTATGGTTAGAGTTAAAACAGGATAAGGCGATGGTAGGTGGCAAATGACGCCAATGATTGTTTATTCTAATTGCTGTAATTCGCCGGTTTTACTGACTCGCCACCGATGTTCGCAAAAATATAACAGTGGGTTATCCTGCTTACTGTCACTGTATCCGCTGTAAAGTTTCAGCGGCGACCCCAAGCGCTGTTCCAATTGCACCACTTTTTCTGGCCCCAAGCAGCGCAAAGGTAGCACCCAGCCGCCATGACGCCGTGCCATGCGGCTGCCCACCAGCCGTAAACGGTGAATAAATGCGGAGTCATGATACACCTGTTCCACCAGCCGCTGCGGTGAGCCGGTAATCAACCATACCTGAGTGTCCGAGCTGTCCAGATATTGACGTAAACGCATAACGACCACCGGAAACTCCGTCACTTTCTGACGAAAATAATTCACGAAATGTAACTCTAAATCTTTCAGGTGCTCTTCAGATCGCCCGAAGGTAATCGCCCACAGCAACAAACTCACCGGCCAACGGGCACAACGCCCTCCAACCAGCAACCCGAATCCAATAATCGGCAGCAAGGGGACCACCAGTAATAGATTCAGCGGCAAATGGCGCAACAGAAAACGCAAAAAACAGCCAAACATATCCTGCTGATGCAAGGTGCCATCCAGGTCAAAGAAGACAATACGTTTGGCACTTTCTGATTGTGGCTCCACCGCCTCATGATTAATGTCAGCTTGCTCAAAGGTCGATGTGGCCGGCTCTGCGCTCAAAGGTTACTCCTCAGGGTCATTGAATCCCATAAACCAGGTAAAAAGGTTACTCCTCAGGGTCATTGAATCCCATAAACCAGGTAAATAGAAAACCTGTCAGTATGGTGACAACCATCGCGGCTAAATACAACATCACTTTGCCGAGTCGCTGAGAATGAGTCCTACAATGCTGCGCGCAAATAACCATGATGTTGCTGTAAGCTTTGGCGGGCCTGCTCGGCACTAATGCCTTTCAAAATCATCAAAATAGCGGGTTTTACTTCAAATTCAGTTTGCGATAGAGCATCTTCAGCCTCCGCACGGCTGGCACCAGTGGCTTCAACAACAATACGGTAGGCGCGATCGACTAACTTTATATTGGTCGCTTTCACATCCACCATCAGATTTTGGTAGACCTTGCCCAGCCTAATCATCGCCCCGGTAGATAACATATTCAGCACCAGTTTCTGTGCGGTACCTGACTTCATACGTGTGGAACCGGTAAGCGCCTCCGGCCCCACCACCGGCGAAATAGCAACCAGAGCTTCCTGCGCAATAGGGGAATCCGGGTTACAAGAAATGGCGGCAGTCGGGCACCCAAGCTGATGGGCATAGCGCAGAGCACCAATGACATAAGGCGTTCGACCCGAAGCTGCCAGCCCGACCACCATATCAGTTACGGTCAGTTTTAAATCTTGCAGATCCCTTATACCAAGTGCCATATCATCTTCAGCACCTTCCACCGCTTTCAGTAACGCACCTGGGCCACCCGCAATTAAGCCAATCACCATGCCATGGGGTACGCCGAAGGTTGGCGGGCATTCAGACGCATCCAAAACCCCGAGCCGCCCACTGGTACCTGCTCCCATATAAATCAGACGCCCTCCTTGTTTTAAGGCCTCAGCGGCCAAATCAACCGCCTGAGCAATAGCCGGTAATACCAAACGAATGGCCTCCGGCACTTTGCGATCCTCATCATTAATACAGGTCAACATCGCCAGCGTTGAAAGCGTATCCAGCTCCATAGTTGCCGGGTTACGGCTTTCTGAAATCAAAGCGCCCAGGTTCATGGTTGTTCCTCATTGAATTTTTAATTCATAACTATTTATTTATAATTGAATATAATATTCATTAAAGCGACTGTTTTCTTACCGCTTTCATCGGACTATCACAAAAAAAGGATGTTATGCTCCATCATTGGCCCTTAACATTCAGTATTTGTGGGTATTGTTAACCATAACGTCCCGCATTCAGGAACTGATTTATGAGCAGTCTTCTTCGCATCCGTCAGCTCTATCCAACGCTGGCACAAAATGATCGTAAATTGGCCGATTTCCTACTGACCAATCCCGAGCAAGCACGTCACCTCAGCTCACAAAAATTGGCCCAACAGACCGGTGTCAGCCAATCTGCGGTGGTAAAATTCGCCCAGAAATTAGGCTATAAAGGCTTCCCGGCACTAAAATTAGCACTGAGTGAAATTGTCGCTCCCACCACGCAAGCCGTCACCCTACACAACCAGATCCTCAATACCGATAATTTAAAAACGGTCGGCGAAAAGTTATTGAGCGAAAAAACAGCTGCACTACGGGCCACTCTGGATATCAACAGTGAACAGTGCCTGACACAAGCATTAGAGATGCTGAGGTCGGCTCGAAGGATTATTCTGTCAGGTATGGGAGCCTCCGGATTGGTAGCAAAAGACCTGGCTTATAAGCTGTTGAAAATTGGTGTTATGGCCGTGTCAGAAACCGATATGCACGCACAACTGGCCGCCGTACAGGCATTGGATTCACGGGATTTACTGTTAGCTATTTCTTTTAGTGGTGAACGCCGTGAGATCAATTTGGCCGCAGAAGAAGCACAACGATGTGGTGCAAAAGTACTGGCTCTTACCCGTTTTTCCCCCAACAGCTTGCAACAACGTGCGGATCATTGTTTGTATACCATATCGGAAGAGCCGGTTATTCGCAGTGCCGCAATCTCCTCCAGTACCGCACAATATGCTCTCACTGATCTGTTATTTATGGCGATGATCCAGCAAGACCCCGAAAACGCGCAGGCGAGTATTAAGCACAGTGCTGCACTGGTGAAAAAACTGGTCTAGGGATCTCAGAGGGGTATAATCCACCGCGGTTAAAAATACCCGACCTAAGGTAAGAGGGATCATGGCTTTATTGATTACTAAACGCTGCATTAATTGCGACATGTGCGAGCCGGAATGCCCTAACGAGGCAATTTCCATGGGTGCAGAAATTTATGAGATTGACCCAATGCGTTGCACGGAATGTGTCGGTCATTACGAGACCCCAACCTGCCAGTTGGTCTGCCCTATTGATAATACTATTTCTACCGATCCAGCCAGGATTGAAACGAATGAACAGCTGTGGGATAAGTTTGTACAACTGCATCACGCCGATCGTTTGTAGTTAGGTGATTTTCCCTATGAAGTTGATTATCAGTGCCACTACTGAAGCACTGATAATAGAATCATCAAAATAATAAATCTATCGCTAAACAGGTTTGTCGCTAAACCCTACAGCCGCTAAATAAACATGCTGATCAACAGCACCATAGCCAGCCCCACTACCGAGTTGGTAAGTTCAAGCAGGCCCCAGGTTTTCAGCGTATCTTTAATCGACAATTCAAAATAACCTTTAAACAGCCAAAATGAAGCATCGTTGATATGGGTAAAGGTATTTGAACCTGCTGCCGTCGCCAGTACCAACAGCGCCGGATCGACCGACGTAATGGTGCCGGTGACGGGATCCATCACCGCAGCACCAATAATCCCCGCCGCCGTCATTGCCGAAACCACTCCCTGACCTGTTGATAGGCGAATAAGCACCGTAATTAGCCAGGCCATGATATAAGGTGAAACACCCCCCGCAGACATCAGCATTCCAATGGTATCGCCAATCCCGGTATCAATAATAACCTGCTTCAGCGCCCCACCCGCACCGATAATCAGGATGACCATGGCTATCCCTTTTACCGCCCCTTCAAACGAGTGCATGACCCATTCCATTTTATGGCCACGCCCGGTACCGAAAAGGACAAAGGCAACCAGCATGGCGATAAACATGGCAATAGGTGACGAACCCAGGAAATTGAGGATGGTGTATGATGCCGTCCCTTTTACCAGCCAGACGTTGGCAATGGTGGTAAAAATCATAATAAATGCGGGGATTAACGGCACCAGAATCGAAGTACTGAACGACGGCAGATTATTTTCATCCAGCGGATTTTCCGCCTTCAGGAAGGTTGGGACCGGGCGTTCCAGGTTGCCCAGGAATTTCGGCAAAATCAACCCGGCACAAATAACCGAAGGGATCGCCACCAAAACCCCGTAGATATAGACCATACCCATATCTGCGCCGTAAGCGCTGACCAGTGCAACCGGCCCCGGCTGCGGTGGGAACAGGGAATGAGCGGTAGTCGCAGCAGCAACTGCCGGGATCGCCAGTTTGAGGAAAGGGATCTTCGCTTCGACAGCGATAGCAATGATCAGGGGTGCCAGAATAATAAAGGCAACCTCATAGAACATGGCCAAACCGAAGATCAAACCGATAATTATTACCGCGAATTCGACATATTTAATCCCGAAGCGACGCAGTAGTGTCTGAGCTATCTGATGAGCAGCGCCAGAGTCCACCATCAGCTTGCCGATCACCGCACCAAACACCACGATTATCGCCAGTTCACCCAGTGTGCCACCAAACCCCGCTTTAATCGTGTGCAGAAGTTTGAGCAGATCCATGCCAGCGAGGGTCCCCACCAGCAGAGCTGCCAGCAGCAACGCAATCATTGAGTTAATCTGATAGCGGATATTGAGCACCAGCATTAAGCCTATGCCCAGCACTACCCATAGGATATTAATCCATTCCATCTTTTATTTTCCCCAGTAGTTAGATATCAATATGTTGTCTGGTAACACTATTTTTATATTGGTCAGGCCACATCTGACTTTTTTGTGTATTTACATCATCTTCATACGGCAACTTTGTTTATATGACTGAGTTTCAACGCTGAATTGTCGATGATGGCTGACAATTTGGTATTACAAGTACCATCAATTGGGCAACCAAATGAAGTTTTGGTTAACCAAGTTGTCGGACAGATCGCAAAATTAAGATTTATTCCTTACCAATGGTTGTAGGTAGACAGAATGGAGGCATAAAGGTCGATATCGGGAGTCAATAGCGGGGGTGTTTCTGGGAAGGGATGTTCAGATTAAGATAAAAAAAGGGCGGCATTTTCATGCGCGCCCTCAAACTCCTTCACCACCGAGGGGGAAAGATTGATTTAGCTTTCAATAATTACGGTTGCACAAGCATAACGACGTTCATCAGCCAAGGTTACATGCAAGGATTTAACCCCTAATTCTGCGGCCAACTCTGCCGCTCGATGATGTAAACGCAACGTCGGTTTACCCAATGCATCGTTAACCACTTCGAACTGATTAAACGCCAGGCCATTACGGATCCCGGTGCCAAATGCTTTAGCGGCAGCTTCTTTAACCGCAAAACGTTTTGCCAGAAAACGGATGGGTTGTTGGTGCTGCTGATAATGTTGCCACTCGGATGGGCTGAGGATGCGCCGCGCCAGTTTCTCTCCACTGCGTTCTACCACGGCCTCAATCCTTGAAATTTCAACAATATCAGTGCCTAACCCAAGGATCGCCATTAGCGACGCGCTTCCCGCAGCAATACTTTCATCTCTGTAACCGCAGCAGCAAGGCCGGTCATTACGGCCTGACCAATAATTGCATGGCCGATATTCAGTTCATGTATCTCTGGTAACGCGGCAATAGGTTGCACATTGTGGTAGGTCAGGCCATGGCCTGCATTAACCTTCAACCCTTTGCCCGCAGCATAGGTTGCGGCTTTGGCGATACGGACTAATTCAACCTGACGCGCCAAATCGGTTTTAGCATCAGCATACGCGCCAGTGTGGATTTCAATATAAGGTGCACCGACGGTAACTGCCGCGTCAATTTGGCGTATATCGGCGTCGATAAACAGTGAAACCAGAATGCCGGCTTCAGATAATCGGCTGACTGCCACAGTCATTTTATCGATTTGCCCGGCGACATCCAACCCGCCTTCAGTAGTGACTTCCTGGCGTTTTTCTGGCACCAGACAGCAAAAATGCGGTTGTACTTCACAAGCGATACCCACCATTTCATCGGTGGCAGCCATCTCCAGATTCATACGGGTTTGGAGGGTCTGTCGCAAGATCCGCACATCCCGATCAGTAATATGACGGCGATCTTCGCGCAAATGTACGGTAATACCGTCGGCACCAGCTTGCTCAGCGATAAACGCTGCCTGGACAGGATCGGGGTAAATAGTCCCACGTGCATTTCGTAATGTCGCAATGTGATCAATATTAACGCCCAGCAACAAATCAGCCATGACAGCCCTCCGGATATGGATGCATCTTTAATAGATTAATAAGCATGTAAATATACATACCAACAAATGCGTCAGTGTTTCGCAGTTTACACCGAGTGGACGGGTAGCGGATAGGTTACAGTGCGGGAAAGTTGATCATGGGCGGTCTAAAAAAATAAAAGAATTATTGCGAGGGCAATGGATCAGTTGGCGGTTTAATCACAAACTGACGAAATAGTTCGCGGCTTTTTAGCGGTTTACCGCCCAAATAGGGTTTAAGTGCAATACGGGTGAATCGCTTCGCTGCGCGTAAAGTCTCGGCATCAGGAAACTCACGATTAGCCAACGCCAATAATTGGCGGCCAGTAAAGCTGTAGTGATCAATAATCAGACTGGCAATGAATCCTTTTTCTTCTCGATAACGGTAGGTCATAGTATCCGATACCGGCTGGCCGCTACCGGCACAATGGAGAAAATCCACGCCATAACCAAGGTGGGCCAGTATCGCCAATTCAAACTGGCGCAAAGCATATTCAGGCGACCCGTCGCTACCTGCCAAGGATTGTAAGCAATGCAGATAGTCGAAGAATAGAGCGGAGTAATTGGTTTGGTGTTCCAACACGCGGGAGAGCAGCTCATTGACATATAAGCCGCTATACAAGATAGAGCCACTCAATGGGAGAGCCATTGACACCGGCTCAGCGCTACGTAATGTTTTGACTTCGCCACGCCCAGCCCAACGAACCAGTAATGGCGTAAAAGGCTGCAAGCAGCCTTTTAGATTGGAGCGCCGGCCTCGTGCACCTTTTGCCAATACCCGAATGCGGCCCTCCCCTTCAGTGAATAAATCCAGCATCAAACTGGTTTCACTGTAAGGTCGCCCATGCAGGACAAATGCGCGTTGCCAACCTTCCATTGATGAATCTTATTTCAGGTCGTCGGTATAGCCTAAGCTGCGCAATGCACGTTCGTCATCTGCCCAGCCCGATTTCACTTTGACCCACAGTTCAAGATGTACTTTTGCTTCGAACATTTTTTCCATGTCCTGGCGGGCTTCGATACCAATAGTCTTGATTTTTGAACCTTTATTACCGATGACCATTTTCTTCTGGCCTTCGCGTTCAACCAAAATCAGCCCATGGATGTTATAGCCACCGCGCTCGTTGGGTACAAACTGTTCAATTTCAACCGTCACTGAGTAAGGCAGCTCTTCACCCAAAAAGCGCATCAGTTTTTCACGAATGATTTCTGACGCCATAAAACGTTGAGAGCGGTCAGTGATATAATCTTCCGGGAAATGATGACCCGCTTCCGGCATAAGCTTGCGCACAATGCTGGCGATGGTATCCACGTTTATCCCTTTCTCGGCAGAGATTGGCACCACGTCCAGGAAATTCATCTGCTTGCTTAAGAACTGGATATGAGGTAACAGCTTGGTTTTATCTGTTACGTTATCAACCTTGTTGATCGCCAATAATACCGGGCATTGTAAACTGCGCAGCTTATTCACTACCATTTCATCGTCAGCAGTCCAATGGGTACCTTCGACCACAAAAATTACTAATTCCACATCACCGAGAGAGCTACTTGCCGCGCGATTCATTAAACGGTTAATCGCGCGTTTTTCTTCAATATGCAACCCTGGGGTATCAACATAAATGGCCTGATAAGGCACTTCAGTATGGATCCCCATAATACGGTGGCGTGTGGTTTGTGGTTTACGTGAAGTGATGGAGATTTTTTGCCCCAGCAGCTCATTCAACAAGGTAGATTTACCCACATTCGGGCGACCTACAATTGCAATAAAACCACAATACGTTTTTTCTACTTCGCTCATTCAAGCTCCAACTGTATCAGCGCTTGTTCCGCTGCCGCCTGCTCAGCTTTACGACGACTTGAGCCAGTACCTATTACCGGTTCATTCAAGCCACTCACCTGGCAGTGGATAGTAAATTCCTGGTCATGAGCTTCACCGCGAACCTGCACAACCAGATAAGAAGGTAATGGCAGATGACGGCCTTGCAAATATTCTTGCAAGCGCGTTTTTGGGTCTTTCTGCTTATCACCTGGGCTGATTTCCTCTAAGCGACTGCAATACCACTCGAGAATCAGCCGTTCGATCGTATGAATATCGCTATCTAAGAATATACCGCCAATTAAGGCTTCGACGGTATCTGCCAAAATTGATTCACGGCGGAAACCACCACTCTTCAATTCACCCGGCCCAAGGCGCAAACATTCACCAAGGTCAAACTCACGGGCCATTTCGGCGAGTGTATTGCCTCTGACCAATGTTGCACGCATCCGGCTCATATCCCCTTCATCAACCCGAGGAAAACGGCGATACAGCTCATTGGCAATAACGAAACTTAATATAGAGTCACCCAGGAACTCCAAACGCTCATTGTGTTTACTACTGGCGCTACGATGAGTCAGTGCTTGCAGCAAGAGCTCCTGCTGTTGAAAAGTGTAGCCCAGCTTCCGCTGTAGCCTGTTTATTACGATGGGGTTCATGAGTTACCAATAGATCAAGAATGCGTCAAAAACTACAGCACACGGAACAGGTCTGATCCGCCAATATTACAAGACAAAACTGTTTCGTTTGCAGTGGCTCCCATAAAGGAGCCAACTTTTATCGCTCGAAAGGTTATTCTACAACGAGTGGAAATATAATGCTGCGTTTAAATACCCTGCTGAATTGAAGTTGCCGCGATATTAGCCGCCCTTACTCACCCGAACCACTGACTTTTGTCGGCTTATCGGGATTTGTTCGTTTACAGCAACGCCAATGACTTCGCACATAGCCGGTATTAATGAATCCCACCAATCCGACTTAAACGCACTCCCGTTGGCCATTCACCTTCTTGCTTTTCAAAACTCATCCAAATAGCAGTGGCTTTACCGACCAGATTACGTTCCGGCACAAAACCCCAGAAACGGCTATCAGCACTATTATCTCGGTTATCACCCATCATAAAGTAATGACCTTCCGGTACCACCCAAACCCCTAAAGGTTGATTAGGTTGCTGATAATAAGCGCCTATCTGCTCCTGACGCCCAGGGACAGTCAGAATATGGTGTGCAACCGGCCCGAGGGTCTCAGTACGCTCACGCAGACGCACCCCACCATCAGGTACAGCTTGGTTTGTCGGGATCTGGAAGAACCCGGCAGAAGCCTCGCCATTGCCGCCATAACGGAATGTCTGCACAAACTCACTTGGCTCTGACGTACTGTAAGTAATGGCTAACGCGCTATCACAAGCAGCCCCGGTATTACACGCAGGTTGAACCGTCACTTCTTTGCTGATGGGATTATAACTAACGCGATCACCCGGTAAACCCACCACACGTTTGATATAGTCCAAACGTGGGTCTAGTGGATATTTAAATACCGCAACATCACCGCGTTTCGGATGCCCAGTAGGGATCAGCGTGGTTTGAGTTATAGGATCTTTAACCCCATAAGCAAACTTCTCAACCAGAATGAAATCACCGATCAATAGCGTTGGCATCATCGACCCAGAAGGGATTTGGAACGGTTCGTAAATAAACGAACGCACGATGAACACCAGAGCCAATACTGGGAAAACAGAGGCACAAGTCTCGATCCAACCTGGCTGTCTTGCTGCCTGTGCTAAAGTCTTATTATCGACTGCACAACCGGTTTGAGCTTTGATCTCCGCAGTTTGCGCATGAACTGCCGCAATTTTTGCCTGGCGGGCAGGGCCCCATTTAAACCGCTCGAAGCACCAGATAATCCCTGTTACCAGCGTTGCTATCGCTAAAATCAAGGCAAACATGTTAGCCATCAAAACTCCTTATTTGCTGTCTTTTCCGACGTGCAGAATAGCCAGGAAAGCCTCTTGCGGTAATTCAACGTTACCGACCTGCTTCATACGTTTCTTACCATCTTTCTGTTTCTGCAGAAGTTTCTTCTTACGACTAACATCACCGCCATAACACTTCGCCAGTACGTTTTTGCGTAGCTGTTTCACAGTTGCACGGGCAATAATATGGTTACCGATAGCCGCCTGAATCGCAATATCAAATTGCTGGCGCGGGATCAGTTCTTTCATTTTCTCAACCAGATCACGTCCACGATACTGCGCATTATCACGATGGGTGATAAGCGCCAGCGCATCCACACGCTCGTTGTTGATCAACACATCAACACGGACCATGTCTGAGGTCTGGAAACGTGTGAAATTATAATCCAGTGAGGCGTAACCACGGGATGTCGATTTCAGACGATCGAAGAAATCAAGCACCACTTCAGCCATTGGAATTTCATACGTCAGTGCCACTTGGTTACCGTGGTAAACCATGTTGGTCTGCATACCCCGTTTTTCGATACACAAGGTAATGACGTTACCCAGGTATTCCTGTGGCAACAGCATATGACACTCAGCGATCGGTTCGCGTAGTTCTTCAATATTGTTCAGCGCCGGTAGCTTGGATGGGCTATCAACATAAACCGTTTCCTGACTGGTAGTGATCACTTCGTACACCACTGTGGGCGCCGTGGTGATAAGCTCCAGATCGTACTCACGCTCCAGACGTTCCTGAATGATTTCCATATGCAGCAAACCAAGGAAGCCACAACGGAAGCCAAAGCCCAACGCAGTCGAACTTTCTGGTTCGTAGAACAAAGAGGCGTCATTAAGACTCAATTTGCCTAACGCATCACGGAAAGCTTCATAATCATCTGAGCTAATGGGGAACAGACCCGCATAAACTTGTGGTTTTACTTTCTTAAAACCAGGTAATGATTTCTCTGCCGGGTTACGGGTCAATGTCAATGTATCGCCAACCGGTGCGCCAAGAATGTCTTTTATCGCACAGACCAACCAGCCAACTTCACCGCAGTTCAGCACATCACGATCAACACGTTTTGGTGTAAAGATACCCAAGCGTTCAGCGTTATAGCTCTGCCCGGTACTCATAACTTTAACTTTATCACCTTTACGTAACGAACCGTTCTTAATACGGATTAATGACACCACACCCAGATAGTTATCAAACCAGGAGTCAATAATCAGTGCCTGCAATGGCCCGTCCGGATCACCTTGAGGTGGTGGGATATCTCGCACCAAGCGCTCAAGAATATCAGGTACACCTACGCCGGTTTTGGCTGAGCAACGTACTGCATCGGTGGCATCAATACCTACGATGTCTTCAATTTCTTCGGCAACGCGCTCAGGATCCGCGGCTGGCAGGTCGATTTTATTCAGAACCGGAACCACTTCCAGGTTCATTTCCATCGCGGTGTAGCAGTTTGCCAGCGTCTGTGCTTCAACACCTTGCCCTGCATCGACCACCAATAGAGCCCCTTCGCAAGCCGCCAGAGAGCGGGAAACTTCATAAGAGAAGTCAACGTGGCCGGGAGTATCGATAAAGTTAAGTTGATAGATTTGACCATCTTTAGCATGGTAATCAAGCGTCACACTCTGTGCCTTGATGGTAATGCCGCGCTCACGCTCCAGATCCATTGAATCCAGTACTTGAGCGGCCATTTCACGCTCAGATAATCCGCCACAAATCTGAATAATACGGTCCGACAATGTCGACTTACCGTGGTCAATATGGGCAATAATAGAAAAGTTTCTTATGTGCTTCATTTATATGAATTTTTCTCTAGTCGTTGTTTTTAATTAATTATTGGTGGACACAGCGATGGACTCAAACCCAAAACTACCCACATAAATATGCACGCATCTTACACTGTAAGTCAGCCTCGTGAAAGGCATCACACTTAGCTTGTTACCTGATTTATCCCGTTAAAATGTATCAATACCTTGCCGTTAGCAAATATTGGTAGAACCTCGACCTGACGCTATTCCTATCAGTTATCCAGTAAAAACGGCCCCGATACCCATATTTATATTATTGTTATAGTCTATACATGTAATCAATTTTCGTCATTTTAATTATAATAATCATGCAGATATATTCCAGCCGAAAACAAATTAGCGCCTAAAACTTATATTTTACGTATGAATCGCAATTAATGCACTTTAGGAAAATGCTCATTTACCCGATTGGAAAATAACCTAGAGTATTTATGTGATTATATAACAACCAAGTGAAATATCCTCTTGGCTGCCAACATGGAGAATATTATGATTGACGAAGGACAAATACTTAGCCGCCATGAGTTTAGAAAAAAGAACTCTAGATTAACTATTCTCGCAATAATATTTATATTCTCGCTTAGCTTGGTTGTAATTATTTCATCTAACATGACACCTGGCTTTTCAATACTGTTTATTCTTTCGATATTATGTGCCACCATTGCAGTTGTCTCATTGAGTAGCTTACTCTATTTATTTCTACATAACGGCCCAATATTCACCTACTTTCTTTATGAAAAAGGCGTGCGTGTTTTTAATCATCACAATGGAAATGTATATTTTATCACATTTAATAAAATACAATACATTCATAAATACCACTCAGGGATAAACCCTAATGGTGATATTAATACGATGGCGTTTCGCACATCAAAAGTTCAGCAATGGAATATCATAATTAATAATATAACCAATGCTTACCCTCTCATTAATACAATAATCCATCAGCAAGTTATGCATGTGGGCATCATGAGTTTAAATACCTTATCTCGTGGAAAAACCATTGTATTTGATGTAATCAAAAAGAATGATAACTGGCTAAAAATGCTAATATTTAATGGCCTTTTAAATATTAGCATGGTAAAAAACATCGAGATGGATACAATTCCACTTTCACTTAGTGCACACAAATTGATTACGACAGACGGTATTATTAACATTGAAGATATTTTGCGTATCGAGATACTGCGTGAAAACCACCATGACAAAATACGATTATTTGACACGAAAGGTGACATACTTTTTTCGGTAGATTACTCAACACTTATCAGTGCAGATCTTTTTATTGCATTAGTTGAGCATATGATACAAAACCGTATTCCTGCCTATTATGGCTAATAGGCTAAAGACATTACTCTTGCTGAATACGTATCGCTGTTGGCGGCAAACCTATCTGTAAAATAGTCGGTTGATAATCACTCTGCCCTTCAATCCTGGTAGCCAATTGTCTGGCTAACAGAAAACCTAAACCAGCCCCTAAAATAGCACCAATAGCAGTAAAGGCATCGGTGATAAATAAAGCCTGAAACAGACTCCCACCGGCAATTAACCCAAATAATGGCGTCAAATAAACCAAAGAAGCAGAACGTAATAAGCTACCTTCACTAATCCCAACTTCAACCTTTTGCCCAGGCTCAAGCGGCTGCGAAATGGGTATTTGGAGTTGATGCGCTGACTTCGGCCCCAGTTCATTTAATAAATGACTACCGCATCCGGAACGCGCATTACAACTCCCACAACCAGAATGTGGTTCACAACGCAAAAGTGCAATGCCATTTTGCCATGAGATAACCGTGGCCCATTCTTTCATCATTTAGCGGATTCCAGCACTACACTATCGGCAATACGTTTAGCTGTTGAAGGAGGTAGTTCCCCCACTACGGTAATCTCTACATTATTGCGCGCTTCAGTATGAACAGTACGGCGTCCTTGACGCAGCGATTGTTCCGAAAGCGCATCTTTACCCACTGGATTGACATTCACCGAAAAGCTGAACAAACCATCGGAATATAGCCGTGATTCTGTTGGTGTATCCATATTGGGTAATGTACGACGACTACGCGAAACCTCGGTAACACCGTCCGGCAACCAACGCGGTGCCCAAGTAAAATCCACTTTAGTTTTAGCGGGTAATGCCAGTAATGGCGGCAAAGACAATTTTAGCAAGCCTTCTAGAATCTGCTGAATGGGCTCACCGATGGCAAAAGAAATCACACGAAACTGTTCGAGTGTTTCTCCGTCCTTGTCCAACAGATCTATACGCATAGGGAGCTTGGATGTTTCATCCATCCAAATAATATAACTGTATCGAGTACTGTCACGAGCTACAACCCTAATAACCTGGGATGGCCTATCAGCGACACGAGCCCGACCAAGCGCAATGTAGTTATAGTATTTTGATAGTTTTTCAAAATCGGGAAATACAACAGAGGGTAAAGCATCGACAATATGCTCACCGCCTAGCGTGAAAGAGTCGAAACCTGGTTCGAAATAACTTATCTCATTGCCACGTTGTAGGATCTCAGTACGAGGACCATCCATGCGCAGCAACTGGGCCAACGTTTTTTTATCTAAAATAGCATGTCGATAACGAAGAGAATCAATCCCTTGTTTATTAACATTGATATACGAGAGCTCATAATTGAGCGACCGGCTGGCACTGCTCATTTCCTGTAACATTGCTATCGGCGCGGTTTCCGCCGAAGCAATTGTTGACATGAGCAGGCCGCCCGCCATTAAACAGACGGAAAACCAAAATTGCTTCATTACTGCTGCTGCATTCCTAAGGATTGAGTGCCAGGGACCTGAATAGCGGCCTGCGTTGATGCCGAAGGCTGCTGCAATATATCAGTTTGTGGCAAACGACGCTGCAATTCAAAATCTTGCAACTGTGTCATCATATTGACACGCCTGCGTTGCTCTTGAACCTGATGCTGTTGAGACGTTCCGAAAGAACCATCAGCAGGCACACCAAAACTTACTGGTGAGGCTTTACCCATCATCGGTAAGGTATTAAATGCAGGTGATTCTGGCTGTAAATTACCGGATGCAGGTTGGTTATATTGCTGAACACCAACAATTACGGCTAGAGAAACACAGGCCGCAACTCCCACTTGGGTAATCTGACTGGCCCATGGGCGAATTTTTTGCCAGAAAGGCATTTTCTGCCAGATATGAGGTTGTGGCTGAGATTCAGGCACAGCAATAGGAACAAAACGAGCAGGCTCGTTTTTAAGTGCCTCTGCAATACGGCTGGCGATATCCAGATGCACGACTTCACCAACATCCCCCCGCAGAGTATCACGGATTAAATGATAGCTCTGCCAGCTTTGCTGCAATGCTTTATCTTTCGATAAAGAACCAAGCAGCTCACTATCAAGAGTTTCTCCGTCCATCAGAGCGGAAAGCTTTTCTTTCTGCATGCCAAATACCCTTTGTGTGTCCGCCTATCGCTGAATTAGCGGCTGAACTTTGTTATCGATAGCCTCTCTGGCTCGGAAGATACGTGAACGAACCGTACCCACCGGACAGTCCATAATCACAGCTATCTCTTCATAGCTTAGACCATCTAACTCCCTGAGTGTAATCGCCATCCGGAGATCGTCAGGAAGTGACTCTATGGTTTTAAAAACTATCTGCCTCAATTCTTCAGACAACATTAAGTTCTCAGGGTTCGATATTTCTTTCAATGCACCCGCATTTTCGTAATTTTCAGCATCATTTGCATCCACATCACTGGATGGCGGGCGCCGCCCCTGAGCGACTAAGTAATTTTTCGCTGTATTTACAGCAATACGGTAAAGCCACGTATAAAAAGCGCTATCGCCGCGAAATGACTCCAGTGCACGATAAGCTTTGATAAATGATTCCTGAACTACATCAGGGACATCCCCCTGAGGTACATAACGGGATACGAGGCTCGCAACCTTATGCTGGTATCTAATTACCAGTAAATTGAACGATTGCTGATCACCTTTCTGGACCCGTTCAACCAGCATTTGATCCGTTAACTGCTCGCTCATCCGAGGTGAACTCTCCCGAAATTTATCCCCACGCTAAAAGTAGTACTGCCAGCCATATCTTTATTTTCCTGAGCAAGCACACGCTTGGTGTTTATAAAAATTGCAAAGTTCCATGTTGCCAGATTATTTGTCTGAATATTCTTTAGACATCTTATAGCCATAGCTTTTGCTCTGGCAGATAGGCTAACATGAATTTCACTCTTCTTCTGCACACATCATACGATATGCAATCATCATCTGAACACGTTAGCGATGTATTGATCATCGGGAGTGGCGCTGCCGGTTTGTCATTAGCGTTACGCCTGGCGCCACATTGTAAAGTCACCGTTCTGAGCAAAGGGCCACTTAATGAAGGCGCGACTTTTTATGCTCAGGGAGGTATTGCCGCCGTTTTTGATGAAACCGACAGCATCGGTTCACATGTCAATGACACCCTGATTGCCGGGGCCGGGCTTTGTGACAAAGACGCCGTAGAATTCATTGCCAGTAATGCCCGCCCTTGCGTGCAATGGCTCATTGATCAAGGCGTCCTGTTTGATACCGAGACTAATGCCAGCGGCGAAGAGCGTTATCACCTTACCCAGGAAGGCGGCCATAGCCATCGCCGTATTCTGCATACTGCTGATGCGACAGGTAAAGAAGTAGAAACCACCCTGGTAGGCAAAGCAAGTACCCACCCTAATATTTTAGTTAAAGAACGCTGCAATGCAGTCGATCTTATAACGTCCAATAAAATTGGCCTGGCAGGCACTAAACGCGTGGTCGGCGCCTATATCTGGAACCGTGAGCTAGAAAAAGTGGAAACGTTTCGGGCTAAGGCCGTCGTTTTAGCCACCGGCGGAGCGGCTAAAGTTTATCAATATACCACCAATCCTGATATCTCCTCCGGTGATGGTATTGCCATGGCATGGCGTGCCGGATGTCGGGTCGCTAATTTGGAATTTAACCAATTCCATCCTACCTGCCTGTTCCACCCGCAAGCACGTAACTTTTTACTGACCGAAGCATTACGTGGGGAAGGAGCCTATCTTAAACGCCCTGACGGCAGCCGTTTCATGCTCGATTTTGACCCACGTGGCGAACTCGCACCACGTGATATCGTTGCCCGCGCTATAGACCATGAAATGAAACGCCTTGGTGCTGATTGCATGTATCTGGATATCAGCCATAAACCCACTGACTTTGTCATGCAGCACTTCCCAATGATCTATGAAAAACTGCTGTCGCTGGGTATCGATCTGACCAAAGAAGCCATTCCTATCGTTCCAGCCGCTCACTATACCTGCGGTGGTGTGATGGTAGACCAGCATGGGAGTACGGATCTGGATGGGTTATATGCGATTGGTGAAGTCAGCTATACCGGTTTGCATGGCGCTAACCGCATGGCATCCAACTCATTACTCGAATGTCTGGTTTACGGCTGGTCCGCCGCAGAAGATATCCTTATGCGCTTGCCTACGGCTAAGTTAGCTAAACAGTTACCAGACTGGGATGAAAGCCGCGTTGATAACTCCGATGAACGAGTTGTCATTCAGCATAACTGGCATGAACTACGCCTATTTATGTGGGATTACGTTGGCATCGTGCGTACAACCAAGCGCTTAGAGCGCGCCTTACGCCGGATTAATACATTACAGCAAGAAATTGATGAATATTATGCCAATTTCCGTATTTCAAATAATCTGCTGGAATTGCGTAACCTGGTCCAAGTGGCTGAATTAATCGTACGTTGTGCAATGGATCGTAAAGAAAGCCGAGGGCTGCACTATACCCTTGATTATCCTGATCAAATTGAAAACCCGCAACCAACGATCCTTCATCCATAATACTTTTCAGGGCGCAGTTCATTCAGTAATCGCGCCCTATTAATCACTCCGGCAACACTATCGCCCGCACTAATAATTGAGATAAAACTCACTAATCAACTGACAGAACTCAGGTGAATACACGCCTTCGGATTGACGCAGAGCCAAATGCTGATGTTCCATCTCACCTGATTGGCGCGATAACATCAGCAGCATTCTATGTAGTGGCTTACCGGGGCGATCCCTGACGTCTACCTGGCAGCGAACAAACCAGTTTTGTTGAACAGCAAGACCCGTAAGTTCAATTCCCAGACTATGGGGTAAAACCACACAAAATACACCGTTCTCTGTGATAAGCTTCTCTGCGCAATTCAGTAAAGCGTCATGAGTTAAGGAGCCGGTGTAACGTGCGATATCACGGGCTTCATCCCGGCAGGCGATTGCCGGAGCAAAATAGGGTGGGTTACTGACAATCAAATCATACTGATGAGGGTGGTTTTCGGCAAACTGGTGCACATCTTGCTGATAGATACGAACCCGTGCAGCCCAAGGAGATAAAGCCACATTGCTGCTCGCTTGCTGTGCCGCATCAGGCTCTAACTCAACCCCATCAATTAAGACCTCAGATGCTAAACGCTGAGCAATCATTAAGGCGATAAGCCCGCTGCCACAACCAATATCCAAGGCTTTGTGTGCTTTTTCTACCGGTACCCACGCCCCGAGTAGAACACCGTCAGTGCCCACTTTCATCGCACAACGATCATGTGCCACAAAAAATTGTTTAAAAGTGAAACCACCACCACGCAACACCGGTTTTTTTTTCAATTGTTTGCCCATATTAGTCACCAGGATCTATACCCCATAGATTGCAAAAATGCGGGTAAGCGGCAAGCGAGAGAACTTCCGATAAGCTTATACAAATAAGTGATTCGGGTGATTGAACGCAGCCAACATACCTGCAACTTAAAAGATGACGGGTATATAACCGGCGTAGCATAGGACAATATGATTGAAGGGAAAAGACATCATTACCACTTAAACAGGTGAAGAATTCGGCTAACCCGTCTATAATCGGCGCCCCAAGTAGAGGAAGACCATGACTGTAACCAATTTTTCCGAACTCGATCTCGATGAACGCCTGATTGACGCACTGCGCGACAAAGGCTATGAGCGCCCGACTGCCATTCAAGCTGCGGCTATTCCGCCAGCTATGGATGGGCGCGATGTATTGGGTTCGGCTCCAACAGGTACTGGCAAAACTGCCGCCTTTTTGCTGCCTGCCTTGCAGCATTTGCTGGATTTCCCACGCAAAAAATCCGGCACGCCACGGATCCTGATCCTGACGCCAACTCGTGAACTGGCCATGCAAGTTGCGGATCAAGCCCGTGAATTGGCCAAGCACACCCAACTGGATATCGCGACGATCACCGGTGGTGTCGCTTATATGAACCACGCGGAAGTCTTTAGTGAGAATCAAGATATTGTGGTGGCCACAACGGGTCGCTTGCTGCAATACATCAAAGAAGAGAACTTTGACTGTCGGGCAGTAGAGACCCTGATTCTGGACGAAGCTGACCGTATGCTGGATATGGGCTTTGCGCAGGATATTGAAACCATTGCAGCAGAAACTCGCTGGCGCAAACAAACCTTACTGTTTTCTGCCACGCTTGAAGGTGAGGCTATCCGTGAGTTTGCGGAGCGCATCCTGAATGAGCCAGTAGAGCTGGAAGCCGACCCATCCCGCCGGGAACGCAAAAAAATTCAACAATGGTATTATCGCGCAGACAGTATCGAACACAAAACCGCCTTGCTTGTACATCTGCTAAAGCAACCGGAAGTGCAGAAATCCATTATTTTCGTACGTACCCGTGAAAAGGTACACCAACTGGTCAGTTGGCTGCGTGAAGCCGGGATTAACGCCTGGTTCCTTGAAGGCGAAATGGTTCAGGCCAAGCGTACCGAGGCAGTTATCCGTTTAAGCGATGGCAGAGTTAACGTTCTGGTTGCTACAGATATCGCCTCACGTGGTTTGGATATCGACGATATTAGCCACGTATTCAACTTTGATCTGCCGCTGACCGCTGACGTCTACCTTCACCGTATAGGCCGTACTGGCCGAGCGGGCCGTAAAGGTGTCGCTATTTCATTGGTTGAAGCGCATGACCATTTGTTACTGGGTAAAGTTGGCCGTTATTTGAACGAGCCGCTGAAGCCACGGGTTATTGATGAATTACGTCCGACCAGTAAAGCACCAAGCGAAAAAGCCACCGGTAAGCCCTCTAAAAAAGTGCTAGCGAAGCGTAAAGAACTAAAAGAAGCCAGCAAAGAGAAAGTAAAGGTTAAGGTTCGTCACCGCGATGCCAAAAATGTGGGTAAGCGTCGTCAGCCAAAGGTAAAACCTGATACTAAAAGTGCTAATTAATTCAGTATCCTGACAAAAAAGCCGCTTATGACAGCGGCTTTTTTTATTTGTTATCAGAGAAATTCCAGTAATCAGTAACTGTTCCATATTAAAGTATTGTTTAACATTCCAGTCTGAAAACTGGCAGATTCTCTGCTACTGCTGATAAACCTCTGCAAGTTTGTTACCACGAAGCCAGACATTCAATTGCTGATATTTTTGCTGCATTTCGGCACTTTGGATATTCAACGGCGTCATCGCTAAATACTGCTGGAACGTTGCGCCCTGTTTATTACGTAATTCAGGATCAGCCCCTGCTTTTAATAAACGCAGCGCTAAATCTGGCGCATTATTCTTACCGGCCAAGTGTAGCGGTGTATCCCCCATACGATCAGCAAGGTTCGGATCAACCCCGGCAACCAACAGTAGGGTCATCTGGGTTTCGCGCTTGGCCATAACTGCGGCAGCCAATGGTGTCGCTAGTGTTACACTATTTCGGGCCGTCGGTTGAAGATGCCCCTCAAGTAAAATTTGCATGTAATGCGCATCTTGTACACTGGCCGCAGTATGCCATGCAGTATCGCCCTGCATCCCTGGCTGAAAAGGATCGGCATGTTCTTGCAGCAACGCGGCTAAACTTTCAGGTTGTTGGTTAAGAATGGCCCACTGCATCAGCGTTATCGACTGTTCACCCTGTTGTTGTAGTAACTTTTCGTTTGCTAATTGATGAATCTGTTTCACATCGCCGTGAATAATCGCATCTGCAATCGGCATTACCGATGGATCAGTAAAAGCTGTATTAACATCTGTCATCGCCTGCCCCTCAAAGCTGATTAATGGCATCAAAACACCGTAGATGGCATAACGCAAATGGCGGTTCACCCTCACTGCCAGTGTCGATTCAGGCATACTGCCGATCCCAAGGTTGTTGTTCACTCATTGAACTGAGTACTTTATCAATACCGTGTGCCGACAAGCGGCGTTCGAGGTGCTTATGTGGCAACCAGTCATTCACCCCGGAGAGCTTATCGCTATTTGCCAGCGTGATTTTATGGCCAATAGCATCAGGAATTAGCGAGGTAGATTCCTGAACATCGGTCAGTAAGTCATATTGTTCACTATAGCGCCGCACGCCACCGCCCTCTGCTGAAAGCCGCGCCTGAGCAGGGTCCATACCAAGGCGATTTAATGTGTGATCAGAAACGCCCGCAGCATTGAATGTCACGGCCCAAACCCCACTGGCTAATGCTGCCGTAGCCGCCAACCCACCGCCCAAAGAGTGTCCCGTCATTATCAGCGTATCACCAAACGCCATTTTTGCGGTTTTTCCCAAAGCAACCGATTGATTATATTGAATATCCTCATAACCGGTCGCCTGTCGGATATTACTTAGCCAATCATTTAAATCATTAGTGCCAGCAAAAGATAAAACATACTGCTGATTATCACTGTAAATACCGGCCAGAAAACCTGAGGCGCTATCAGATAAGCTCGCCGGATCAATTCCCGCCGAGAGTAGCGCCCTATCACTCAAACGTGTAAAACCGCCAAGACTCCCGGCAACAGGGGCGTAAACATCTTTAGCGAGTAATGCCAATGAATAGTCGGCTTGCAGTGATCTTTGCCCGCTGGTGATAGGAATATTATCACTACCTGTTGAGACTCTGTCACAGCGTGGCACGTTAAGGTTAGCCATCATGCTGTGACACAGCTCATTTTCTGCCAGCGTTGTTGTTGCAAGATCCGTAGGGTGTCCCACGTGAGGCTTACCGACG
>NZ_CQAZ01000001.1:0-10800 GCF_001152565.1 Yersinia pekkanenii | reverse complement strand
CCCCTCACGTTTGCAGCCGGAGTCGCTCGTCTCATTAAACCTGATAATGTCACAGGTGCTATCAAACTGACAGGTCCACTCATGCCAACTCCTTGTCGAAAGATAATCCCAATATTGAGCCAGGCTCAATGAGCTTATCTATCGACACATCGGATGAGTTCTTAAATGAAGTGGGGAAAATTTACTTATATAACTAGCGAAATGTGAACAGATTCACATTTATCGATTAATAAATCATAGATGAAAAAAAGGGAGCCGAGGCCCCCTTCAAAATTTTGTGACTTGATCGTTATGGCAAAATTACAGACTTTCAGTGAAAGTACGGGTAATCACATCACGTTGTTGTTCTGGTGTCAGTGAGTTGAAACGCACGGCATAACCAGAAACACGGATCGTCAACTGAGGATATTTTTCTGGGTTTTTCACTGCATCTTCCAGCGTTTCGCGGCGCAGAACGTTAACGTTCAAATGCTGACCGCCTTCAACGCGCACAGTCGGTTGCACTTCCAGTGGAACTTCACGATATTCGATCTGGCCTAATTCACTTGCAGGAACGATTTGGTCTTCAGCATAGCCGGATTTAGCGCAAACACAGCGCAGTTCAGCTTTTTCATCATCCAACAGCCAAAAAGAGTTCAGCAAAGCTTCATTGTTAGCTTTAGTAATTTGGATACCAGTAATCATTTGGTGCCTCCGTAATACAGTTCTAAATTCCAAGGGAAAGAGAACTATCTTGGTTATTTGGTAAAACCATTGTTGTCTTATTGTTCTATATACCAGTCAGACAACCGGAATTCTTTGACTTAAATCAATCTTTCAGCCACATCGACAACCAAGCCACTGGCAAATTTATGTTTTATATCAATTTTATCAAGGGAGCCAATAGCAATTATTTTTGTAAATTTTCAACATTTTTTACATGGAGCGGTCAAAAAAACATCGTCACGTCACAAGCAGGGGTTTAACGGTTTCACTCGCAGGTTTGAACCGGTAAGCTAACGCACATCAATCATTTACAGAAACCAAGGAGAGTGTGTATGGCTGCCTCCCTTACCTGGCACGATGTGATCGGCGAGGAAAAAGAACTGCCTTACTTTAGGGATACACTGGCCTATGTGGCAGCAGAGCGCAGTGCTGGCAAGACTATCTACCCAGCACCAAAGGATGTATTTAACGCGTTTCGTCTGACCGAATTGGATCAGGTTAAAATTGTTATCTTGGGCCAAGACCCTTATCACGGCCCAAATCAGGCACATGGACTATCATTTTCTGTGCTGCCGGGTGTGCCTGCTCCCCCTTCGTTGGTCAACATATACAAAGAGCTGTCTACCGATATTCTCGGCTTTCAGCGCCCTAACCATGGCTTCTTACAAAGCTGGGCTGAGCAAGGGGTATTACTGCTTAATACTGTGCTGACGGTTGAAGCAGGTAAAGCGCACTCTCACGCCAACCTTGGCTGGGAAACCTTTACGGATAAAGTCATTGCGGCCCTGAATGCACATCGCGATGGTGTGATTTTTATGTTGTGGGGAGCACATGCGCAGAAAAAGGGCCGTATCATTGATACCCAGCGCCATTTTATTTTGAAAGCGCCACATCCATCACCACTTTCCGCACATCGCGGTTTTCTTGGCTGTAAGCACTTTTCGCAGGCAAATCAACTGCTGCAACAGCACGCTCAGCAACCGATTGACTGGCAACCCACACTACCTGAATAATAAAGCATCATAAATTCAAACAGTTGGATAAAAAAAGGCACCGGAAGGTGCCTTTATCGCATCAGGACACCTTAAGCTTTCGCTTTAGATACCGCAACCATCGCCGGGCGCAACAGACGGCCATTCAGCGTATAGCCTTTTTGCATCACCATCATCACATGGTTTGGTTCATGATCAGCAGATTCAAGCATCGTCATTGCCTGATGAACTTCAGGGTTAAACGGCACGTGAGTATCGCTGACAACTTGAATACCGTATTTACCTACTGCATCAAGCAGTGATTTTAGCGTCAGTTCGACACCTTCAATCATCGAGGTCAGTTCGGTATTGGTTTTATCAGCAGTATCCAGCGCTCGTTCCAGATTATCGATCACGGGTAATAATTCAGCCGAAAATCTTTCCAGAGCAAACTTATGCGCTTTCTCAACATCCAATTCAGTACGACGACGGATATTTTCAACTTCAGCCTTGGCGCGTAGCAAACTTTCGCGCTCACGTTGTAAGGCCGCAGCCAACTGCGCCTCAAGCTCGGCAACACGCGGATCTACGCCTTCATCCATCTCTTGTGTCGCATCCACTTGCTGCTCTGCTGCATTTTCCATTTCTTCCGAGACTTGCTCGTTTGATGTTTTCTGTTCTTTACTACTCATGGATATCTCCGCGTTTTAGCATTAATCTCGCTACTTGGCTTATTATGGGGATCAAAACCGGGGATTCAAGGGAACCGGTCATAATGTGGGACAAAAGACACCCCAGTAAGGAAAATCACGGCAATGAATAATAAAAGCTTCAATTGTATTGGTATTGTTGGTCACCCACGGCATCCGGCCGCACTTGCCACCCATGAAATGCTCTACCACTGGCTAAACGACAGAGATTATGAGGTGATAGTTGAACAGCAAATTGCCAAAGATCTTAATTTAATCGATGCCGTTACCGGCAGTTTGGCTGAAATCGGCCAAAAGGCTGATTTGGCCGTGGTGGTCGGCGGTGATGGCAATATGCTCGGTGCCGCACGGGTACTTGCCCGCTATGATATCAAAGTGATCGGAGTCAACCGAGGTAATCTCGGCTTTCTGACCGATTTAGACCCAGATAATGCCCAGCAACAACTTTCCGATGTATTGGAAGGTGAATATCTGAGCGAGCAACGTTTCTTGCTAGAAGTTCAAGTCACCCGCACTGATCAACAAAGCCGTATCAGCACTGCGATCAATGAAGTGGTTTTACATCCGGGTAAAGTGGCCCATATGATTGAATTCGAAGTGTATATCGATGATCGCTTCGCTTTCTCTCAACGTTCTGATGGCCTGATCATCGCTACCCCCACCGGCTCGACGGCTTATTCGCTCTCCGCAGGTGGCCCGATCCTGACACCCACACTGGATGCTATCGTCTTGGTTCCCATGTTCCCGCATACCCTTACCGCTCGCCCACTCGTCATTAATAGTAGCAGCACCATCCGCCTGAAGTTTTCACAAATGATCAGTGACCTGGAAATAAGCTGTGACAGTCAAATAGCCTTACCCATTCAGGAGGGGGAAGAAGTTTTAATCCGGCGCAGTGATTTTCATCTCAATCTTATCCACCCCAAGGATTACAGCTATTTCAATACGTTAAGTACAAAACTGGGTTGGTCAAAAAAATTATTCTAAAAAGTGGCCTAGGGACTTTACTGTATATAAAACCAGTCTATACTGTATTCAAATACAGATATGTGTTTATGTACAGGAGATTTACCATGCTGGCCCAATTAACCATCAGTAATTTTGCAATTGTACGTGAGTTAGAAATTGATTTTCAGCCCGGAATGACCGCAATTACTGGCGAAACTGGGGCGGGTAAATCCATCGCCATAGATGCATTGGGGCTGTGTCTTGGCAGCCGCTCAGACGGTAGCATGGTGCGTTTGGGGGCAGCACGTGCCGATATTTGCGCCCGCTTCTCACTGACAGATACCCCATCAGCCCGTCAGTGGTTGGAAAACAACCATCTTGACGACAGCAACGAATGCCTGTTGCGGCGAGCTATTGGTACCGATGGCCGCTCAAGGGGCTTTATTAATGGAACGGCGGTCCCTTTATCCCAATTACGGGAGTTAGGCCAACATCTGATCCAAATTCACGGTCAACATGCCCACCAGTTACTGTTAAGACCGGACCATCAAAAACAATTATTAGATGCTTACGCTGATCAATCTGTCCTGCTGGCTGAGATGAAAGCGGCCTATCAAATCTGGCACCAAAGCTGCCGTGCGCTGGCGCTCCATCAGCAGCAATCGCTAGAACGTAATGCCCGCCACGAGTTACTACAATATCAGTTGAAAGAGCTGAATTCATTTGCCCCACAAGCTGGGGAATATGAACAAATTGATATCGAATATAAACGATTGGCGAACAGTGGGCAGTTGTTGTTACTCAGTCAACAGACACTACAGCTACTGTCAGATGGCGATCAGAATAATATCCTCAGCCAACTCTACTCAGCCAAAAATCAGTTAACCGAATTGGCAAGTATGGATGAGCAATTTAATAATCTGCTGAATATGCTCGAAGAGGCTTCCATCCAAATTAGTGAGGCCAGTGATGAATTACGCCACTATGCAGAACAATTGGATATGGACCCTAACCGCCTGTTTGAACTGGAACAACGGTTATCCCGTCAATTAAATCTGGCCCGTAAACATCATGTAGCACCGGAAGAGTTACCGCAGTTCCATCAGCAGTTATTGGCTGAGCAGAAACTGCTCTCACAGCAAGAAAACGATCACGAACAGCTCAGTCATGTGGTAAATACTCACTATCAGCACGCATTGTCTGTTGCCAAGCGGTTGCACCAAGAGCGTCAACATTATGCTGATGAACTGGCTGCACTAATCACCGAAAGCATGCATGAGCTGTCGATGCCACACGGCAGGTTCACTATTGACACCCATTTTGAGCCTGAGCACCTCAGTGCTGAAGGAGCGACGCGGGTTGAGTTCTGTGTTACAACCAACCCAGGCCAACCGCTACAAGCGCTAGCCAAAGTCGCTTCGGGAGGGGAGCTATCGCGCATTGCATTGGCAATTCAGGTCATTACAGCGCGTAAAATGGACACTCCTGCCCTTATCTTTGATGAGGTCGATGTTGGTATCAGTGGTCCGACCGCTGCGATTGTAGGCCGTCTGCTGCGTCAACTTGGTGAATCGACCCAGGTCATGTGTGTCACTCACCTGCCTCAAGTGGCAGGTTGTGGTCATCAACATTTCTTTGTGAGTAAACAAACTGATGGCACTGAAACCGAAACGCATATGCATCGGTTAGATAAAAAAGCCCGCTTGCAAGAGTTGGCGCGCCTTCTGGGCGGCAGTGAAGTGACGAAAAATACCCTGGCAAATGCAAAAGAATTGCTCGCAGCGTAGAAAAGATTAACTTTTTTCCTTTCCAGAGGTCATACAGGTGCCCTGTAAAGGTTTCCAACTGCTGCAAGGTCTATTATCATCGTCATCCTACGCCCTAAAGGAATGTGATTACTATGCGCTGTAAAATGCTGACTGCCGCCGCTGTGATGCTTGCAATGCTTACTGCGGGTTGTTCAACGCTGGAGAAGGTGGTCTACCGGCCTGATATTAATCAGGGTAACTATTTATCACCTAATGATGCGTCCAAAATTCATAAGGGTATGACCCAGCAACAAGTGGCATATACCTTAGGCACCCCAATGTTGCAGGATCCATTTGGTACCCAAACCTGGTTCTATGTATTCCGCCAGCAACCGGGGCACGAAAAAATAACGCAACAGACATTGACGTTAACCTTTGATAGCAGTGGTGTACTGACTGATATCAAAAATGAACCAACGTTAGCAGGAAATTAATTTATCCGAAGATTGCAGAACAGATTGAAGGAGCAAATGCTGATTAAGGTTTTAGGTGCCAAACCTACTAATATTGAGACCTCTATATGGCAGCAAATGTTTTTTCTTCCATAGCAGTCCAGGGCTACAACAAAAAAATAAGGCGCAGATCGTGCCTTATTTTTTTGCTTGTTCAGCTCGCTGCCGGCGCAGTTCTTTAGGATCAGCGATCAGTGGGCGATAAATCTCAACACGATCCCCCTCGTTAAGCTTGTCGCCAAGCTTTACCGGGCGACTGTAAACACCCACTTTATTCTTTGTCAGATCAATATCTGATCGTAACTCAAGCAAACCCGATGCTTTGATGGCATCCTCAACGGTACTGCCCGCCTCAAGAGAAACAATGCGTATATATTGACGCTCAGGCAAGGCATAAACTACCTCAACGCGCATATCAGGCACTATAAACCTCTTTCGCCCGTTGGGTAAACGCTTGCACCATATTTCCAGCTAATTCCTTGAATAATTTACCAAAAGCCAGTTCAACCAACTTATTGGTAAATTCAAAATCGAGGTGCAATTCAACTTTACAAGCATCTGCACTCAGGCGGGTAAAATGCCAACCTCCCATCAATTTACGAAATGGCCCATCAACCAGTTGCATATCAATGCTCTGGTTATCAGTCAATATATTGCGTGTAGTAAAGGTCTTGCTAATACCGGCTTTGGCAACATCTACGGCAGCCGTCATTTCATTTTCAGTAGCATCAAGCACCCGGCTTCCGGTACAACCAGGTAAAAACTCTGGGTAAGAACGAACATCATTAACCAGTTGATACATCTGTTCTACGCTAAATGGAACCAACGCAGAGCGGCTAATCTGTGGCATAACATTTCCTGTGAGACATAAAACGCCCTGATAATACCATTTATCTACCGTCAGACAAAAAATCTGCTAGGCATTCTGCGCAACAAATGAGACAAAATGCACAGGCATCCTGCGGGAAAGGATTTCATTCGCCTCCGCATACAGTATAATGATCAACACTATGACAAAGAAAAAAGCATACAAACCCGGTTCCGCAACCATTGCGCAAAATAAACGTGCCCGCCATGAATACTTCATTGAAGAAGAGTTCGAAGCGGGTCTTGCACTGCAAGGTTGGGAAGTAAAATCTCTGCGTGCTGGCAAAGCCAACATTAGTGATAGCTACGTAACCTTTAGAAATGGTGAAGCCTTCTTGTTTGGCGCCACCATTACGCCGTTGAACGTTGCCTCGACTCATGTTGTCTGCGAGCCAATGCGTACCCGTAAACTGCTACTAAACAAACGCGAGCTGGATTCACTGCTCGGTAAAGTTAACCGCGACGGCTTTACCGTAGTTGCCCTTTCCGTATATTGGAAAAATGCTTGGGTTAAAGTTAAAATCGGCGTCGCAAAAGGTAAGAAAGATCACGATAAGCGCGATGATATCAAAGATCGTGAATGGCAGGTCGATAAAGCCAGAATAATGAAACACGCTAACCGTTAAGTCTCTGGCTTATCAGTGTATAGTTCTGATATACTATAGAAGTTCTTTGGGGCTGATTCTGGATTCGACGGGATTCGCGAAACCCAAGGTGCATGCCGAGGTGCGGAGGCCTCGTAAAAAACCGCAAAAAAAATAATTGCAAACGACTCGCAATACGAATCTGCTGCTTTAGCAGCTTAATCAGCCTAAGAAACTGAAGATTCCCTCTCTCCCTAGCCTCCGCTCTTAGGACGGGGATCAAGAGAGGTCAAACCTAAAAGAGATCGCGTGGACACCTTGCCTGGGGTGAAAACGTTAAACCCAATCAGGATAGTTTGTTAGTGGCGTGTCCGTCCGCAGCTAACCGGCGAATGTAATGACTGGACTAAGCATGTAGTGCCGACGGCGTAGTAATTTCGGACGGGGGTTCAAATCCCCCCAGCTCCACCAAATAATGATCCGGGTATTACCAGATAAGTCCGGAGAAGTACGGAAAGCCCGCATACCATATAGGTTTGCGGGCTTTTTTGTGTCTGTATTAGTCCGAGGATATCCGCCTGAAACCGATGTTTATTGGTATACAAATTGGTATACGCTAAGATGTATACCAATAAACGTATACCAATTACAGGGAAGAACCTTGCATGGCGCGGACTACACGCCCCCTCACCCACACTGAAGTACAAAAAGCGAAAGCCATCGATAAAGACCTTACCCTGCATGATGGTGATGGTTTATTTTTGTTAGTCAAAACCACTGGCAAGAAAATTTGGCGTTTCCGCTATCAACTTCCCAACAGTAGTAAACGCACTATGATCAGCCTCGGCGCTTACCCAGCTCTATCCCTTGCAGATGCCAGAGAGGTACGCGCAGAGAAACTAGCGATGTTAGTCCGAGGGACAGATCCCCAAGCAAGAGCTGGTGAAGAGGCTGAAAAGCTCCAGATAGCTGAGGAAAGTATCTTTGTGAATGTCGCCCGCAAATGGTTCGAGTTGAAAGAGAGCCACGTTAGTGCAGCCCATGCGAAAGATATTTGGCGTTCTATTGAAAAAGATATCTTACCCAGCATCGAAAATATTCCTGTCCAAGAACTCAAAGCACGCACCCTGATTCAAGTATTAGAGCCAATCAAAGCGCGTGGGGCATTAGAGACGGTTAGGCGATTGGTGCAACGTATAAACGAGATAATGATTTATGCAGTCAATGTTGGTTTGATTGATGCCAATCCAGCATCAGGTATTGGTAATGCGTTTGAAAGACCTAAAAAGCAGCATATGCCCACCATCAGGCCTGAAGAATTACCCAAGCTAATGCGTACTATAGCCATGAGCAATCTGTCGATACCCACCCGCTGCTTACTTGAATGGCAATTACTAACACTGATACGCCCTGCTGAAGCCTCGGCAACAGCTTGGCTAGAGATCGATTTAGAGAATAAGCAATGGTGTATTCCGGCAGAACGGATGAAGGCAAAACGCGATCATATCGTTCCGCTGTCAGATCAAGCACTAGAAATACTCGAAATCATGCGTCCTATCAGCGCCCATCAGGAATATGTATTTCCTAGCCGTAATAATCCCAAAAAACCAATGAACAGTCAGACTGCAAATGCGGCATTAAAACGTATCGGCTATGGTGGGAAACTAGTTGCACATGGCCTACGCTCTATTGCGAGCACTGCGATGAATGAAGCTGGCTTTAACGCCGATGTTATCGAGGCTGCGCTGTCTCACAGTGACAAGAACGAAGTCAGAAGAGCATATAATCGCTCTACATACCTTGAGCAACGGTATGAATTGATGCATTGGTGGGGTAAAGAAGTTTATATCAAGAAATGATGTTTATTAATAATTTTTTAGTATATAAATAATTGTATTACCTAGTTTGTAAAACTACTTTAAGGATAAAAAATGGAGTTTATTAAAGAGTTTGATGAAGTTATAAGATTAGGTATTGATGGTCATATCGAAGATACATTATTGAATGCTGATAATGATTATGTATTCGAATTCGCTGAAACATTGTACCTTATAACTCGTTATTATTTTGGGCTTCCTGAGAAACCAAATGAAAATTTTTCATTTGTTGCTAACTCATCCTTAAGTGGTGGCCGTCATCCATGTGCCGCCCCTGAGTGTAGAATAGAAAAAATCAAACAGTTAGCATCATTCTCATCCTTATATACCGATGAAGTATATATTCAAAACCCATTTGAAAGAATATTTATTGCTGGCCCTGAAAAATTGAACTTAATGCTAAGACAAGATTTAATCGCTGCAATATATAGTTACCTATATCTAAAACCATTAATTAAGAGAGGTATTATTAAGTACGCACAAAACAGAATTTCTCTTTGTCATGATCATCACATATCATTAGCAAAACCATTGTCAGAAAAAATAACCAAAAAAGAAAATAAACTTTATGATTTACTCCATGAGTTTATGCTAGAAACTTGTGAGATTTCATTAGGAATGGAGGAAGAAAGAAAACCATTTTTTGAGATAAAGAGTCCTACAGGCCTCATCGATCATGGCGTAATGTACTTTCATATAATGGAGCCACTTGGCGATTATATTGAGAACCTATGTACTAAAGAAATGCCATATTTATTTTCAAAAAAAGAAATAATCGATGAGGGAATTTTAAGCTTGGTAATAAGTCCAATTATAAATGATCTATCTAACCAAGAGTGGCATTCATTTTTTTATGGCACTTCATATTTATGTGACAATCAGATTCAAATGGATATTGCTAGTAGACTAAACAATTCAGTTTACAAGGCTAATTCAACTTCATTTGATTCAACTATTAAACATTACTTGCCTACAGTTCAAAGCAGGAGCTTAGATGATATATTAACGTTAAGAGATCGAGAGGCGGAGGCATTTTATGTCTATAGAGATAAGATAAATACAATGATTAAAAAAAGTGGCGATTGGAAAGAATCGGATATCTCTGAGTTATTTAGAGATCAAATACTTCCGGAAATAAACATTATTGAAAAGAAAGTCAGAGATTGGAAAACAAAAACCAGAAGTGGACTAAGGGATAAAATTATAATCGGATCTGGAGCAATGTCTTTTGGTCTATACTCAGGTGTATTACCAAGTGATTTTAGTCACTTATTTGCCGCAGCTGGAGGGGGGGCTGCATTAGTCAGTGCAATGATTGATTTAAGTAAAACATTGAAAGGCAAAGAAGAAGCTAGAAAAAGTGATTTTTACTTCCTATGGCAAGCAAATAAATAATTAAACTAGAGTATATGCATAGAAAAACTAACTTGCTTTATCATTCACACCTCATTCCGTTAGTGCGTTTGGAGAATGTATCACAATTACAAGAAACGATGCTTTAACGCCCCCGCGCGCAATGGTCCCCCGCCTACGCGCTCTGACTTTATCATGCACTTTTCATGCATGACATAGAGAGCCTACAAGCCCTTGTGGTGCGGTGTTTCAGGTGTTTTGATGCCGGGGCGTTGCATGCAAAATCATGCACTATATGCATGCAGTGCTCATTTTGGCAGGCTAGCCAGAGAAAAAGCCCTTAAACGGCAAGGGCGAAGTGGTGAGAGTCGGAGAAAAGTCCCCGCCTTGAGAGGTTACAGGCAGGGTGGGATTATTAATGAATTCGTGCGTTAGAACCGTAGCGATTTAATACTTTTCGTTCTAGTAGAATAACTTCGGGTATTATTTCAGGCTCTTTAATCGGAGGGCGGGTAATTATTTTAT